>CAZVZS010000033.1:8253-60056 GCA_964631535.1 uncultured Leptospiraceae bacterium
ACCGCCACCATGGAGAGGATCACCTGGGCCAGCACGTCCAGAGCGCCGCGCACCGGGCGCACCGGTTCAATCGCCCCCGCGCGAATCGCCCCGCCCAGCACCGCGGCCTCCACCAGATCACGCCCGTGCACCGCGAAGATCTCACCCGCGCTGGTCTGGCCGACCCCGTGCCCCGCGCGGCCCACGCGCTGGATGGCCGAGGCGATCGAACGCGGCGTTTCCACCAGGAGCACCTGGTCGAGCGCGCCGACGTCGATGCCCAGTTCCAGCGAACTCGTCGCCACCACCGCGGCCAGTTCGCCCTTTTTGAGTCGAACTTCCACGACGCGCCGCAGCTCGCGCGATAGCGACCCGTGGTGGGCGTACACGGTGCCGGGGTCGAAGTCGTTCAAAAGCCTGGCGAGTTTTTCGGATAAAGCGCGGTTATTCGTAAACACGAGGGTGGAGCGCGCCGCGCGAACGCGGTCGCGGAGAGCCGCGGCGATGCGGTTCCAGATCGTATCGCGGTCCCGTTCGTCGAGCGGGGGGTTTTCGACGGGCGGGAGGCTTTCGATCGCAGGGCGTTCTTCCGCGAGCGGAAAGCGAACGTTGATGCGGTACTGTTTCGTACGCGGGGCCTCCACGATACGCACGGGCCGGGGTTCGTACTGTCCGTCACGCAACCGCGCCCCGCCGATCATGCGCGCGACCTCCGCGAGCGGATGCACCGTGGCCGAAAGAGCGATGCGTTGAAATTCGCCGGAGAGCAGGGTCAGTCGTTCGACGGCGCTCATCAGATGGACGCCGCGTTTACTGTCGACGACCGCGTGAATCTCGTCAAGGATGACGGTCCGCACGCCGGTTAGAATCGCGCGCGCGTGCCGGGAGTTCAGCATGAGGTTCAGGCTTTCGGGCGTGGTGATTAAAATTTCCGGCGGACGACGCAAGATCCGCCGTCGTTCGTTCTGCGGGGTATCGCCCGTGCGCGTCTCCACTCCGATCGCTGGAAACGCCTGGCCCTCCGCGCGGAATCGCGCGCGCATTTCTTCGAGCGGTACGGTCAGGTTCAGGCGAATGTCGGCGCCGAGCGCTTTGAGCGGCGAGATATAAAGCACGCGCACGCCACCCGGTTCCAGGTCGCCACGCGCCAGACGGTTCAGGGCCCATAAAAACGCGGTGAAGGTTTTACCGCTGCCGGTGGGAGCCGTGACCAGGACATGCTCACCGTCCGCGATCAACGGCCAGGCCAGGGACTGAACGGCCGTGGGCGCGCCGACGGACTGCCGAAACCAGGCGCTCACCAGCGGCAAAAAGCGATCGAGTACCTGGTCGTTCGACATCTGTAAGACCAGCCCGTTCCGGTCACAGCGCTTCAACGAATTTTTTTTTATTCCCCGGGGCTTTTTAGCTTGCCTGGCCGTACACGGTCGCCATTTGTTTTCGTTCGTACCGAGTTCTATGAAACAGAAACCTATTCAAAACACGTTGATTTTTTTAATTTTCCTGGCGCTTGCCGCTTCCCCCGCCGCCTGTGAATCAAGGACGGGCCAGAGTTCCGCCACAGCGCCCGAAACCGTCCGCGCGCGGTTTGAAGGTTATAGCGTCCAGGATCTCGCGAATTATATCGCCGCCAGACCGGATAAACTTCCGGCGGCATTCAAGCCGATCACCGACACGCCCGCGTACCGCAATCTGGCCACGCAAATGGACCAGGGCTGGAGCCGCTACGAAGCCAGGCACCTCACGGCCATCCGCGCCTGGCGGACCGAAGTGGCCGGGAAGTACAGCCAGACGGTGTTTTATCCCTTCGGCGGACCGGACGCGTCCCATCCCACGACGATTTTCCCGGAAGCCACGCGTTACACGCTCATCGGCCTGGAAAAATTCGGCCAGTTGCCCGTGCCACCGTTCAAAACGCCGGCCCAGGGGGCCACGCAGGTGGAGTTCATCCACCGCGCGGTGCGGGGTGTGCTCGGTCGTAATTTTTTCATGACGATTTCCATGACCGGCGAAGTCGGTACCCGGCCGGACAACGGCGTGGTATCAATTCTCCTGTTTTTTCTGGCGCGTCTGGATTACGAAATTCAGGACGTGTATCCCGTCACCCTGAGCGCCGAAGGCGATCTGGTTCCCGCCGAAAACGGCGCCCCCGCGCGCGGCATGCGCGTACTGTTCAAGACACCGGACCGGGTGACGCGCGAGATGAATTTTATCCAGGCCAACATCAGTGACGCGGGGATCCCCACGACGCCCGGGTTCGCGACGTATCTGAAAAAACAACGCGACGTCACAACCATGCTCAAGGCCGCGTCCTTTTTATTGTATCTGGACACCTTCGACGACGTGCGCAACGTGATCCTGAACGGCAGCCGCATGATTCTCTCCGATTCGTCGGGCATGCCCTTCCACTTTCTCAACAATAACAAATGGAAGCTGTCACACTACGGCAATTACATCGCGCCGATTCCGCTCTTTCGCGTCCGTTACGAACCGGATCGCCGCAAGTATTATCTGACGCACAAAGCGAAGCCCCTGACGTTCGCGTACGGGTACCATCCCACCGCGCCGGATCTCCTGCTGGCCGAACGCGCGGCGGACAACGCCTTCGCGGAACCCGAGTTTGACGGCGCCGAACACCAGGGCATTACGACGTTTTCCTCCAACGGGAAACTGATGGTGCTCGGCGGGAAAAAGGCCCCGCCCGCGGGGGCGACGGCGGGGAAGAATTAGAAAAAAATCGTAGACGACTCAAAATAAAATGACCATAATGGTCAGATGAGTAAGTCCCCTGTAGGCATCGCTGAACTGAAGGCCCATCTGAGCCAGCACCTGGAACGCGTGAAACAGGGCCAGGAAGTCCTGATCACCGAACACGGGGTGCCCGTGGCGCGCATCGTACCCGTCCTGCGTGATTCCTCGCTCAATCGTCTGGTGGCCCAGGGAATCGTACGCCTGCCCGCGGGCAAACCCCCCGCCATCCGTCCGCGCCACGCGGATGCTGCGGGCCGAATGCGCGCGGCCCTGCTGGCTGAACGGGAGAGCGGGTATTGAAATTCTGGGATTCCTCCGCGCTCATCCCGCTCCTCGTCCGCGAAAAATTTTCAGCACCGCTGCGCCCGCTCGCGCGCGACCGCATGGCCATCTGGTGGGGCACGTCCGTGGAATGCGTTTCGGCCCTCTGCCGGCTGCGGCGCGAAGGCGCGTTTTCAGACGGCCAGACGGCGGAAATTCTGGCCGACCTGGGGCGCATCACCGCCGGCGCTGTTGAAGTTTTGCCGGTGGATTCGGTTCGGCTGCGCGCGGAGGGGCTTCTGCGCGCCTACGCTCTGCGCGCCGCGGACGCTCTGCAACTGGCCGCCGCTCTGGCACTCTTCGACAATCGTCCGGCCGGTTGCGACTTCGTCAGCCTTGACGCGCGCCTGCGCGATACAGCGGCCCTTGAGGGTTTTCGGATTTTGCCGGAACGCGCGGTATGAAAGCGGACCTGGAAACCGTGGGGAGACAGGGAACGTCCATTTTACCCTGTGTCGTCGCGCTCCTTTTCGCCGCGGCTTGCGCGGGGCGCACGCCGGCGGAGGCACGCGCGAAGATCGAAAAAGAATTCCAGAAAACCTTCCAGGCGGCTGATCACAGCCGCGCCGCGCAACTGCGCGTCGTATCGGAACGCCTGCGGATCGACGTGAAAGCGGGCATGGCCAGGGACGCGACAGCCGCATCCGACAGCGCCGACCGACCGTTTCACGTGGCCAGCATCGGCAAAGTTTTCACCGCGGTCCTGGTGCTGCAACTGGCGGCCGAAGGCAAATTGAAATTGAGCGACCATGTGGTCGATCATCTGCCCAGGGACGAATTAGCCGGACTTTTTGTTTTCGAAGGACGGGACTGGAGTGACCGGGTCACGATCGACCAGTTGCTCACGCATACTTCGGGAGCGGGCGATTATTTTTCTTCCGCGCCGGACCAGGACACGCACGAAATCGACGAACGTTCCATTTTGCGCGAAATTCTCAACGCGCCGAATCGCTTCTGGACGCCCCGGGAGATCCTCGCGTTCGCGCGGCAGCGTACACCCGCCGGCGCCCGACCGGGGGATCGTTTTTTTTATTCCGATACGGGCTACATTTTACTCGGCCTGCTCATCGAACGCGTCACCGGTCGTTCGCTGGAGGCCGCGCTAACGGAGCGGATCTTCCGCCCGCTCGGCATGCGGCACACCTGGATGCATCGCCGGAGCGCGCCCGCGGTCGCGCCCGATCTGCCCCTTGCGCCGATGATGCTCGGCGATACGGAGGTGACCGAATACGCCAGCGTGAGCGCCGACTGGGCCGGCGGCGGCCTGGTATCGACGGTCGACGATCTGCTGCGTTTCCAGAAAGCCCTCGTCGCGGGCAGGATTCCGGGTGTACCCGGATACGCGGCCATGGCCGGTGATCACGTTTTTCTCGACGGCATTCGCTACGGCCGCGGGCTCATGACCGTCCGCTACGGCGAAATGTCCGTCTTCATGCCGAACGTTCCGGAACTCTTCGGGCATTCCGGCCTGCTGACGACGCTGCTGTTCTACTGCCCGCAGTACGATCTGCACATAATCGCGAATTTCGGGAGTACAGACGAAATCGCCGCCGGCTTCGAGATGATGTTCTGGATCGTTCGGGCGGCCGGGGAACTGCATGACTCTGCGCGTCCCTGAATCAAGAGGCGTCCTTACGGCGATATCTTAAAATACGGAAGCCTTGCGGCGCGACGGTCGAGCGTGTAGGTCGTCTCGCACCCCGCCCGGGTATTGGAAAGGCCAAGCAGAGAGTCGGCAAAATCGAAACCCGCTGCGTACGCCCGCAGGGCGTCCCGCACGAGATCGGAATCCTCAATGGAAAACTCCGCAACCGTGAGCAGCCTGCCGATGACCTGGGCGACCAGGGTCCGGGGATATTCGTAGGCGCTTTCCAGAACCCAGACCAGTTCGCAAAAAACGATCCGGTTGATCCAGCCTGGTTTTTCGGGCGTGCAGCGCTTTTCAATCAGGGTCGTGGCGGCTTTGATCTGCCCTGGAGGACCGTCCCGCACGATATAGCGAACGAGCACATTGGTATCCAGACCGATCACCGTCCGCGCTTCCTCTGGCGGATGGCCCGGTCCATGTCCTCCAGACTTACCGACCTGGCTGGACGCGGAAGAATACCCTTCAAGCTTTTCACGGGATTTGTCACGGGAGCGAATTCGACGGTACCATCGTCACGCAAAAAAAATTCAACCCGGTCCCCGGGCCGGAGCTTGAGCCGGTCCCGGACGGGTTTCGGTACGGTAATCTGGCCTTTGGCGGTGACGGTCGCGAGCATGAATCTTACTCCAGGATGTATTCCTTACTTTAAGGTAAGGAGTTGGCCGCCGGGCGCCAAGCGGATTTTCGCAAGGGCGATGTGCCCCTTACATGAAAGGGAAAACACCGAAGCTTCGAAAAACGAGCGCGTTTAGAATGCCGCCTGCAGACCCAGATAGAATTCGGTTCGGCCCCCGCCCGTGGCCGGAGCGAAGGCGAAGAGAAACCGCGCACCGGGCTGCTCGCCCGCCCTTGCACTCGCCCCGGCTGAAAAAAATACCGCATCCAGTATATTCAGGACGTAAATTGTGAACGTACCCAGATAGGCCGCTTCCAGGTTGCGATTGCGCAGTTGCAGGTCTTTTTCCAGCTTTATTGTATCATTATTCGCTACAATCAGTGCAGTGCTACCGCTCCATCCACGATTTATTCCCTCTAAATAAAGAGTTGCCAGGATGACTGGCGGAGACAGCCGACGATCCTTACTGCGCCGGTATAGATATCGGGCCTCCTCCATGGCCCCCAGCCCCCCTACGAATAAACCCGCGAACAGGGCGCTCTGTGCGAATCGGCCGTCACGGTATTGCTGCCAGCCTGGAACCAGACTGTAAGGAAACCTGTCCCCATGCGCGCTTTGATCCAGTTCGTTTTGTACCGGTTTTTCCTCCTGCGCGCTCGCGGCCGGTGCTTTCCAGAGGACCGCTTGCACCTGAATACGCTGAACCTGTTCCTGTTTCAGGCCCAGGGTTGAACCATCTCGAAAAATAATCAGATAACCACCTTCGTTTGCGACGCTAACCACATTCTCCAGGATCCGCCCGTCGCGGAGGAAGATCGTATCGGCCAGAAGCGATCCGGTCATGATGCAGGCACTCAGAAGCGCTGATAGCAAAGGCCAGGTTCTTCGAATTCGCATGATTGTGAACCACGGCCGAATTGGTACGCCCCGTCAATTCTTTTCGGCAGGACGAAAGGTCCGCCGGGAAGCGAAACTGGACCTGTTGGGGAAAGCCGGAGTCCGGAATGTTTTCATTCATTACCAGATAAATTCAAGCGAGGGACTTATTGTAAAATATTTAATAAATTTTACGGCTCCAATTTTATTTTCGTTGCATCAGTCATTTCGCGCTGGCGGCTGTCACCCGGATGTTCGTAAAGGACCGGACGAGCGAAGGCGATTCCAGCCATTTACGGATGTATTTCTGGAGGATAAATATGATGAGATTGATTTTTTCAGGGTTGTTTGTGTCCCTGTTGCTGGTCGGGTGTACCTCGTATCAGCTTACGTCCGCCACCGCGGTCAACAACGACATTTACGCCACGGTTATCAAACGTGTTCCCGGCACACCGCCACAATCGGTGGTTGCTCGCTGCCAGGACACAGGCACCGGCCTGAACTGCGGAAAAGTTTCTGTTCAACATAATTAATATTCAGGAGGAATATATCATGCGTAATTTCGCACTTTTGAATCTTTTCGTAATCACTCTCGGGACCGCCTGTGATCCCGTTTACTACAATCTGCAAGGCAGCGGGGGAAACACCGTAACAATGGAGTCCCGGACCACGCTCTTCGATGAAAAAGAAATGGTCTGTACCGTACAGGGCAATGGAATGGATTGTAAAGATTTTAAACCGGCCTATTCGCAAAAGTAATCAAGGAGGCAACTATATGAAAAAAATTACTATCCTCATTGGGCTCGCCCTGATCAGCTTCGGAACCAATTGCGCGGCAACGACAGCCCTCGTGTCGACCGACCAAAACGTATATCGCTTCTATCAGAAACCCGTCAATGATCCGGAGGCAAACGTAGAAAAATGCGATAAATCTGGGACCGCCTGTCAGAAATATCCCATCAAGTGGGAGTTCTGACTGGAATCGCGCGAAACGCATTCATGGTGTACCCATGGGGCATGTCCCCGTGGGCATCATTCACTACGGTTCTCGAACCAGATGAAGGCGAATTCGCCTGATCCCGGAGGGCATGATGCTACGCTGATCCAATCAAACCGAAAACCGTCTTGAAAGGCGGTTTTCCTTGGGCACAAAAATTCATGGAAAGCCGCGGATCATCCGGGTTAACGAACAACCGTAAATGTGATTCCGTGGTTATATTCCGACGAGACTTTAACCCGATCCCGCAGAGCATGCGCCCCTGCGCTGAACACCGCAATACGGCCCGGAGCAATGCCTGAACGGACAAGATAATCGCGTACACTCCGGGCACGTAAATAACCAAACCGCCGGGCCTCAAGATATCCGCCGACGGGATCGGCGTGTCCGATAACGACTAATTGAGATCCACGCGGCAGGCCGTCGCTCAACGCACGCAGCGTCGGGACCATGCCAGCCAGCAGGGGGTCGTGAGCGGGAGTGAGTCGCGTCTCCGCAAATGGGAACTTGATGATGAACTGGAAAGGGGCGAGCTTGATCTTTTCAATTCATAGGTGGCTCCGCTCGCGACGAGGAATTCCAATCGCGTGCCTGCCCTGTTTAGCGGAGCGACTTATCCACAGGCCGTTTTTCTGTTGACTTTCCCCTTCTCCGGGTATGCAAATCGATCTTATGGCAGATTTCATCAAAACCGGATCTCAAATTCTCCCCGGCCGACCAGCCTTCGAAAGGCCCCCTGCTTTCATCGGCCGCTGGATGTCCAGGCTCCGCTCGGTCTTCATTCTGGTCCTTTTGGTAAGCCTCTCCAATCTGATGGCCTGCCAGTTCGTCAACAGGTGCAAGTTCTGTGGTAAGTGGCTCCTGGGGGACGAGATAGTGCACACCGTGGAGGGGTACGATGTCTGCCAGGAGTGTGACCATGAGGCCATACGTGATCTCCAGACCGCCCAGGTGCTGGTGGCTCAGGTCCGGGGCGAACTTGTCGGCATGGGGATTCAGCTCCCATGGGGAGCGATCCCGATCAAGCTGGCTCCTTCCGAAAACGCGGCGGTACATGCCCGTTGTGAAGCGGCTCGATACGGCGACGGGAGCGTGGCATCCCTGTGGATCAGGTTCATTCCGGGGATGCCGAAAAACATGTTCAAGGCCACCGCTGCCCATGAGTTGACGCATGCCTGGGCGTACCTGCACCGCAGCCCGATGCAGCAGGACGAGACTCTAAGCGAGGGAGCACCCACCCTGGTGGAGTACATCTATCTTGAGCGCGACAAATCGAGGTACAGCGAACGCCGGCGCGACGCGATCATGACAAGCAGCAACAAAATCTATGGCAAAGGCACGCGCCGCCTGCAGGAATATGCCAAAACCAACGGCGGCCTTGCCGGGGTCCTGACCTTATTGAGAACCGGCCAGACGATTCCCGAAGGGTTCTGACCGCCTGCCGCCAGTCGCCACCGCCTGACCATACGGCCTTATCGCCGTGCTCGCCCCATCGCGGGGAATGCTTCGCGGCGAAAAAGCGAACCCCATGCGAACCATCCCGTACCCCATCGCTCCCGTCCCCTTCGCCATGCCGACGATCTCGTAGATCATGACGAAATTGCCCTGCCTCTCCACGAACATCCCGTGAATCAGGGCGATCGCCTCCCGCGCCAGGACTCCATTGCCATCCGCCATGAGCATCGCCGCGTAAATCAGGATTCCATTCGCGTACACCATGCGAACCATCGCCTGGTGGATGACTCTTTTCACCCGCGCCAGGGGCAAGTCGCGCTAAACCATGGCACGACTCTCCCGATCGACGCGATCGTTCGCGTGCCGCGGGGCAACGGAGACCTGAACCAGGGCCCGGTTCGCCTGCGCCAGGCGATCGTCGCGATCCGCCAGGACTCGTTTCCCCTGAGTTACGTGAACGGAGCGATGCGGTACGGGAATTCAGGCCGCCGCGCGCGCAATCCCCGCCTCAGCCCAAAACCCGCAGACAACCCAGCAGCGCCGGTTCGTCCGGGCGATCCATATCCACGACGACGTCGAAGACGCCGGGCTCGCCGGGCCGCGGTTCGATGCCTTCGATCTTCAATACGGTCGGCCGGCCGTCGGCGTGGCGAATGTCCACGATCGAAACCGCGTCGCCGTCGATCCAACCGAAGCGCGCGCCGAGGACCGCGCCGTCGCGCGTCGCGTCGGGGGATGCTTCCGCGCAGGCCACGAAAGCGACGCGTCCGTCAGTTGTGGCGGCCGCATCGGTAAAAGTAAACGGCACGGAGCCCGCGTGGCCGAGCGCGAATTGCGTGACCCGTGCCGGCGCGGGCGGCGCACTGCCCCCGTCGAGCCAGGCGACGAAGGATTCCAGCCGCAGATCGCAGGTGGCGTTCACCGGCGCGAGTCCGCCCCGCGCCGCTCCGTTGCCGCGCTGAAACAGACGCAGGTTCTCGCCAACCACGATCGCTCCTTCCAGATTGAGCTGCGATCCGGCGAAGTCGAGTTCGTCGCGCAGCAGCGCGTACAGATCGGCGGCGTCGACGATACGCGTGGCTCCGTGTTCGTCCAGAATCACGAGTCGTTCGCGTCCGCGCGTCGAACCGGAACCGAACGCGACCAGACGACCGTCGGGAAGTCCCACACAGGCTTCGAGATCCATCTTCGCCGGTTTGTTGCCCTGCTTCGATCCGAACGTACGCCGACCGCCGGGCCCGGCCGGCAAGAGCAGCGGCACGCTGTTCGCCGCGTCGTCCGCGAGCGCGAGCACGTTCACGTCGTCCTGCACGATCACGAGTCGCCCGCGCCGACGCCTGACGGCCGACGCCGCGCGAATGTGCGCGGGCACGTCCTGGCCGGCAAGGTCCGCCGCGTCGTGATCATACCGCAAGGGTACGAGACCCGTGAGGACGGCCGACAGGCGCGGCGAGAACGTTGCGGCCATTTTACGGGGCATAAAAGTTTGTACTTCCTAATAATCCCTGTTATGGCGGTCAAGCAGGGAGCCGGTGACAGGGGCCGGGGAACGCTTGACAGAATTCAATTTCACGGTGATAATACTTATATGCGCCGCGCCGTCTTCCTTCTGATCGTTGGGCTCTGGTCCGGGTGCGCCCACTTCGATTCCGAGGGGAGTTATCTCGGATTATTGCTCACCGGCGGCGGATCGTCGGGTGGCGGTTCATCCGCCAGCTCCAGCGTCGCGGAAATTACGAGTCCGGTGAAACTCGTCCAGAGCGGCACGCGGACCATGACCGCCACCAGCGTAACCGCCACTCTGACCACGTCCGTCGACATGGCTGCCGCGTTCGTGCTGTGTTACGGCTGGACCGACACGTCCAACCCCGCGCATATCGCCAGTTGCCGGCTCTCGGCCACGAACCAGGTTACGTTTGATATTCCAACCAACAATAACGAGGACATCAGCTGGTATGTCGTTGAATTCCAGAGCGGAGCCAGCGTTCAGCGCGGCAGCGATAGCATGGGAGCCGGGGTCACCACGAGCAATATAACGATCTCAGCGGTCGATCTTTCGAAAAGTTTCGTGATCGTCACATCGCGGGCCGGCGTAACCACGACCACGGATGAACGCCGGACGGTCATGGCCCGGTTGACGTCCACCACGAATCTGGAACTCTCGCGCAACGAAAGCGGCGACGCGGTCACGACTGAATGGCAGGTCGTCGAGCTGGACGGAGCCAGCGTCCAGTCCGGAAATTTTTCACTCACCGGCACGAGCGGAACGGCGACCGTTTCCAGTCTCGATCCATCAAAATCCATCGTACTGTTCAGCGTGCGCGCGGCCGCGGCATCCAACGGAATCGACAACGAGTATTTTACGCGCGGAACTGTCACCGACGCCACCACCCTCACCTTCACGCGCGAGAACGCCGCCAATTCGGTCGATATCGCCTGGTATGCCATCACCATCAACGGCGCGTCGGTTCAGCGCGGCAGCGCGTCGGACGCGGACGCGAATCACCTGATCCTGAACGCTACACTTACGACCGCCATCGATACCGATTACACGATCCCGGTGATTTCAAGTTCGATCACGGGCAGCGCCGCGGGCGATCTCGACGGCGGAACGTACGGGGCCGCGTTTTCGTCCACGACGAATTTACGCATGACCCGCAGCGGACCGGACGGCGCCAACGCCTCCGTCGACTGGTTCACGCTCGAGTTTCCCCGGTAACCGGGCGCAATTCAGGGCGCATCCGCTTACGCGGACCGGGCTCTCCGGCCGGGGGGCCGGCCGTCGATCCCTTGCGCACAACAGCCTCACCGGTCACCCTGTGAGGCTTCCTGTTTTATGAAGAATCCGGGTCCTTCGCCGCGCTGCGAAGGGCCGGCCATGATCACGTACAGCAAGAGCGAAAACAGGGGCGGCACGAGGGAGATCCAGCCGTCCAGAATCGCGACACCTTCCGGTCCGTGGGTCTGCGCGAAGATCGTCGTGTTTTCAAAATAGAGTAACTGGTTGGGCACGCCGTAGCAGGTGGGCGTGAGCACGAAAAAAACCAGACGCAGCGCCGTGGCGAGTATCAGCGAAGCGAGGGCCGCGGCGGTATCGCGCTTCCAGAACAGGCCCATCACCAGCGGGACCAGCGCGCCGGCGAAGACCAGATCGAACGCGAGCGTGAGCAGGATGCCCGGCTCGGGCATGCGAATCGCGAAAAAAATTCCGAACAGCGTCACCGGGATCGCGATCAGGCGCGACATCCGCAGCAGCGCGCGGTCTTCGTCTTCCTTCTCTGGATGCCGACCGATGCCGAGGATATTGTGCGCCAGCACGGTGGACATGGCGAGGATCGCGCCATTCGCGGTGGAGAAGGACGCGGCCGCCACCGAACCGAGAATCAAAATACCCACGAAGAGCGGCAGGTGTTCCTGGATGAGCACGAAAAGCGCGGGATTGCCCGCGGCCACGTTGATCTTGCCGAACGCGTACAGCGCCATGAGCGAATAGGGAATGCCGATCAGGATCGTGCCCGCCGCCCCGATAAAACAGGCCTTGCGCGCGGTCTCGGGCGAACGCGCGGCGAAGACGCGTTCCATGAAATCGATGGCCACCACGTCGCCCAGGCCGAGCACGAGCAGCGTGGCCCAGTTGATGGCGGCGCCCTGCGAAAAATCGAACATCTGCGCCCCGTCGAACGGCCCCATCCCGTCCGGGATGCTCGTGCCGAATTTCAGGGCGACGAACACGAGCCCCGCGGCCGCGCCAGCAGCGGCCACGATCACCAGAAAAATATCGGTGTACGCGGAGCTGATCAGCCCGCCGGTTACGGTGTACGCGAAGATCACGAGCGCCGCCAGGCCCACGCCCCAGCCGTAGCTGAGGCCCATGAACGCCTGCGCGATGAAACCGCAGGCCGCGAGATTCCCGGCCAGCAGAATCGAAAAACTGACGATCATGATCACGGACGCGACCTTCTCGGTCGGTTTGCCGAAGGCGCGAAAATAAAAATCGGGCAGGGTCAACAGGCGCAGACGGTGCATCGGCGCGGCGAAAAATAAACCCACGACGAGCAGACACAATCCCAGGCCGATCGGCAGCGACGCTCCGTACCAGAAGCCGAACTGGTGCGTGAGCGTCGTATTCCCGAGCGTCGCGTTGCCGTCGATGGCCTGGGCCATGAGCGCCCCGGAAGCGAGAAACAGGACAAGATGGCGCCCGGCCACGATGTAGTTTTCGCTCTTGTGGCGCACCAGACGCGACGCGTACAGACCGATGCCGAGGGTCGTGGCCGAAAAGGCCACCAGTCCGATCGTTATGGCTACATTCATGCTTTCCCTCCGGCAATCTCTTCCAGTTTATGTATTCGTTTCACGAGCGCGCGCCCGATGGACATGGCCATCCCCGGGTGTCCCTGCACGAGTTTGCGGAAGTCAGTGAGCGGAATTTCCAGCAGTTCCACGTCCCCGCCGGCCGTGACCGTATGCGTGCGCGGCCCCGGCTCGATGGCGGCTTCTTCCCCGATCGTTTCTTTCTCGTGGATTTCGCCCAGGAGCGGGCCATTCGCCTGGCGGGTGATTTTCAAATTTCCGGCGAAAACCGCGTAGACGGTCTTCGACTCCTGGCCCTGCTCGTAGAGCGTGTCGTCCAGCTTCAGGGTCTTCGTGGCGCACTGACCGAGCAGGCGCTCCAGTTCCCCGCCTTCGAGTTCCTCAAAGAGCGGAATCTGCCGTAAAAAAAGAATTTTTTCCATCAGTGTGGACATTACCTGTACCTCGTTTGCCTCAAGGCGAATGTTCTGGGAGCCCAGCAGCGTCAGGGCCAGGCGCGCGTTCCGCGCCAGGAATTGATCCTCCTGCGCGGCGAACGGCTCAATGTCGGAGCGCAGCGATTCCAGGCCCAGTTTCCCCGCCGCGTGCGCCGCGAAGGCGCGCACGTACGGGTCCTGTTCGTGGATCAGGATTTTGCGAATGATTTCGTCGGGAAGTTGCGGAGCGTTTTCGTCCGGATTCGTGGAATACCGTCGCTCCAGGGCCTCGGCCACCTGACGACCTTCCTGGCCCAGGCCCTCGATCATTTCCATGGCCTCGGCCATCGTGCGTTGATCGCCCGATGCGAGCTGCGCCACGGCGGTGGCGATCAGCGCCGGATCGTGGAGCAGGGCCAGACAGGCCATGGCCACCCGTTCACGCCGCGTATTGCTGCGCTCCAGGGCGTCCACGAGCAGCAGCGTCGTACGCCCGTATCTTCGCAAAGCCGGCAAAATAGCCGAGTTTTTGCGAATATGGGTCGAAACTCCGTGCGTGGTCTCCAGCAGAATTTCGCGCACGCGGACCGGAAACGCTTCGGCGATGACCTCGTCTTCGTTGCCGCGGGCGGACGCCAGCAGCGAATGTTTCAGGGCCAGCAGGGCCTCGATCGCCGCGTCCTGCACGGGCACCGTGCGATTGTCGAGGTATTCACTGAGCGTCTGAATCGAACCCGGATCGCCGATGCGTCCCAGGCAGCGAATGATCTCGGCCACGACCGAATCGGTGTGGCCCCCGCCCACCAGTTCGCGAATGAGCTGGGGCACGATGAGTCGGCCCTGGCCGATGATGGATTCCCCCGCAAGGTGCAGCAGGGCCGGGTCGTCCAGTGAACGAATCAAAAAGCGAATGATGCGGCCCTCATGCGTGAAGGCCATGGCGCGAATCGCGGCTTCGCGAACGTGGTGATTGGGAGCGGCGGCCAGACGCAGCAGAACGCCCGTCCAGCGGCGCGCCGGGGCGCGCCCGATGGCGTCGGCCGCGCGCACGGCGGTGCCCTCGTCCGGGGACAGTGCCAGTTCGCGCAGAATCCGGAAGGCCGGGTCCCTGGAGGAAACCGTTTTACGAATGCGCAAGCCCGCGGCCGCCGCCTCGATGCGCACCGCCACGTCCGGATCGTCGAAGTACGCGCGAATCATCGTCTCGTCTTTTTCAGTGGCCACCGGCGCGAACGCGCGCAGGGCCGCCCCGCGTACGCGCGGTTCGGCGATCAGCGGCACCAGCACCGCGGCATGCGCGGGCTGCGCGTGGCGTTCCATATAACCGAGGATGGCGGCCTGAACCCGCGTGTCCACGCGCGGCACGATTTCGGCCAGGTCATCCACCAGTTCGTCGTCTTCCGTGCGCGTCAGCATGTTCAGGGAATACAGGGCCGCTTCCGGCGCGTCGCGCGAAACGGACTGGAGCAGGACGAAACGAGTCTCCGTATTTTCCATTTTCCCGAATTCGCTCAGGGCCTGCCTTTGTAAATCGGCGTCGCGCGAGTTCAGGTTGCGCAGCATGGCCTTCATGTAGTTCGGGCCGATGTTGAGGCCGAAGACGATCAACAAAAACGCGAGGTTCAGGGCCACGAAAGCGATATTGTGCGCCGGCTCCCCGCGATGAATCATGAACAGCAGCGCCATGCCCGCGAAGGCCGCGCTGGCCGGCATGAACATACCCTGCACGAGCGCGCGCCCCTGCCCGCGCCGTTCCTCGGGCAGGGAGTTGAACAACAACTGAGAGGCGGATTCGTAGATCGAAAAATAAATCGCGATGTCGCAAAAACGCGCGAACGCCACGAGCAGGGGTCCGCCGAAGAGCGAACGATCTTCCTGTAAAAAAGGGAAAGCCGAAAACGCGATGAGGCCGATCGAACCGAGCGTGAGCGTAAACGGATAGGTCAGCGTCGTCGAGCCCACGCCCACTTTCGCGAGCAACCGTCCCGCCAGAAACATTTCCAGCAGGAGCCCGCAGAAGGAACAGAACGCGGCGAAGATCGCCAGAAAACCGGAGAGCTGGTCCTGGTCCTGATAGATCGCGTTCATGGTCGAGTAGTAGTTATACTCGATCATGTAAATGACCATCCACATCGGCAGGGTCATCAGGGCCAGATTGCGCAGCAGCGGCTCCTTCCATAAAAACCGGAACGAACCGGTTTCGACCGGCGCGTCGACCGGAGCCACGGGCAGCGAATGTTCCGGGGTGGTCCGTTCGAGTCGCATCGTAAAAACGATACCCCCGCCCAGAAGCAATACCCAGCCCAGGAGTAAGTTCGGCGTGCCAACCACCGGCACGACCAGGCGCGCCAGCAGGCCGCCCATGATCGTCCCGAGCAGACCGGCCGCGCCCAGCAGCGGAAAGATCCGTTTGCCTTCGCGCGGATCGAAGACGGAGTTCGCCACGGTCCAGAAGTGCATGAGCAGAGTCAGTAAAACCGATTCCACGAGCGGAAAGAGCAGAAAGGGCGTGACCCAGAAATCGTACGGGATCAAAAACCGCAGCACGAGCAGGGCCGCCACCGCGAAGCCGCTGATGCCCATCAACATTCGGTAGCGCGAAACCCGATCCACGATCCGGGAATACACCAGCGAAATCGCCAGCATGAAGACGGCGTTCAGGAGATACATGTACGGGATTTTATCCGGCCCGGCCACTTTCAAAAAGTACCCGTCGCGACCGGTCCGCCCGAACTCGATCCCCGCCGTAAGAATCAAAAATAAACCGGCGACCTGGAGACCGCGCGCGGTCTCGCTCTCCGAAAGCGAAAATAGCCGACGAATTCTCTGTGTCATGCGCGGGCTCCTTCCGGCAGCGCCTGGGGCTTCCCGAGCAGGGAAATGGATACGTAGAGCAAGCAGGATACAACCGGCGGCAGAAGCGAATCCAGGCCCTTCCATTCTTTCAGGAAATATTCGCTGCCGGATTGTTCCAGAAAATAGAAAAAAATCCGTAAAGCGGACGGCACGACGATCGCCCAGAAGGCCCCGGCGCTCGTACCGCGTTTCCAGTAAATTCCCAGCGCCAGGGGTACCAGACAGCCGGCGAACACGACATCGAAGGCCAGGATCAGCAGGGCCCCCGGGTCGGGCCGCTCGATCGCGAATGCCACCGCGAAAATTGTCACCGGCAGGGCCATCAGACGCGAATAAAACAACAGGCGATTCTGGGGCAGAAGATTCGGGAAGTTACTCTGTAAAATATTACGCGTGATGACGGTGGAGGAAGCCATGATGACCCCGTCCACCGTACTCACCGCCGCGCCGAGCAGGGCGATCATCACCAGCATGGCGATGCCTGGCGGGAGGTGTTCGTTCGCGAACCGGAGAAAAATATTGGGGTCCGCGGCGTCTTCCGGACTCGTGTAAAACACCGCGGCCATCATACCCATCAGCGCCACCACCGTGCCGATCGCGATCGTCAAGAAACCGGAAATATAACAGGCGATGCGCGCCGCGCGCGGGGAGTTGGCCGCGAACACCCGCTCCATAAAGTCGAGCGCGATGATATCGCCGAGGGCGAGCGCGAGCAGGGCGCCCCAGTTCGCGAGGGCCCCCTCCTCATGCGCGATCATCGGCGTGAAACTGAATTTTTCAACGGTCGTGGAAAGAAGCGTGCCGCTTTCCGGCGTAAAAAAGGTGAGCCAGACGAAGGCCGCCACGAAGGCGATGATCGCCACGCCGATCTGCAAGATGTCATTCCAGGTGACCGCGAAGAGTCCGCCCGCCATCGTATAGATCATGATCACGAAAGCGATTCCCGCGATCGAAGGTTTTTGGGGCAGACCGAAGATGTAGTGAAAAAGAATGCCGATGCCGGCGATGTTCGCCGCCAGCAGAATCACGAAGCTGAACACCGTCATGATCGAAGCGAGCAGTTCGACCACGCGGTTGTAGCGGCGCAGGTAATAATCCGGCAGCGTCAGCAGTTTCATCCTGTTGAGCGGCTCCGCGAAAAACAGGCCGATGAGCAGCAGGGAAAGCCCGATCCCGATCGGCAGGATCGCGCCCGCCCAGAATCCGAACTGGAACGCGAAGGTGGCGTTCGAAAACGTACTGCCCGATTCGATCGCCTGGCCGGTCTGCGAAAACGCCAGGACCCAGAACGGCAGGGTATTACCCGCCACGTAATAGTTTTTGACCTTGCCTTCGATCAGCCCGCCCGCGTACAGGCCGATGATCACGCTGACCGCGAGAAATGTAATTACCGGAATCGCCATCAAATCGACTGCCCTCCCATCACCTCGTTCAACATATAATGTTCGGATTTCTGCGCGTAGAGCGTGGCGGCCCGGTCCGAGGGATCGACCGCGACCACGCGCTGGAAACATTCCAGCGCCTCCGCGAATTTTCCGGCGAAATAAAACCGCACGCCGCGTTCGAACTCCGCTTTCGTTTCGAGGCGTTTTTCGATGTAAGCGGGCGGGTTGCCGTCCAGCACCTCGAAAATCGTCGTCATCTGTTTTTTGCCTTTGACCCGGGCCTTACCCAGTTCGCGCGTCTGGAACGCGCCATCCGGTAAAACGTTTTTCGTCTTATCGCTGATGATGATCGCCGCGCCGAATTTTTTAGTGAGCCCTTCCAGGCGCGATGAAAGGTTGACCGCGTCCGCGATCACGGTGCCGTCCATGCGCTCCGCGTCCCCGATCGTGCCCAGCATGAGCGTGCCCGTATGAATGCCCACGCCGATCGAAACCGGCGGGTATCCGGACACGGCGCGGTGTTCGTTGTACCGCGTCAGTTCTTCCAGCATCTCCACGCCCGTGCGCACCGCGTCCGTGGGGTCGTCCGGAAACAGAGCCATGATCGCGTCCCCGATGAACTTATCGATGAACCCGTTGTGCCGGGCGATGACCGGGGACATGCGACCGAGGTACCCGTTGATGAAATCGAAATTTTCCTTGGGTGTCATCTGCTCGGAAAGCGTCGTAAACGAACGAATGTCGGAAAACAACACCGTCATTTCGCGCTGCACCTGATCGCCGAGCGTGACCTGGGTGATGTTTTCGTGGCCCAGCAAGGATAAAAACTGGCGCGGTACGAAGCGGCTGTACGCCCCGGCGATCTTGGACAGCACCAGATGCGTCTGCAGGCGGGCGGAGAGTTCGCCTTTGGAGACGGGCTTGGTGAGGTAGTCGTTCGCGCCGGTGCTGAAGCCCTCCACCAGATCGGACACCTGGTTCTTGGCCGTGAGCAAGACCACCGGCAACTCGTTGGGCTGGAAACGTTCGCGGATGCGCCGGCAGACGTCGTAACCGGACATCTTCGGCATCATCACGTCCAGTAAAATGATGTCGAATTTTTCACCGCGATCGATCAGGTCCAGGGCTTCCTGGCCGTTGTTCGCGCGCTGGATGGAAAAATTCTGCAGCGAAAGTAAATTCGAAAGCACCTGGAGATTGACGGGCTCGTCGTCCACGATGAGCACCCGGGTCTGCGTATCGGCCGTACCGAATTTCGATTTCACGAGCGGAACGGCGTCTTCCGCCCGCGCCAGCAGGAGTCCTGCCTCGTCCGGGTCCGCGCTTTCGATTTCTTCAGCCGTGGCCAGGTCGCGGACTTTCGTAACGTCCGATTCGATCGACACGATTTTTTCGCCGGACACGGGCAGGGTGAACGAAAACGTGGAACCTTCGCCCGGCTTCGATTGAACCGTGATCTTACCGCCGTGCAACTCGACCAGTTGCCGGGAAACGGCCAGGCCCAGGCCCGTGCCGCCGTATTCACGCGCGGTGGAACCGTCCGCCTGCTCGAACGATTCAAATATACGTTCGTGTTTATCTTTCGGAATGCCCGGGCCCGTATCCGTGACGGAAACTTCCAGGAACCCGCGCGGCGCGGCGCCCGGAACCTGTGAATCCGGAAGAGGACGGGCGGAAACCGTGACCGAACCGGATTCGGTGAACTTGATCGCGTTGCCGATGATATTTTGTAAAATTTGTTGCACACGATTTTCGTCGGCCAGCACGGACGGCAGATTCTCGCTGACGCGATTTTCCAGCACGAGTTTCTTTTTGCCCATCAGGTGTTTCGATAAGGCGAGCGTTACCTCCACCATCGATTTTAATTCCAGCGGGCGCGATTGCAGTTCGATGTGTTTGTGTTTGAGTTTGGAAAAGTCCAGGATATCGTTGACGAGATTGGCCAGACGCCGACCGCTCGTGACGATCATGCTCAGGTTCTCGCGCTGTACAGCGCTCACCTGGCCCGCCGCGCCCTCCAGGAGTGAATCGGCGATGCCGATGATCCCGTTGAGCGGAGTGCGCAACTCGTGGCTGGTATTGGCCAGAAACTCGTCCTTGAGGCGGTCCATTTCGCGCAGGCGTTCCACCAGTTTTTCCTGGGCCTCGCGGGCCTGGCGTTCCAGCTCCAGGGCCTTCTGGCGTTCGCGGAATTGCATGGAGACGAGCACCAGCACCCCGCCCAGGGCCAGGAGCAGCAGCACGAACGTGAGCGCGGCGATCATACCCACCACTATAACGCGACGCACGACGCGATCGATCGCGTCCTCTACGTTCTTTTCCACGCGGCCGGTGATCCAGTGCATGCCTTCGATGTGATCTTTTTTATAACTCAGATATTCGGGACCGAAGAGTACGTCTTTCGCGGCGCCGACGCGGCCGTCGTCGAACAGGGCCTTCGCCTCAGTTTCCAGCGCGGCGAGTTTATCGTTGGCCTTCTGGGTTTTTTGCGCGCCCTCCCCCGTGCCGTACGTGACCGGGTCCAGGCGGGCGGCTTCTTTGATCGCGTCGTCAATCGGCACCAGGTTTTCGTCCCAGCGCCGCCACCACTGCGCGTCCCCGGAGAGCACGGCCACGCGCGCGGACATGGTCAGGAGTTCATCCAGGTATACGATGCGATCGGCCAGTTTCTGTTCACGAAATTCCAGCCCCACCACGCTTTTGAATTCTTCGTAGATGCCGTAGATACTCCAGCCGAGCACGCTGAACAGGCCGGTGGCGAACAGAGCGCATATGACCATCGCCTTCGCGGGACTGAACCGTTCTGTGGCAAAAAAACGCCGGACCATCGCTGTAATTTCCATTCCTGATCTCCCGCCGGCTGGATTCGCCCACCGGACGGACCGAAATTCAAAAGGACTCCCCGGGCCAGAGAAAGGAACTTTTCATCCTAAAGGGAAGAACTTTTTGAATTATCGGAATAATACGGGCGGATGTTGCCCTGACGTGGAATTTTATGACCTCAAGAATCGATTACAATAACCCCCATGGAGCGGGCGCGCTAAGCCTTTCGTACCATTATGAAATGGTCTCCGATACAAAGCGAGTTGTGCCGTTCAAGAAGGCCCTCCAGAAATCGGTGAAAGGCAGGGTCGTCATCGAAAGTGGCGCCGGAACGGGCATAATGTGTATTCTCGCGGCAAAGGCCGGCGCCCGCCTGGTCTTCGGAGTGGAGATCGACCCCGCGGTGGCGGAGGTGGCCCGCAAGAACATCGCCGCGGCCGGGGTCGCCGACCGGGTCCGCCTGCTGGCAAAAAGTACGCTCGACGTGGTGCCGGGTGATCTGGAAGGCCAGAAACCCGCGGTCGTGATCGCGGAGAACCTGAGCACCTGGTTCGTCACTGAACCGCAGATCCCGGTCATGAACCATATCAACGCCACCCTGGCGCAACCGAACGCGATCCGCCTGCCGACCCGGGTCTTCAATACCCTGGAGCTGGCCAGCACGCGTTATCATTTCGAGGACGTGATCGTTCGCGCGCACTTCTTTCAGTTCACGGGGATCAAAGCTCCGGTGGCGCTATCCAAAAAGACGCTGTTCCGCGCCCTTGACATGAGCCAGAAGCAACCGCTTGACCAGGGTGGGGAAATCGAAGTCAAAGTAACGAAGAGCGGGGTTTTAAACAGCCTGCGCCTCACTTCGCCACTCGAAGTCGTCCCGGGCATTCGTTTCAGCGAATCCGATTCGCTGATGCCCCCGGTGGTCGTGCCCCTCCAGAACGATTTAAAAGTTAAAAAAGGCGATAAGGTCCGCATACGCATAGAGTATACGACCAACACCAGCTGGGAATCGTTCCGCGCCACCGCCGAATAAGGCGTTCCCGGGCGGGCTTCGCGGGGCTCCCCTGCCTTTTCAAGGTTGACAATTTCGTACAGGGGCGTAGATTAAAACCATCATGATCGTAACGCGCCCGATTCCAATCGACATGGCGACGCCGGTCGACACAGAGCGCCCTCTGTACGACGGGCTCAGGATATCGTACGCGGAATTCCTTGCCTGGGAACCACCGGAAACTGACGGGTTCAAATACGAATGGCGTGACGGAGTACTGGACGCGGATGAATCAATAAAACCAGAGGAACTGAAACTCTACCGGAATATCGAAAACGTTTTCAGAACCACGGGGTCTTTTCGCTCAGGCGCGCGGATGTTCGCGGAAGTACGCTGTCCTTTACCCATGGTGAACCGGATCAGGCAACCGGACATCTGCATTGTCCGTCAGGAGCAAATCGAAAACGCGCTGCCAGGAATCGCCTTCGTACCCCCGCTCGTAATCGAAATCATTTCCCCGGGCAACACTACGTACGAAGTGGACGAAAAGCTCTACGAATACTTTCAGGCGGGCGTCACGGTTGTCTGGCATATCCTGCCGAATCTGGAAACGGTCCGCGTCTTTTATTCGCCCGGCCAGATCAAGGTCTGTGCCGGTTCTGACGTGTGTGACGGCGGTCAGGCCTTCCCCGATTTTCGCGCCACCGCCGCACAAATTTTCGCACGGTAAGGCCTGCCAGGGAGCCTCAGGCGAAATCGGCCAGGGCGGGCGAATAAAACGCCAGGCCGTTGGCGTCATGCGAGACGATCAGGAGATTGGCCTCCAGATTCCAGCTGTGGAGTTGCGCTTCCCGGTCTCCGTCCGCGAAAAAAATCCGCACTTTACGACCGGAGTCTTCATTGGTGAGTCTGTCGATTTGAATCGCCATACTATCCTCTCTACCCGGCCATGCTGTAAAGGACCTGCTATTTGTCAGCACTTTTTTATGCGACGCACAATTAATTGTGCGCTGCGTTGTTAGCCGCGTTTATCCATTGGACGAGGGAAGACCCCCTTCCTTTCAAAAATATCGGCCAGAATTACCGGAATATGCGGACTTTTGGAGGCGATTCCTGAACATTCAATTCATGGTTAAATAGTAGGAATTGGACCGCTGGGCCTCAAAGATCGCCCTGACTTTTTCCCTTGACACAAGTTTTTGAAATAGCTTGTCTGTCGACATGACCCGCGTCGTCACAGTGCCTGGACCGCTGCGCAGCAAACTGGGCGATGACGCCTCGGATGCCCTGGTGGCAATGCTCAATGAGTACGGTCAGAGCCAGAAAGAGGATACAATCGAATTAGTTGAGCAACGGTTTGAAAAAACCGTTACCCTGGCCAAATCCGAACTGAAAATCGAAATCGAACAGGTTAAATCCGAACTGAAAGGTGATTTCGCGCAATTAAAATCCGAACTGAAAATCGAAATTGGACAGCTACGATCCGAACTGAAAGTCGAAATTGAACAGTTGCGATCCGAACTGAAAGGTGATATCGCACAATTAAAATCCGAACTGAAAATCGAAATCGCCCAGGTAAAAACCGACCTGGTTCGCTGGTTGTTCCTGTTCTGGATCGGCCAGATGGGCGTCGTCGTCGGCCTGATCTTCGGGCTCTTCGCTTTTTTTAAGAATTAAGGCCGCGCGTTTCCTCGGGCGGACGAATTTTTCGAAAACTACGATACAATGCCAGATCGTACGCCAGCTTGAGCCCCCCGGCCAGGTAGAAGGGCAGGTTGAAACCGCCAGGAAGACCGAGCAATACTCCCGTCAGACCTGGCGACAGGGCGGCGCCAAGCGAACGCGCGATTCCTGTGAGCCCGGCCGCGGCTGATCTTTCGTCGGGATCGACTACCGCCATGGTGTACGACTGACGGGCCGGAACATCCATTTGCGAAATCGCGAATCGTAACAGGAGCGCAAGGGTGGCCAGACCCAGGGTGGGCATAATCGGAACCAGGAGGAGAAGTATATTGGAGGGAATGTGCGTGAACACCATTGTGTGAATTAAACCGAAACGTCGCGCGAGGCGGGCCGCAACCAGCGCGGAAAAGCCGGCCAGAAGATTGGCGCTAAAAAAAATACTGCCCAGCACTCCCGCGTCCAGAGCGAATTTTTTCGCGAACCAGTACGCCATGAAACTCTGGATGATGAACCCGCCGGCCATGGCGTCCAGAGCGAAAAGCGCGCTCAGCTTTAGAACAATTCCGCGCGAACGATGCAGACCCATCGTACCCCGGGTTTTCTCAATGGTCTTGACTTCAACCGCCGGAGAAAGATAAAGAAACAGGACCGCCAGCGCCAGACCGCCCGCGGCATACAGGGCGACCAGCAGGCGGTACGCATCGTAGGGCGCCCACCCGATCGTTTTCAAGGCCTGGACCAACCACCCGCCACACAGCGCACCGACGGCTGTGGCGAGCGAACCGGCCAGAGTATAACGCGCGAAAGTGAACGTACGCTGGTCGCCCGGGGTCAACTGTGAGAGCGCGGCCTGTTCCACGGATAAGAAGGGCCCGATCTCGCCTCCGCCGGGACTGATGACACCGATGAGCGCGGCGATGGCCAGCAGCGCCAGGTGATCGGTCAGTAAAAAACAAACCCCGCCGAAAACCATGAGCAAAGACCCGATGACCAGCACGAGTTTTCGGCCGGATCGATCGGCGCTGGTCGTAAGCCAGAGCGAAATGACCGCATCCCCCGCGAGGGTAAAGGCAAAGAGCAAACCGGCCTGCGATTCGGACAGACCCTTTTCGACCAGGTACAGCACCAGGATCACGGATAAAAATCCGTAACAGAACAGACGCAGAATCCGGGTGGAAAAAAGCAGGACGATGTCGGTGGACGAATTGCGTACAAACATATACCCGGCGCTCAAGGCACGGCTGCTTTTACCGCGATCTGTGTTTCACCAGCCGCACCTGGTTGCCTTTCGGAGAAAATTCCACCAGATCGAAGTACGCGCTGGCGATGCGAATCCCCCGCCCGTGCAGCAGAAACTCGCCATCGCCGTCCCCGGGTCCGGCCGGCGGTAGACCCTCCGGGCGAAAACCATCGCCCTCGTCCGTAATCACGAATTCGGCGGTATCGTCCACACGCGCAAACTCCACGGTCACGCTGCGGTCGCGGTAGCGGGGATCGGCAAGGCGGGCTTCCACCAGGGCGGGCCAGGCGCCGTGGACTGTCGCGTCCGATTTTTCATCGAAGCCGATGGCGAGGTTACCGTGTTCGATGGCATTCACCAGGATTTCGCGCAGGCCCAGGCGCACCTGGAATTGCGCGTCTTCGTCCAGGAAGTTCGCCAGGCGATCCGTCAGAGAGCGGCCCAGGATTTCCGCCAGCGTGAAACTGTTGGTAATTCGATACGAAACGCGCTCGGATGTTCGATAGGGCCCGAGGGGATCGGCGGAGCGCCGCGAAAGGTTTCCGAACACGGTGTGGGTCCCGCCTTCCAGCTCGATGTACTGCAAACGAACCGCCAGCTCGCAGGCGTCGCCCGCCCCGGTGCGAAACTCGGCGATAAAATCGCAGGCGCGGCGCTGTTCCACGGTCTCCCGCAATTTTTCGCGAAAGATCTCCCGCGCGGTCGTGGCGTTCCGCGCGCCGAGGTGCAGAAACTCGTCCAGCGCCCGGCCCACCAGACGTTCCCGCGGCAGGCCGAGATGATTGCTCACGGCCCGGTTCACGGTCAGAACCTCGCCCGCATCGGTAAGAGAGAGAATGATATCGTCCGAATCCTCCACGAGTCGGCGGTAGCGCAATTCCGAATTCGCCAGATCGACAGTGAGATGTTCTACACGCGAAAACGCCGCGGAAAATCGGCGCGAAAGCAAAAAGGCCTGCGAAAATATGAACAGAAACAGACCGGAAGAAACCAGAAAGCGCGACGAAAGAAAAAATTCGCTGTAAACCACGTCGTTGAGCACCGTGAGGAAAAAGAAAAACCAGCCGGCCAGAAACGTCCCCGCCCCGGATTCGCCCGCGAACAGGGCCCGCACCACCACGAAAGAAACGTACAGGCCCGTGGCCACGGTCAGGATCAGGTAGGCCTGGTTGGTGCGCACGAACAGCATGGGCGGCAGGACCAGGACGATCAACGCGCCGATGGCCACGAGCACGGACACGCCGATCGGAAGCAGGCGGTGGACAGCCTGGTCGGGAAACACGCCGTGCACATAATACACGAAGGCGGGAATCGAAAGATAAAAACTCAGGTACTCCAATCGTAAAAAGAATTCCCAGCGACCGGGAAACATTTCCTGGAACGGGCGTTCCCCGATCACCCCGGCGCGCACGGCGATTAATAGACAGAACACGCCAAAGTGCAACGGGGAAAAATCGCGGCGCCGGAGAACGAACACGACCAGGTGATACACACCCATCACGACCAGCGCGCCGATGATAAAAAAATCGAAGAGCAGACGGATCGTATGCAGACGCTCGATGTCCGCGCGCCGCCCCAGCAAGAGGCCGCGCGGGAAGCCGCCATTTACGTGCGAAAAATTGGCAACATGCACGACCAGTTCGATTTCGCGTTCACCGGCGGAAGCGGGAGCGTCCGGCAACACAGCCAGGCGTACCGTGCGACCGGGAGCGTACAACGCCGGGTCCCCGCTCGCCCGGCCGTCCGCGGCGATCTCACGGCCGTCCGCGAACAGGAGGTACGCCGAGTCGAAGTGTTCCAGGCGCAGGGCCAGGGGGGCCGTTTGCGGGCCCAACAATAATCGCAGCCGGTACGTGCCGATCCCGTGACCGCTCAGCTTGCGCCCTTCACGTTCAAGCGCGTTCCAGCGCCCGGGGACTGGCGCGAACACCCGGTCCGGTCCGGCTGCCCTGGAACCGGCCGGCCGGAATTGATTCCAGTAAAACTCCCACTGCCCGTCCAGACCGACCACACCCTGGCGATTGAAATCCAGTCCGCGCAGATCCAGCACACCCTCGCTGGCGCGCCGGGGCTCCTGGCAGGCGGCTGCCCCCAGCAGCAGGACGACGGGAAGGGCCAATCCTAAACTTCTGAAAGAAAAATACGACTGAGTCACGACCACCACTTCTTCACAGACCGGTGCTCAACGTCGATGAAATTAAGAGCGGGTCCTGAAACCCCCGTTCGTGAAAAAAAATCGCTCCGGGGGTTTCAGGATCGACCCTGGAAATGAGGAAATCCTGGCCACGGCGGATTTGTGAACGGGGCGCACCCCGGTTACCCCGCGTCGGATACCGTCGTCAGTTTCGCTAACTCAATTGAAAGTTATCCGGACCCGGGGACGGCAAAAAAAGACTTGATATACCATATGGGGTATAGTATATTGTCCCCATGACAACCCGAGACGCGTTAAAAATCCTGATCATTGGCGGGGTGGCCGGGGGCGCCACGGCGGCCGGCCGGGCCCGGCGGGTGCATGAAACGGCCGAAATCACGGTCCTGGAACGCGGCCCGGCCATCTCCTTCGCCAACTGTGGCCTGCCCTATCACATCGCGGGCGATATCCCCCGCCGCGAGCAGTTGCTCCTGCGCACCCCGCAGGCGTTTCACGACCGTTACCGGGTTCACGCGCTGACGGGCGCCGAAGCGATTCGCATCGACCGGGAGCGAAAAACGGTTCTGGTTCGGCAGGACAGCCACAGCCTTGAGATGCCCTATGATCGCCTGATCCTTTCACAGGGCGCCGAACCAGTCCTTCCGACCTGGCCGGGTTCGGAGCTAATGCCCGTGCTTTCTTTACGATCGCTCGATAATATGGACCGGATCATCGAAACTCTGGACCGGGGCGATGCCGCGTCGGCGGTGATCGTCGGCGGCGGGTTTATCGGCATCGAAATGGCGGAGGCCCTGCACCGCCGCGGCGTGGCCGTGAGCGTTGTAGAACTGGGCGATCAGATTCTGGCGCAGGTGGACCCCGAACTGGCACACATGGCTGTGGTCGAACTCGAACGCAACGGAGTGCGCGTATTTTCGTCAACGGCCATCGCGCGGGTTTTCAGCGACCGGGTCGAATTGACGAACGGCACGAGCCTGCCGGCCGACTTCATCCTCGCATCCGCCGGAGTGCGGCCCGAAACCGAACTGGCCCGTGCCGCGGGTCTTGTCTGTGGCGCGACGGGCGGAGTCCAGGTAAATGAATTTTTACAGAGTTCCGATCCTGACATTTTTGTCATCGGCGATATGGCCGAAACCCTGCACCGCGTTTCCGGACGCAAGGCGCGCATCCCCCTGGCGGGACCCGCGAACCGCCAGGGAAGGATCGCCGGCGAAAACGCCGCGCTCGGTCCGCGCAAACGCTACCGCGGGGCGCTCGGCACGTCCGTTCTGAAAATTTTCGATCGAACCCTGGCCGCTACCGGCCTCTCCGAAAAAACACTCCAACAGGCCGGGGTCAACCCTGGCGTGAGCTTCGTCCACGGCGCGAACCACGCCGGGTATTATCCGGGCTCCGAGCGAATTGCGCTAAAACTTGTGTATGACCGCGACAATGCGAAACTGCTCGGGGCACAGGCTTTCGGCGGGGTCGGGACGGAAAAACGCGTGGATGTGGCGGCCACGGCTCTGGCCGGCGGACTCACCGTATACGATCTGGCCGAGCTCGACCTCGCGTACGCCCCGCCCTACTCTTCGGCGAACGATCCGATCAACACGGCCGCGTTCGTGGCCTGCAACGCGCTGGACGGGATGACGCCGGCGATTTCCGCGCGAGAATTCCTGGACCGCCGGGACTGGTTCGTCCTCGACGTACGCAACCCCGGCGAAATTCTCCATCACCCGGTTCCCGCGGACGCCCGGATTCCGGTGGATCAATTGCGCGCGGAGCTGGAGCGCCTGCCGCGCGACCGGACGATCGCCGTGTTGTGCCAGTCGGGCCAGCGCAGTTACATCGCGCAGCGCATTCTGGCCGGCAACGGATTCGAACACACGGTGAACATCACCGGCGGGGATCTGGCGCTTTCGGCGCACCCGGCGTTCGCCCTGGCCATTCGTGAACTGGCGAGTCCCGTCCCCGCGTGAGGCGGCCCCGCATCAACCGAAATTTTTTGTAACAGATATAACTTATGAGGAGATTTGTTTCGATATGAATGAATCGCAGATTCTGGTTCTCGTAGCAGCGGCCATCCTGGCTTTCGTGCTGCTGCGGCGACAATTTAGCTCGAACAAGGAGGCACAGTCAATGGTAGCGGAAGGTGCGAAAATTGTGGACGTACGAACCCCCGGCGAATTCGCCACGGGTCATTTTCCGGGAGCGATCAATATTCCCCTGGACAGTCTGGGTAATCGAATGCGCGAATTTGGCAAAGACCTGGCCTCTCCGATCGTGGTCTACTGCGCGTCGGGCGGTCGTAGCGGGGGAGCCAAACGAATGCTCGAATCAGCCGGTTTCACAAACGTGGTCAACGGCGGCGGGATATCGAACATGATGCGACTGCGGTAGCCCGGAAACTGCATGAAACGAAAATATGATGCCCCCACAGGTTTACGCAGGCCGGCTGTACGGCCCTCCGTGGCCGAACAGCCGGCGCTTCGCCATCCCTGGCTTCGCGGCAGCGTATACCTGTGGGGGCAACACACTGTTTCATGCAGAAAGTCCGGTGCCACCGAGGATTGAAGAAAACCGCCTTGAATGGCGGTTTTCCTGGGGCACAAAAATTCATGGAGAATTTCGTGTTAATCCGGGTTAGTACGGACGCAGAATTGATCCTTGCCCTCTGTGGGCCGGGCGCCGGCAAAGAATGGCATGGCACCCGGCTCACATACGCTCCGCCACGCTCCACCTCAGGGTCCATCGGCCGTCTCGCGCAGGTCATCGATCGCCGCGCGAATTTGTTGGCCGAGTTCAACCATTTTTTGCGTATCCCCGCCCGCCGCTGGAAACGCCGCCGGCACGAGCGCCTTACCAATCGTAAAATTAATTTTTCGCGAAAAAAGATTCCCGCTGAACACCCGGCCGGCTTCCAGCGCGTGCGCCGTACCCTCGATGAGGAGCGGATACACGGGACAGCGGGCTTCCAGAGCCATGCGCGCCGCGAAATCGCGCCGGGCGGACGCGGCGCCGGGCGTTTTGCCTTCGGCGAAAATCGCCACCGTTTTTCCTTCGCGCAACAACTGCGCGACGCGTTCTTTCTGCAAGGTTTCATCCGTATCGGGCGGAATCGGCAGAGCCTGCCACTGCAACATCTGCGTTTTTAATCCGTCCCCGACCATGAACGTCAGCATGTCCACGAAGGGTCGGCCCATGCGCCAGAAGGCGGGCAGTCCGGTGATCGTGCCGACTTCGTCGTAAAATGTCTGTAGCCGGTGTTTCAGAGTGAACAGTTCGGTATCGGCCAGAAAGGTCACCGGACGCGGAAAATAGACGGCGGTTAAAACCGCGTCCAGAGGCCCCGTGTACCCGGAAACGATGATGCCCGGGCCTTCCTCCGGTACGTGTTCGGTGCCGGCGATCTGTACATTTAGAAAGCCATACAGCACCGGACGGAGCAGGTTGCGGAGTACATCCAGGTCAATGGTAAACACCCGGAGGATCGGATCTTTTTGTTCACCGGGTTTTTGACTGTCCGGTTTTTCGGAGGAATTACTTGCATTTATCGCCATCGGTTGTCAGATACGGGTAATTTTTTCGGGGGAACAAGCATTTTCTTTCCCGGAAAAACGCCGTGCCGGGCCTATGGAAAACTCCCAATCCGCAATCAACCAGCTTGAGCAGAGACTGACACGTCTTGAACAGGAATCCCGCGAACTGCGCGCCGCCCTGGACACCCTGCGCGCGGGAGACACCGCAACGGGCGCGCCCGGAACGGCCCCACGACCCTCCGCCACCCCGGCACCGGCTGCCAGACCAGGGCGCAGCGCGGTGGAGCTGGAATTGTTCAGCGGCAATCTCCTGGGCCGGCTGGGGATGGTCGCCCTGATTTTGACCGCGGGCTGGTTCATTAAATACGCCTTCGACAATTACTGGATCAACGAGTCAGGCCGGATCTTCACCGGTCTGTTTTCCGGATACCTGGTGATGGGGGGCGGACTCTTCCTCGCCCGGCGCAAATACCGGGTGCTGCCAGGCCCGGTGATCGGCACCGGCTTCGCGCTGCTGTACATCGCGGTGTTCGGGGCTTATTATTTTTACGATCTGCTGGGTCTGAACGAAACCTTCGCGCTCCTGTTTATTCTCAGCGCGGCCGCGGCGGTCCTCGCCCTCACGGCCGACAGTCAGATGTTGTACGTGTTTTCGCTCACGGGCGCGTACCTTGCGCCGTTCATGCTTTCGCGCGGGGAGAACTCGTATCGTTTTTTGTTTCTGTATCTCCTGGTCGTGCACCTCGGTTTTTTTTATATCAGCACCAGACGCGCCTGGCGTTTCGCCCCGTTTCTGGTCGCGCTGGCGGGTCTCGCGGTGTTCGGCGGCTGGTTTTACGCCAGCGCCGCGGCCAGTTCGTTTCCGGTTCCTTTCTTTTTCGTGCTGGCCACCTTCGCGCTGGGTCTGTACCGCGAGGTGGTGCTCATGCCCGGATTACGACGGGCCGTTCCGCTCGATTCCGTGGCCCTCGTGTATCTGGAATCGATCGGATTTTTTATCAGCGCCTGGTTTCTGGTCGATCTTTTTTATCCCGCGGGCCGACCGCACCTGCTCGTCGCGACGAGCGCAATTTTACTCCTTGCTTACGTTTTGCATGAGCGACTCGCCTTTGGCGTTCTGGCCGGTCGCGGCGCGGACGAACGGTTTTTCATGCGCACCGCGCTCCTGACGCTGGCACTGCCCCTGTTGATCGCCGCGCCCTACCACGCGTTCGAGAACGGCGAATGGGTTACGCTAATGCTCGCCTTCGCGGGTGTTTTTTCACTGATCGGAACGTATCGCCGGTTCGACCCCCCGCTCGTCGTATCGCTGCCGCTCTGGATGTTCGGCGTGCTCTGGCTCTTGATCGACCCGCCCGCCGCGAAAGGCTGGCCGTTCCTGAATCTGCGTTTTTCGATGTATTTGATCGCGGCCGCGCTGATGGCCGCGACGTATTTTTTCCGGCGCGACCGGACGCGCGGCGAATTGTCGGCGTTTTTGTACATCGCCTTCGCGCTCGTCATCGCCGGAACGCTCAACGAAACCCACGATTTGATCGATTCGCGTCACTACCGCAACCTGGCCTATTCGTTGACGCTTTTTCTGTACGCGGCCGGTTTTCTCGCGGCGGGTTTTCGTTTGCGCAAAAAACAGATCCGCTACGCTGGCATGGCGCTGGCGGGCATTGTCGTGCTGAAATTTTATCTCTTTGATATATGGACTCTGAGCCGGCTGGTGCGGATCATCGCCGGTTTCTGCCTGGGAGGCGGGCTTGTGCTTGTAAGTATATTTTATCAGAAGTATCGACAACTTTTACTGCCAGGGACAGGCGGCGATGAACCGCCCGCCACCGGACCCGGCGCGAAAGCCGCGCTCGCTCTTTTGCTGGGCCTCGCGCTGGCCTGGCCGACCGGGTCCGCCATGGCCGAGAACGCGAGCGGTTTTCGCCCGGCCAGCTTTCGTTACTACCGCGAGCTCACCCTGCCGCCCGCGCGAGACCCGGCTCCGGTGTACGGCCGACTGGAACTGGATGAAACGGTCGTCCGCCTCGGCAGCGAAGCGGATCTGCGCATCGCTTTCGCTGGCCGACCCATTCCGTACATTCGCCGGGCGATTCCGCTGGATGACCGCACGAGCGGCACCGTGCGCCCGGAAGTGATTTTTGATCGCGTCGGCAAAGAAAGTCGCGCGTACGTTCTGAAACTGCCCGCCCCGCCCGCTGAAACCGAATTCTACGAGTTCGAAGTGGCCACAGCCGACGGATCCGATTTCGAGACGAGCGTCGACGTGCGCTTCGGCAACACGGCCGAATGTCCCGAAAGCGCGGGATCGTTCACGCTGTACAGTTACGAAAACAAACAACCGGGACGCCTGAAAATTCGCGTCGGCCGGGCCGGCTTTTTGCGGCTGGAATTCGATACCAGGCAGGCTTATCAATTTCTGGCCGCGCGTTACCGCGCCGCGCGCGCGGTGGATGAATTCGCCGTACCCGTTACGCTGGAAGAATTCGCGAAACGGTTCGACGAGGACACGAACTCCACCGTGTACGCGTACGCCAACCCCGGCGGCCGGCGAATTCATCGCGTTGAATTGTACTTCCAGGAAAAACGTTTTCGCCGCACGGTCGAGGTGCAGCGCCTGGACCGGGAATCGAAAAACTACGTGTATGTGCTGACGGGAACCCTGGCGGCCAACGAACCGGCCGAAAACGCGCGCCAGACCATCGCATTTCCGGAACCGATCGCCACCGCGTTTAAAATTTCGATCCAGGACGAGGACAACCCGTCGCTCGTTCTTGAAAAAGTGGAGTTGTTCGCTCCCCGCGAGGAACTCGTATTCGAACTCCCGCCCGCCAACGCAGAAACCCGGGACCTGGCCCTGTTCTACGGCAATCCGTACGCGTACGTTCCCGCGTACGAACTGTCCCGGACCTATGACCCGAAACTCCCGCACGCGGCGATCGCCGCCGGCGATCACCGGAACAACGCCGACTTCGCTTATTCGATGCTGGAACCGCCGGTTTCCACCTGGATCATCCGCGCCCTGTTCACGCTGGGCCTGCTGGGAGTCGGGTTTCCGGCTCTGCGAATCTTGAAAAAATACGCGGCGGAAACCGGGCCGGACGAATCCGGGGGATACAACGGTAGATGACTTCAAACGCGAATTTTTCAACCACCAGGACACGGGGGTCACAGGGAGCACCATTCAATTCAGCGAATTTCAGCGTTCCGGAACGTTCTGAAATCCGAAACGGAGAATTCACCCCCGTGGTCCCCGTGGTCCCCGTGGTAAGTATTTCTCTGAAATTGTTATCTACCGCTGTAGTATTAAGCGCTACGCATGAAACGAAAATATAATGCGCCCCACACGCATACGCAGGCCGGCTGTACGGCCTCCCCTCCGGGCGACATAAGAAATGGCTTGAAAGATTTCCCGTTTTCTGGAGCCGTACCGGATTTTACCATGTACGTCCGGTCGCGCTCAATTTCCTTGCTTTTTCCGTTTCTTTTTAGCGTGGCGGTCTGTGGTCCCGGTTGCGGGCCGGAAACGCCGGCCGCCCCCACGGCCCCGCTCTGGCGGAGCCGCGAACTTTCCATTAAGATCAATGAGAAGAGTCGCATTCCGGTTTCGGTGTATACCCCCACGGTCCCCCTGAAAGGGGAAGTGCTCGTACTGCCGGGCTGGAAGCACGCGCGGACCCGCTGGCTCAGCGAAACAAAAATCCTCGCCTACGCGCGCGGCCACGGCTTTCGCCTGATCCTCCCGGAGATGGGCGTCACGACGTACGAATCGAGGTATTTTCCGGAGACGGAAGGCAAGTGGGCCCCGGTTCCCGGTCTCGTATTCGTGACGGATTACCTGATCCCCGCTCTACAAAAAGAAGGTTTTCTGGTCGACCCGGCCACCGGCACGACCGGCATTCCACGTCTGCTCATGGGCCTTTCCACCGGCGGGCGCGGGGTATTACAAATCGGCCTGGCCCGTCCGCGCATGTTTCAGGCCGCGGCCGCTTTTTCGGGCGATTATGACCAGACGCGCCAGCCGAACGATCGCCTCATGACCCTGGCCTACGGTCCGTACGAAGATTTTAAAGAACGCTGGGAGCGCGTGGACAATCCGATTTACGAAATCGATGCCTGGACCATTCCGATTTACCTGGCGCACGGCACGAAGGACCGGGTCGTGCCGGTCGGCGAAACGCGCCACCTGTATCAGACGCTCCAGACGGTTCACCCCCGGCTCACGGTGGAAATCGAAACCCCGGCCATGGGCCACGATTATCCCTTCTGGGACGACGCGACGCGCAGGGCCTTCTTATTCTTTGAGCGAGTCTTGAAGACACAAGCTCCGTCGACGAAATGATATCGGCCGGCCAGTCTGGATTTTTATAACGAAAATAGAATATTTGCGGTCCCGGTTTACCGACCGCGCAAGGTGGAACCTTTGAAACGGAATTTTATACTTCAACCAATCGGGTTAATTTTCACTATATCACTTTTTTTCTGCAATCAACGCGAAACAGCCCCCGAAACGCGGATGGACACGCCCGCGACCTCCCGGGCCGCGGAGCAGGCGCCCATCCGCGCGAAGTTCGAAGGTTACACGGTGAACGATGTAGCCCGTTATATCGCGGGGCGTCCTGAAAACCTGCCGCCCGCGTTCGAAAAACTCACCGCCGATCCGCGCTACAAAAACATCAAGAATCAGCTCGACGGGGCCTGGGCGCGCTACGAAAAAAAACACCTGGAACCAATGCGTAAATGGCGCGCGAAGCTGGACGGCAAGGCCAGCCAGGACGTGTTTTATCCATTCGGGGGACCGGACGCCACGCATCCGGTGACGCTCTTTCCGGACGCGCGCCGTTATACTCTGATCGGCCTGGAACGCTTCGGTCAGGTCCCCAACCCGCCCGCGGCGGGACCGGCCGGCGCAGCCACGCAAATCCTTTCGATTCACAACGCCATGCGATTCGTGCTGGGCGTTAATTTTTTCCGCACCAACTCCATGGCCGTCGAGATCGGCAGCCAGCCATACAACGGTGTCGTTTCGATTCTCCTGCTTTTCCTGGCCCGATTGGACCAGGAGATCGTGGATGCCTATCAAATCGCGATCAGTCCCACGGGAGAACTGGTGCCGGCCGAAGGTGCGCTCAAAGCGACCGGAGTGCGCGTCATCTTTCGCGCGACGGGCGGTGGGCCGCTGCGCGAGATGAATTTTTTACAGGTGAATATCGCGGACGAAGGTATCGCCGGATCGCCCGAACTGACCGCCTTTCTGCAAAAACGCCACGAAATCACGACGATGCTCAAGGCGGCTTCCTTTCTCATGTACCGGCAATCCTTCGACGATGTGCGCGGGGTGATTCTGGGCCAGTCGCGTCTGATTCTCTCGGATGATTCGGGCATGCCCTTTCATTTTCTGAACAACGAAACCTGGAAGCTCACGCCGTACGGGGATTACCACCTGCCGATTCCGCTGTTCGCGATTCGGTACGAACCCGATCGCCGCTCGTTTTTTCAGAAACAAAAACCGGAAGCCCTGCCTTTCGAATACGGGTATCACCCCACGCGCTACAACATTCTCCTTGCAGAACGCGCTCCGGGCGCGGCCTTCGCGACGCCCGCGTTTGACGGGGGCGAAAAGTTCGGAACGTACACGGTCTACCAGGGCGGGCGACTGGTGATCGGCGGCCAGAAACCACCGGGCGGTGGCTGAGCGGGTCCGCGCCCCGACTCCCGCGCCACAGGCAATCCGCCGGGCCGGAAACCCGACGGATTCGCTTTTTATTAGATGTCTGGAAATTGCCCTCCATGGCAATTTCCAGACGTCGGAATCGCGGGAAACCCGCGATTCCTCGCATTCCCTGCGGGAATGACCCTACATCCGTGTAGGGAAGCGCGAATTTTCACGCTCTCATAATTTAATTCGTTCCGGCGAATTCGTGCCCCGCGCCGGTTTCGCGGCCAGCGCTCGTTGCCCGGCGTCGTGTTCCGGGACAAATCGACGGACCCGGTCCTCGTCCGCAGCGGAGAGGCGCCGCACAGCGGCCACTTCCCGGCCCTCCCAGATTACGGCGTTTTCGTACCCCGGTCCGCGGGCCAGATCCACTTCCAGCCGTGCCAGAGATCCGTCGGTCTGTCGCGCGAACAACTGCCCCGGACGCTCGCGGTCCATGTGCAGGGTTTTGCGATGCTCGCCGCTCTTGAACAGCTCGATTTCCAGCGTTCGCCCGCCGTTCAGGTAATGGAAAACGGCGCGCTCGTCCCCGGCGGCGATTTCGCGTGAATATTCCGTTTCCCCGTTCTGGAACGCGGCCGGGTTCCCGCCTGACCAGAATTCGATCGAATTGAGGACGATCGCGTCAACCAGGATGGCCAGACCGTAGACCGGGATGATCACGCAAACCAGGAACACCAGCCAGGATATCCAGGGATTGGCGATTCCACGCACAAACCCGTGAACTTTCAGCGTGAGCGTAAAGGTTCCCACGCACCGCGCCAGACCGACGAAGAGGATCAGGGTCGCTCCCAGCGCTGCGAAAAATTTTCGGTATTTCATAACGGGATTATCGCTCCCGTACCACGCGCCGCAACCAGGAAACCGCGCCCGGCCAAAAAAAAAGCCGCTCCCGGAGGAACGGCTTTTCGCGGGCGCGCGTCGCGGACACGGGTCAATACTGACCGGAGCCCTGGGTTCCTGGACCGCCGGGGATGTAATTTTGCAGATTGTAATTGCCGGTACCGCTTCCACCGTAACCCGGCACGAGTTGAAGAGTTACACGCCGATTTTCGCCCGCCCCGACCCAGTTCGGATTGGCGAGTTCCTGCGCGGCCCGGCTGACGACCCGCATCCGTCCGGCGGGAACGCCCATATTTCGGAGGGCGTTAAACACGAACTCGGCGCGCTTGCGCCCGAGCATGTCGGCTTTCTGAAATCCGCCCAGCGGATCGCTGTGGCCGCGCACTTCGAGCGTATAACCGGCCGGGATGCTGTAACGCATCTGCCCGATGATCGGGTCCGCGCGTTGACGCCAGACATTCATATAACTCGGCTTCATCTGGAATTTGCCGGTTTCGAAACCGGTGATGGTCAGGGTTTGTAATTGTTTGTTGAGGGCCTCAACATTCGCGTCGCCCGCGACAGCCGGCACACCCGTTCCGCTCAGCGCGCGATTTGCCAGGCCTGCGAGATCCGATCCACCCACCACCACGTGAAAAGTCACACGGCGATTTTCAGCGGCTCCGACAAAATCTCTGTTCACCATGTTCTGGGCGCCCAGGCCTTTATAAGTGAGTTTGTTTCCCGGAATACCGGTGCGCAGGAGCTGGTCGTACACGAAACGAGAACGCGCGTCAGACAATTGCTGCGCCAGGCCTTCACCGCCCAGGGGATCAGAATGACCCGTGACCTGTAAAACACTGCCCGCCGGCAGGTTCTGGACCGTCTGGTAAATTAAATTGCGATGCGTCGAAAACCAGTTGCGAAAATAACCCATTGGCAGATCGCCCTTTCCCGAGGGAAAGCCAGTGATGGCCGCGGGTGTCAGACCTGGATCACCCATAACATTGCCGGCGAGCAGGGCTCCGCCCTGGTTTTTCGCGGCGTCGATCAGTTTCTGCCCGGCCGCGGAATTCGCCGCGTCGGTAGCGCCCTTCAGAGCGGAGCTACCGCCCCCGCCGCAACCCGGGGAGAACCCGATGATAACGACTGCCAGCCCGGCGGCCGCGATTGTTCGAGGTTGAATCATTGGTTTTTCCATTTTAAATAATCCGTTTGCCATGAGAACTCGACGGTTTCCTTTCTAAGATCGGACTAAAAAAGGGTCAACCGATTGTCCGTGGACAAAAATCTTCCCGCGGCATAAAAAACATCGGTTCGTTTTTTCTCGAGGCGACATAACCCGGGAAAATTCGCATCCAGATGCTTTAAAGAAATAGCCGGAGAAGGGGTTTGGAAAAAGATTTGACAGATACGTTTCACGCGACTCTGTTTTTTTAACCCTGGCCCGCGCGCTGGTTCCGGGGCCTTTTCAGGAGAATTTTCTACATGGACATTAAACCCTTATCGGACCGGGTCGTTATCGCACCGGCGCCCGCCGCGCAGGCTAAAATTGGCTCGCTGATCGTTCCGGACACAGCCCAGGAAAAACCGCTCGAAGGAACCGTGAAAGCCGTCGGCCCGGGCCGGACGGAAAAAGGCCAGCTCGTTCCCATGACGGTAAAGGTTGGTGATCGTGTTCTGTACGGAAAATACACCGGAACTGAGATCAAACGCGACGGTCAGGATCTCTTGATCATTAGCGAAGGCGATCTTCTCGCGTTGCTGGACTGACGGGGCGGGACGGCCCCGTGCGGGGCCCGGTTACGAGCGGCTTTGTGGGCCGGTCTCAAGGCTCAAAAGTCCAGTGTTTTTCCAGAAATCGCAGGTAATTCTGGAGCGCTTCCGTTCCAGGCCGGCTGCTCGACTTAATGCGCAGAACTATCATTTCGGCGCGGGGCTCGACCGTGTAAGAATAATCCGCGGTATGCTGGAGAATCGCCTTTAAAATCCCGGAGTTCCGCAGGCCGGACAGGGTGGCCATTTCGAATTCCCCGCGTTGAAATCGGCGCGAAAGAATTTCCAGGTCAAGGCGGTATCGGCCCAGGGTCTGAGGAGTAGCCTGCGAGCCTTCGGCCGGAGCGTAGACAATCGCGCCACCATCCGGATACATTTCGAACGTCCGACTGTGCAGGAGTTCCGGATCAACGTCCCGAAGATACTCCTGGAACCGCGGCATCATGGTCAACAGCCCACCGGCGATTAAGAGGGTAATAACTGTAAATACCAGGGCGAGAAACATTTCCCGTTTAATACGGGCGGTTGATAATTCCTGCCGGGTCCCTTCCATTGCCATTTATCAGACTCCGAGCTGTGCCTTTAAATTAATCACCCGTCGATTGACCCAGGCCCCCGTTTCGATAAAAATCAATCATGTTGATACATTTCGAAAAACTTTTTAACAGGCAGGGTTTACAGGTATCATTTTGATACAGCTTATCCACGGTAGAGCCACACTCCCTGCACGTCAAGCGCTCTGCCGCGGGGTCCGCGAGACGCGGACCGTTTCGGAAATGACCGGCCGCAGGCGCGCCCGCAGCCTGGATACCTTCAACATCCTCATCCAGCATTACGATCGCATTCCTTCTCATTTTTAATTCTTGTTCGTTGTATAAATTTTCGTTATAGGGTTCTCCACGCTGGTGGAAAATTTCTCACATCGCGTGAACCCCGGTCGTCTTGCGCGGCGACTTTGAAGATGCGAAGAGTATCGACCAGGGCCAGGCGGTCAAAACAAAATTTACTGAAGGCTCTCGAATTGAATAAAATTTTTCATTGACACTCGATTTTCGCGGCGAACGGCGCTTTCGCCACGTCTTCGCACGGCCTTCGCGCGATCTTCGCGTTGAAATCGCCGACGTCGCGTACCTTCGCGCGAAATCGCCGCGATTTTCGCGCGGCATCCAAAAAAATAATGTTCGCTGTCCCCTGGTCGCTAATTTCTGACGAATGAGCCTGCGAAGAACACCACTCTTTGAACGCCACCTTCAACTGAACGCGCGTATGGTTCCTTTCGCCGGATGGGAAATGCCTGTTCAATACTCCTCTATTATTGAAGAACACCGCGCCGTACGCGAAGCGGTCGGCCTGTTTGACATATCGCACATGGGCGAAATTCTCGCCAGCGGCAGAGGCGCTCTCGCGTTTCTGGAAAAACTCACGTGCAACACGATCGCGCCGCTCGCGAAAGGTCATGTCCACTACAATACAATCCTGAACGAGAACGGCGGAATCGTGGACGATCTGACGATTTATCGGATTGACGATGACATTTTTTTCATCGTCTCCAATGCGGCGAACTACGAAAAAGTTTTCGCGCACATGCGCCGCTTCGCCGAAGGCGACGTCGCGCTCGAAAACCAGAGCGACGCGTACGCGCTGCTCGCCCTCCAGGGCCCCCGGGCGGTACATATCATCGGCGACTTCGCGCCCGAAGCGGTCAACCTGCCCTATTATCAGTTTGTTGACGCGACCTGGAACGGCCAGACGATTCGTATTTCGCGTACGGGTTACACGGGCACAGATGGTTTCGAACTTTATGTAAAAAGTTCCACAGCCGTCGACCTCTGGGACGCGTTGATCACGCGCGGAAAAAGTTCTGGCCTCAAGCCGGCCGGACTCGGTGCGCGGGATATTCTGCGCCTGGAAGCCGGGATGCCGCTCTGGGGCAACGAATTGAACGAAACCTGGACCCCGATCGAAAGTGGCGTGAGCTGGATCGTGAAAGAAAAAAACCCGCCCTATCTCGGGTATGATCGAATCATGGAACATAAAAAAAACGGGCCGCCTGGACGGGTGGTACGTTTCGTGATGATCGAAAAAGGCGGGATTCCTCGTGGTGGTTATCCGGTTTTCGCCGGCCCCGGGACGGGTCCGATCGGCAAGGTTCTGAGCGGCGCGCACTCACCCGCTCTGGAGACCGGCATCGGGACGACCTACCTCGCGCACGATTATAATACGCCGGGTACGGAAATCCTGATCGGAATTCGGGATCGCCGGCTGCGGGCCAGGATTCACCGGGGGCCGTTCATCGAAAAAACGGCTGGAAAAACATGAACGTGGCCCACCACAGCAACCTCAAACTCCAGGCGGAAAAGGAGTTGAACCTGGTTCCCGAAGGCGAGGAATTGTCATTATGAGCAAGATTCCAGAAGGTTATTTTTATACCCGGAAGCACGAATGGGCACGCGAGGAAGCTGGATTCCTCGTCGTCGGCATTACCGACTACGCGCAAAATTCACTGGGTGATATTGTATACGTGGATCTGCAACCGGTCGGAACGCAGCTCAAAAAGGACGGGGTTTTCGGTGCCATCGAATCGGTAAAAGCCGCCGAAGAACTCTATTCCCCGGTTTCTGGCGAAATCGCGCAGTCAAACCCGGACATTAACAATCACCCCGAAGCGGTCAATAAGGGACCCTACGAATCCTGGCTTGTGAAGCTGAAGGATTTTTCAAAAGACGAACTGGACTCCCTCATGAACGCTACGGCGTACGCCGGATACCTGGAGTCCCTGGATCACTGAGAACTCCGCGCACAAACTCCTGAGACTTCATCTCAACCCCGTCTCCCAGGCAAGCCCGCACCCTGGAAGCAGCGTCAAAACTGCTTTACAAAAATGGAAATGCCGAAAATAATCGTTGATTCAAGCGCCAGGCTCGTTGTTTTTCCGGATTTGCGCAGTGAAGTGCCGATGGTGATCCAGGACGCAAGAACTCAGGCGGGGTATTTGCTCAACTATGGAATATGAACGACTGCTCCGTGACGCCGTAACCGACGGTTCAATTCGCGAACTTCACCTCCGCCACGTTCCCGTTTTAAAAACCGCTGAAAACTGGAATGATGTTAAAGAACTCGGCCTGATCGATCACCGGACGAAATATGCCTACTATAAAGGCATCCTCGTGAAGTACGGAGATCGTATTTTTTACGTTCCGGAAGCGCGCATGCAGGCCCTTGCCCCGTTTCGCACCTGGACCACCAAGAACCGCATTAAAGTCACCGACGTGGCCAAAAAGTAATTGATCGGCTGACCGGGTCCGGCCACGTCCGGGGCCTGCGGTCAATCTTGCTTCTAAATTTCCCGATAATTGTTTTACTCTGGTAGGCCGCTGGCCTGTTTTTCGGATCTCGCACACAACGTAATGGACCCCTCGCTGATTGGCACTGACACGCAAACGACGATTGCGCTGGTAAGCGGGGCCGGCCCCACCGGTCTCGTTCTCGCCGCGGAACTCGCCCGCCATGAAGTACCGGTCCGGATCATCGATAAACGCGCTCAACCGGAAGGGCACTCGCGCGCGCTTTTGCTCCAGCCGCGAACTCTGGAAATTTTTCAGGACATGGGCATCGTCCGCGAATTCCTCGATGTGGGCCGCACCGTCGTCGCCTTTAATCCCTACGCCGAAGGCAAACGCATCGGACGGGTCGAATGGAAAAACGAGGATACCGCCTATCGCCCGCTGATCGTGGAACAGTCGGAAACGGAACGGATCCTCACCGAGTACCTGGCCGAACTCGGCGTGAACGTGGAACGTAAAACAGAATTGCTGGGCTTCCAGCAAACCGCGGACGCGGTGGCCACCGAAATTCGTTTCTCCTCCGGCCTCAAAGACGCCGTCGTGGCGCGCACTCTGTTCGGATGCGACGGTGCGCATTCCCTTGTTCGCAAAGGCCTGGGTCTTACGTTTCCAGGCGAACGTTACCCCGAGGATTTTATTCTGGCGGATCTGCGCATCGACTGGGATCTGAACGACGACGAGGTGTTCGTCTTTCTCAAACAGGGCCGCGCGCTCATCGCCCTGCCCATGCCAGGCAAAGACCGCTATCGCTTGATCGCCACGCGCGATCGCGTCGCCTCCAGCGCGGGAGACCCGCCGGAACCCACCATGGCCGAGTTTCAGCAACTGGTTGCCGATCGAATCCCCGTACGGGCGCGCCTGAAAAAACCGGAGTGGCTGGCAGCTTTTCGCCTGCATCATCGAATAACGGATACCGTGCGAATCGGGCGCGTCTTCATCGCGGGGGACGCGGCCCATATCCACTCCCCGGTCGGCGGCCAGGGAATGAACACAGGCATCCAGGACGCGTACAATCTCGCCTGGAAAATCGCCCTGGTGGAATCGGGGAAAGCGCGCCCCGCCCTGCTGGACACGTACGCGGCGGAGCGTTTACCGGTGATGTCCGAGGTTGTGACCTGGACCGACCGCGCCTTTCGCCTCGCTCTGGCGGACGATTTCTGGGCCCGGACCGCGCGTCGATTTCTGGCCCCCGTGTTCCTGCCGCGCGGTCGGGTACGGCGGCGTGTCCTGGGACGGATCGGCCAGATCGCGTACCGGTACCCGGCCTCCAGTTTTATTCGCGACGCGTCGGCCCTCAAAGGCCGCCTGCGTGGACCGCGCGCCGGAACGCGCGCGCCGGATGCCGCGGTTTTCGATATCCATCGCGGGCGATTTTTACGTTTGTTTGATCTTTACCAGGACACGCGGCATGTCCTGCTTTTTTTCGCCACGGGCGACGACCATGGCGCGCGCTTTCTTCCCCTGGCCCGCGACTTTCGCACGAAATATAGCGAGTTCTTCGAACTGTATTTTTTGCTGCCCGGGGACACCGAACCCGCGCTGGTCGATCCCGAAGGCCTCTTTCTCAACGATCCGGACGGCGAGGTCTACCGGGTGTACGGGGTGGCTGAATCCGCCTTTTATTTGATACGGCCGGACGGTCATATCGGATTTCGTTCGATCCCCGCCCATCGCGAGAAGTTCGAGCAGTACCTTGACGATGTGTTCGTGCTCACGCGCGCGGTCCAGGGCGTCCGGGATTTGTTCTGAATTCTCTTGCCATCCTCCCGTTGACATGGTACATTGTTCATACGCGGATCGCGCACCGGTCCTGGTTGAACAAATCGGGAAGTCGGGGAAACAATGTACCTCCAGCAATTCTCCCGGGTTCTAAACATCGCCGCATTTTGCGCTGGACTCGCCTTCTTTCCAGGATGCCTGGCTGAGCTGGGCCTGATCCCCGGCCAGGACGCGGACACTGAAATTGCCCAGCTCAGTTTGTATTACATTTTCTTGAACCAGGCCCGGGTGGCCGGCGGCGATTGCCGGCTGGGTGATGTCAGCTTCAACAAGATCGGCGGAACCGGCACGCTTACGTGCGGCGGCGATTCAATCCAGAGTACCGGCAAAGTCGGACTGATTTCCTCCATCAACAGCGCGAATCTCCTCAGCATGGGATTTACCATGAACCTGTCTGAAAACGGAACGCTGGAACTCATCGGGGGCGCGCAGAATTCCGAGAACAACATTGATTTCGGCCACGGTTTTCGGTTCAGCACGGCCGCATCCACCGCGCGGGGTTTGAACAATTCCGGAACCCTGGCCTCCCCCAAAAATCTGCCGGCCAACCCCACCGCCGGTCAGGACTTTTCCATTTGTTTTGACATTGAACTCAACGAATCGTTTCCGCAAATGAAAGGAAACATTCCGGGTTCGTGCTCGGCCCCGGACACGGGCGTGAATTATTTCGATTCACAGGCCGTAACGGCGCTGGCCAACGATGAAAACGACGCCGGGGGCCGCCGCGCCTGGGGAATGATCCTGAGCGATGTTCGCGTTTTCAGCCTGATACTGAATGAAACGCGAAAATACCCGAATTAGAGCCGCGCAGCCGGATTATGCATGAAACGAAAATATGGTGCGCCCCACAGGCATACGCAGGCCGGCTGTACGGCCAATATATGGCCCCCGCTCCCTATGGGTCGCGGAGGCGCGGGTTCATTTTGCTCGCCATGCTCGCAAATTGCCATGGCCGAACAGCCGGCGCTTCGCCCTCATGGCTTCGCGGCAGCGTATGCCTGTGGGGGCAACACACTGTTTCATGCAAAAAATCCGGTGCCACTGAGAAATGAAGAAAACCGCCTTGGAAGGCGGTTTTCTAAACAATGAAAATTTACGGAAAATTGCGTGCATAATCCGGGCTAAGATCCGCGACAATCGGTTATCGCGCGGAAGGCCTCGGGCCGGGACGAAAATCGGCGAAGGTGCTCACGAAGGGCCTGAGGCGCCGTCGCAATTCTAAGTTCGGCATTTCCAGCGCGGCGCGAATCCCACGCCGCTTCAGATCGACGCTTGATGTGTAGGTATGGTAGGTAAAGCTCTGGCGCGTGGCCGATCCCAGTACGCCGAAGAACATCGCCTCCGGAGCCAGCAGAATACGATGAGCGTTAGGATCGAGCAGACGCGCCAGGCGACCGGACCTGACCTGGCCGGTTTGTTCGATCCGTAGTCCCCGAATCCGGTCAATCCGCACCACGGGCCCGGAGACCGGCCGGCTTGCCGGCAGAATCTCAAATTCGATGCGAATCTCCGGATCGGAATGCAGGGCGATCGGCACGGTTGGACCGAGTCGACTCAAAACTTCTGAACTGAAGCTGGAGACGAGCCGGCGCGAGATTTCCGCTTCCCGGGTATGCGGACCGCCGCACCGCAGACGCAGGAGACCGGGTTCAACGTGAACTCTGCGCTCAGGACACGCGGGAAGAATCACAAAAATGTTCCCGCTAAAAAATTCGACCAGATGCTCAGGTTCAATTGTCCGCACCGCGATCACGGGCGGCAGGCAATAATCTCCGGGAGACGCGAAAAAAACCGCGCGGGCCGGTTGGACCGTTAGATCGGCCAGACCCTCCGCGCAGGAAGGTTCCGCCGACAGTTCTTCGCGCAATGCCGGGGAGAATTTCCCGGCGGAAAAAATCAGTATGCCCCATACAATCAGAACGCGCAGAACGCGGAGGCGCGGGAACCGCATGGTATGCCGGCCGGTCGGAGCCGGGTTGGCACACCACTCGAAAATCCGTTTTTTTTTCGGACGCATGTACCCTCTCGTACGACACAGGGACTGTCCGGAAAGGAAAAAACATAAATTTTCTACCGGTTCCGTTTTAACCGTACTTGAAATATTTGACCGGCTTTTTTTCCAGTTCGGACGTAAATCGTTCCAGAATTGGATTGCGCTCGGCGAACATTTCAATAAAGGCCCGGATCACCATGGACGGTTTTAACTCCATTTGTTCCGTGGCTTTCTGAAAACGTTTTGCTTTTTCGACCGAGAGGTTAATCGAAATATTGGTCCGATCCGGGGAAGTCGGTTTTTTTCCCGTCCTCTGCGCGAAGGCATTGTTCTTTTTTGCTTTAGCCATTTTCTTCCTTCTTTCGTTGGGCGACGCGCTGGCAGTCGCTCCAGATGGAAGTATATAGACAAACTCGTGCAAAAATAGTAAGAACGCCTGGTTATTATTATATTAAAAGTTTCGGTTTTCCGCTAAAATTTCAATTTTGGGGAAATTTTCAAGAAGCCGGGGACCGGTTTTCGTTCTGAGAACGCATTTTGAGATGAGTTCTCAGAACGAAAATCGCTTTCCTTTCCGTAGTTCGCGCCGGAGGAACCGGGCCGGATCCAGACCGAGCCGGATCTCACGCGGAAGGGGCGATGGCTCCCCGCAGATTGTGGCCGCGATGTATTCCGCGGCGAGCGGGGCGGTCAAAAGACCGCGCGAACCGTGGGCCGTGTTGATCCACAGACCTGGGAAATTCCCCAATTCCTGAGATCCCTCATGTTCTCGCGCAATCGCCTGAAAGCGCACCGGGTCCGGAAGCGGGCCCACGACCGGATTGCGATCCTTACTCGTGCAGCGAAACGCCACCCGTCCCGGCCAGGTATCGGCGCGGTCCGAATCCGGGAAACCGGCCACCCATTCCGGAAGCCGGTCACGCGCCATCGCCAGCAGGCGCAGGTTCTGTTCGGGAATCATCGTTCGCGTATGATTCCAGTGTTCGAATGTCGCGCCAATCCAGTGTTCTTCGTTTCCAGGCAGTCCGACAGCCGGGGTGATATAACCATCGTAACAAATCGCGCATCCCAGCGGGACCTGTCCGGGCCGGGAGCGGGCGCGAACGACCTGTCCGCGCACGGGTTTGAGAGGCAACCACCCCGCGGCGGGAAACGCCAGACAGTCCGCGGCATTACACAGAATCAACTCAGAGCCGCCGGCAATAATATCTTTATTTTCTCCAGTTACAATCCATTCCTCTTTTTCGCGAAAAAAGTCGAGAGCGGTCCGGTGAAACCGTACGGCCAGGCCCCCCTGCCGTTCCGCCAGTTTCAGTTGAGCCGCACAGAGCGCTCGCGCCGAAACCAGGGTGCCGCGCGGGAAAAACAGGGCCGGATCGCGCACGGGCCAGCCCGCGCGGGCGCTGGCCGCCTCAGCATCCAGCGACACGGCGATCTCCGCCGGGATTTCGTGCGCCCCGAGAGCGCGCTTCAGTCGTCCGGCCACCATATCGGAATATAACAATTGTAAAACGCCGCACTCATTACGATCGATGGGCAAACCCGCAGCTTCGCACCGGTCCAGATGACCCAGAAAGTAAAAAAAAGCGATCAGGGACAGACGGCTCTGGAAGGTCGGCTCCGCTGTGAGCCAGGGAAACGCGAGTCCCGCCGCGTTTCCGGACGCGGCCTGCCCCGCCCCGGCTTCGCGTTCAATCAAAATTACCCGGCGGCCACGTCGCGTGAGCGCTTCGGCCATGGCCGTGCCCGCGAGTCCCGCGCCGATCACCACGGCGTCCCCCCGGGCCGCGTCGCGGCCGACGGAGGCAGGATCGGGGGCCACCGCACGGGTTCGCGCGCGCAACATTTCGCGTTTTCTTCCATATCCTGGAGTTCTGGCGATTTCAAAGCCGGCCCCTTCCAGAGCGGCGCGTACCGTCGCGGCCACGGAAAATGTGCTGGCGGTAGCCCCCGGGGCGGACAGACGGGCCACCTCGCGCAACAACTCCGGTTGCCACAATTCGGGATTGCGCGCGGGCGCGAATCCATCCAGGTACCAGGCATCGAAGCCGCCGCGTTCCAGCGATCGAAACACATCGATCGCCTCACCGAAAAGAAGCGTGAGCGTGACCCGGCCGTCCGCGAGAATCGCGCGGTGAAAACCGGCCTGGGGTGGCGGATAGATAGATAACAATTCCGCGCGAAGATCGCCGAGTTCCCCGAACGCGCTCAACGCGCGCTCCAGTTCTTCCCGGGTCAGCGGGAAGGCCTCACAGGAGAAATAGTTCAGCCGGAAGTTCGGGTTGATCGATCGATACAGATCCCGGGTGGCCAGAAAATTAAGCCCCGTTCCGAATCCGATTTCTCCGATTTGAAATGAAGACCTTGCCGGGCTGAATCCTTTCCAGCGGCGCTCCAGATCATTGCCCGCAAGGAAGACATGGCGACTCTCCGCGAAACCGTCCTCCGGGCTGTAGTAAATATCGCCGAATTGTTTGGAGACGGGCACATTGCCCCGCCACTCTATTTCAGGGCGCTGCATAATAAAAAACTCCGCACATCCCCGGCCGCGAACGTTCCTTTAAAAAGTGGACAGGTTGCCATACCTCCGCTGATGTTGCAGCCATGGCCGCGCGGGACATCGGAATTTTCAAGGTCAAAGTCACGAGCATCGACGACAAATTCTGTCATTTCGCGATCCTGCTCGATCTGACCGGGCGTACCGTGCGTGAAATCCACGTAGCGGCCGGCACGGACAGTGAATTTCGAATTCGTGACATCAACGAACCATTCAATTCTTTCATTGCCTGGGTGCAGGAAGTGCGCTATTATTATCGCGTAGATCCAAATCTTACTCAGGACCTGGAACGGATGGTTCAGCATCTCGTCAAGAACGCCGAGTTCCTGGGAAAACTGTTCGCGGCGTTCAAAAAAAATTCAACCGGTGATCTGGACTACGATATGAGCGCGGAGCTCATTCATATCCTGGGTGATAAAACGCCCCGCATTGAAATCGTCCTGGGGAAAAAAGACCCGGAGACACCCGAAGCCGCGGAAACGGAAGCCGCGGCGGGGGGAGCGGGCAATAGTAATTTCAGGAAAGGGACCTTTCTGCCCATGGGGTTTGTCATGGCGCCCATCAACGGCACGTATCTGCCGCGGGTTCCTTTGAACGCTTCCGTCGTGGTAAAGTTCATCAAAACCGGGGAAGCGTCCACGAAAACCTACATCAAAAATCATCCCGGCCCGGATGAGGAACATAAGGAACGCGCGTACGCGATCTTAAAGGAATTAAACAATGTCCCCGGCACCACCCAGGTCCAGGCGATTGTCGAACTGCCAGGCGGCCAGCTTGGTGAAATTGTGGAAGAAAGCCAGGAAATAAAAATCAAACTCGCGCCCACGAAACCGCCCCGCGCGAGAAGGTTCAGGCAGAGCGCCGGCACGGAGGGGGGGTACAGCGCCCCGTCGCGCCTGGCCGGGTTCTCCCCGGAATTTTCGCTGCCCTTCATCGTTGGATCGATTTTCGCGGTTTCCTTGCTTCTGGGAGTCCTGGTCGTTCTTCTGTCTTATTTATAACGGAGCGAAACCTTGAAAGGAAACATTTTACTGGTTGAAGACGATGACGACTGTGCCCGCCTGGTGGCAGCGTTTCTCAAGAACGAACCGGGCGTCGGACTGACGCACGTGCGGTCCGGTCATCAGGCCATCCTCGAATTAAAACAGAAAGAATTCGATCTGGTCCTGCTCGATATCAATATGGCTGAAATGGACGGTTTTACTGTCCTGGACTTGCTGCGCCACTATCAGTTTGAAGATCTGGCGGTGGACGTCCCCCCCGGACTGTCGGAAGAAAATCGCCAGGATTTTATTAAACGCTCGATTGAGCGAAAAAACGAGAAATTACGTCGTTTGCCCGTCGTGATGCTCACGGCCAGTTCCGATCCGGAGGATCGGACCCGGGCCGGTGAATACCGCATCTCAGGGTATCTCGTCAAACCTGTGACCCGTGAAACCCTGGTGCCGACTCTGGAACTTCTGATTTAACCCGTGAGGGGACCTCAAAATTCGAGGCGGGCGCCGACGGATCCGCCGATATCGCGGACATCGGGCGTGTACAGAGCTTCCACGTCGATTTTCATGGGGCCGAGGTTGATACCGATACCCACCTTCGCGTACGGCGTGAACGGCCGGGCTTTGCCTTCTCCGGTGAGGATCAGGGTCAGGAACGCGTCGGGGATCTGAATTCCGTACAGGGCCAGTTGATCGGACGTAAGATAAACCGGGCCCGTGCGGCTCATGATAAATTTACTCTTACCGGAACTGTACGCCCCGCCCACAGCCACGGTGAAATTAAACAGATATAAAAACTGAACGCCGGTTTTGACGTCGGCGGTGGTCGTGGAAATCCGGGTGTTCCAGTTCAGGAAATTCTGCCCCTGCCAGACCAGGTCCGCGTTCTGACCCGAAACCTGAACTTTGAAGCCGAGTTTGGACTGGGCCTGGGTCATTTCGATTTCCTGTCGCGAAACCGAATGCCCCAGCCCCGCGGACAGGCCGTACCAGCGCGCGAGCGAACTGGGGCCGATCCCTTCCACAAGATGATAACGCAGTTCCGCTCCCCGCGAAAACGCCTGCACATTCAAAGACGTTTCGTTCTGTCTGGCGACGAGCTTTACCTGCGTATTCCCGGCGGAGTCGGCGGTAACTTTTGGTTCAAAACCATCGAACCCGCCCCGGCTCTGGTTGTTCACGTATTCGACCCCGGTCAGGTACACGTCAAAGCGCGCCGGCGAGATCATGGACGGAGTCGGCTCGAGCCCAAAGGGCGTATACCCCATCCCGAGCAACCAGCCCACGTTCACACCGACGAACACGCGCGGATTCACCCCGATCCCCGCGCTCGGCAGGGGGTCCAGCGAACCCACGCCAGGAATGTACACGGGGATTTCGCGCGGCAGGCGCACGCCGACACCCATGTACCCGCCCGTGGTGAAACCGTGGAGGTTAACCGTTCCGATCGGTAGCCCGGCGATATTCGCCGTCGTGGCGGCCTCGGCCATATCCTGGAACAACTCGTCCGCGTATTGATACTTGAACGAATAAAGCATTATATTCAGATCGTCGGTGGAGAGCGGCAGGAGCGAACAGGCCGAGCCCTCGCAATAGATCTGCGCCTGCAGGGGTTTCAACGCGCCAGAGGCGGCCACGCAGAACAAAACGACAAATATTAAGCGCAGGCGGGTTTTCACGATAAAGGGCCCCGAATCTTAAACAATTCGACGGAAATATTTCTCCCAAAAAAGGGCAGGCTCCCCGTCCCGGGGGCCATTTTATACATCAATATCGACAGGTTCCCGGGCGGAATTGTTTTGCCAAATGGCCGGGGTGTATAAAATCTGTCCCTGTTGCGGTGTGGTGGAAAAAAATACTGTTTACCCTGACCTTTTCGGTCTACTGCTTTATTTTTTATAGTGTAACCTATTATATTCTGGATTATTTCAATCCAGCTTTATTACGCCCCGAAACGCTCAGCAGCCAGGACTCAGGCATTCTGATCGGGATTTTCACGGGCATCGTTCTCTGCGCCTTTATCGGGGCCAATTACGTGATCTACGGGAACGCGTCCGGTCGCGATGAATGAACCAGGACCACGTCAGTTGCTTGATCACTCCTGGCCCGCGGACGCGGGTGCCATGCGCCAGCTCTGCCGGCGTTTGACCCGGGAATTCTTCCAGCCCGGGGGACGTGCGCTCTTACTTCTGGAAGGTGAACCCGGGGCTGGCAAAACTACCTTCTGCCAGGGATTCAAAGCCGCACTGGAAATCCCTGAAAACATCAACAGCCCCACCTTTAATATCCTCAATGAATACCACGGCAAAATCGGCGACCTGTACCATTATGATCTGTACCGTCTCCATGGACCGGAAGAATTCCTCGACCTCGATTTTCTGGAACGCTGGAACGCGGCCTGGCCCGGGCAGTCCGGTCGCACCCAGATTCACGCCGTGGAGTGGTGGCGGCGCGCGGAGCGATTTTTTCCCTTCGCCCTGCCGACGTTTTTGTTTTCGATCGAATCGGTCGCCGCGCGACCCGCAGCGGACGGGGACGATGAAACCCGCGAAGTCCGGCTCTGGAAACTCGCGTCAAGCCCGGCGACCGCGCCCTGAGCCGGGCCGGAGAAAAATACCGGAATGAACGAAACCTGCCTGGTTCTGGACGCCACGAATCGCTGGATTGTATGCGGTCTGCGCCACGGCGAAGCCTTGACCACGGACACGCTGCGCACCCGCGGCGACGTTGCCCGTTCCCTCGTTCCCCTCATCGGGCGCTTGCTGGAGCGCGCCGGCGTGAAAAAACCGGACTGGAT
>CAZVZS010000034.1:0-12649 GCA_964631535.1 uncultured Leptospiraceae bacterium
AAAGGCGGTTTTCCTTGAGCACAAAAATTCACGGAGAATTTCGTGCATAATCCGGTTTTGAGATGAACTTTTAGACGAAAAATTTGCGATAATTACCCGAGTCCGAGTCTGGCGTATATTTTATTTACGTTCCTTAGAAAATAGTCGAGCGTAAAAATTTCGGCGATTTCGGCCGGCGTGAGCAGCCTGCCCGCTTCCGGATCCGCCTCCACCAGTGCGCGCAGAGTGAGCGCGCGGTCGCCCCAGACGCGCATGGAGAGGCGCTGGACGATGGCGTAGGCCGCCTCGCGTTCCAACCCGCGGTCTATGAGCTTCAGCAAGAGGCGCTGCGAAAAAATCAGGCCGCGCGTTTCGCCAAGGACGCGCTCCATATTCTCCGGGTACACGTGCAGACCTTCCAGGACGAAGACCATCTTTGAAAGAATATAATCCAGTCCGATCGTGGAATCGGGCAGGATGACGCGTTCGGCCGAAGAATGGGATATGTCACGTTCGTGCCAGAGCGGCTGGTCCCGGTAACCCGCGAAAACGTTGGCCTGGATGACGCGGGCCAGGCCGCAGATCCGTTCGCAGACGACGGGGTTGCGCTTGTGGGGCATCGCGCTTGAGCCCTTCTGGCCTTTCGCGAAGGGTTCTTCCACCTCGCGGCCTTCGGTTTTCTGCAAGAGGCGAATTTCCTGGGCCATTTTATCAAGGCTGCCGGCGATGATGCCGAGCGTGGCCAGAAAATGCGCGTGCCGGTCCCGGCTGACGACCTGGGTGGTGATCGGGTCGGGTCGCAGGCCAAGGCGTTCGCAAACTTCCTCTTCCACGTCCGGATCGATATTTGAAAAAGTGCCCACCGCCCCGGACAGGGCGCCCACGGCGATCTGTTCACGCGCGTCTTCCAGGCGTTTTCGGTTGCGGCGCATTTCCTCATAAAAATGCGCAAATTTCAGGCCGAGCGTCGTCGGTTCGCCGTGGATGCCGTGGGTGCGACCCACGATCACCTGGCCTTTGTGCTGGAGCGCGCGCTGCCGCGCGACCGCGATCAAGCGGTCGGTTTGTTTGAGGAGCAAGTCGCCGGATTGTTTGAGCTGGATGCAGAGCGCCGTATCGCCCACGTCCGAACTGGTCAGGCCGTAATGAATCCAGCGGCCAGCCGGTCCAACGTGTTCCTTCACGCTCGTTAGAAAGGCGATCACATCGTGTTGCACTTCCGCTTCGATTTCGGCGATGCGCGCGACGTCAAAGCCAGCCTTCGCGCGAATCTCCGCCATGTCCGCGTCAGGAATGATCCCACGGCGATGCCAGGCTTCACAAACGGCGATTTCGACATCCAGCCAGATGCGAAATTTATTTTCCAGCGTCCAGATGGCGGCGATTTCGGGATTCGAATACCGATCGATCATGGAACCAGAATTCGTCGCCCCGCGGGGAAGGCGAGCCGATTTCGCTTCCGCCGTGAAACCACGGGCACCTTCCACCACAGCAACACGATTGACCGCCACGGGGTGCGTGCCAGCCTTGTAACGTGGAACTCGATACCCAGGGCATGTCGCCCAATCAGGTTTATTTTACCTTCATCCAGACCATCGTACCCCGTCCGATCGCCTGGGTGCTTTCGGATAACGGGGATGGGAGTTTGAATCTCGCGCCGTTTTCGTATTTTAACGGTGTCGCGAGCGACCCGCCGCTGATCATGCTGTCGATCGGCAAAAAACCCGACGGCTCCTTGAAAGACACGCGCCTGAACATCGCCCTGCGCGAAGATTTTGTCGTGCACATTCCGCACGGCGACCAGGCGGAACAGGTCAACGAATCCTCGCGCACCCTGCCGCACGGCCAGTCGGAACTGGAACGCCTGGGGCTTGCGACCACGCCGTTCGAAGGTTCGCGTTTGCCGCGCGTGGTGGGCCCGCGCATCGCCTTCGCCTGCGTGAAGGAACGGATCATCGAACTTGGTGGCGTTCCCCAGGGATTGATTCTCGGTCTTGTGAAACGCATCTGGATCGACGACGCGGTGGCCACGCGCGAGAACGGGCGGCTGGTCGTGGATCCGGTTAAAGTCGATCCACTGGCGCGTCTCGGTTTCACCGATTTCGCGCTGTTCGGCCAGGTTAAGACCGTCCCGCGGCCGGAGTAATTATGGAAGATTTTCCGCCCTTCATGAAACATCCGGCGAATCTGATCAGTCCCGGTTCGCAATTCACGGACGACATTGAGGGTTACGTTTTCGATGGAGTCGAAGGGAGCCAGATGGCGTTCTGGACCTGCCGCAGCGCGAGATCGTCGCTGCCACATGCGCATCCGTTCGACGAGTACGTCGTCTGCGTCGCGGGCCAGTACCGTGTGATCATGGACGGCCGGGTTACAGCGCTCAATCCCGGCGATGAGTTTTTTATCCCCGCCGGTACGACCCAGGCTGGCGAATGTGAAGCCGGCACACGAACCATTCATGCGTTCGGCGGAACCAGAGCCATGCGCGCGAAGTGAAGGGCCCATCCCGGTTCATCGCGATCGATTTTCGTCAGGGCGTATATGGGTGCCTCTTGATTACACGTCTGCCTCCAGCGCCCGGGCGACTTTCGCGCGTAAGCGAACGGCGTCGGCGGTGGTCAGTCCGGGCAGGGTGATCTGCGGCGTACGCAGACGGGCCCGGAGTCCGCGCCACGCGGCGCGAAAGTCGGCGTTCTCGCCCCCATACAGGCCGGCCATTGCCTCGCGAGTCGCGGAGTCGGGCAGCAGGAAACGATGCAGCCCTGCCTGGCAGTCGAACGAAAACCAGAGGCCGGTCCATTTTTCGCGTGGAAATCTTTCTATTTCGCGCACGCGAAATTTTCCCCCGCGCTCGCGCGCCGTGCCCCAGGCGATTCCTCTCGCGTCCACGACGATCGCCTGGAGCTGTCCGATGGATCGGGCGATCGAATACAGAAGATAGACCAGGAGAATCGCCAGAAAGCCGGGCAGGAAACCGGCCACGAGCGGGTCCTGAAATTCCTCCGCGGCGAAACCGTACGCGGCCAGGCCGATGCCAGCCAACAGTCCCGCTAAATAAAGAGTGCCGCGCGGGGTAAGGGAGTCCTTCCACAGGAAAAGTTGTCGATCGATTTCAGATTGTTCTCGAACATGCTTGATCGGCGCGGATTCTGCCGGCTCCCGCGTGGCGGTCACGTTGGGCAGGGTGCCGAGCCTCTGAATCAAATCGATCGCGCGCCGGCGCGACCGCGGGGCGCTGAGGTCCAGGTACGAACCGTCGCGCGCGTTTAAATACACAACCCAGCGGCGATTCTGGCGCCGGAGTCGAATCCCGTTGAACCCTTCGTATCCGAACCCGGCGCGGTCCCCGTCCCGTTCCTCGACGATCAGCCGTCCCGCGGCGTGATCGAACACGAAAGCGGCGGGCCGGGCCCTGTGAAATTCGTACAAAAAAAATCCGCCCCCGAGCACGGCGATGCCGCAACCGAGCAGAGTCGTCGCGGTGCGAGTTTCTCCGGCCAGAAACAGAATCGGCGCCGCGATAAGAAAGAGGACGGCCGAACTCAAAACGAGGCGATGTTTCCAGACGTGCTGTTTTTCAAGGCCCAGCCGCAGGCCTCTGTCCCAGGTTTTTTCGATTTGATACATGCGCTTACTTCGCGGGCAGCGGCCAGCCGACGCGGGCCATGACCTGTTTGATATCTTCCCATACGTCGCGTCTGAGTGGACTTTTATCGCCGCCGTTACGTAAAACGTAGCTGGGATGGTAGGTGGGCATAACCGGGATGCCGCGAAAGTCGCCCCAGGTCCCGCGCAGGCGGGTAATGCCGGTGGACGTTTTGAGAATAAATTTCGTGGCCGGTCCGCCGAGGGTTACGATGACGGTGGGCTGAATGATTTCGATCTGCCGCAAAAGAATCGGATGACAGGCTTCGACTTCGTCGGCTTCGGGCGCGCGGTCTTTTTCGAATTTCAGGTCCACCGTGGGCCTGCATTTCACGATATTGGCGATGTACACGGTTTCGCGTGGTACGCCCATGCCTTTTACGATGATGCGCGTGAGCAGTTCCCCGGCCCGTCCGACGAAAGGCCGGCCGGTAAGGTCTTCCTGGCGGCCCGGGCCTTCGCCGATGAACAGAATGCGCGCGTCCGGATTGCCTTCCCCGAAAACGAATTTCGTGCGCGTGGTGGCGAGCCGGCATTGCTGGCAGTGTTCGAACTGGCCGAAGAGATCGGCGAGTCGCGCGGCTTTCTCCGTCGCTGTAAGCGGCTGCGGCGACGCGATCTCCGGAGCCCGCGGGTTGTTCGCGAAAACGGGTGCGGGGTTGCCCCACAATTTCGCCTGATCCGACATAACGTATCGTCCCGTCCCGGGTGACGCGCGCAACTTTTAAAGAACGCGAGTTTTATTTTTTTCCCGCCCCGTTAAGGCCGGGGTCGGAAATTCCGAAATATTCTGCGATGAGCGGAATTTCCCCTGTTTCAGGCTCCGGCTCCGGGCAACAGCACCCATTCGCGGTGCGCGGGGATCCGCGCGACCCGACGCCTGCGGGGCAAAACGGCGAACGCGCCGCCGGGGCTGAAAAGGTTACGAAGGCGCCGGGTAAACCTGGCCAGCCGGGCGAGCTTTCGCGGGATGAAGTCAATCAAATCATGGAATTGCGCACGACGGACATGAAGGTGCGCGCCCATGAAATGGCGCATCTCGCGGCCTCAGGCGGGTTCGCCACGTCGGGCGCGAAATTCGAATACGCCGTGGGCCCGGACGGCAAATCGTACGCGGTGGCGGGGGAAGTGAGCATCGACACCAGTCCCGTCAAAGACGATCCCCATGCTACAATGGCGAAAGCCCGAACCATTCGCGGAGCGGCGCTGGCGCCGGCCGATCCTTCCGGAGCGGACCGCGCCGTCGCGGCGGCGGCCGCGCAGATGGAAGCTGAAGCCGCGCAGCAACTGGCCCGCGCGCGCGACGAGGAAGCCCGGGAGCCGGGCCAGCATCTGGATTTCACCGCCTGATCAGGACCTGACCCTTTGCGACAGGCACGTTGGCGGGGGTGGTGCGCGATTATTTGCGCGAGAGTTCGTTCAGCATTCGTTCCGGTTCGTTGTACGCCGTCACGAACGCCGTTTCACTCAGATCGCTGAGCGACGCGGCGATGGCGAGGCTCGCGCTTTCCACGCGTTCGGAAACCTGGCGACCGCGTAATTTTTGTAAACCCACCCATTTCAAAATCTCCGCGTTGTGAACCGCGATGCGTTCAGACAAATCAACCGTGAGACCCTGGATGGCCTCACGCACCGCGCGCTGCTTTGCGAGTTCCAATTCATAACGGTGGGCCTGTTCCATTGCCATCCGGGCCAGTAGCGACCATAAAAAAGAAGGGATAACTTTCAGGATCTGAAAATCTCAGCGATTAATATTACAAAAATTCGGGTGGTTGATTGGGACGTCGGGTTTTCTCTGTCCCAATCGGGCCCTTATATATGAATAGTACCCCCGGACCGGATCTCCTGATTTACACGGCCTGGAGCCTGGACCCGCGCAGTGGAACGGGAGTCGCCGTGGCGCTGGACGCGCTGCGAACGGAACTCGAACGCCGGGCCTATGCGCATGCCTTCCTGGCCGAAACGTACGCCTTCGGTTCGTTCGGGTCCTTCGTGTTCAAGCGCGCGCTGGCGAATTTTTTGTTACCGTGGCGGTTGCCGCAGAAACCGCGCGTGCTGCTGGGTGTCGATTTCGACGGGTACCGCGCGGCCGGGCGGGGGACCGCGTACGTGCTCAACCTGCGTTCGGATTTTTCGCGCATCAAATACGAAGAACACGGCTGGATGCGCTGGCTCTGCGCGGTGGAGGAATATTTACAAAAACGCGCCTGCCTGCGGGCGGATTTGATCATCGTCGCTTCGTGGCATACGGGCGAGGCGGTGCGGCGCAATTATCGCATTGCGGCGACGACGCCCGTACGCGTGATTCCCAACGGACTCGCGGATGAATGGCGAAGTGATCCGACTCCACCGGCGCGGGAGCCCGTGATCCTGAGCGTCGCGTCGCTCTATCCGCGCAAGGGGCTCCGGCATCTGCTCCGGGCCCTCGCGATCGTCAAAGCAGCGGGTCATACTTTTCGCCATGTGCACGTGGGCGATGGAGTGCTCCTGCATGAACTCAAGGCCGAAGCGGAACGATTGGGCCTGGCGAACCTGGTGGAGTGGGTCGGCGGTTGTTCGGACCGCGAGCGCATGCGCGCGTACTACCGCGCCTGCCGCGTCTTCTGTCACCCCTGCCTGCACGAGGACTTCGGCAATGTGTTCCTGGAGGCGATGGGCACGGGGCGACCGATTGTCGCCTTCGATAATACGGGTGGACGCGAACTGGTCGAGCACGAACTGGATGGTCTCCTGGTGCGTGACCGCGATGAAGCGGGCCTGGCCGCGGCCCTGATTCGCCTGTTACAAGATTACGATCTCTGCGTCCGGCTGGGTCAGGCCGGTCGGGCGAAAGCGGAGCGTTATACCTGGCAGGCGACGGCGCGCGATTTTATCCTGGCGATCGAGGAACTGCGTGGCAAAAAATCTTGACAGGCACCCCGCCCGGGCAGTGAGCATGCTCATGCGGTTTTTGCTGCGACCCGTCCCGCTCGCGATCCTCACGGTTCTTTTCGTTTACCTTGTCCTGCCCTATCTGCCGACGGCGAAGGTCGGAAATCTGCGTCTGTTTTTCGACTACTGGGATCTGACCATATACTACGCGGAAGGCAAATGGACCGTGACGAACGAGGTCCTGTTTCTCGACGTAAAAACCGAATACCCGCTGTTCGCCAATTTATTGTTCGGAGCGGTGCGCTGGTTCGGGCAGTTTCTGGTGCCGCTCGTGCGGCCGCGCACCCCGGAGTTCCTGCTGGGCTATGTGGACCTGATGGCCTTTCTCTGGATCTGGCTTTCGGGTAGTTTTTTGCTTTACGTATATCTCGCGAAAAAGTCACTTCACCTGAACCCGCGCAATCTCTGGCTCTGGGTGAGTCCGGCGCCCCTGTATTTCGCGCTGTATCGGTTCGATCTGTACCCGGTGCTGGCGATTTTCGCCGCGGTGTGGTTTCTGAAAGAAAACCGGCTGGTGCCCGCGATGTTGATGCTCGGGCTCTGCATCGCCCTCAAAGGGTACGGGATGATTTACCTGCCAGCACTGTTCGTGTACCTCTGGCAGCGCGAAGGATTCGTTCGTTCGGCACTGTGGAACGCGCTCGCGCTGGCCCCCTTCGTGCTGGGCAATCTCCTGGTTCTGGCCTTGCTCGGGATGGATGCCATGCTGATGCCCTACGAAAACCAGTTCGGACGCGGCCTGAACGGCGAATCCACGTACGACGCTCTGATCTTCCTGGTTCAGTATGTTTCGGAGTCGGGTGCGGGGGCGCTCAAGGCAGCCACCCTGGACGCGAAACCGACCCTGCTCTTGCACGCGGCCACGGCTCTGGTGTCGATGGCGCTGCGGCCGCGGACCTTAGAAGAGCTGGCACGCTGTTTTTATTTTTCCACGATGGCGTTCATCAGTTGTTCCACGTTTTATTCGCCGCAATTCGTGCTCTGGGTCCTGCCCTTCGTCTGTTTCATCGAATCGCCCGGAATTCGTCGGGGAACGATCCTGTTCAGCCTCCTGACCTATCTGTATTTCCCGGTGCTTTTCGATTCGGGCTCGGCCCAGCTTCGGAACATCGTGATCGTCCTGGCCATCATCCGGATTGCGCTCCTGTTTCTCAGCATCAAAGGATATCGGTCGAAAGTGGAAATTACAAATTGAGGGGATTCGAACGCGAAGTCGCAGATAGTCGATCAAATGAAAATCATCGAACACATTAAACAGCATGGGGATCTGCGCTTTTTTCTCCTCCTGCTTTTGCTCTGCAATCTGAATGCCTATTTTCAATTCTCAATGTACAGCAATGAGGTGGACCACCTTCTCGCGGTCGTCAAACCCACTCCGGGCCTCGCCGATCGACCGCTGATCTTGATTTACGTACTTTCGGGCGCCCTCACTCTGGCCCTTGCGTTTTTTTTCGCGGCGGCCCTGCTGCGCCTCGTGAACGGCCCGGCCTGGTCACGGGTCTCGCTCCTCACCCTGATTTTTGGGGAAACGGTACTGATTACGGGCGTATTCGTGGATAATTACGTATTCAAATCGATTGGAATTCATGCCTACAGTCCCATCGCCATTCGAACGCTTTTAAATCCGGGTTTTCAGCAGCAGATTCATTTTAACTTCGGGCAGTTCTTCCTCCTGCTGGGAATTTTCGCGGGCGCCCTGATCGTACAGGGGATTTTTTACTTTCCGGTCAGCATTCTGGTGAATCGGATCCATAAACGTTTGCAACTAATTTTCGGCCTGGGGCTGGTCGCCAGCGTTGGATTTACCGCCGTGGGCTACCGGGCCGCCGCGGTGATCTTAGAGCATGATTATCAAATGGCCGGGAATCCCGTTTTAAAAGTCCTGCCCCTCTATGATGTTTTATTTGAGGATGTTCTGGCGGATCAACTGAAAGTAAGGTATCCGGATCGCACGGGACGGTTGAAACGCCCGCTTAATATTTTAATTCTGGTGGCCGAGTCGATTCGGAGCGAAGCGTTTCACGAAAAAACGGCTCCGCGCCTGACCGAATTCGCGCGGGGACGGGGTTGCTCCGCGTTTCCCCATCATTTTACAGGCGGTCACATCACTGAACTGGGATTGTTTTCCATCCTGTACGGCGTGAATTCCTACAACTATATTCCGTTTTCGCGGGAAGGCACTCGCTCCGCGTTCCTGTCCACGCTGAAACAGAATCAGTACCGGACCATCGCGTACACCTCGACCAATATCCGCAACTGGCACAACCAGGAATTTGTATTCAATCAATTCGACGAATACAACGAATTTAATTTGACCAATGTGTATCATCAAGACGACCGCGTCATGACCAATCGAGTCCTGGAGTTCAGCCGGACGCACGATCGCGAGCGGCCTTTTTTTCTGTTCGTGTATTTGAATTCAACCCATACGACGTATTCGTATCCACCTGAATTCGAAACGTTTCGGCCCACCATCGGGGAAGATTTTGACGTTTCGAAATTCAAGGACGCAGATTGGGAAGCTTTGCGAAATCGTTATCGAAACAGTATTCTTTACGTGGACTCTCTTGCCGGGGAAATCCTCGATGCTTTTCGTCCGGATATCGCGAGCGGTGAACTGGCCGTCGTTTTTACGGCCGATCACGGCGAAGAATTCGGTGAGCATGGAGTCTGGGGTCATATGCGGTCCAGTCCGTATGACGAGCAGATGCGCGTTCCGCTGATTGCCTGTATTCCGCAATTAAGCCGGCCGGAAGGACCGACCTCCCATGTCGATCTGGCGCCCACGCTGCTGGATTTGTTCGGGTCGGAACCCCGGATAGAAGACCTGCCGTTTGACGGGGTTTCGTTGTTACGTCCACCCCGGGACCGCTCCCTGATTGTCAGCGGATTGGGGTATCCTTTTTTCGGGGACCACCTGCTGCTTGTGACCGGGAATCGAAAACACGAAATGCGCCACATCGGCCCTGGCTTCGCGGACGTTACGTACGTTCGATCCCTGGATCTCGACGATCGCGAGATCGACCACGAATCCGGACGAAACGCTTATCTCGCGTACGAAAACATGGTACGCGAAACGCTGTTGCGCTTCCTGGTCGAGGAAAGCGGCGAAGACCGGATCCAAATACGGTCGCCCCAACCCGCACTCGCTGATCCGCGTTAAAATGTGCTTGTACTCCGGAGGGCCGTCCGGCACCTGTGCTCATGCCTCCGGAAACATTACTCGGCCAGTACATTCCCCTTCATTATCATTATCAGATGCTCCTCGACGAAGCGCGCATGCGCGGCTTCACCGACGCCATCGCCTACAGCGTTCCGGTGGACGGACGGGTGCTGGACCTCGGCGGTGGAACTGCGGTGCTCTCCTGCATGGCCGCGCGGCGCGCTGAGAAAGTCTGGTGCGTGGAACGCCAGCCGGACCTCGCGGACCTGGCACGCGCGCTGGTGCGTCGCAATGGGGCCGCCGACCGCGTGGAAGTGATCACCGCCGATGTGAACGATTTTCTGCCGCCCGAACCCGTGGATATCGTCATCTGTGAAATGTTACACGCCGCTCTGTTACGAGAGCAGCAGGTGGCCGTGATCGACGCGTTCAAACGCCGGTACCTGGAGCGGTTCGAAACCCTGCCGCGTTTTCTGCCGGAGGCGACGATCCTGGCGGTCGAGCCGGTCACGCAGGATTTCGATTTTTTCGGTTTTCACGCGCCCATTCCGCTGTTCGAAGACCCGGCCCGCCCGCTGGAGGCCACTCGCTCGCTTGGCACCGCCGTGCATTACGCGATCATCGATTACGCCGGGCAACTGCCGGCAGAATTTCAGATCCACGGGCGACTGGCCGCGGACCGGGACGGCCACTGTAACGCGCTGCGTTTTCTCACGAAAAACATCCTGGCGGTCGTGCCCGAGCGCAACGGTACCATCGACTGGATGAACCAGAATTTGATTCTGCCGCTGGGCGAGCCGCGCGATCTGCGCGCGGGCGATGCGTTCGAACTTTCGTTTCGGTACCGCCCGGGTGACGAAATTGCCGCTCTCCAGGGGTCGCTTGTGGCCGGTTGATGGATCACGGTCGAGGAATCGCGCGCCGAAAATGACGTTTTCGATCACCACCGAACTGAACGCGCCCGCTTCAGTCGTCTGGGCCGGGGTGGCCACGATGCGCGGCGTAAATTACGAACTGGCTCCGCTGGTGCGCATGACCGCCCCGGCCGCGTTTCGGGAACGGAGCATCGACGAATGGCAACCGGGGTCGCCGGGTTTTTCCAGCTGGATTCTGCTCCTGGGATTGATCCCCTTCGATCGGCACTTCTTCGGGATGGAACGCGTGGAACCGGGTCGTTCATTCGCCGAACGATCCGCCTCACTTTTGCAAAAAGAGTGGCGACACGAACGCAGCGTTGAACCGATCGCGCCCGGGCGCTGTCGCCTGACCGATCGAGTCACTTTTGAGCCGCGTCTGCCCCTTGTGGCCCTGTTCCTGCTGCCGATTTTTCGCTTCGTCTTTCAGCACCGCCATCGCCGCCTGCGCGCGCGGTTCGGGGCAGGGAATTAGTCTGCGAGTTCGCCAGCCAAGGAGTACCGCGCTGCTCCCGCCGACGAAGTAAATGTCCGCCGGATTTCGTACCCGGTCGCCCACGAATTCTATGAATTCGCGAATATGCTCCGCACCTGTCCGTTGACGCATGCCTTCGCCCTTTCGAAACTTACCAATCGCCTGACGAGCGCGTTGTAACGCGAATGTGCCCCGTCGCCGGAGTGGGCCATCACATCGTACAGCTTCGCTTCGGGGTCTTGAACCGCGGACGGGATGCTGTAGCCCAGCGACCTGAGTTTGGGGCTTCCGATCGAAACGAGCAATGCTGGAATATTGCTGTCATTGCTGCCGTCGTCTGGATTTCGTAATTGTTCGATTCCCGCCATAATTATTTCTTCGATGGGAAGCGCGGCGGCAGGTGGATCTGGTCCCATTCTTCACTGAATGCTCCAGGAAGTTGGAATGTAAAGAATTTTCCCTGTGATCCTAACCGGGGCAGGCCGGCCTTTTTCGAATCCACCTTTGCATTTACCAGACCCCGACAATCGCCAGTTTCTCCAGCTCTCACGACTTCCGTTCCCGCTATGCGCGGGCCAGCCTGATAGAAGGGCTTGCCCGTCAGATCGTGTCTCAAAAACGTATACAAATCAGTCGATTCCGGCTGTGACTCCGGGGCGGGGGCACGGTCCTTGCAAGGTTTTTGAGATGGGAAAAATCACGGGTTTCAAAGAATTCGACCGCGCTCACGTGGAGCGCGAACCGGTCGCCGAGCGGGTCAAGAACTACAAAGAATTCGAACACGCGCTTTCCGAAGAGGCCACGCGCAACGAGGGCGCGCGCTGCATGGATTGCGGCATCCCCTTCTGCCACGGCGATACCGGCTGCCCGGTGGACAATCTCATCCCCGAGTTCAACGACCATGTCTACCACGGGCGCTGGAAAGATGCCCTCGACAATCTGCACTCCACGAATAACTTCCCGGAATTCACGGGCCGGCTCTGCCCCGCGCCCTGCGAAGGCGCCTGTACGCTGGGGATTACCGCCCCGCCGGTGTACATCAAATCGATCGAACGGTCCATCATCGATCGCGGTTTCGCGGAAGGTCTGGTTGAACCGCGTCCCCCCGAGCATTTGAGCGGCAAAAAAGTCGCCGTCGTTGGTTCGGGTCCCGCGGGTCTGGCATGCGCCCAGCAACTGGCCCGTGCCGGTCATTCAGTGACCGTGTACGAAAAAAACGATCGCATCGGCGGGCTCTTACGGTACGGCATTCCTGATTTCAAAATGGAAAAATGGCATATCGACCGGCGCATGGAACAGATGCGCATCGAAGGCGTGACCTTTAAGACCGGCGTAAACGTGGGCGTGGATTTGAAAGTCAGAGACATGCTCGGCCAGTTCGATTCGGTCGTGCTCGCGGGCGGGGCCGAAGCCCCGCGCGATCTGCCGGTTCCCGGCCGTGAACTGAAAGGCGTGTACTTCGCCATGGAATTTCTCACGCGAAATAATCGGCTCGTCGCGGGCGACGCCGTGCCCGATCACATTTCCGCCGCGGGCAAACAC
>CAZVZS010000034.1:12659-33235 GCA_964631535.1 uncultured Leptospiraceae bacterium
GGACACGGGCTCGGACTGTGTCGGCACGAGTAATCGCCATGGCGCGCGATCGATCACCCAGCTCGAAATTTTCGGCCAGCCGCCGGTGGATCGCCCTGGCGATACACCCTGGCCGCTCTATCCGCGAATTCTCAGGACGTCCTCCAGCCACGAAGAAGGCGCCGCGCGCAAATGGGCCGTTACCACGAAAGGTTTCAAAGGCAACGCGGCGGCGAAGTCACGGCGATTTTCGGCAACGAAGTCAAAATGGAAAACGGCCGGCCGGTGGATGTGCCTGGCAGCGAATTCGAATGGCCCGCGGACCTCGTCCTGCTGGCCATGGGTTTCGTAGCGCCCACGCGCGCCGGTCTTTTAAGCGAACTGGAAGGCCTCGGCCTCGCGCTCGACAATCGCGGCAACGTGCGGGCCACCTTCGGCACCGAACCGGGCGTTTTCGCCACCAGCGTGGACCGGGTCTACGCCTGCGGCGACATGCGGCGCGGGCAATCGCTCATCGTCTGGGCCATTTCGGAGGGTCGCAAGTGCGCCGCCGAAGTGCATCGCCAGTTCCAGTTGAAACAGTAAGAGCCCCGCTCAAAACTGCCTGGAGGCAAAATCGTCCCGGACGGGAATTGCCCGCCCGGGCCACGCGCGGCGTACGGGAAAAAATCGATTTACCCGGCGCCTTCCTTTATATAAGATAATTCCCGCATGGGAATGATTCGACTCTTCCACCTGGCCGGCGCGCTTTTGCCGGCGGCGATCCTGGCGCAGTCGATCATTCCCGTTCCCCGTTTCGAAAAAGAATTTCGAATTGTTTGCGAACCGGAAAACGGCGATTGCAGCGTTCTGTACCGCGGCCGTACGATTATGGAGGCCACGGCCACCGGCGGGTCCCCGGAACTCAGTTTCCTGCGTTTTGAGCCGCGGGACCGGGAAGTATATCTTCTGTCCGTGCCCAATGGCGACGGCTGTCCCGCGGTCTTTCATGTCCTGGAAGTCGGGCGGTCCTCGGCCTTCGCGAGTCCTGGTTTTGGCAATTGTAACGATCCGGAAATTCGACTGTACGCGGATCGTATTACCTTCGATTTTCCAGGCTGGGCAGAATTGCGTCGTCAGAGGGCGCGGTACGTATACCGGGGTCGTCGGTTGTTCCGGAGTCACGAGTGATGGGGGCCCGCTTCGCGCTCGGGGTGGTCCTGGGCGGGGCAGTGTTTTGCAACGCGTGCGCGCCCGGGCGGGAGCTGGAGCGACCCGGCCCTCTGCGTCCTGGCGGCACGACTGAGATTCCACTTTTTCCTTTTATCCAGGTGCTGGAAGATCCGACCGGGCGCCTCACGTTTGACGAAGCTCGCGTCGCTCTGCGGGCCGGCCTGGGCCGGGGTAACTGGCGGGCCAATCCGACCTTCGGCGCTTCCGACTCCGCTTTCTGGGTGCGATTCGAAATCGCGCCTTCCGATCGGAACGGTCGCTGGTTTTTGGTGGCCGGGTTACCGCGGCTCCAGTCCGTGCGACTGTATGAACCCGGCGGCCGGGTAAAAAACTCGGGCCTTGCGGTCGGATTGGCCGATCGCCCCTATCCCCACGCCCAGATCATTTTCCCGCTTTCGCCTGAATCGCCGGGTGAGTATCTGATGCGAATTCAGAGCGCCACCTCGTTTTTACAGTTGCCGCTCACTCTGTATTCCGGGGAAGGTCTCGCGGAATTCCTGGAACACGGACTGCTTATCAACGGGCTGTATCTCGGGCTCGGGATCGGTTTGTTGGGTTACAATCTAATTCTGCTGGTCCTGCTGCGCAGTCGTTCGCTGTTGTTGTATGTGCTGGTCCTCGCGAGCTTTCTCATGATCCAGATGAGTTTACGCGGGTTCGGGGTCCAATATCTCTGGGAATCGGATTCGGCCTTTAACTATTTTTCCGTTTCGCTGTTTATCTATCTGTCTTTTCTCTTGATGTCGCTGTTCGCCAGAGACTTTCTGGAAATCGATCGCCGGCACGGTTTCTGGAATGGCCTCCTGCTTGTCCTGGCCGCCGTTCAGGTTGTACTGATCCTGGTGACCCTGGTCCAGGCACTGGTCATCGAAACCCCGATTTTGCAGAAATGGATCGCGCCCATGGCCATCCTGTATCCTCTGCTGTTTTTCGCCGCCGGTCTGCGGCGTCTAAAAGATGGCTTCAGGCCAGCCTTCCTGTTCGTCCTCGCCTGGATCGCGCTGGCCGCCGGCGTGAGCCTTTCGGGCCTGGAAGCGCTTGGTTTTGTTCCGATTTCGAACCTCACACGCGATGGGATGCTGCTGGGTTCCGCGCTCCAGATGGTATTACATTCGGTCGGACTCGCGCACCGGTTTCGCGAAGCTGAAATCGCGCGCGAGCACCTGGTGGCCACCGTCCGCGCGCGCCAGACCTTTCTCGGTACCATGTCGCACGAAATGCGCACGCCACTCACCGCGATCATCGGCCTTGGGGACGTACTGGAAGACTCGAACCTCGATCAACAGCAGCGTGAATATCTGGCGACCATCCAGGAATCGGGCCGCCATTTATTGTTCCTCGTGAATGATCTCCTGGATCTTTCGCGGATTGAAGCCGGAAAAATGTCGTTCAATCCGGTCCCGTTCGCGCCGCGCAATCTTCTGGAAGAATTGGTGAAATTGCTGAAAGTTCAGGCCGAACAAAAAGGGCTCCCGCTTCTCGCCGATGTTTCAGGCGTCCCCCCGGAGATTGTAATCGGCGATCCCGACCGGTTGCGCCAGATCTTGATCAATCTGATTGGCAACGCGATCAAGTTTACCGCGCGGGGCGAGGTACGGGTACGCGCGGGACTGCGCCTGGCGGACCGGATTGCCACCCTGGCCTGCGCGATCGAGGATACCGGACCGGGGATTCCCGCGTCGCTGCGGGACGTGATCTTCGAGCCCTTTCATCAGGTAGTAAATACGATGGGGTCGCGGGGCGCTGGCCTGGGCCTCAGCATCAGTCGCAACCTGGTGCGCATGATGAACGGCGAAATTCAGCTCGAAAGTAAGGAAGGGTCCGGTACGACCTTTTCGATTACCATCCCGTTTCCGCTGGCCGAACAGGCAACCGCACACTCTGATCCGGCCGGGGCCGCGGCGGTACCCGGGGAGAACAGACTTTCAATTCTGGTGGTGGAGGATGACCCCGCGATTCGCATGATCCTGGAGGCGTTCTTAAAACCAACCGCCCATGCGATTGAATTCCTCGAAAATGGTCAGGAAGCTGTGGAACGATTTAAACAAACAAATTTCGATCTTATCTTAATGGACCGCCGTCTGCCGGGTCTGGACGGCCTGACCGCGGTCAGGCAGATGCGTGCCTGGGAGGCGCAGGCCCTGCGCGAGGGCCGGCGAATGAGCCGGGTCCGGATCGTCGCCCAGAGCGCCGACGCGTCGCCCGGGGATATTGCACAGAGCCTGGCCGCCGGTTGCGACGGACACCTGGCCAAGCCCATCCGCAAAACGGAATTTCTCGCGTTTGTAAGCGAAGTGGCGCGCGGCGTTCCCGTTCCGCCCCTCACCCGGTAATTGAACCGCCGGTTCCGGCCCGAAAATGCGCGTTTTTCTGTTGTCGCGCTCACGAAATATTCATAAAATTCTCGACAGATTCGCGGCCTCCTGTATAAAGCGCGCTCAACCAGGAATTCAGGATACCCATGCAAACCAAAATCGAATCCACCAATCTCGCGGCCATGTTCGGCGAATCCGCCCGCAAATTCGGAAACAAACCGGCATTTGCCACCCGGTCCGGCAAGGACTGGCAGTTTGTATCGTACGGCGAGTTGTACGAAACCGGGCTCAATCTGGCCACCGGTTTGATCAAACTCGGGGTCCAGCAACGCGAACATGTGGCCCTGCTGGCCGATAACCGCTACGAGTGGATTGTAGCCGATTTCGGGATCCAGCTTTCCGGGGCGGCCGATGTGCCCCGGGGCACGGACGTAACGGCCGGGGATATCGAATACATCATCCCGCATTCGGACGCGAAAGTCGTCTTCGTGGAACACCTGGAGATGCTCGGCAAAATCAACGCCAGCAAAACGAAACTTCCCAATATCAAACACATTGTGCTCATGGACCCGGTCGCGACCGCGCCGGCCGGCGTACTGAAAATGCAGGACCTGATTTCGGAAGGAAAGCAGTTGCGCGCGAGCGGGGATCGCAAAGCCGAAGAACGGGTCGCGAACATCAAGCCGGAGGACGTGTATACGTTGATTTACACCTCCGGCACCACCGGCGCTCCCAAAGGCGTCATGCTCACCCACGCGAACCAGATTTCGCAGGTGTCCCGCGCTCCGATTGAAATCAGCCCTGAAGACCGCATCCTCAGCATCCTGCCGGTCTGGCACATTTTTGAACGCGGGTTCGAGATGCTGGCCATCGCGTACGGCGCCTGCACCTATTATACGAACATCCGGAATATCGGCGAAGACCTCAAAACAGTCAAACCGACCTTCATGGGATCGGCCCCGCGCCTCTGGGAAAACATCTACCAGAAAATCGTGGACGGCGTCAGCAAGGCCCCGGCCGTGCGGCGCAATCTGTTCAACGCGGCGTACTTCTGCTCGCGCATGTTCAAAGGTTCGATGTTTTTCCTGACCGGTCGCGCGATCGATCTGGAAGGGCGGAATCCGATCGTTTCGCTTGCCATGGGTGTCTTCCATATTCTGCGGGCGCTTACCTTCCTGGTGCCGAACTTCCTGCTGGACGCAATCGTACTCAAAAAAATTCGCGCGGCCACCGGCGGGGCTTTCCGCGGCACGGTTTCCGGCGGCGGTGCCCTGCCTTTGCACGTAGATGAGTTTTTTAACTATATTGGCGTATCCGTGCTCGAAGGTTACGGCATGACCGAAACGGCGCCCACCCTCGCCGTGCGCAATTTCAGCAGCCTGGTCATCGGGACCGTCGGTCCGATCTTCCAGGATACGTTCATGCGTCTCATCGACCTGGGAACGGGCAATATCATTTACTCGAACGAACCGGGCTCCACCGCGAAAAAACGCGGCGTCAAGGGCGAAATCCACGTCAAAGGCCCGCAGGTGATGAAAGGATATTACAAAAACCAGGAAGCCACCGACAAAGTCCTCAAAGACGGCTGGATGAACACCGGGGACATCGGGGTGATCACGTACAACAATTGTGTCAAGATCATGGGTCGTTCCAAAGAAACCGTCGTGCTCATCGGCGGGGAAAACGTGGAGCCGGTACCAATCGAAAACGCGATCGTCAATTCGCCCTATGTGGACCAGTGTATGGTGGTCGGTCAGGACCAGAAATTCCTGGGGGCCCTCGTGGTGCCTTCGCTGGACGCGTTCAAGAAAGATGGCCACAAAGCGGACAGTGTCGCGGCTCTGGCGGAAGACCCGGAGGCCAAAAAAGTCATCAGCGGCGAAATCAAGCGCCTGATCTCTTCCGATACCGGTTTCAAATCGTTCGAGCGCGTGCCGGATTTTCGCATCATCCCCAAGGCGTTCGAAGTGGGCGACGAACTCACGAACCTCTTCAAATTGAAGCGGCATGTGATCACCGAAAAGTACAAAGAAAAAATCGCCGAAATCTACGGCACGCCGAAGAAATAAGGCACTAACCATGAGGGGGACCCAAACCGCGTAGCGGTTTGAACCCGTGTCCGCGCGATCCATAGAGAGCGCGGATATTATGAACGAGGTCCCCCTAAACTCTGAGCCGGGAGCGAAGAGTTTTTTCGCGCGTTTGCGACCCATGGGGAGCAAATGCCTTAATTAAACTCCCCCTCGCCGGGGGATTGCGGTTCCCCCGGTCCACAACGCTCGGTCTCTTACGTTGAAAGGGAGCGACGTCCCGGAGAGGCTTTTCGGTTTTTTTGTGCTCTGTGTCCTTTTTTTCTCCGGCAGGCCGAACCCCTATTCGCCGGCGATCGTGGCGAGGATCGCCTGGCCGTAGGTTCTGAGTTTCGCTTCGCCAATTCCATTCACGCGCCCGAGTTCAGTCGTGTTGCGCGGGCGGCTCTGCACCAGGGCGCGCAGGGTCGCGTCGTGAAAAATCATATACGGTGCGATGTTGCGTTCGCGCGCCAGACGTCCCCTCAATGCCCGCAGGCGTTCGTACAGATCCTGGCCGGCGGCGTCCGCGGGCATTCGCGTGCGTCCGACGGGGTGTTCGCCGTGAATTTTTACGACCGGATCCTGGCGAAATTCAATCCGCCGCTCTCCGCGCAACACGGCCCGGCTCTCCGGCGCCAGACGAAAGCCGCCCGTCTCCGGATCCACGAGCAAGAGACCCATCGCGATCAACTGGCGGTAGACCGAACTCCATTCGCGTTCGGACAGTTCGGCCCCGATGCCGAAGGTGGAAACCCGGTCGTGTCCTTTGCGTCGCATGCGTTCGTCCGGTCGCCCCAGCAATACGTCGATCAAATACCCCGCGCCGAAGATCTGTCCCGTGCGAAATACGCAGGACAGGGCTTTTTGCGCCGCGGTCGTGCCGTCGCGGACGGCGGGGGGCTCCAGGCAGGTATCGCAGTTGCCGCAGTGATCAGGGGCCGGATCGCCGAAGTAACGCAACAGGGAAGCGCGCCGGCAGGCCACGGTTTCGAAAAACCCGAGCAGGGCCTCAAGGCGTTTGCGCTGGACTTTCTTGAACGCCTCGTCGCCCTCGGATGATTCGATCATCCGCCGCAGATTCACCACATCGGCCATATTGTAAAGCAGCAGGGCCTGGGCCGGGGCCCCGTCGCGGCCCGCGCGGCCGGTTTCCTGGTAGTAACCTTCCATGTTCTTGGGCGGGTCCAGGTGCACGACGAAGCGCACGTCGGGCTTGTCGATGCCCATGCCGAATGCGATGGTCGCGACGACAACCACGCTTTCTTCGCGTAAAAATCGCTGTTGATTTTTAAGGCGAACCGCAGCGTCCATGCCGGCGTGGTAGGCCAGCGCGTCGAACCCGTTCGCGCGCAAAAAATCGGCCGTGGCCTCCGTTTTTTTGCGACTCATACAGTACACGATCCCCGCGTCACGGGGGTGTTCTTCCTTGAGAAAATTCAGCAGGCGCCGGCGCGGGTCCTGTTTCAGCTCCACGCGGTAGCGAATATTGGGCCGGTCGAAGCCGGCCTGGAAGCTCCGGGCGTCACGCAGGTTCAGGCGTTTGAAAATTTCTTCCCTGGTTGTTTCGTCGGCTGTGGCCGTCAGAGCGATCCGCGGGACAGCGGGAAACCGTTCGTGCAGAAGCGCGAGTTTCAGATACTCAGGCCGAAAATCGTGGCCCCAGGCCGATACGCAATGAGCTTCGTCAATCGCGAAGAGCGCGATCCGCACCCGGTCCAGCAAACCGAGAAACCAGTCGCCCGTGGCGCGCTCCGGCGCGACGTAGAGCAGATCGAGCTCTCCGGCGAGCAGGCGTTGTTCCACCCGGCGCGCCTCCTCCAGGTCCTGGCTGCTGTTGAGAAACCCCGCGCGAATCCCCGCGAGTTTGAGCGCGTCGACCTGGTCCTGCATCAGGGCGATCAGGGGCGATACGACGATCCCGGTACCCTCGCGCAGGATGGCCGGGATCTGGTAACAGAGCGATTTGCCGCCGCCGGTAGGCATGAGTACCAGGCAGTCGCCCCCGGCCAGTACATGGTCGATAACGGTCGCCTGCTGCCCGCGAAACGAGTCGTAGCCGAACACCTGGCGCAGGATTTCAAGGGGAGCGGGCATCGACCGGTTCACCCTGCGCACCGCCACGTTCGCCGTCAGTCTTTTTCCGCCAGGGACAACGCGAAAATAGGCTGACAGGCGGGTCTTCTTTTGAAAAAATTTACGCATGGGACAACGAGCCGCTTATGCGCCGGGAACTTTTTCGTGGACCGACCTCGCCTGCCGGGACATGGCCCGAGCGAAAACGTTTTATTCGGAGTTATTCGGCTGGACCTATCGCGACATGCCGGCCGGAGCGGGGCAGGTGTACAGCCAGGCTCTGGTGGACGGATTGCCCGTCGCGGCTCTGTATCTCGCGGGCAGCACGGCCGCACCCGCCTGGACCAGTTACATCACGGTCGGTAATCTGGGCGCGGCCGTGGCCGAAGTCGCGCGCGCGGGGGGACGGGTGGTGACCGAACCCTTCGCGATCCTTGACTCCGGTCGGATGGCGCTGATCGCCTCGCCCGGCGGAGCGACGGTCGCGTTCTGGGAGCCCGGCCGGCACCACGGCGCGAGCCTGGTGGGCGAGCCAGGCAGTTTATGCTGGAACGAACTGAACACGCGCGCTCCGGACGCGGACGAGGTTTTTTTCGCGCGGGTTTTCGAGTGGACGTATGAACGGGTCGCGAAACCGCAGTACACGAGTATTCGCAACGCGGGCCGTTTGAACGGCGCCATCGTCGACATGCGCGGACGGGTGCCCGATCAGTTCCCCGCCTTCTGGAACGTGTATTTCGCCGTAACGGACACGGATGAAATCGCGGCGAAAGCGCGCGGGGCGGGCGGCCAGATCGCGGTGGGCCCGCTGGACGTCCCCGCGGGGCGATTCGCGGTCGTGATGGACCCCGACATGGTGCTATTTTCGATCATCACGATGCATGCGCCGGACGATTGATCAGCGTTTGCGCGTTTCACGTTCGCGTCCCCCGTACGTCCGGAGGTAGGTGAGTAATTTAGGTCATCTGGATTGTTCGAAGCGACATGGGACCGGTGTAGCTTTCGAAATTTTTTTCTCCAGCTTTTTATTTTCTATTGAAGAAAATTAACGTTCTTTTAGTTTTTTGACGTGAGGAAAACCGGCGCTGCCGTTATCAAGTTCTTCTGCCAGATTTGTATTCCGGGGGCGGCTTTCTTTCTCACACTGGCCCTGGAACGCGCTACCATCGCGGCCCCGCCGCGCCGTCTGGTTGTCATCGGTCCCTTCGAACCATACCGCTCCGGCGCCGAACCCGAAACCGCGGCGAAAATCCTGGAAGCCTTTCGAGTTAATCTCGAACGAAATGGTTTTGAGGTGCGCACCGGGGGATCGGGCGACCCCTCGGGCTGGTTTTATGTGGCGGGCTTTTACCGCCGCGCCGGAAGTCTGGAACTGTACTGTCAGATTTACGATCCCTCCACCGGACAGGTGATCGATGCCTACAACGTAACAGCGGACCAGGGGGTCGAAAGCATCGGGGAACTCAATTTGCCCGCCGACGAATTGAACGTGGGCGATTCCGAAGTCATCGCCGATTTTTCCGAAAAAATCGCCCTGCGCCTGCGCTCCAACCCCCTGCGTCGCTCCCGTCCGGAGAATCTGAACGATTATGTCCTGGCATCCCGCATCGGCCAGGATAAAAAATTTTACCTGGGCGAAAGCCACCGCGACCAGAACGTGGCGGAAGCTTTTTCCTTCATGGAAAACCAGGAAGTCGTGACCGCCACCCGTTCGCGTACAAGTCGCCGTGAAGCGCCCGCGGCCGTGTACGTGATCACCGAGCGTCAGATTCGGGAGCGCGGGTACCGTACGCTCGTGGAGGCCCTGCACGATGTCCCTGGTTTCGATATCATCCACGTGTACGGAATTTTCCCCGAGCTCATCCACCAGCGCGGTTTAGTGGGTAACAACCAGCGGACGCTGCTGTACATCGACGGCATCCTCGACAACAATATCACCGAAAACGCGTTTCTGGCCGGGTCGATTCGGTTTCCGCTGCAGAACGTCAAACGCATCGAAGTGGTGGCGGGGCCCGCCTCGGCCCTGTACGGCGCCAACGCGTTTAACGGCGTCATCAACGTTATCACGAAGGACGGGGAAGGGGACGCGGGCAACCAGGCCGAGGTTCTGTACGGCGCGTACGAAGAGGACGGTCGCTTCCCCGGGCGGGGCGCCTCGGTGACGGCCCGGGGGCATTCGGACCAGGGCGCGCTGCCGTTTCGTTACAGCCTCTCCGCGTATTACTACCAGACAGAGGGCCCGTACTTCGGACGCATCGGGCGACTCGATAAACCCACAGGGGATTCGCTGGAAGCGATCCAGCGTCGCAATGACGCGGATTACTACACCGAAAGCGAACTTTGCGGGGGCGAGTGCGAACCGGATGAGAGTTCGGTAGGTTCCTACTGGTCGCCGTATTTCAATACCGCGAACGAGGACACTTACAATATCACCGCGCGTTTTTTATTCGGCGGACTGCGGCTGGAAACGATCAACTGGCAGTATCTTCAGGGCGACGGCACCTTCGCGAACGGGACGCAGCAGATCGACGTGAAACAGAAAGGACTGGAGTCCTCGCGCTACGACGCGCGCAACTGGGCCCGTCGTTACGCGATCGCGAAGGACATCGCCGGGCCCCAGGGTTTTTCCGGTTCGTCCTGGGATTTTAGAAATAACAGCGTGGCCCTGGGATACGAACACGAATTCACGGGCAAACTCGCTCTGGACAGCGAACTGGTGACCCGGCACACCGAAGTGCTCAGTTCGTCGCACGAGGAGAACCCGAAAAACCCCGGCCCGTACGCGTATCTGGAGCCTGGAAAAACATCCATCGTCAACGGTTATTCGCGTCCGGACTACGCGTACGAAGCGCGCGAAAAACTGACGTATAAAAAAAATCGAAATACGGAAACCACGCTCGGCCTGGAGGCGACGCACACCGTCGTCCCCCAGGGCTACGGTAGCGAAGAGCGGTTCCGCTACAATAACTACGCGTTTTATTTGCAACATCGTTTTCGCCCGCTGGAATCGCTCGCGCTCACGCTCGGGTATCGCCAGGACAAGTCCACGATTTACGAAGTATCGCACACCCCGCGCATCGGCGCGGTCTGGTCGCCCGCGAAAGACCTGACGCTCAAATTTCTGGCGGGTACGGGGTTTCGCGCGCCCACCGCCTGGGAATTGTTCAACGCGACCAACCAGCGCCGCGCGAACCCGAACCTGAAACCAGAACAATTGCGTTCGGGCGAAATCGGGGCGGCCTATCGTTTTTTTGAAAATTATTACGTGTCCGTGCAGGGTTTTTACACCGAAGTGGAAGACCTCATCCTGGAAGTCGCGACGACCGAACCACAGGAAGTCGATCCCACGGAAACGTTTTCGCAAAATCAAAACGTGGGCGACGCGCGCATCTACGGCGTGGAAACCGAAAACGATTTGCAGATCACCTCGCGCCTGCATCTGTTTCTGAATCACACGTACACGCGCGGCGATTACGTCAACCTGGCCGGACCGCGGGCTCTGCCGGCCTCACCCTCCACGCGTGGCCGACCCGGCGATGATCCGGTGAATGACCGGCTGACCGCGGAATACCAGGCGGAGGCTGAGAAACGCCCGCTGCTGGACGTGTACTTACAATCCGTGGACCGCGAATTCGAGCCGTACCGCGGGCCGATTCCCAATATCGCGCATCACAAAGTCAACGCGGGTGTAACGTATTACATTCTGCGCGACGTTTCTGTGCATCTGCGCGCGAACTGGGTGGACGTGCGGCGCACGATCGGGACCAATCCACAAAACTCGGTTCACGGGTACGCCTGGTGGCATGCCAATGTTCGCTGGGAAAACGCCTTCCTGGCGGGGCTGTATATTCAGTTGATGATTCGCAACCTGACCAACGAACTCATGTTCGACCCAGGGATTCGGACTGCCACCGGGGGGTACTACCCCACGCGTCATCCCCTCGAAGGCCGCAACGTCTGGGTAACGGCCGGGTATCGATTCTGAACAGGTGAACCGCTGCCACCGCAACCGCTCACGACGAAATACCCCGTCAAATGACGGTTAAATTTCCTCAAAAAAAAAGTCTGTGTTTGTTTACCCCGCTTGTTATAGATACGAGCAATTGCCGAATGGTACTGGAAGCGGTCGGCCTGCGTTCAGGTCGCCGGTTTGCCTGAAAATACAGAGACAGAGGGTAGCGCGACCAGGGTCGGGTTCCCGGGATTTCGAGATGGATCGATTCAAATCGCTGATGCTGATCGGCCTGCTGCTGGGCGGGTCCGGGCTCTGGTTTTCCTGCGCGAAAGCCTTTCCGGATACCGAAATGCTTGGCCTGTTGTTATTAAAAGACGCGCCCGCCGCTGCCAGCCCCACGACACCCACCGTGCAGAGTGTTTCTCCCGCGGACGGGAGCACCGGCCTGAACGTGCTGGGAGAAGTCCTCACGATCGTTTTCAGCGAGGAAATGGACGCCTCCACCGTGACCGCCCAGTCCGCAAGCGGGACCTGTTCGGGCTCAGTTCAGTTTTCCGCGGATAATTTCGCCACCTGCGCCGGAGGCACGATTGCCACGTCGGACAATATTACGTTTACCTTTACCCCTTCAATCACCCAGGCTTCGGAAGGCATTACCGCGCGGGTGCTGATCGCAGCTTCGATCAAGAGCGCGAAATCGGTTTCCCTGGCGAGTGCCTGGGTTTCCACGAACGGGCTGAAAACCTTCTCCCCCGCGGACTATGCCGGGCTGGTGCTCTGGCTGCGGGGTAACTCCATTACCGGCCTCACTGACGGCCTTGCTCTCACTGTCTGGTCCGATTCGTCGGGGCAGGGCAATCACGCGTACCAGATCGTCACGCCGACCGCCAGGCCCCTGTACCGAACCACGGGTGGCAGTAATAATACAAAGTGGGTCGAATTTCAAAGCGCAAGCCTGCATCATTTGAATCTGAACGAATTTATGAACTTCAGCGCGCCCACTTTATTCGTGGTGGGCTACTCGGGCGGTGCCGCGAGCGAATGGTTCTTCGGCGATATCGGCGCCGATGTGGACGAACGCTTCGGCATTCGCTCCGTGACCAATTTCGCCCGGCCGATCGTTATGGACGCGGCCGCCAACGACCCGTACGGCGGCACCGTGGGCGGGGCGGTGCTCAACACCTGGCGGATCATGACCCTGAGATTATCCGCCACCGGCACGAATTATTACACCGATGGGGCGGTGATCGCCAGTCCCGGGCTCGGGGGTTACAGTACGGCCACGACCTGGAACGGTACCTTCGCCGCGGGTTTCAGTCCGCGCATCGGCAATCACCCCGGGCTATTGGTGGAGCATCTGAACGGGGGCGTCGCCGAAATTATTATGTATAACGTAGCGCTGACGGATGCCGAACGCGCGGCGGTTGAGTGTTATTTGAGCCGGAAGTACAGTATCACCGGCCCGGCTTGCTAATTTCGCCCGTCTTTCGCGCTCGAACGGGTTAAATCGCGTCGATGATCGCGTTCAGCGTCGCGCTCGGTCGCATGGCCCGCGCGGTTTTCACCCGGTCCGGTTGGTAATACCCGCCGATGTCCACCGGACGACCCTGCGCTCCGATCAATTCACCGACGATCTTCGCTTCGTCCGCCGCCAGTTCGCCGGCCATTTTCGTGAAACGCGCTTTGAGTTCGGAGTCCTGGTCCTGGGCGGCAAGTGCCTGGGCCCAGTAGAGCGCCAGGTAGAAGTGCGAGCCGCGGTTGTCGATCTCGCCGACCTTTCGCGCGGGCGATTTGTCGCTGTCCAGGAATTTCGCGTTAGCCTGGTCCAGGGTTTTCGCGAGAATTTTGCCTTTCGCGTTGTTGGTTTTAATCGCGAGATCTTCCAGCGAAACGGCCAGCGCCAGAAATTCACCCAGCGAATCCCAGCGTAAGTAACCTTCTTCCTGGAATTGCTGGACGTGTTTGGGCGCCGAACCACCCGCGCCGGTTTCATAAAGTCCGCCGCCGGCCAGGAGCGGCACGATCGAAAGCATTTTTGCGCTGGTGCCCAGTTCCAGGATCGGGAAGAGATCGGTCAGGTAATCGCGCAGTACGTTGCCGGTCACCGAGATCGTATCCTGACCCGCTTTGACACGGTCCAGCGAGAAAAAGGTCGCCTCGACCGGCGAAAGGATGCGGATGTCCAGGCCCGCGGTGTCGTGGTCTTTTAGATACCGGCTGACCTTTTCGATCAGGTTCGCGTCGTGGGCGCGATTCCGGTCCAGCCAGAACACGGCCGGCGTACCGGTGGCGCGCGCACGCGTGACGGCCAGCTTTACCCAGTCGCGAATCGGTTCGTCCTTCGTCTGGCACATCCGCCAGATATCGCCGGCCTCCACCGGGTGCTCGAGCAGGGTTTTACCCGCGTCGTCGATAGCGCGAACGATGCCTTTACCCTGGATCTGAAAGGTCTTGTCGTGTGAGCCGTACTCTTCGGCCTTTTGCGCCATGAGGCCAACGTTCGCCACGCTGCCCATGGTGGACGGATTGAAGGCGCCATGTTTTTTACAAAAATCGATGACGACCTCGTAGATTCCCGCGTAGCAACGATCCGGGATCATGGCCTTCATATCTTTCAATTTGCCGTCCGGACCCCACATCTTGCCCGAATCGCGCAGGGCCGCGGGCATGGACGCGTCGATGATCACGTCGCTCGGTACATGCAGGTTGGTGATGCCTCTGTCCGAATTGACCATGGCCAGGGCCGGACGGTTTTTATAAACCGCCTGGATATCCGCTTCGATGGCCGCTTTCTGGTCCGCCGGCAGAGTGGCGATTTTCGCGTACAGATCGCCCAGGCCGTTGTTCGGGTTGACGCCGAGTTGATCGAAAGTGGCGGCGTGTTTGTCGAAGACGTCTTTGAAATAGACCGTAACCGCGTGGCCGAACATGATCGGGTCCGATACCTTCATCATGGTGGCTTTGAGGTGGAGCGAGAGCAGCACGTCTTTCGCCTGCGCGTCCTGTATCTGAGCCGCGAAAAAATCGCGGAGAGCCTGGCGACTCATCACGGACGCGTCGATGACTTCCCCCGCAAGCAGGGCCATCTTTTCTTTGAGCACCTGGTTCGTGCCGTCCGCGCCGAAATACTCGATTTTCACGGTCACCTTGCGGTCGGCGACGTATGATTTTTCGGTGCCGTAAAAATCGCCCGCGGTCATGTGGGAGACGTGGGTTTTAGAGTCCGCGCTCCAGGCGCCCATTTTATGCGGGTGTTTGCGCGCGTAGGCCTTGACCGGTTCGGCCACGCGGCGATCCGAGTTGCCTTCGCGAATGACCGGGTTAACGGCCGAGCCGAGCACTTTCGCGTATCTTGATTTAATTTCTTTTTCCGCGTCGTTCTGCGGATCTTCCGGATAATCGGGAATTTTGTAACCGTGCGATTGCAGTTCTTTGATGGCTGTTTTTAATTGTGGAATCGAGGCGCTGACATTGGGCAGTTTAATGATATTCGCTTCCGGTTTTTTCGTGAGTTCGCCGAGTTCGGAGAGAGTGTCCGGAATTCTGCGGTCAGGGTCCAGGTTCTCCGGGAAGTTCGCGATGATCCGTCCGGCCAGCGAGATGTCGCTGGTTTCCACTTTTATACCGGCCGGGGCGGTGAAAGCGCGGATGATCGGCAGGAGCGAGCAGGTGGCCAGCGCGGGCGCTTCGTCAGTTTCGGTATAAATAATTTTCCAGTCAGTGTTCGGCATGTTGGTCCCCTGGATCGCCGGCACGTGACGATTTTTTATTTGAACGGTGCCGGTTCTGTTCCTGGTTTTTTGACTTTCTCGCCAGGGGAGAACGAGAAGACAACTACATTCCAGGGGCCCGCGACCGGCGAGCGCCAGAAGACCTGTTTGACGGGACGAAGGTTGTACGTTTTTTCTTTTCGCAAATCGCGTCAGCGATGCGGAGGGGCGCGGAGCGATCCCGCCGGAGGCGGGACGAGGGCGAATGCCCGAGCCCGTAGCAGCGCGACGGTCCGGCGGCTGGCACGCGGCCCCTGGCCGGACCGTGACGCCCAACTTCATCCGTCCGGGCTGTTGTTCTGGCGACCGGTCACCGGAATTGGAATTGCCAGGCGGCGGCAGAAAAAACCGTTTGTCAGAGCAGCTTGCCGTGCGTAAAAACCATATACGCGCCTTCCTGCTTGATCAGGTCACGTGCCTCCCGGTTAGCCCGGTAACCGAAAAAAATGATCCGAACCTCCTGGTCTGTGGTGCCGGCGACTTTGCGCGCCATCTGAATGAACCGCTGAACCTCGGCCAGGGTCACATTGCTCTTCACCTCTCCCAGAATCAGGAGCGGCCGGCCAGCGAGGTGGCCCCGGATGACCAGGTCAAACTCCACCGGATTCCCGTTTACCTCCAGTTCGTCACGACCCGCCTCTTCGACTTCAAGTCCCCGGTGTTTTTCCAGAAGTTCGGGAACCAGGTAGAAATCTTCAAGCGACCCGCCGAACGCCTCAGACAGGCCGCCGACCTGACGGGCGAGGTTGCGCAATTCCTTTTAATGGTAAGATGCAAGAAAAAAACGGGAAGATCGGAAAATCCTGGCTGCTTGACAAAGAGACATAATTCAGTGAATGTGGCATTCTTCAAACGAACCCTGCCGGCCACGATCCGCCATTCATGAACGAATTTTTCCCTGAAGCCAATCAGTCCCTGTTCGACAGAGACCCGGACGAAGACGTCGCCACTCCGGCGGTGGAGCGGCCCGCAACGTGGCCGGAACATCCGGACGTCAATTTTGCCCTCCGGGTGCTGGACGCGTACCGGATCAAGATCAGCCATACCCACGATAAACTGACCAGCCTTTCGAATTCCCGGACACGCCTGCTGCCACACCAGATCGAAGCGACCCACCACGTGGCCGGGGCGCTCCGGCCGCGTTTTATCCTGGCCGACGAAGTGGGGCTTGGCAAGACGATCGAAGCCGGCCTGATCATGAAAGAGCTGACGCTCCGGCGCGGGTACGAAAAAGTCCTGGTCATCACGCCCGCGGCCCTGCTGGTGCAGTGGCAGCAGGAGATGCGCTCGAAATTTAACGAAGAGTTTACGATTTTGAATCGCCGTACCTTCGCGGAGGGGCTGGCATCGCGCCAGAAAACCCGGCGGCTGCTCGTTTCGCTCGATTTTATAAAAAACGAACCGTACGCGTCGGAAATCCACAAACGGAAATGGGATATGGTCGTCTTCGACGAAGCGCACCGGTTGCGGCGCGACTTCCTCAAGTCCACGCGGGCCTACGCGTTCGCCGAACAGATCGCTCCGCGCTGCGACGCGTTCTTGCTGCTCACGGCCACGCCCTTTCGCGGAAAACTTGAGGAACTTTATCATCTGGTGCGTCTGATCGATCCGCATCTGCTGGGGCCGCCCAACGCGTTTTTCCAGGAATTCATCCAGAACATGTCGGACCGTTCCATGGCGCGGTTGAAAGAAAAAATCACCAGCGTCATGCTGCGCCGCCGCAAGGTGGAAGTGGGCGGGTTCACGCGGCGCATCGCGCGCACCGTGCGGCTGGAACTTTCGCCCGAGGAACGCCAGCTCTACGACGCCACGACGGATTACGTCAAACGCGAATACAACCTGGCCGTGCGCGAGGGCAATCGCACGGACAGTTTTATCATGATCGTATTCCAGAAGCTGCTCGATTCGTCCAGCCGGGCTCTGGTGGGCGCGCTGGATCGTCGCCGGGCCCGACTGGAGGAGGCCCTGTATCGTTCGCCGGGTCTGCCCCTGGCCTTTCAGAGAGGCGACACTTCCCTGGAAGGTTCCGCCGAAGCCCCGCCGGAGCTGGCCAGCGCCTTCGATCCGCTGGAGTTCGAGGAATGGCGCGAGGACGAATGGGGCCCGGACCATGAGAGCGGTCCGGGTCGCGAAACGAACGCGCCCCGGGAGACGGCCACGGGCGGGGCGCTCAAGTCGCTGCAGGAACAGCGCAAAGAAATCCTGACCCTGTCCCGCCTCGTGAAACTGGGGCGCGCGATTCGCGTGGATCGCAAACTTACGAAACTACGCGAAACCCTGGTGAAACTCGGTCAGGAAGGGTACGTCAAGTTCGTCATCTTCACCCAGTTCAAGACCACGATGGAGTACCTGGCCGAGGACCTGGGTCGCGATTTCAGGGTGACGGTCTTTCACGGGTCGTTGAGTCTGAATGAAAAAGAAGCCGCCGTCGGCGAATTCAAACAGAAGACCGAAATTTTTATCTGCACGGAAGCCGGCGGCGAAGGGCGCAATCTCCAGTTCGCCAGCGCGCTCATCAACTACGATCTGCCCTGGTCGCCGCTCAAAATCGAACAGCGCATCGGGCGCATTCATCGCTTCGGCCAGGAACGAGATTGCCTCATCCTCAATTTTTCGACGCGCGATACTGTGGCCGAGCGCGTGCTGGAAGTGCTGGAGACGAAGATAAAACTTTTCGAAGAATCGATCGGTCCATCGGACACGTTGCTCGGCGCGGTGGAGGAAGAACTGAACTTCCCCGGTCTGATGATGCAGTTCGCCGCGGGACAGAAAACCGGCCGCGAAATGGACCTGGAAATCGGTGAACAACTCAAACTGGCCGAACGCGGGTTTCGCAAGTTGAACGAACTCCTGACCCCGCGTTGCGTCGATTTTAATTTACAGGATTACTACGCGCACACGGGCGACTGCCGGCGCATCGACAATCGCAACCTGGAAAATTTCACGCTCCAGTATCTGGACAGCGCCGTCGACGAACACTTTCGTCTGCAACAGAAAGTCCGTCCGGAGTCGTCCGGTTCCGCGCCCGAGTACGTGATCGAAGACCTGGCCCAGGGCCGGATGGCGCCGGCCACCTTTCGCAGCGATATCGCGCTGGGCGACGACCGCGTGGACTTTCTCGCGCTGGGACACCGGCTGGTGGACCGGGCGCTCGATTTTTTTCTGGCGCATCCCCGGCGTAAATCCGTACAACCGATGTGCGCGCCCGCGGGGCAACCACCAGGCCTGTATTTCGTTTTTTTATGTCGCTTCCCGAAGGCGCGCCGCGAAGAATTAATTTCCTGTTTGATTCCCGCCGATAGCCGCTCCCGGCCTGTCCTGCCGGACGATCTGCTTTTTCCGCTGGGCCTGGTGCTGACCCCTGACGACGCCCCGGCGACGACACCCGAGGACGGTGTCGTCCTCGAAGAGCGAACGACGCGGGCGCGGAGTATTGTGCTGGCGAAGGCGGAGGAACGCGCGCGGGAGGTTACGGACTCCCTGCACGGTCAGTTCAAGGGCGAGGAATACAAACTCGAAATCAGCTTTCGCAAGAAAATTCGTTTGCTGGAAGAAAAAAAAGGCCGGCAGAAAATGCGCTACGGCCAGAACCCCCGTCCCGAAGTGCGCGCCGCCATCACGCGTACGGAGAACGAACTCATCCAGGCTCAGACGGAACTCCAGTATCACCTGACCCGCGTGCGCCAGGCCGGCCAGATCGAACCGGAACTGGAACTTTTGCAAATCTATCGGTTTACGTAGGCACGCGAAATTTACCACGGGGGCACGGGGGACACGGGGAAAAACCTCACCGTTTTCTCTCCCCGTGACCCCCGTGTCCCTCGTGGAAAACATTCTGGACGCCCGATTCCGGCGCTCTGACCCTCGCTTCAATATGGCGAAACCAAATCTCAGGATCGGTCTGGCGCTCGGCAGCGGGGCCGCGCGCGGCGTTGCGCACATCGGTGTGATTCGCGAACTCGATCGGATGGGCATTCAGCCCGATATCGTCACCGGTTGTTCGATCGGCGCGCTCATGGGCGGGGCGTACGCTGTGGGGCGACTCGGTGCCATGGAGGAATGGCTGCTCACGCTCAACTGGCTTCAGATCGTACGCTTCATGGATATTAAACTTTCCGGCGGCGGTTTCATGCAGGGCGAAAAGTTACTGAACTTTTTTAGAACACATGTGGTGGACGTACCCATCGAGCAACTGGGACGACCTTTCGGTTGTGTGGCCACGGATCTGGTATCGGGGCGCGAAGTCTGGTTGCAGAAAGGGTCGCTCCTGGAAGCGGTGCGCGCGTCGATGGCCCTGCCCGGACTGCTTACGCCCGCGCGCTACGGGGACCGCTGGCTCGTGGACGGCGGGCTCGTGAACCCGGTGCCGGTTTCGCTCTGCCGGGCGATGGGCGCTGAAGTCATCATCGCCGTAAACTTAAACGGCGATATCGTCGGCAAACACATGCAGGAACTGCCCGCGCCTGAAAAAGAGGAAAAAGAGGAAGAAAAACAACTCGGGATGTTTACGGTGCTGACGGAATCCATCAATATTATGCAGGACCGGGTCACGCGCAGCCGGATGGCGGGGGATCCGCCGGAGATCGTCATCGCGCCCAGGCTCGCGCATCTCGGCATGCTGGAATTCGACCGGGCCGCGGAAGCGGTGGAAGAGGGCGCGGCGGCCACGCTGCGGATGAAGCCGGCCATTCTGGACTATATCAGCGGTGCTTCTTGAACAAGAGCCCATCTCAAAACTGCATGGCGGCAGTTTTGAGATGAACTCTAAACCGGCGCGTCAGGCATGCGCCGCGACGGAAACTTCGCGGCCGGCGTTATCACGTACTACGTATCGATCACGGGTGCCCGGTTCGCTGCGAATCAAGCGGTCATTGAAGGTGCGCACTTTCTCCAGTGCGCGATCGCGGACGGTGGTGGCTCCCGCGGTGGTGATTCGGAACTCGTCTCCTTCGGGGCTGACTCGCCAGATCGTGTACGTCATAGGGCCACCATTTTATACTGTTTTCAAAAAGAGTAAAGCAAAACTCCATGGAGCGTTTGTGGACGCGAATTTTTTTACCGGGCACGCGTTTCCCGCGTGACATAAAACAGGACAAAGGTTCCTTTCCTATGCAGAATCGATTGAAGGGCCAGGTTGTAATCATTACCGGAGCGGGCGCCGGGATCGGGATGGCTCTCGCGCGCGAGTTGCTCGCGGCGG
>CAZVZS010000034.1:33245-57072 GCA_964631535.1 uncultured Leptospiraceae bacterium
CGCTGGTTTACGCGGGCGTCCGCGACCTCGAGCGCGCGGAGCGGGATTTCGCGGATCTCGCGGGCCGGTCCGATTTACGGATTTTACCGCTGGATATCAACGACGCGCACGCGGCCGGAGCGGCCGTCGCCACTGTCTTACGAGAGAAAGGACGCATCGACGCGCTCGTCAACAACGCCGGCTTCGGGTACTACGGCGCGTTCGAGAATCTTTCGGACGAAGGGTTTCACGCGCAATTCGAAACGAATTTTTTCGCCGCTCTGCGCATGATGCGCCTGGTGCTGCCGTCCATGCGCGAGCGCGGGGCCGGTCTCATTCTGAACGTGACATCCATTCTCGGTCGGCTGGTCATTCCCGCCGGCAGCGCGTACTGTTCCTCCAAATGGGCGCTCGAAGCGGTCAGTGAGGCGGTCCGCTACGAAGTGGCCCCGTTCGGCGTGCGGGTGGGCACGGTTGAACCAGGACTCATTCGTACGGATTTCAAAAAAAACATGCAGTTCACGGTGGACGCGCGTGATTCGCCCTACGTGTATTTGAATCGTAAGCTGGACCGGGAGTACACCGGTTTCGCCACATCGGCGCGGGCCTGCGCGCGCGGGATCGTGCGCGTCATGCGGAAGCGTCGCGTACCGGTGCGCACGACGATCGGTATCGACGCGAAAGCGTACGCGTTTCTTCGCTGGATCGTGCCGACCGCGCTCCTTGATGTTTTGCTGCGCGCGTACCTGCGCCGCGCGCGCGATCGTTCGATCTGAGACGTGACCGCACGGCCTGTTCAGAATAAATCGACGACCACCGGCGGGTATTTGAGCGCGTACGTTTCGTCGAGATTGCTCGCGTTGACGAAGGTCGTGCCGCCCTGTTCCGTGCGCCCGTGACTCTCGTGGATATGGCCGAAGATATGCAGCCGGGGCCGGACGCGTTCGAGTTCGCGCCCCAGAAAGCGGCAGCCCACATGGTCTCCGGCCACGGTTCGATCGAGAATCCCGTGCGGCGGTCCGTGCGTGATGAGTACGTCGACTCCGGCGGGGATGGCCCGCCAGCAAGTTTTGAGGTCTTCGTCGCGACGGTTGAAGGCCCAGTCGTAAAACCAGGGCGTGATCGGGGAACCCCAGAACCGCAGGCCGGCCACGGTCGTTTCCTCGTTTTCAAGATAGACCGCGTTGGTGATGAAGGAGCGCGCCAGACCTGGATCGTTCTCGAACAAAAAGTCGTGATTGCCGGCCACGATCACCTTGTGCCTGTGCGGGAGCGTTCCCAGCCAGGCGTTGAGTCGCAGGATTTCCTCCGCGCTGCCGGCGATGCTGGAATCCCCGGCATGCACCAGGATATCCCCGTCCGGCACGACCATCCGGTCGTACAGTTCGTGGGTGTCGGAGATACAGACAATCCGCACAACCCCGGAGCTTACCCCGCCGCCATCCGGGAGCAATCAAAAATAAATCGCAAAATAGCCCGGCGAGCCGACTGCTGGCGCATGGCAGGGGATTCCAGTCCGCCACGCGCGGAAGGCGGGGACCGGTCCGCGTTCGTGGCCGGTGAAATTCGCCTGAAGCCCGGGCGGGAGAAATCCGCGCGGGCCCGGCATCCCTGGATTTTTGACGGGGCGCTCGCGTCGGTGAGCATGCCCGAACCCGAACCGGGCCAGGTCGTGCGCGTGCGCGCCGCCGGGGGTGCGGCGCTCGGATACGGTTTTTATCGCCCCGGCAAGACTTTGCTCTGCGCTCTGTTCGCCTTCGGCGACGCGGAACTGGAGCCCGACGATGCCTACTGGACCGGCCGCCTGAACGAGGCCCTGGCGTTTCGCCGGGCGGTGAACGATAGTCCGGAGCGGGAAGCGTTTCGCCTGGTCAATGGCGAAGGCGACGAACTGCCCGGCCTGGTGATTGACGTGTACGGCGCGCGAGCGGTCGTGCAGGCCAGGACCCCGGGCCCGGACCGGATCCTGAACGCGGTCGAGTCCTTTTTGCGGCAGAAACTCCCTGTTCACGAAGTCTATTTTTTTAATAAAAATGGCGAAATCATCCGCGGGCCCCGGACCGACAGCGATCTCGTCTTTCACGACGGCGGCTTCGCGTACCACCACCGGGCCCTGGGGCAGAAGACGGGCTTTTTCCTGGACCAGAGCGCGAACCGGCGCCTGCTGGAAACTTTCGCGCGCGACCGGGAAGTCCTGGACCTGTTCTGTTTTACGGGGGGTTTCACCATGCACGCTCTGCGCGGCGGGGCCCGGCGCGTGGTGGCTGTGGACGAATCCGTGGATGCGCTGGACCTTTTGAGTCGACAGGTACAGGCGAACGTGCCTGGAGCGGACGTGCGCACCGTGCGCGAAAACGTGCCGCAGTTTCTGACCCGTCTGAGCGCGGACGAATTCGATTGTATGGTGGTGGATCCACCCGCGTTCGCGAAAGCGAAAAACGCGGTGGCGGGCGCGGCGCGGGGTTACAAAGACCTCAATCTGCGCGCGTTGCGCAAGATCAGATCGGGCGGCCTGGTGTTTACGTTTTCCTGTTCGCGCTACGTTTCGGCGGATCTGTTTCGCAAGATCGTCTTCGGCGCGGGCGCGGACGCCGGTCGCGGGGTACGCGTCGTCCAGGAGTTACAGGCCGCGTTCGACCATCCGGTGTCCCTGTTTCACCCGGAGGGGCGTTATTTAAAGGGGCTGCTGTTACACGTGGTGTGATTGGTCACTGAGAATGCCGGGCAGGCATGAGTGCTGCCTACAACAACACCGGCTCGAATTCATAGCCCGGGCGTGCCAGCGCCGTTGATAGAAAAGTTGAACGGGACGCATTACATGGAAGCTTTGCTCGCCGAAATTCGTGCCTGCCGTCATTGCGCGGAGTTTTTGCCGCTGGGCCCGCGGCCCGTGGTGCGCGCCAGCTCCACCGCCCGGCTTTTGATCGTGGGGCAGGCCCCGGGTACGAAAGTCCACGCGACCGGGATTCCCTGGAACGATCCCAGCGGGGATCGACTGCGCCAGTGGCTCGCGCTGGACCGCGATCGGTTTTACGACGAAGCGCGCATCGCCATCATGCCGACCGGGTTCTGTTATCCTGGAAAAGGTAAATCGGGCGACCTCCCGCCGCGCCCGGAATGCGCTCCGCTCTGGCACCCCCGTCTGCGCACGCGGATGCCCGGGATCAGACTGACCCTTCTGATCGGAGCGTACGCGCAGTCGTATTACCTCGGTGAACGCCGCAAGAAAGATCTTACGGCGACCGTGGCCGCCGCGTCGGAGTACCTGCCCGAGTTTTTTCCGCTCCCGCATCCGTCCCCGCGGAACCGGCTCTGGCTGAAACGGAACGATTGGTTCGAACACGAGACCATCCCGCTCCTGCGTACCCAGGTGGAATCTGCTTTTCGAAACTGACTCAACGTTTAGAATGGTTCCGAAAGGAGCGGATCATACCCGCCCGGGTACCTCGTGCTGCGCAAACAAATCGGCGAACTTCTGGAAAATGACTGGGTCCGCGGCGGGTTGATTTTCCTGCTCGTTCTTCTGCTCGAAATCGCTCTCGGCCTGGTGGTGATGGAACGGGTGGCCGCCGCCCTGGAAGCGGGACGTAAACAGGAATTCGTGGAATCCTGGCGGCATTTCCTGGAACAGCGCCAGAAGATTCACGAAAGCAAAGTGACCGGCTACGCCTGGTGGACGGCGCTCGCGGACGCGGTGCGCGCGGGAAATCGCGCTTTTGTTCTGGATAATATCGGCGAAGACGCTTCGCTGGCGGCTGATTACGATCTACTCTGGCTGGCCGGCGCGGGTGGCGCGACGTTTTTCGCGGCCGTGGACGGGGCAGATAACCGGACCGATCCCCTGGCACTGGAAACCAGGCGTGACCAGGCGGCTGATTTCGCCTTTCTGGCTTTTACTACGATGGAACGCGAAAAGGCCGCGGCGGTGCCGATCGGCCAGCGCGTGGCGCTGAAGCGCCCGCTCGTGCGCCATGAACTGCGCGAATACGCCGGCCGGCTGCGGTTGGTGACGGTATCGCCGCTCTGCGATACGGAAGGTTATCCCGCCGCGCCGGGTTATTTCGTTTTCGGATATAACATCGAAAAAATTTTACGAAACGCGGAGGAAGTGATCCCGGTGCGTCTGCGCCTCACCACCGAACCGCCCGCAGACGCGTATCACGTCGAGCCTCTGGCCGTCGAAAAAGCCGGAACCAAAAAATTTTACCTGGTTCTGGAACCGCGCCAGTATCTGTCCGCGCTCACGCGTGGTTCGCTTCTGGTTCTGATTGTGGCCCAGGTGTTTCTGGTGCTTGTGACCGGTTTTCTGACCGTACCGTACTTCGCGCGGCGGCGCGGCCGGCGTCTGAAAGCGGAAGTGGCCGATCGAACCAGGCAACTGGAAATCGCCCGGCGGGCGGCGGAAGCGGAAAAAGAAGCGGCGGAGTTATCACGCCGGGAACTGGCGCAGCTCACGGACATCGCCCGCCAGATCAACGCCACGCGCAACCTGGACGAGGTCCTGGATCAGGTTTTCGCTTATTTCTTAAACGAATTCGGAATTGAGGCAGTGATCGTACTCCTGACCGATCCGGCGCGCCGGGACCTGTTCTCGTACCGCACCACCGAACCCCGGAAGGCTAGCCCGAGCATGATCGCTTTCAGCCGTGCTCTGCGCGTCGCTCTGGACACAGACGGGATTTTGCAAAAGGCTCTCCACCGCAAACGCCCCTTTTACCTGGCCAGAATCGACGCGCGAGCGTTTCCACCCGGATCGGACCGCGAGATTATCGACGCGCTGGCGCTCCGTTCCTTTTTGCTGGTGCCGCTCGTCATTCGCGACGAACCGATCGCGATGATTCTGTTTACGTCGTACGAAAAACAACTGCGACTCTCGCGGCCTTTGATCGATCATATCGCCGCGTTTTGCGATCAGGTGGCCGGCGCGGTGTTTCACGCGTCCCTGCTCCGACAGGTGGAGGAGGAGCGCGCAAGGTCGGAGGAGGCCCGCGCGGACGCGGAACGATCGCGGGCGGAAATCGCGCAGATCAACGAGATCTCGCGCCGGTTGAACTCCACGGTCGATCTGAACCAGGTGCTGCTCGGCATGCGCGAATATTTTCGCGAAAACTTTAATATTGACAATCTCTGGCTCCAGCTTGTGGACGAAAAACACCGGGAGTTTTACACCTACCGGGTGCTGACCGACGAGGCGTCCGAGGCAATTGTCGATTTTCTGTACACCCTGCGTCAGCCGATCGGCCCCGAGGCGGGCATGGTCTGGCATACCTACAGGCGCCGCCGGCCTTTTTTTCTGCGTCGCGCGGGCCGGGGGATTACGGCCGAAGCGGACCAGGTGATTATCGACACGCTCCAGTTGAAAAGTTCCCTGCAGATCCCCCTGCTCATTCGTGAATCCGTCCTGGGCGTGCTGCATGTCACCTCGTTTCAAAGATACCTGACTCTACGTCCGCGCGACATCGCCACGATCAATCGTTTCGCGCAGCAGATCGCCGGGGCCGTGCATACCGCGCGCCTGTTCGAACAGGCCGAGATATCAAGGATCGCCACGGAAATTTCCAGGATGAACGCCGAACGGGCCCAGAAAAAGGCCGACGGTTTGTTGCTCAACATTCTGCCGACCCGGATCGCGGAAGAATTAAAAGAACGCGGGGAAGTGACCCCGCTCGGCTACGAGAACGTCACGGTGTTGTTCACCGATTTTATCAATTTCACGAAAATCAGCGAACGTATGCCGCCGGACGAATTACTGCGGGAACTGGACGGGTGTTTTTCCCAGTTCGACGACGTCTGCTCGCGCAATCATCTGGAAAAGTTGAAGACGATCGGGGACGCGTATATGTGCGCGGGCGGTCTGCCGGATCCGAATCGCACGCACGCGGTGGATGCCTGTCTGGCCGCGCTGGAGTTTCAGCACTTCATGGACCAGATGCGCGATATCAAAAAATCCATGGGCCTGGATTTCTGGGAATTGCGCGTGGGAATTCATACCGGCCCCTTGATCGCGGGCGTGGTGGGAAAGAAAAAATTCGCGTACGATATCTGGGGCGACACAGTGAACCAGGCCAGTCGCATGGAAAGCCACGGAGCCCCATCGCGAGTCAATATCTCCGGCGCCACATATGAACGTGTCCGATTTTTTTTCGACTGCGAGTACAGAGGCAAAATCGACGCGAAAGGCAAAGGCCTGGTCGACATGTACTTCGTGAACGGAATCCACCCCCGGCTTTCGCGCGACGGAGGCGGCCTCATTCCCGGCGACGAGTTTCGCGCGCTGTACTCGAAGCTGGAAGCGGGTGCCCGCCTGGTGTATCGCAGTGAAATGCCCGCCGACGAATAAAATCGCCGCCGGCGATTCGCGCGCGGCGGCGTGGCTCTGATTCGGGTAATTTAACCACGGGGATCACGGGGATCACGGGGATCACGGAGGGTGGATTCTCCGTTTCGGATTACAGAACGTTCCGGAACGCTGAAATTCGCTGAATTGAATGGTGCTCCCTGTGACCCCCGTGTCCCGGTTTTCGCGTTTGAAGTCATCTACCGTTGCAGGATTAAATTAACCGGAAAACGTTCGAGCGTTGTTTTTCGAAACGCCCGAAATGGTCGCGTTGTTCAGGATGAATCCCCAGGCGCGACCGGTATCGCCGGCCATCCCTTCCTCGTCGTCCGTATTGCCCGCAGCGGCCGGGGTCACAACTGACGAGGGACAACCGCCAGAACGCAGCATGACATGGCCTTCGTCCACATGCGATTCGAAACAATACGTGAGGGCGCTTCCGGCCGTGGCCGCAGCGGCGTTGCTCGTGCCAAAGTTCGCGCTGCCCGTCGATCCGAAATAACCGTGGGGCTGGGTCGTGCGAACGGTCGCCCCGGTTGTTTTTGAGCTCACGTCCGAAGAGACGCCCGTATTAAAGTCGACACTGCCACCCGCTCCGAGTGTGATTGTGGCGGAGAGCGAAACGAAATCGCCGCTGGACGTGGTGGAGGCGAGCGTCCCCGTGCCGGTGGCCGAGCCGGCGCTACAGGTAACCCCGCCGCTGGCGCTGAAGCAGGTATCGCCGATCTGGCACGAACAGCCGCTGTCTTTTTTCTGGAGCGCGAGCAAGAGGGCAGCCAGTAACAGGCTTTCTCGCTGTTCCTCGTCCTCGTTTTTGCCCCCGATCCCGAGGGTCTGGCTGAGTGGCTCGCAGCTGGCGAGCGTTCCGAACGAAACAATCATAAATAAAATAAACTTTCGGTTCATAAATAATTCCTTGTGGTGAGAGTACGCGTAAAGGCCCGTCTCGTCGCGCGCGCGGCGACGAAGATAATTCCGTGTTATACGAAATCGGGCCGATCGGACGGCGGGTCGCGCGATTTGAATCGAATTCGGATCGTCGATACGAAACGCGCCGGCGCCGGTCGCAGGGTGGTGGTCGCGTAGGGTGTGCGGGAAATAGAACGATTCGGATCGCCGGAGAAAAAAATGCTGTGAACGTGAGGCTGCGGACAGAAGACATGGTCCATGCCTTCGCCGCGTTGATTGGTCAGGCGCGAATGGGGATGCTCGTGGCAAACCCGCGTCAGGGTGGTTGTCGAATGGTATAATGTCCGGTGAATGTCGGCCGTCAACGGCAGGACGCCGCTGAACAGTCCAACCGCGATGAGAACCCGCAGGCCGTGTGTTTTGATTGGGAAGCTGACTTGCATACGTGAACCAATCGCGATTTAGTGCCGCGTTCGGATGAACCAGGATAGGCCGAACACGAAGCTCAATAAAACCACGATCACCTGGGCGGGCGGAAAATCGAAATAATTGGCCAGCATGAAGCCGAGCAGGGCCGCCACGAGCGCGATCAGGGGCGCGGCGAAGAACAAAATCCCCAGGCGGCCGAAGATATTTTTCGCGATCATGGCCGGCAGAACCAGGCAGCCGAAGGTATACAACATCCCGCTGGATCGAATCGTCAGACCAATGAGGAGACCCAGGGAAATCGCCGTCAGCGGTCGCCAGAGTCGAACCCGCCCGCCCACAGCCGCGAAGGTGGCCTCGTCCAGGAGAAAAAGGAGGAGCGGGCGATACAGCCGCCAGAACGCGAGAATTGTAAAAATCAAAAACGAAGCGAAAATTATCACTTCGGCCCAGGTGGACCCGATCAGGGTGGACATGAGCATCTTCTGGACCTCTTCGTTGCCGTGCACCAGAAATCTGGCGATGAGCACGGCGAACCCGGATGCGCCCAGAAACACCCAGCCGGTCACGGCCTCGTAACTTTCGCCCCCGGCGGACCGGCCGCCGCGCGCGGTGAGCAAGGCCGCGCCCACGGAAAATGCCAGGACCACGGTCAGCAAAAGGGGATCGAAGAACGGTACTTCATACTGATCCTCACCGCTGAGCACGTGCAGGAGCAGGGCGGCGGCCACGCCGAGGGCCCCGGCCTGGCTGACGGCGGCGCCGAGAAAAATCTGATCGCGCGCGATGACGATGATTCCCGCGAGTGCCAGGACCGCCGCGATCGCGAAGCCGTTCAGATAGCTGAGATAAAATAAATCCCAGGACTCGATAAACGCGGAGGTCATGCCGTGGCCGCTCCGAACAGTGTCCGCAGATTGGCGGCTGTCAGAATTTTTTCTTTTCGACCGGCCTGGACCTTGCCGCCTTCCACAAGCGCCGCGTGCGATCCGTAGCGCTCCATGAGTTCGATTTCGTGCGTTACCAGAAGAATGGTCACGCCTTCGCCGTTGACCCTGGCCAGGAGTTCCAGGAAGTCGCGCCGCGCGCGAACGTCCAGTTCGTTGGTCGGCTCATCCAGAAAAAGCACGGGTGGTTTGCGAATGAGCGCGCGGGCCAGGAGCGCGCGCTGCCGTTGCCCGCCGGAAAGTTCCCAGTACCGTTCCGCGCTCTCGCGTTCCAGACCGGTGGCGCGCAGCGCGTCGCGCAATCGGTTCTGTTCTTCCGCGCGGGAAACGCGAATCCCGGTGAGGCCCAGCCGCACGAATTCGTTCACGGTGACCGGCAGGGTGTGGTTGAATTCGCAGCGCTGCGGCACGAATCCGATCAACTCGGCCGCGCGTCGGTCACCGCGGATGATCCGCCCGGAACGTGGCGGAACGAGGCCCAGCAGGGCGCGCATCAGGGTCGATTTGCCCGATCCGTTCGCGCCGACGATGAACCACCATTCGCCGGCGCGAATCGTGAGCGAAACGTGTCTGAGAACGGCCTTCCGGCCGAAGCCAAGTTCCAGGTCGTCTGTTTCGAGTAAAATCGGCGCTTCGTGTTTTTGTCGCGGGCTCATCTTATTTCCCCAGCGCTCCAGCGAGCGCTCCGGTATTGTACTCCACGGTTTTCAGATAATCCTCCGTGCCCGGACGCGCCAGGGGCATGTGGGCCATTTTCGCTATTTTAATTCCAGTTTGTTCGGATACGAAACCGGCGTGTTTGGATGGATAATAGGGCAGGGCCAGGATGGCCCGGGCATGATCGGCCCGGGCGCTCTCCACTACTTTTTTGAGATGCGCGGTGGTGGGATCCACGCCAGGGATCGGCTCCAGCGCCGCCACGATTTTTAGATCGAAAGTGGCCGCGAAGTACACCCAGAAGTTATGTTCGACGATAACTGGCACGCCACGGTAGGCCCGGAGCCGGCCCAGCCAGCCGCCCGCTTCCAGTCCCTGGCGCTTCAAAAAATCGTGCAATGCTCCCGCTCCGCCGCGTTGTAGTAAATTCGCGAGTTTTTCGGCGGGAAATTTTTCGGCGATGGTCGCGCCCCAGAGGCCGTTCGCCAGTTGCTTCTGGAACGCGGCGGAGCGGGAAAGAAACAAAACCCTTTCCGCGGGTTGTAAATCGCCCAGACGTTTACCGATGTAGGCGGCCACGAGGATCCCGCTCGCCGGGTCCACGAGATAGTGTGGATTGCCGGCGGGATGAACGTCGCCGAGAGCGCGGCTGATTTCTCCCGTTTTCTCGTGGCGCACCTGGATGGCGGTTGACGCGTCGATAAATCCCGGCTGCCCGGGCAGGACCGCGCGGTTGCGGCAATTTTTCAGCAATACAGGAACCCAGCCCGTTTCCAGTTCCAGACCGTTCTGCACGAAGACGTCGGCCTGCGCGAGATCGCGAATGAAACCGGGCCGGGCTTCCACGAAGTGCGGGTCTTCCACGCCGTTGGCCAGGCTCTTCACGACCACACGGTCGCCGCCGACGGCGCGCACGATACTGGCCAGATCGGTCGTGGTCGTAACCACCTTCAGAGGCGCCGCGCCGAGGCCGCTCGCGATCGAACAGGCGATCAGGGTGACTCCCAGTTTCATAAATAATCTTACGTATTCCATACTATTGCTCCTCGATTGAGTTTTTTCTCAAAACTTGTGCGCGGGATGCGTTCCAATCAGGAACTCCGCGGTGAACCAGACCGACCACGCGGCGTTGCCGCGGTTGTGCCATTCGCTTTCGATCGGCAGATCGGTCGTGCCCGGGAAAATATTGTTCATGGGCGTAACGTACGTCCGCCGGTTGCGCAGATGGTCCGCGTATTCGCGGTTGTACTGCAGGCGAAAACGCGAAAATTCGGAGGGGTTGTACTGGATGATGGGCGATATCCGTCGCCGCGTATCGCGCGCGGGGTCGCGGTCGCGGCCGTAGATGTCCTGGTCGTTCACCCAGTCGCCGCCGGGCATAAAACTTTCACCCGCCCCGCTCGCGAAATCGTGGCGCAACCCGGCCGACCAGCCGCGTTCGAATCCAACCATGAGTTGCGCGTAAAATCCCCAGTCGTGCAGAGTTTCGAACGGATGGACCATGCGGTCCAGGGTATCGATGGCGATTTTGCGCGCGACCGGGTCCGTGATGTCCTCCAGCTTTTTTTTACCGAGCAGGACGTCCGCCGCGTCCGTATAATCGCCGAAATCTTTCGTATCGAGGGAAGTCGCGCGGAGGCCTTCCAGATCGGCGTTTTCGAATTGTTCCTGGTCGCCGTAAGGATCGTACAGATCGCCCTGGCGAATTAAATTGATATTTTCGAGTTCGCCCGCGTCGATCTGTCGTTCCACGATATAATCGCGGCGCATGCCTTCGGCCTGGAAGATGACGTACGGAAAGCCGCGAAAATTTTTCACCGGCCGCCATTTCACCAGAAGATCGCCCCCGTAAATATTCGTACGGGCTTCCGGGCCGGTGCTGTTCGGTCCGGTCAGACCGGAAAAACCGATTTTCGTGGTGAGCGTATCACCCAGGGAAAACGAGTTTTCCCAGCGCGCCAGGTACGCGAGTTCGCCGCTGGACGATGTCAGCCGGTCGGTCGTGGCGCGTCCGCCGATATCCATTTCTTCTTCCTCCCCGCCGCCGTGCGAATGACCGCCGCTTTCGGCCCCTTTCAGAAAGCTGTGCATCGTTTCGCCTGACGCGCGTTGCGCGCCCAGGTGCAACTCGGAAAACCAGGGCAGGGGCAGGAGATTCGCGACGCGCATGCCGGACCCGCGCATCCCTTCGGCGCCGAACACGCGCGTGGCGATGACCGGCGCGTCGTTCCAGAGCCAGGCATGCTGGTGCGTGGGATTGTGCAGGCCGAATTCGGTCAGGAAATAACCCATCTCGACCTGGAAGCCGAGCGGGAGGGCCTGCGTGACCAGGAAGGCTTCCTCCATTTCCACGACACCTTCGGCAAACAGGAGATGCGCTTCCCCGTAAAAAAACGGATCGATCGCTCCGCCGACGGAGAGTTCCACGCCGGTCGTCTGCCCCCCCGTCTGCTTCGGGTCGTGGTTATGCCCCTGGAGATTCGCGAGGTCCGCCTCCGGCAGGTCGGAGCCGCCGAACGCGAAATTCGCGATGAGCGAAATGTCGATCAGCCGCAGTTGTGGAGCGGCCGGCGCTGGCTGAACCCGTAGCTCTTCTCGCTGCGTGTTCTCTATGGAATCGAGTTCCGCGTCAAGTGCGGCTTCCGCTTTTTTCGCATCCTTTTGGTCCGGTAGTTTCTCCGCGAAAACAGACCCCGGAAAGAGGGTGACGACTGCAAACAACGAGGCGGCCAGAACCGCGTGCGGGGATTTCTTAAAAATAATATAACCGGAAAACATGCTTCGATACTCCTTCGCTGACGTTTCGTTTGTTTAAACGAAAGCAGGGGGAGCGCGTGAAGCGTGAAGCGAACGAAACAGTGTACCGGAAAGAACCGCCGGAGCGGTAACCACAAAAACCGGACGCGCGGGACGGGTGACCAGAATGAGGTCCGCGTTATTTACGATCAGGCGTGAATGGTTGAAGGTGGAGCAGAGCAGGCAGTAACCGTCTGTTTCCAGATTGTCCGCCTGTCCGGCGCGCAGGCCCTGCGTGGAGTTCTCCGCGCGTTGTGCGGTGGTTTCCGTGTGGCTGTGCGCCGCAAGGTGATGGAATGACCCGGCGATCTGAACGGTTCCGAGAACCAGTCCGAACGCCGCGGCCAGGAGGCCGGGCAGAAGGCGAATTTTACGACCTTTGCTCATGGAAGAACGATCAGACCCCAATCGATGCGGGTGGTCAAATCTGTCAAATGATTTACAGGGACGCCAGCCCGCGGAATCAAGATACACGATGGCGGAACCTTTGAAAAACATTTTTTTTACCGAAGCGGTAATCAAAACCCTGGCCGGGGCGTTAAAAAAAGCCTGGGGCGATTTCGATGAACGGGCCTTCCTCAGCGCCGTGTTCGATCGTACCTGGAAAAAACGCGAACTTAAACAACGTCTGCGTCACATCACGCTCTGCATGCGCGCGGCCCTGCCCGCGGATTACGCTCGCGCGCTGGCGATTCTGGAAGAGGCCGCGCCCGCGCTCCAGGGATTCGACGGTCTGGTGTTTCCCGATTACGTGGAGCTGTATGGACGCGGCGACTGGTCGCGTTCGTTGAAGACTCTCAGAAAGTTTACGCGGTATTCATCGGCCGAATTCGCGATTCGCCCGTTTCTGGTGGAGGACCAGGCGCGCGCGCTCAAGTTCCTGGAACAGTGCGCGCGCGATAATAATTTTCACGTCCGGCGATTCGCGTCGGAAGGTTGCCGCCCGCGTCTGCCCTGGGCCATGGCCCTGCCCGTGTTGAAAAAAGACCCGGCGCCCCTGCTGCCGATCCTTGAGCTGTTAAAAGACGATCCGGAGGAATACGTGCGTCGCAGCGTGGCCAACAACCTGAACGATATCGCGCGCGATCATCCAGGGATCACGCTGGAACTCTGCGAACGCTGGTCCGGTTCTTCGGCGCGGACGGACGCGATCGTCAAACACGCGCTGCGCGGGCTCCTGAAAAAAGGCGACCGGCGGGCCATGGCCCTGTTCGGTTTTCGCGCCAGCGCGGGCCTGCGGATTGAACAGATCAAATCGCCTTCGCGCGCGAAGATCGGAGCGAAAATTTCGTTCAGCTTCGATCTCGCTCTCGCGAAAGCGGCGCGCGTGCGCCTTGAGTACGGAGTGTATTATTATAAAAAACGCGGCGAATCCGGGCGCAAGGTTTTTCAGATTACCGAAACGGACCTGGAGCGCGGCCGGCACCACTTCGAAAAAAAACATTCCTTCGAGGATCGCACGACGCGCAAACACTACCCGGGTCCGCAACGTTTCGTACTCATCGTCAACGGGATCGAAAAAGAGTCCTGGAACGTTCGGCTGCTGTAAGTGAGTGAACTCACTTCGTCCGCGCGCGCAGCCAGTAGGCGACGAAGCCAAGGTATTCTTTGAGCGCGGTCGTCGCCAGGCGCAGGCTGTGGATGGACGGGACCAGTGCCTCCGGGCCGGCGAAGACGCGGTGCCGGTAGTAGTCCACGGGAAACGGCACGGGCTCGATGCCCGCTTCGCGAAAACAAAAAACGCTGCGGGGCATGTGAAAAGCCGACGTGACCAGAATGACGCGCTTCCAGCCGCGGCGGGCCAGGATTCGCGCGGTAAATTCCGCGTTTTCGGCCGTATTGCGCGATGTCTCCTCCGCCAGGACGCGCTCCGCCGGCCAGCCCCGCGCGAGCAGCCAGCGCCGCAGAATGATCGCTTCCGATTCGCCGGTCTGTAGCATCAAACCCGATCCGCCCGAGATCAGGAGTGCGCCCGCGTGACCGGAACGCAGGATTTCTTCGCCCGCCAGGATGCGGTCGGCGGATTCCAGGAATTCGGGGCGATCGGTATAACCCGTCAGCGGATTGACCATGCCGGACAGAACCACCACCACGTCGGCCCGTTCGAGTTTATCGATGGAAACATGCGCGTGACGGTCTTCGAGAAACCCGACGAGCGCGCCGGAGACCAGGCTTGTGGAAAGCAGAACCAGCGAACCGAACGCAAACGCGAACACGCGATGAAAGCGACCACGCGGCAGGCGAAAGAGGGCAACGAGGCAGACCAGCAGAAAAAGCGGGTACGGGAACAGAAACAGCGAGAGAATTTTCGACGCGTAAAAAAACATATAAATTATTACTGTCCCGCGACGGCCGCGAAAAAATCGAGCAGGTGGCGCGCCGTGCCTTCCGGGTCGGTCATGGGAAAAAAATGCGAACCCGTCGCGTGGGTGATCGCCCGCGAAGCGGGGTGCGCGCGCGTGAGCAGGCGCGCCGACCTGATCGGGGTGACGACGGAGCCCCGGGCGGCGATGATACACACCGGCTGGCGCAGTTTGCGGTACTCTGCCCAGTGTCCGCGGTTCTGGGCGCGAAAGACGCGCGCTTCCAGTTCCGGCGGCAGGGCCAGTTCCAGCGTGCCCGCCGGCCCCGGGCGAAAACCCGAATCCAGGTAGCCCGCGAAAGAATCCGGGTGCCAGTCGCGAAAAGTCGATTTCGCACGGTACGAGCGTTCGATGAGTTTACGCGAAGCGAAGCTCGCGCGCCGTTTTTCGGCCGCCCGGGCGAGCGGATGCCTGGCCATGAACCACGGCAGAAAAAAAGAACGCAGCGGGGTCAGCACGACCGGATCGAGTCCGGCGACCGCCAGCAGACGATCCGGGGCGCGCGCGCCCGCGAGCAGGGCGGTCGCCCCGCCCAGGGAATGGCCGACCGCGTACGCGCGGTCCAGGCCGGTATGATCGAGAAAGGCCAGGGCCTGGTCGCGAAAAAAATACCAGTCGGAAAAATCGCCCGTGCGCCCGGATCTGCCGTGACCGAAAAAATCAAGGGCGATGACCGCGTGGCCGGCGGCGGTGAGCCGTTCAAACAACGGGCGGTAGGTCGGCGCTGAGAATCCGGTCGCGTGAAAAAAAACGATTGGAGCCCGGGCCGCGACTGTGGCGCCGGCGGGGAATCGATAGAAGGCCAGGTCGGTCCCGCGAAATAGAAAAGTCCCGGCCGGTTCCACAGTTCTGTCTCCTGACCGGGTCGCCCGGGGTCGTAAAGTGTAAATTTTAATTCCTAAGAATCGATTTAGATTTTGCTCAAAAAAAGGGCATTTTTAGTAAACTTTATGAAAAGAAACCGCTACCTGGAATATTTTTTGCTACCTTTTATCTCACTACCTTGCTAAAATACTTAGCAGGGCTCAAATTGGGCCATAAAAAGCGGATCAAGTAGGTCAAATGCTTAAACTTTAGGCAAATACTCTAAATTGCTCAAATATTATGCAAGATGAAATAACTAAAAAACAGGCACTCCGGTTTATCCACGAGATCACCCTGGCGATGACCGGCAGTGACGACCCGGAGGCTGTTCTGGATCGAATCTTATCGGCCTGCATTGAGGCGACCACCTCGGACTCGGGCAGTATCATGCTCATGGAAAAGGGCAAGGAGTCACTGGAAATCGTCGTCTCGCGCGGGCTTAAAATGCGGCCGCGTTCGTTTCGTCTGAAAACCGGCGAGGGCGTGACCGGGTGGGTCGCCAAAAACGGACGCGGGCGACTGGTGGGCGACGCTTCGTCCGAAAAGGATTACATCCGTTTACAGGAAGGTTTGTTTTCCGAGCTGGCCGTGCCCATGCTCGTGAAAGAGGAAGTGATCGGCGTCATCTCGGTCGATAGTACGCACAAGTTCGCGTTTTCCGAGGACCACCAGGATTTTTTACAGATCATGGCCAACCTGGCCGCGAAAATTTTCGTGAATCTGCGCGAGACGAACGTCCTGCGCATCCGCGACCGCTTTCACCAGGTCATGTACGAAATTTCGCGCGTGCTCTCCGCCTCGCTCAAACTGAGCGAAGTATTTTCCGAGATCATGGCGATCACTGAAAAAGCGTTTCGCCTGCAGCGTTCGTCGCTGTTGTTGTACGACCGCGAAGAAGACCTCTTAAAACTCGTGGCCACCGTCGGCACCCACGATCAGGATATTTACAACATCACCTACCAGCCGGGGGAAGGGATTACCGGTCGGGTGTATCTGAATAAAAAACCGGAGTTCATTCCGCGCGTGCAGGAGGAACCCGAATTCCTCAACCGTATGAAGTTCGACACGGGCGAAGAGGAACTCGGTTTTTTTTGTTGTCCGATTTTTTCCGGCACAGACGTCGTTGGTGTGTTCACCACCTTCACACGTCACAAGGAGCGCAGCGATCCGGCCTCCCTGATCGAGTTCCTGGAAATCGTCGGATCGATCATATCCCAGTCCATCACGATCCAGAAATTGTTTCGCGAGGAAACGCGCGAAATCGCCCGCGAAAACATTCAACTGAAACGCGAACTGAGCCAGCGCTATCAGTTCGGCTCCCTGGTGGGCAGGTCCGCCCCCATGTTAAAATTGTTCGACAAGGTGCGTATCGTCGCCGATTCGCGCGCCTCCGTGCTGATCACCGGCGAATCCGGCACGGGCAAAGAACTCATCGCCTCCGCGATTCACTACAACAGCCCGCGGCGCGACAATCCCTTCGTGAAGGTCAATTGCGCGGCGATTCCGGAAAACCTGCTGGAAAGCGAATTGTTCGGGCATCGCAAGGGCGCGTTCACCGGGGCCGTCGCGGACAAGAAGGGGAAATTCGAAATCGCCGACGGCGGAACGATCTTCCTGGACGAAATCGGCGAGCTGGATTTTAATCTGCAGAGTAAACTCCTGCGCGTTTTACAGGAGCGCGAAGTGGAGCCGGTGGGCGGGCGACCGCGTACTGTGGACATTCGCGTGATCGCCGCCACGAACGCGGACCTGGAAGAAAGCATCGCGCAGAAACGATTTCGCGCGGACCTGTACTATCGCCTGAACGTGATCAATTTGAAGATTCCCCCCCTGCGCGAACGCAAAGAAGACATTTTCCCGCTCGTGCAGCACTTCATGGAAAAATACGCCATCGAAAACGAAAAGAACATTCGCGGTATCGCCCCGGAGGCCGTGCGCCTGCTGGAAAATTACGAGTGGCCCGGCAACGTGCGCCAGCTCGAAAACATCATCGAACGTACGGTGGTTCTGCACCAGGGCGAAACCATGGCCCTGGACGATTTTATGGATTCGACGCTCCCCTTCGCGCAGTCCCAGGAAGAACGCGGCGAGACCGGGCCGCTCGTGGCCCGCAGCGAACCCGCCCGGCGTGAGAGCAACTGGTCCGCGTCGTATCTGCCCGCCGAGGACCGCATGAGCGATCTTGAGGGCCGCGTGTACGAAGTCGTCATCGGCGAAGTGGAACGCCTGCTCATCCAGTACGCGCTCAAGCGTTATCGTTACACAAAAACCCAGGCCGCGCGTTTTCTCGGTATCAACCGCAATACGCTGGATAAGAAGATTAAAGATCTGGTGATCGAGTATTAGGCGGCCGGGGATTGCGTTGCGCGCGCGGTTTTTCCCGCTCCCCCTACGCCCTGACACTATCGATCAAAATCGATTTCATCTTCTGGACGTGTTTGTTTTCGGGATCGAGTTTTTCGGCCTGTTCCGAATACAGACGCGCGTTGTTGTAGCGGCCCAGTAAACGATTGAGATCGGAGAGGTTCACGAGGTTGTTGAGATTGTCCGGTTCCAGTTCCTCCAGGGTCTCCGCGGCCACCAGCGCCTCCGGATAATTGCCGAGTGCTTTCTGCGCGATCGAAAGATAATACCAGAATTGCGCCGCTTCCGGGTCCTGCTTGAGGTAGATACTCAGGACTTCCACCGCCGTGCGGTAATCCTTGCCCCGGAAACTGAGTATCCCGAGCAGCTTGTTCAGATTGGGATCTTCCGGATTGAGCTCGAAAGCCTGGGTGAGGGCCTGCAGGGCTTTTTCACCGTCGCCTTCTTTGTAGAGTTTTTTGCCCTGTTTGTACAGAGTATCGGCGATTTTCGTGAGATTCCCGTTCGTGCCGGTTTCCTGCTCCAGCGGAACTTTGTAACTGATTCGGAGCAGGGAAAGGTCGTCGGTCATTTCGCCATGGCGTGCGATGGCGCGTTCGATCAATTCCAGATTGCCGCGGCCGCGTTCGACATGTTTGAGGAAAAGATATTCGTCTTCGTTGATGGTGCGGTACGGTTCGTCCGGCGTGAGGTTGATATCATCGCGTCCGTCCGATCCGAGGATCACGACGTCACCTGGAGCAAGCTGGAATTTGCAGATTTCGAATTCGAATTCCGAATCGAGGCCGAGCTTGCGCAGTTTCAGGCCTTCCTCAATAAAAGAAGCCTTGCCGTTGCGGTACAGAACGCCGAAGGGATGTTCCGCGTTCCAGTACCAGCATTCGCCCGTTTCGTCATTCACCAGGAAGATCGTGGCGGAGATGACCATGGACCCGTCGAAAGTTTTGAAAACCGAGTGGGTTTCGTCGTAAACTTCGCGCAGCCATTCCTCGGGAGTCGAGTTGAGTACACGTTTCTGGGACGCCGAGCGGGCCATGATCGAATTCATGACGACGCCGAGCACGAGCGAACCGCCCGCGCCCTGCATGGACTTACCCATCGCGTCCGCGTTGACTGCCATGGTGAAACGCTGAAAATTATCGGGCGTTCCGAATTTTAAGTTTCCGGTGACGCAGATATCGCCGCCCAGATCGGCCTGGCGGCTGCGGAACTCGAAACGTTTTTTCTGACGAATGATAAACTGGGTGCGTACGTTGCGCGATTTGTTCGCGTTGAAAAAAAGCGGCTTGGCCAGGAGTGACGTCAGGAAATAGTCTCCGTCCTGCTGGACTTTCAATCGCTGGACCTCTTCCATCTTTTCGCGCACTTCTCTCGTGCGCGCTTCGACTTTGTGCTCCAGATTTTCCGCGTAGTCTATTAAACGCTCCTTGGCCTGTTTGATGGAGGACACCATCCCGTTGAAAGCCTGGGAGAGAAAGCCGATCTCGTCCATGATTTTGATCGGCACTTTCACGTCCAGGTTGCCCTGGTTGACTTCCCCCACGCCGGACAACAGGTCGTTGAGCGGGCGCACCAGGGAACCCTGGAAGAGCAGGGGAAAGACGATGACCATGGCCACGCTGGAGCCCATGACCAGTAAAAATAAAATGCCCGCGACTTCGTGTACGTACTGCCGATACGCGCGGTAACTGTAGCCCACTTCGTAACGGGTACCTTCGTCCTCAAAATCGAAGGTCGTGTAAAACTGATCACCAATCCGGTACGATCGCGTGAGTGGTTTCGGGTGCGCGTTTAAAAGCGCGCGTGCCTGCGCGTCGGCCTCAGCGTCGCTCAGGGTCTTATCGGCCTTTTTCAGTTTGATGACTTTGTGTTTGTGGTGAACGAACGATTCGCGTTGGCCGCCGTTCAAAAAATCGTTTACGGTACGTTCCGGCGCGCGCGAAAAATGCAGGCGCATGTCCGGGGCGGTGCGACCGCCCGCCACGGATTTCGCGAGCACGTATTCGATCTCGGGCGGCATTTTCGCCGTGTCCGCCGCCAGGATCGCGTCCCGGGCGTTAATCACCTCGGTCACCCGCTGGCGATCATACGCCGCTTCGTTGCGAAACAAAGTGAAGTACGAAACTCCGGCGAAGACGAGGACCAGCGAGACCATCGAGATGCCCACCAGTTTGACCATGAAGGTGGTGGGTTCGGGCGAATTGTTCATGTAGGTCATGAAGATCGCCCAGTATGTTAAAATGGAAAGAACCGAGAACCAGATGGCGTATTCGTCATACGTCAGGCGGTCACTTTTATTCAAAAGATTCAGCGCTCCGATGACGATCTGGCCGATGAACGCCAGCGTAAACGCGCGCGTGGCCTTCGCGTCCCGGCCTTCCGGCAGGACGATTTTGATCCAGCCCACGCAGAAACGGCCGACAAGGTGTTTGACCCCCGCGGCGGAGAATTTACTGGCCGGTGTTTCAAGCCAGGGGGAAAAGCGTCCGCTGTAACCGGAATAACGAATCGTCTTGCGCACCATGATCTGGATGGCGATAACAATCACGAGCGCAATGTAACGCGAGGTTTCGTCCCCGTAGTCAAGGGTGAAAAAATGCGCGTCAAAATCGTAATGCGGCTCCATCCGGAACGTCTTGTAAAAAAAATCGATCCAGCCGGCCAGGGCGATGAGCACGGAAAGGATGACGATCACCCGCGCTTCCCGGGGACGATCCGGCCGGGGGAAGCGGTACGCGAAAGCCACCTGAAACGCGATGCCGAACAGAATGGCCACAGTCAGCAGGCGGTGGAACGCGCCCCAGGGGGCGAAGACCGTATACGACATGGAATATCCGAGCGCCAGAACTGAAATTCCGAAGATGAACCCGGAGAGCAGCAGCGTGGGTCTGGTCTTGTCCTTCTTGAACAGAAGAAAGAAAAACATGGCGAGCGCCAGAATTCCCGTGGCGATTACGCCGATAGAGTGAAGGGAAAGCAGCAGCCAATCCATGGCCCTGATCCTCGCGCGGGGGGGCTTTCTTTCAATTAAAAAATTTCAGTTTACCCGCCAGGCCTGGAAAATTGATCGTACCTTTAGAGTTTATCTCAAAACTGCCTCCATGCAGTTTTGAGATTGTCGCGGTTTTCGGCGCATGTCCGAAAACCGCTCGCAATCGGCTCCGCTCCGCTGGTGCTCGCCGATTGGGGCTACCTCGTGCAGCCCCGCCGAGTTCATCTCAAAACTGCCTCCATGCGGTTTTGAGATGGGCCCTTAGAACCGAAATCCAGCGGTCGGGAAAACGATGGCCATAGATCCCCTTGTTTTATTCCAGGAATGGTACGATGCCGCGCGCGGCTCGGGTGTGAAGTATCCGAACGCCATGTCCCTGGCCACCGCCGATAGCGAGGGCATGCCGGATGTGCGTATGGTCCTCTTAAAAAGTTTCGGACCCGATGGTTTTGTTTTTTATAGCAATCTGGAAAGTGACAAAGGTCGCCAGATCGCGGAAAACCCAAGGGCCGCGCTCTGTCTGTACTGGATGGAAACAGGTCGTCAGGTGCGGGTGCAGGGCCCGGTCGCGCAGGTGGATGACGCGACCGCGGATGAATACTTCGCCAGCCGGGACCGGATGAGTCGGATCGGCGCCTGGGCCAGCCGCCAGTCGCGGCCGATGAGCCACCGTCTTGAACTGGAACAGCGCGTCGCGCTGTACACGGCCCGCTATCCGCTCGGCAAAGTGCCCCGCCCCCCGCACTGGTCCGGTCTGCGGGTTAAAATTGAGCGCATTGAGTTCTGGGAAGAAAAACCGTTTCGATTGCACCAGCGCCGTGTGTTTCGCCGCACCAGGGAAGGCTGGGAAATGGATTTTTTATTTCCGTGATCGTTTTTTTTATCCGGTCCATTTAGCCTTGCCAGATCCAATGGGTCACTCCAGCAGGGGACAGGTCGTCGCCAGATGATACCCGTACACTCGCGCTCCGTCCCCGGTCCGGGCGCGCTCCTGGGCCAGGGCGTTCAGGAACCGCTCGCGCAGCCCGCTCAGGGTACTCGCGGGCGAATAATAATATTTCAGGAAGAACGCGTGCGCCTGACCGGGCGCGATGTGCACCGTGTACACGCCCGGACCGGAAAATTCCGCGGCGAGCCGCGCGCGCACGAGCGCCTGGCGGACCAGCAGGGCGGGCAGGCCTTCGCGCGCCACCTGAGAGGCCGATGGTTCGTGGTAGAACCACGCGCCAGGTCTGGCGGTCGTGCCATCGCCGCCCGGTCCGATCCGGTGGTACGGGGGCCCGGTCCCTGGCTCTCCCAGAGCGAAACGTTCCATCGTCACCAGCGACGGCGGATTTTCGCCAGAAATCTGACCGATTGTGCGCACGCGAAATGATGACGCGAATTCCCCGCCCGCCCTGCGTGGCGCGGCGGCGACGAACGCGCCCGGGTCCAGCACCTGGAAGATCCGGTCGGCACGGTCCAGATGCACGGGGGCCAGCGCGTGGATGCCCGCGGCCCAGTAATAGGTCAGACGGCCCTGGCCGGGTGAAAAAAACGAACGATACAGGCGGCCCAGTTCGCGGTCCTCTCGCGCCTGGCGTTCATCGCCGGCTCTCTGGATAAAATCGCCCACGCGAAAACGCAGATCGAAAACGGCGGGAGTCAACTCTTCGGCCGTGAGTCCCTGGGGATTCAAGGCCAGTCGCAACAGGGCTCCGTCGACTTCGATCAACGCGATGAACACCTGGTTCGATCCGGGACCGGCCGGCAAGCGGCGCGCGATGTCCTGGAACGCGGGCCATTCGCCGCGCTCGGCCGGGCCAGGGGTTCGCAGGGATTCTTCCCAGATTGCCAGGTTGAACAACTCGGCCCAGCGTGACTCGCCTCGCGCGCGCGATTTTAAAACTTTCACGGCAAGCAGGGCCTGATCCCGCCACGCGAGGGCCATGCGACCCGTGCGCGCGCGACCGCGCGCGAGCGTGAAGGACGCGAAGTCCGTGAGACCGGCCTGTGTGATCGCCGCTGGAATTTTCCGGTGCAGTTCGACCACGTCGGTTTCCCCGGCCTCCACCAGGGTTTTTTCAATCGCTGCGCGGGCTTCAACGTCGGCGGGCAGAACCAGGCCCAACCGCGCGGCGGCCGCGGTCCGTTCGCGGTCGGCGATCGACTGCGATTCGGCACCGGTACAGGCCTGAAAAAAAGCGGGTGCCGCGTCCGGTTGATCCGCCGCCAGATACGCGCGGGCGGCCGCGAGATTCATCAGGGCCGCGCGTTCGCGGCCGAATTCGTTTTCCACCGCGATCAGGCGTTTCAGTCGGCCGGCGGTATCTCCCCGGGGACTGGACGCGAGCGAATCGATCAGCAGGCGGAACAGAATCGCGCGTTCCAGGCGGTCCAGATGCGCGTAAACTGTTTTTCCTTCATCAATGGCGAAATCGCCCAGTTCGGCGATATCCGGCGTGCGACCCGTGACGGCCGTCCGCCAGGCGGCTCGCAAGGCCCGGCGAAAACCTTCCGCGGGTGAAACCGCGCGGATCCCGTTCGGGACGGGCAGGTCCGTACTCGCCTGAAAAAATTCGCGCGCGCGCCGCGGCAACCGGGCCGGATCGGGCGGAGCGGAATACCGGTCCGGTCGCAGAAGGTGCGCGTCCAGGTCCAGTTCGGCCCGCCAGGCGCGCAGCTCCGCTTCGGGCGGGAGGTCATCGATCAAGGCCGCGCCTTCGCCATACAGCGCGTGCCGCAAAAAATCCTCGAGAAAGGATCGGTTAAGAAAAGAAGGATCCGTCGCGCGACGCAGGAGCGCCGGCCTGGCTGCCTGAAACTCCTGGCGAAAATTCACGTCGGCGAGACCCGGTCCGCCGTACACCGGCGCGCGCAGGCGGGTCAGGAACACCGGCAGAGAGGACGGGCCATCCTCCGCGACAAACGGATGTTCAGCGAGAAACAGTCGCGCGGCTTCCGTGCGCCCGGCCAGATACAGCGCCTGGTGGACTTCGGAGCGGATAAGAGAACGGCGCGGATCGTCGCGTTCGTGTTCGCGGACTCGTTCGGAAAGGCGTCGGCCGAGATCCCGATCCGACTCCGTCGACATGCGAACTTCCGTCCGCAGAGAGCCGAGCCGGGCTTCGAATTGTGTTTCAGACGCGTTCAGCTTCCAGAAATAACTGAGCGCCAGCTCGAACATTCGGTGGGCGCCTTTAAAATCACCCGC
>CAZVZS010000035.1:0-12946 GCA_964631535.1 uncultured Leptospiraceae bacterium
GCATATGCTGGACCACGACCATACCCGGCAGGGTGGGCGGCAGAACCGAAAAAATCGACTCAAGCGCGCGAGTGCCGCCGGCCGAGGCACCCAGCGCGATGATCCGATCGCGCGGAACGGCTCCGCTGAATTCGCGTGAAGGACCCGATCCGGTCTGGTTGCGCGAAATGCGCGCGCCCAGGGCCGCGTTTACGCAACGGTGAATACGCGACCTCGATTCGACCAGAAAATTGTGAACGTCCAGGTCCGGTTTGGCGATGATTTCGACCGCACCCGCCGCCAGGGCCTCAACGGCCATTTGCGATCCGGAAGGTGTCAGGGAAGAACAGATCAAAATCGGCAGCGGCCGCTCGGCCATGAGCTTCCGTAAAAACGTCAGACCGTCCATGCGCGGCATCTCGATGTCCAGCACCAGAAAGTCCGGCCACCGTTCTTCCATTTTCGCCCGCGCGAAGATCGGGTCCTGCGCGGTTTCCACGGAAGCGACCGCCGGGTGTTCCAGCAGGAGCTCGCTGAGAACTTTGCGTACCAGGGCCGAGTCGTCTACGACCAGAGCATGAATGTTCTTCTCGATAGCCACGGATCAGAGAATCAGTTTTCCAATGGCCGCGAGTAACTGCGCTGGCTGAAACGGTTTGGTGAGCCAGGCGCGCACCCCGGCTTCCATCCCGGTTTCTTTTTTTTCTTCACCGGTTTCGGTGGTGAGCATTAGAATCGGCGTAAAACGGTAGGCCGAATTTTTTTTCATTTCTCGCGTGAAGGTCAGTCCGTCCATTTTCGGCATGTTCACGTCACAGACGATCAAATGTATTTTGCGCCCGTCCAGTAGCGCGAGCGCCGCCACGCCGTCCTGCGCCTCGATGATCTCGTAACCGGCCCCGGTCAGGGTCAGGTTCAAAATTTTTCTGAGCGAAACGGAATCGTCTACCACAAGAATCGTTTTGGACATACGCTTACCCTTTCCGGTCCTGAGTTTCCCGGCGGCGTTTCAACCAGACCGCTCCTGACCATAATTCAAAATGAATCCGTCGATCCCGGTCGTTCCCGGTGTCCCTCGCCGCCACGCGGATTTTATGTCCGCGCAGCATATCGAGCGCCTGGTTGATATTTTTCAATCCGATGGTTTCCAGGCTTCCGGTGTCACCGAACATCGTCGCGCCGCCGAATACTTTCGCGATATACTGCGATGGATCGGTGCCGGTTCTGGCCATTTCGCGCACGAACAGGTCCATGGCCTCGGTTCCGTAGCGCGGATCGGGTGCCGCTTCGGCCTGGACGCGGGCAGCGGTGGAACGCGCGGGCAACAGATAATGGCACATTCCGCCGCAGCGCAGGCGCGGGTGCCAGACGCAAATCGCCACGCACGAACCCAGCAGAGTTCGAATTCGCGTGGCCGGATCGTCAGCCCAGAAAAAATCCCCCGGCTGTAGAAATACATCCAGGATGTGCTCGGGTTCCGGCACGTCGGTGATGGCCGCGGTCGCGCTCATTGAATCGCGACCTCCGGGAGCACCTGCGCAACGGCGCGTTCGCGTCCGGATTTTATATAAACAGAGGGATGCACGGTCGCGAAATCGCGCGAGATCCCGTGTAGAGATTCGGCCGACCCGGTGAACAGGTATCCGCCAGGCTGGAGTACCTGGCAGAGACGGGTGACGATACCGGCTCGCGTCGGACGATCGAAGTACATCATAACGTTACGAATAAAAATGAAATCGAACTTTTCTTTGAAATGATACTCCTGTTTCAAATTCAAATTCTGGAACTGAATGTTCTTCCGTAAACCTTCTTCAAAGGAAAACCAGCCCTGCATGGTCCCGACGCCTTTGAGGCCATATCGACGGAGATAATACTCCGGGATATCCCCCGCCAGTTCCATTCGAAACAGGCCGCGTCCGGCCTGTTCGACAGCCGGTTCGCTGACGTCGGTCGCCAGCAGGGACCAGCGCTCCGGGCCCAGTCGATCGTCGAGGAGCATCGCAAGGGAATAGGCTTCTTCCCCGGTTGAACAGGCCGCGCACCAGCAGCGCAATTTCACGCCCGCCTCCATTTTTTGTAAGACCGAATCCGATAAAAACGAAAAATGCGCGGGTTCGCGAAAGAAGCGTGTCGTATGCGTCGTCAATAAATCGACCATGACCCGGAATTCATCGGGGTCTTTTTCCACGATTCGAAAATAGTCCAGGTAGCCTTCCAGCCCGTAGTGACGCAAGCGGCGCGCGAGACGGGATGCCACCAGAGTCCGTTTGATTTCTGGCAGGTGCAGTCCCACGCTGCGCCGGGCCAGATCTCGAAAAAGACCGAATTCATAATCTGACAGGTTCATCGGAGATGGCCCTTTCCCCGTCCGCCGGTTCGGGTGCGTCGGGTTGCAATAACGCGGGATTGTTCGCCGCGGCCAGGGCCGCGCCCAATCCGGAAAGTTCTTCCAGAGAGAGCAAAAGTTGCTCATTCAGGATCACGATCACATGGTCCTGGTGTTTGGCAAGGGCCCGGATGAATTCGCGTTTCTGGTGCGATGAATACGCCGGGGGTGGATCCAGGTCCGACTGGCCCAGGTCCACCACTTCGGTCACGGCGTCCACCATGAGCCCCGCCTCAATTGTATCATCCCCGGTTTTTACCTCTACGATCACGACGCATGTTTTTCGCGTTACCTCTACTTTTTTCAATTCGAAAAGAAAAAGTAAATCGGTCACCGGGATCACCGTCCCGCGCAGATTGATGACACCGCGCAGGTAGGGCGGGGCGAGCGGAATTTCGGTGAGCCCGCCGAATTCGATGATCTCCCGGACCGAAAGGATGTTCAGGCCGTACGTCTCCCTGCCCAGCTGGAAGGTGAGGTACTGACCCGCGATGGTTTGTTCGATCGCCGTGTCCATAGTTAAAACCTTTCGAAATCGGACTGACGGATGGCTGGAGCGGGCCTGACCGAACCGGGGGCCGGGCGCGTGACCGGCGGCGGAGTCGTGTGGGGCGACGCCGATTCAACCTCGATCTTAAAAAAACTCATTACGTCCTGCAAGGAGCGCGCCTGCGAATTCAGTTCTTCCGACGTGGAGGCCAGCTCCTCCGCCGCCGAGGCGTTCTTCTGGGTGACTTCGTCCAGCTGGCGAATGGCCACGTTGATCTGTTCGGCGCCCGTTTTTTGTTCTTCGCTCGCGGCGGAGATTTCGCGCACGAGGTCGGCCGTTTTACGGATGGAGGTCACGACTTCCTCGATGAGTCCGCCCGCCCGGTGCGCGATGTCGACGCTGTCGCGCGCCATTCCGCTGATTTCGCCGGCCGCGTCCTGAGAACGTTCGGCCAGCTTGCGCACCTCGTTGGCCACGACGGCGAAACCCTTGCCGTGTTCGCCGGCGCGGGCCGCCTCGATGGCCGCGTTGAGTGCCAGGAGATTGGTCTTGTAGGCGATATCTTCAATGATTCCGATTTTTTCGGCGATGCGGTTCATCGCGCTGACCGTGTTCCGTACCGCTTCACCCCCTTCGCGCGCCTGCTCGGCCGATTTCGTGGCGATGGCCTCCGTGTTCCGCGCGTTGTCGGCGTTGTTTCGGATCGTGGCGGTCATTTCTTCCAGAGACGAACTGGTTTCTTCCACGCTGGCCGCCTGTTCGCTCGCGTCCTGCGACATACTCTGCGCGGTGGAGCTGACCTGTTCGGCGGCCTGTAACAATGTTCGCGCGTTCGCGTTCACCGACCGAATGATTTCGCCCAGCCGGTGCGACATTTCCAGCAGCGACGCGAGCACGCCCACTGCTCGCGCGTCACGGCGACGATCCATTTCCGCGAGATCCCCTTCGGCCAGGACTTCCGATATTCCACGCAGGACGCCCGGATCGGCCCCCAGTGTGCGCAGTATATTTCGAATCGCCGCCAGGGAGAAAATGACGCCGATCAGAATGCTGAACAGGCAGATCGCCAGAATATTACGAATCGCCTCTTTATCGTGGGTTTCCGCGGCCTCCGCGGATTCCTGGGTGAATTTGCGAATTTCCTGGCCCATCTCCATTAAATCCTGATCCAGACGTTCCTGGGCGGTTTCCAGATCCGAGACGATGATCCTGGCCTGTTCGAGCGAACCCGCTTCCAGCAGCGGAAAAATGCGCCCGGCATCAGCGCGAAATTTCGCGCTATCAGTTTCAATCTTTTTGATACGGGCGAGCGACGATTCAAATTCATGGCGGGCTTCGGCTGAATCGGATTTTTCGATCCCGTTCCGGGCGATTTTTTCGAATTCGTCAAAATCTTTTTCCATTTCCGCGTTAAATTTCTGGAACGCGGCCTTCTGGCGCTGCTGGCCCGCCAGATCTCCCTTCACCGTCAGGATGACCCCGCGCTGGAAGCTCAGGCCAATCAGTAACTGACCGGTGGCGATTCGCGTAATGGCCCGGGAGAGCGGAATGTCTTCCTCGGCGATTTCGGCGATTTCCGTGCCGATCTCGCCAATATAGTATAAGGAGAAAACCGCGATGGTCGCTGTGCTGAGGAGCAAAGCGACCGCGAGGGCCACAACCTTCGCCACCAGCGAAAAACGATCCAGCAGACGCTGACCGATTCTTACCGACAGCAGAAGTACCAGGAGAACCAGGACGGTTCCAGTAAAAACAATGATCCAGAACATAATTCCTCCCGAACGATCCGTTGATTCTCTTTCCACTTCCGTCGTTCGATTGGAAGTGGATTCCTGTCCCGCGCCGGCGTCCCCGGCGGTGGCCTCCAGAGTAAAGCCGCCCTCCAGACGCGCGATTTCCCGTCCATTAAGCGCCTGGACGGGCCGGGCGCTGGCACCAATTCGCCCGACAAGAGTTTCGATTTGTTCGCGCGAAAACGAAACCGGCCGGTCCAGGACCAGCCAGAGGACACCCTCGGTGCAGGGCGGAGTGGTCAGGGACCCCCTGTAGGAATACACACCGGCGTTTTGGGGAAATAGAGCCGCGGGGTCGAGGCCCGGGCCCCCGGGTTGCTTCGCCTCATTTTCTTCCGATAAAATTTTAGCGAAAACAGAACTGGCCGGCCCCTCCTCCACGAACACACCCAGGACCGCCAGACGTCCATTCGTGTCCCGGTTCACAAAATGGATTTCGGCGGGAAAGGCCCGCCCGTTCAGGCGGTTTTCGGAGGGCGTGTGAAAGTGGAATTGCGCGGACGCGAACCTGTTCGCCAGGGCGTTCAGCTCGCCACCGCTCAATGAAAGTTGAAGTCCGTGCCCACCCGCGTGAAGTTCAGCGTCAGCCTGATCCAGACGCAGGCGTACCTCCGTGCCGGGGTTCGCCTTGACGCGATTCGTTTCGATGTTCACCGGGGACTGGCTGCGGCCTTCCGCGCACGCGCGGAATTCCGGTCGCAGGGTGCCCCATCGTTCAGGACCGGTCGCGCCGGCGTACGACCATTCTTCGGCCAGGAGAACGCCAGGCGACCAGGCGAGACCGAAAGCGATCAGAACCGGGAAACGATTTGATAAAAAAGATTTCATACTGTAACTCCGGAAACTTCCCGTTCATTTTGCGCTTCGATCGCGCGCACGAATTCGGCCAGGTCGAGGATCAAGGCCACATGGCCGTCCCCCAGGATCGTAAAACCGCCAAGCCCGCGTATCTCCCGTAGAATTGGGCCGGGTGCTTTGATGACGCTTTCGATTTCGCCAAGCAATTCGTCCACGACCAGCGCCAGACGGCGACCGGCGTACTGCACCACCACAATATTTCGGCGGCGCGCGGGTGTGGCCAGGGAAAAGAGTTCGTTCAAATCGAGCAGGGCCAGAGCTTCCTCGCGCACGGTCACGAGGCCCTTGCCGGAGATGCGCACGGCTTCGTCGGCGAGTTCCAGGCACTCCTCCACCGCCTCCAGCGGCAGGACGAAGCGCGAATCCCCCGCGCGCACGAGGAACCCGTCAATGCTGGCCAGCGTCAGCGGCAGGCGAATGCGCAGAGTGGAACCGAGACCGGGGCGCGATTCGATGGTTACATTGCCGCGCAGGGATTCGATTTCACGGCGAACCACATCAAGGCCCACGCCGCGGCCGGAAAGTTCGGTGACGGTCGCGGCGGTTGAAAAACCCGGCGCGAATACAAATTCAAGGATTTCGCGTTCCGAAAGAGTTCGGCCGCTCGCGCCAATCAAACCGCGTTCGACCGCCCGGTTCAAAATCGCCGTCAGATTAAAACCGCGGCCGTCGTCCGCCAGATCGATCACGATTTCCCCGCCTTCCTGGCGAGCGGTCAGGGTGAGGCGCGCCGGTACGGATTTGCCCGCGGCGCTCCGCTCGGTTTCCGATTCGATGCCGTGGTCGATCGCGTTACGGAACATATGCGTCATGGGGCCGACCAGTCGTTCGATCATGGTACGATCCAGTTCAGTCTGCGCGCCGAAGGTTACCAGCTCGACCGGTTTGCCCGTTTCGCGCGCGAGATCGTGCACCAGGCGCTCCAGACGTCGAAACAATCCGATCAGGGGCACCATGCGCAGGGTCATCGCGACGTCGCGTACCTCGGAGACGATGCGGGACAGGGCCTGCAGGTTTTCCTCAAGCACGGCCGAAGCCCCGCTGCCGACCTGGCCGCTCACCTGGGCGGTGGCGATCATCAATTCGCCCACCAGGTCCACGAGTTGATCAAGGCGCCCGGCCTCCACGCGTACCGAACGGCGGTCGCGGGCGGCCGGTTCCTCCGGTGTGTTCGCCCCGCCGGCCGCCAGAGAGGCCACGGCCAGGGAGCGCATCTCAACTTTTGCGTCATTTTCAAGAAATTCAAAAACTTCGCGTAATTCCGTCTCCGAAAAACCTGCCGCGCCCTCGAAATCCACCTGGAATGAAAGGTAACAGGCTTCGGCATCCATGTCTTCCAGCGCCGGCAGATCGTCGGTGCGCACCATCACGTCGTGGATTTTGCCTTTTGTTTCCAGGTGTCGCAGGAAGGAGAGTGGATCAAGGCCGTTTTGAAACAACCGCGAATCGGGAACGATGCGGATCATCCAGCGTTCGCCCGTGCCGGTTGTGGCGGGGGGTGATTCTTTACCGCTGAGAACGGCCAGGAGCGCGAGACCCTGCCGTCGTTTTTGTTCGTTCACGGGAACCGGGCCCGCGCTCAGAAGGCTGGCGATATGATCGCCACATTCCAGCAGGGTATGAATAATCTCCGGACCGGGATTGGCCCCGGCTCCGCGCCGGGCGTCCAGGTAGCTTTCGATTTCGTGGGTGAACGTGACGATCGCGTCAAAACCGAACATACCCGCCGAACCTTTAATCGTGTGAAAACAACGAAATAAATCTTCCAGCGCGGTTGTCTGCGCGGCTCCTTTTTTTAAGGCGAGCAGGGTGTTTTCAATGGAAGCCAGCAATTCCGAACATTCGGCCACGAAGGTGTCCCGGGCGCCGGCGAAATCCTGGTTTTGTTGTTCCGTGGCCATAAAAATTTATACAGTTCCCGTCAGGGCGCTCGTCAGCCGCAAAAGATCCAGGGTTTCACGCACCGCCTGGCTCATCGCGCTGATCCGAAAATCTCGCCCTTTGCGCGCGCATTCGCGCTGAAGCGCGAGCAGGAACTGAACCCCGGCCGTGTCCAGTTCCCCGGTTTCGGAAAGGTCAGCTTCAAGGGTACGAATTCGATCCTCCAGCGAGCGCAACGCTTTCAGGTAGTCATTCACCTGGTAGATCGTAAATTCCGGGCCCGGTTTGAAAAGGGCGCGGTTGCTGTCTTGCTGAATCATTTCCATTTTGTTTGGTGTGATTGCGGATGTGTGATAATCTGCCTAACAATAATGAGGCAATTATAAGGAAGTCATTAAAATTACAAAATTCAGGGAAAAAAATCACTTTCCGCAAACCTCGCCCCGACGGGGATTGCTATTCGCGTAAACTACTCTTCAGGCGGTATAAGGCGAAAAATATACTCAATCCGGCGCCGTGGTCCTGCTCTGAATCTGTTTTCCCTTCCAGGCGGGGGCGCAGGGCGGCCCCATCGGTACAGCCCGGACTCCTGAAAGGCAGGGGCGCGCGACCGTGAGGGGTGTGTTCTGGGCGACGCGCGACTCGACTGGCCCGGCCGGTACGGCGTGGGTGGACCCGTCCCGCCATGCGGTCACCAGGTCCCGGCTTCGTTGTTAAAAAAACGCCGATTGCTCAGGCCGCCGCATGGTACCGATTGGCGCGGCGAAACGTTTCGGTATCGTTAAAGCGGACGCCGTAGCGGCGCATCACCGCGTGCGCGGCGGGGGCCACGAGCTGACGCATGTAGAACGGCTGGTTGACGACGATATGATGAATCGCGTGCGTCGAACCGAAATTAAAGCAGAACAATTGAAACGGCGCCAAATACCAGGGCGTGAGTACCTGGGTCTGTTCAAGCAACCCGTTCACGTCCCCGTGGTAGTGCATGCTGGAGGAGACGATGCCCACCGCAGCGCGGGTGATCACACAGGGCAGGATGTACACGATCATCAAAAAATCGACCGCGCGAAGAACGGCCTGCATGCCTCCGTTGAGCGGCCAGCCGGCCTGAGAGGCGATCAGTCGAATCGCCAGGGAAATACCGAAAAGCACGAGGATTCCGTCGAACACCAGGAACATTCGCAGTTCCGACGGCCGGGCCATGCGACGCAGATACCCGGGAATGCGTCTGAGTTCGGACTTTCGGAGCAACGGGGAAAAATGATTGTCCAGCATACACAGAAGTCGCCGCCAGCCGTACTCCATCCCGTTGCCGAGGTAGCGCTCCTCGATGTCCCCGGCCTGGCCGGATTCTTTGTGGTGCAGGAGATGAATTTTTCGCCTGTACCATGGGCTCGGAAAATTCGGGCGAAAAAACCAGACTCCCGCCATCAGCAGATTCTGGACGCGCTTCCGCGAATTAAAATACAGACCGTGGATCAGATCGTGTTCGAGTTCATGGAGGAGCGAAACGCAGAAGGCGCTCAACGGTACCAGCAACCAGGCGCTGATACGTCCGGTCCCGAACAGAATCGCGCCGGTCAGAATCCACCCCGCCGCCAGGCAAAAAACCCCGGCTCCTAACGCGTCCTGGTGCGCCAGCACCGGAAATTTCCGGCGCAGCCCGGCCTCCGCGCGCCGGATAAACGCCGAAATCCGCCGCACGCGCTCTTTATGCGTCCGTTCCAGGCGACTTCCGGTGGATTTTTTTTCATGGGTGGTGCTCAGCATAACGTTCTCCTGTAACGATCGTTACATTAATAATCCTCCCGGGGCCGGGCGTCAACGAAAAAAGTAACGCTCGTTACAAAAATACTGGCCTCCCGAAACGATCATGGTGGATGGGTTTGTGGCCGGCAGACCTCCCACCAGCGACGAACCGTCCACGCGCCTGCGAATTCTGGAGGCGGCTCTGCGGGCCTTTGCCGCGGACGGGTACCAGGGCACCTCGATTCGCGATATCAGCGCGCGCTGCGGCACCCGTCAGCCCACGATTTACCATTATTTTCAGAGCAAAGAAAACCTGTTCCGGGTGGTTCTGCGCGGCACCCGCCTGACGGTGATGCGCCAGTTGCGGCGACGGATCGATCGCGGGGGGGATCTAAAACAGGAACTGCTGTCCTGTTTTCGGGCAATCCAGGAATACTACGAACAGGACCCGGCCCCCATCCGCTTTATTTTTCGCCTGGTCTATTCGACTCCCGCGGAAATCGAAGCGCGATACCCGGTTCGGCACGCGGGCGATTTTCAGGGCCTGATCCAGAGCGCGTTTCGTCGCCACGGAGCGCTGGACCATGGCACCGAAAAGGCCCAGGTTGTGACGCATCTCTTACAGGCCATGCTCCTGCGCATGTCCACGCCCGGCAGCGAGCCGCCGTCCCTGGGCGAGTACGAACGGATGCTCGATCTGGTGCTGGGCTGAAGCGAACCGTCCTTAACAATGACCGGCGGTCATTTAACATTTTTTGAAAGACCCGGACGGGAAGGTCAGCGCATTTCCCGCGAAGGTCAGGCGAGTGGTGAGAGAACGTGAAAAAAACCAGGGCGGGGGGACGCCGGGGCTGTTCACCTTCAATCATACCTTTCGCCTGGAACCGGCGGACGGCGGGACGCGTTTCACGCACCGCGAGGAATTCCGGGGCATCGGTGTTATATTCTTCGGGTTGGGCTGGGTGGACGAAAGTTATGGCCGGGTGAACGAAGCTTTAAAACAAAAAGCGGAGTCCATCGAAAGGAAACGCCCCCGGTGAGCCCCGTCGCAGCGACCCCGGGTGATTACGCTGGCTCCGCCGGGAAAGTCCTGAAGATCCGGACCAAAAAATACAGCGGATACAATAGTAGAAATAGATTCGGCACCCACCAGGACGGGTCGAAATCCATTCGGATCACCCAGAAAGCGATCGCCTGCAGGCCGGAACACGAAGTCAGCACGAGGGACAGGGTCGCGAATAGAATCCAGGATTGTTTCCGCCGCGCCTGCAGGTACAGACTAAAAAATCCCGTGGCGGAAATCAAAAGATCGAGCGGGAGGAAAGACCAGTTACGTAGTCCTTGAACAGATAGCTGGCGGGGATCAAACCCATAAGAGTAATCAGCCAGTACAGCACGAATCCGATATCGGTGAATAAAAAAAAGATGCGTAAGGTTTTCATTTTGTTTTCAGGGTGCCGGGCGCCAGTAGATCGAAAGACACGGATCGCGAAAATTTGAAAATCTATTTTTGAGCCTAAAATCCGAAACGGAGAATTCACCCTCCGTGGTGTCCCCGTGTTCCCCGTGGTAAAAATTTCTCTGAAATTGTTATCTACCGCAGTAGTATGAATCGCGTTTCCCGGCAATTCAGCTCCCCGCGGGTCGCAATGGAACGGGTTCAAACCATATTTGGCTCGCCCTGGCCCCGGCGCCCGGATTTTCTGGCCTGGTTATGGCCACCGCTCGCGCGAAGAAACCAACCACGCTACCCGTTATTGAAGTCCTTGGCGTCACGAAACGGTTCAAGGACCTCGTGGCTGTCGACCATCTCGACTTAAAAATCGGCCGGGGCGAATTCACGGCTCTGCTCGGACCGAACGGGGCGGGCAAGACGACTCTGGTGGAAATGATCGAGGGGATTCTCCCCCCGGACTCAGGGACGATCCGCATCCTCGGGCGAACCTGGCACCAGCATCGGCGCGAACTCAGGTTCCGGATCGGCGTGGCTCTGCAGGAGACGCGTTTTTACGATAAACTGACCACCGCCGAGACCCTGGACCTTTTCGCCTGTTTTTATGATCGTCCGAAAACACGCGTAAAAGAGGTTCTCCGTTTCACGCGCCTGGAGGAAAAACGAGACGCGCGGGTGGTCACGCTTTCGGGCGGGCAGCGCCAGCGTCTGGCGCTGGGGATCGCGCTCATCAACGAACCGGAAGTCCTTCTGCTGGATGAACCGACCACCGGCCTGGATCCCAACGCGCGTCGTGAGGTCTGGCAGATTCTCCAGGATCTGAAAACCCGCGGGGTCTCCCTGATCCTCACGACGCATTATATGGAAGAAGCCGAAAAACTCTGCGACCGCATCCTGATCATGGACCGCGGGCGTTTTCTGGCGGGCGGCTCGCTTCCAGAACTCCTGCGCCTGCACGGCGGGGGCGAGATTATCGAGTTCGCCTATTCCGGTAATTCTAATAAATTCGCGAAGGTGCCCGGGCTGCTGCGGTCGGAAGGATTGACACGCGGCCGGATGCGCCTGGTCGTCCAGGACATCCACCGGGCCCTGCCGGCGGTCTGGAAGATCATCGGTACGGGACGTTCCGGCCCGAGCGACCTGGTCTGTCGGCGCATGAACCTGGACGATCTGTTTACCATTATGACGGGCAGGCATCTTGATGAAACAGCTTCTTAAACTGACGCAAGTCAATTTCAAAAATTTTTTACGAGAGCCGGAAATTTTGTTCTGGGCCCTGATTTTCCCCGCGGCCATCGCGGGTGTGCTCGGGTTCGCGTTCAATCGCACGGAGTTGCCCCCGGTGCGCGTGGCCGTCGTGGCGGACGCGCGGGACCCGGCGTTTCTACGCCTGCAGGAGCGACTCGCGGGCGCGGCGGGGACAGCGGACGCGGAAATCGCCGGGCGGGTGGAACTCCTGGCCCTGTCGCGGGCGGACGCCGTGCTCGCCGTGCGCCAGGCGAAAGTGGCGCTGTACGTGACGCTCGATGCCGGAGGCCGTGTTTTCGCATATTTCGATAGAAATAATGCGGATGCGAAATTAGCATGGCTCGTCCTGGAACACCGTTTCAACGGCCAGTCGGAGGAGGCCCGGGTGAGCGCGCGGCTGGAGGAATCAGCCGGCAGCCGTTACATCGATTTTCTGATTCCAGGCCTCATCGCTCTGGGCGTGATGAATTCCAGTATGTGGGGCGTGGGCTATGGCCTGATCGATCTGCGTGTGAAAAAACTATTACGACGGATGGTGGCCAGCCCAATGCACCGCTGGGCCTTTTTAACGTCCCATTTCCTGGCGCGGCTCTGTCTTTCGGCCACCGAGGGCCTGATTCTGTTCGCCTTCGCCGCCCTGTTTTTCGGCGTGCGCCTGGCGGGCTCCCCCCTGGCCGCGGCGCTGGTCTTCCTGGCCGGCGTGATCGCCTGGAGCGGAATCGCGATTCTGGGTTCATCGCGCGCCGAAAGTATGTCGGCCGCGAACGGGATTCTGAACGCGGTGACCCTGCCGATGACGATCGTGTCGGGTATTTTTTTCAGTTATCATAATTTTCCCCAGTGGGCGCAGAAGGTCATCGCGTTTCTGCCGCTGACCGTGCTCGCGGACGCGTTGCGGGCCGTGTTCGTGGAAGGGGCCGGCGTGGCCGCCTCGCTCCTGCCCGTGGCGATTCTGACAGGCACGGGCCTGGTTTTTTTCGCCATCGGCCTGCGCGTATACCGCTGGTATTAATCATGCGCGGTGTACCGGCGCATCCGCTGGCGCAGTGGCGCGGACCGGGCCCCGGATTTTTTGCATGAAACAGTGTGTTGCCCCCACAGGTATACGC
>CAZVZS010000035.1:13047-55885 GCA_964631535.1 uncultured Leptospiraceae bacterium
GGCGTACTCGGCGGCGGCCTGTTCGCCCATGACCTGTACGCGGAGTTTCGCGAGCCCGGCTTCTTTCTGTTCCGGAGACATGGACGCGTTTTCGCTTAAAAACTTGCGTTCCGATTCTTCGTACTGCTGCTCCCGGGAACCTTCCTCTTTGAGCCCGGCTTCAACGGCCGCCATGCGCGCGGCCCCGTCGCTGCCAAAGTACCGTTCGCGGATGGCGTGGGTCATCGTTGCCTGATCCTGACCGGCCACGGCCTTGAGGTCGGCATCGCGGAGCGTGATTTCGTTTTCATACCGCGTAAATGAAGGTTCGTCCTCCAGAAACGCCGGGTAATAATCACCCATGGTTTTTTTTCGCAGCTCCTCGTACGCCTGAACGCGTTTGTCGCCTGGCAGGCCGGCGCTTTCCTGAAAAAACTCCCGCGTTTTATGCGAGAGGTTCACCGTGGCCTCCTCCATCCCGAAGATGAGATTCGCCTCTTCTTCGCTGAATATATCGCGGCGTTTTTTCCTGGTGATTTCGTACCGTTCCTGTAGAGTGAGCCCGCCGGGCATCTGGAATTCGCTCATCCGGTCTTCGAACTGTAAATATTGCTGCACAAGGCGGGCGATGCGTTCGCTTTCTTCGGGGTATTTTTCGCGTAAGTAAACGAGAATGCGACTGTTACACTGGAAATGGTCCAGGCTCTGCGGGCACAATCGGCGCAGTCGCCAGATTTCCCAGACGAGGTTCGATCGGCCCGATTTCAGGTCTTTCATGAATTTTTCGAACGAGGGCTCGTCGCCTTCGTCGAACATCATATAAACTTCCGACAACAATTCCTCCGAACTCGTCATCGGAACGTCCCAGCGCCGCGGGTCGACGGCCGTCTCCCCGGTTTTTTCGCCCGGTCGCAGGACAAAATAAATCATGACGCACAGACCCAGCGCCACGGTTACGAGTGCACCGATCAAATATTCCTTTCGCATTTTTTATTCCCCTTTGTGAAAAATTGGCGGGTGCCGAGACACCCGCCGTCGTTTTTTCGTTTACTGATTCGCTTTTGCGTTTTTCGCCACTTTCAGGAAAAAGCCGGAAACATCGAACCAGAGCTGTCCCGAATACAGGGTATTCGCGATTTGCAGATGGTCGACGCCCGTCGTAAAGATCCCAAACGAAGGTTCGCCTTTGTAGGTACCCCATTTGGCGGATGAAACCGGAACGAGCCCGTCACAGGCCGTTCCCTGGCCCTGCTGGCTGCCGATGCTCTTGCAGATCGGCCAGGTCAACGACATGAGCGGGTGCTGGATCAGATCGAACATGGTCATGCGTCCGGCGTACGAATAGTACTTCACGCCGCTCGCGTTGGGAGTCGCCGCGTTGAACGCGGCCACGCCGGCTTTCGACAGCGATCCGAGCGCGGCCAGCGCGTTGGCTTCGGTCTGGCCCCACACCAGCGGTACGATGGCGTTGAGGATCGTCGCGATGATGGTCTGGGTTACGCCAGGCAGTCCCGCCAGTGCGTCGGCGATCGGGCTGCCGCCGTGTACGCCGGAAAGCGAGGAAAACGTGGAAGTTTTGGACGCCATGCCGAGATTGGCGATCGTATAACGCGTGTCGAGTCCGCCCTGCGAATGGCCGATGTAATGCACTTTTGTATATCCGTTGGCCGCCATCCAGAGCGCGACTTTGGTTTTTAATTCAGCAGCTCGCGTCTCATTGGACGCGGCGGGACTTTTAGCGGGTGCGTAGACGATTGCGCCCTGGGAACGGAGGTAGGAATCCATCCCGCCCCAGTAGCCGATAATGGAAATCACTCCGCTGGTATCATCCCCCCAGCCAAACAGTCCGTGCGAGAGCACAATGGGATACATACCCTGCAGCGGTTTTGGCGCCGCGGTGAGTGGCGCCGCCAGGGCCGCGAACAGGGCGATACTTAAAATTCTTTTCATCTTTTTCATTACTCTTCCTCCAGGGTTGAGCGGTATTTGTTGTTAAAGGCGGAGAAGCAAGTTTCATGCCCGCTGGAAGAGCGGAAGCCCTGACCTTACTTTAAGCCCGGTTTGAGGCCATAAACGCGCCTGATTCGCTAAATTGCCTGCGAACGCTTGCCCGGCCTTTTTGGATCGGTTTTCCAGGAAACTGACGTCAGATTCCTGGATTTTCCAGGAACCTGGACAATTGCGGACGGGGAGTCCTTGACGAAATCTTTGCGTGAAGTATTGTCTGGCGTGCTGCGAATCGCTGTCCTTTCCTTGCTGCTCCTCGCGCCCGGTGCGCTCCTGGCCGATGTCACCCTGAATCCCGAACAGGAGCGTTACAATCCCGGGCCGGAACTGGGCATTTTCCTGGATGCGGAGGGCAATCTAAAACCCGAAGCGGTCCTTGCCGATCCGACGCGGTTTGTGAAACCGGAGGAATCCACGCCGAATCTCGGTTTTACCGATGGAGCCGTCTGGGTCCGTTTCGTTGTGCGCAACCAGACCGACATCCAGGCGTGGGTGCTCGAGTCGGCCTTTTCCGCGACCGCGGAAATGATGCTCTTCATTGTCCGGCCCGATGGACGTACGGAACGCCTGGAGCATAACTGGGTTCGGCCTTCCGGTTTTCGCCTGCCCACTCTGCATTTCCAGCTCCCGCCCGGAGAAACAGCGGTCCTGTATTTACGCGTCCGCAGCGGGGGCGGGCCGGTGATTCTTGATCTGAGCCTCTTCAGCGAAAAAGCCCACACGCGCACGGAATGGACCCGCCAGTTCTGGTTCGGTATGTTCTACGGTTTGATCGCAGTGATGTTTTTTTATAATCTGGTTCTTTTTTTCTGGGTGCGCGACCTGGCCTACCTCTACTACGTGCTGACGATTGGCCTGCTGCACGGTGGTTTTCAACTCGGGATCAACGGATATATCTATCTCTTTCTACCGCCTTCACCGCCGATCATCGCGCAGTATCTGATTTTGTCGCTCCACGCTGGAATCGTCGCCGGGTTGTTATTCGGTCGTTCTTTTTTGAATCTCGTGGCGATCGCTCCGCGTCTCGCGCGCTGGTTCGAAGGGCAGGTCTGGATCGTACTCGTGCTTTCGTGTCTGTCCCTCTTCGGTCTGAAGGTGGGCATGCTTTCCATTCTCGTCTCCTTCGCGGCGATTTGTTCGGGGATCGTCGCGGGGGTCGTCGCCTACAGGCGCGGGTACCGCCCGGCCAGGTTCTTTTTAATCGCCTGGTCGCTGCCTTTCGCGGGCGCCGTGGTATTTTCGCTGCGGAATCTCGGGTTATTGCCCGCCACGGATTTCACCGCCTTCGCTCTCCAGGGCGCGGCGGCCATCGAGGCCGTTTTGCTTTCGCTGGCGCTGGGCGACCGGATCAATATTTTGCGCGCGGAAAAAGATATTTTCGAGGACCGATTACAGACGAGCGAGGAGAACGAGGCCCGCGCAAGCATCGAACTCATCGGTCACCGCCTGATGCTCGACACGGTGAAAGACGAGATTCTCGCCATCGAACCAGGCGCGAATACTCTCGATCGACTTCTGAAAACGGGCCTCGACGTCCTGTACCGTTTGCTCGATTTCGAATACGCCTTCATCATCGTGTGCGACCGGGAGGGCCAGGTCTACAAAAAACGTTCGGGGCCGATGCCGTCCGGCTTCCTGGCCGAAATTCTCGACGATCGAATTCTCGCCCGGATCCTGCGCATTCCGGTCGAGTTGTTCTGGGAGATGAATCGGATCATCAGGCTCGACACGGGTTACGAACGGCTTTTTCACAACCGACCGCCCGCGAATCACCAGGAAATGGCCGCCGTGCTCGCCGAAACGGTGGAACGACTGCGTCGGTTCGGATTCGCGATCATCATTCCGCTTTCGCATGAAAAAGAAATCTTCGGTTACGCGGTCGCGGGGCCGACCGCGGACGGGCACCCGTACGGTGAGGCGCGAATCGAACTGCTCGAAACGGTTCGTTTTTCGCTTTCGCTGGCGGTCCGCAACGCGGTCCTGTACGCGGAAATCGGCCGGTTAAAAAACCGCGCGGAGGAAAAAGCCAATCGCCTCTCGGATTTCGTCATGGATCTGTCCCGGGTCACGCGACGCGAAATTCGCGAACGAACCCTGGTGTTCGCCAGCCAGCCGATGAAGGCGGCCTACGAAACCGCCCGGCGCCTGGCCGGTCGCACGCAGCCCGTCCTGATCACGGGCGAAACGGGCACGGGCAAGGAACTCATCGCGCAGGTCATTCACGAAGAAGGTAAAACGGCGGGCAGTCCCTTCGTGGCCGTCAATTGCGCGGCCATCCCCGCGTCCCTCTGGGAAAGTGAAATCTTCGGCCACATGAAGGGCGCCTTCACCGACGCGACCGGCGATCGCCCGGGGCGGATCGAACAGGCGGGGGAGGGGACCCTCTTTTTCGACGAGATCGGCGAAATGCCCATCGAAATCCAGCCCAAACTTCTGCGCCTCATCCAGGAACGAAAATTCCAGCGCCTCGGGGGGGAGCGTGTGATCACGGCCGGGTGTCGTTTTATTTTCGCCACAAATCGGGATTTGCTGGAATTGCAGAAGAAAGGCCTTTTCCGGGACGATCTATTTTATCGGATCAGCGTTTTTCAAATCAACCTGCCCCCGCTGCGCGCCCGTGGGGAAGACGTCCCCTTTCTGGCGACACACATGCTGACGAAGTACGCCCGCGAAATGGGCGTGGATGTAACGGATATCGACGGGCGGGCCATGGACGCGTTAAAAAAATACACCTGGCCTGGCAATGTGCGCGAACTCGAAAACTGTATGATCCAGGCGGTCGCCAATTGTGAAAAAACGATCATCACGGTGCCCGATCTGCCCGCCCACGTGGCCACGTTTGTCAGCAGTCCGAACGCGCTCGTGGGCGCGGGACCGGAAGGGCCGACCTTTTTGGAAACGAACGGGGCGGACTTCGATTCGCTGGTCCGCGATTATTCGCGCGGTCTTCTGGTCAGGGCGATCGAACGCGCGCGCGGGAGCAAAACGGAAGCGGCACGATTGCTCGGTCTCAAACGCGCCACATTCTACTATAAACTGCGCGAACTCGGGGCGGGAGACCAGCACGACCGCAACTGAAACGACGGACCACTTACGGCCGAAATTCGCGGGCGTTGTATTCAATCTCCTGGAGCTTAAAACGAGCGTACGGGAAATCGCCCGCGGGCAGGTGCCAGATCGCCTCCGCGTACGAAAAAACTTTGCGTCCATCGAAATCGCCGTAGTCACGGACGGGCGTCGACCAGCGGTACTGTGCGTACGTTTTTCCGTCCGTGGAGAGATACCGGTCTTCCGAATCGAAATTGATTAACGCGCCGCTTTCGTCAAAAAATAAACGCGCGCCGATCGTGATGCCATTGTGCGTAAACCGGGCGCGTACGGTCAGGGGATCGATCGTTTCCCATTCGATGGCCGGGTCCACGAGGGTGGCGGGCGCCAGCAAACACATATCGTTGAAGAGAGTTACGTTCTCGCCCTGGTTCATTTTTTCGCCGCTCGCGTCCACGACCGTGAACATGCCGGCCACTTTAACCCGCATGGTGGCGGCCGCTCCGGTGTATACGTGCAGGCCGTCGAAGGGTAAGCCGAAGAGTCCGCCGCGCACGAAAAACAGGCGGGCCGGCGGTCCGAAAAAATTATACTGAGCGGCCTGGATGTCCATCCAGTCGGCCTCCAGGTTCTGGCGCATGCTCCCGGAAAACTTGCTCCGAAAATTGGCGACAACCGGCCGGCCCACCGCGCCTGAAAAATGCAGATACTTCCGGAGGGGACCGGGCAGGTGTGCGATGTCTTTTTCGCTCAGAAGCGGCGGATTCGGATGCAGACGCAAACGCTGCTCGACTTCGTTTTTATACACGCTGGCAAAATCGTCGGACGATTGGCCGCATGCTGCCAGCGCGAGCGCAAAAAGAACCAACCAGGAAGACATCTGTTTCACGATTTTTCCTCAAAGTGGGCCATGACGGTGGGCCACACCGCGAGCAGGACGATCACGATTCCCAACACGGAGTAAATGAGATGAAGAACGTCGAGCGAACGCAGAATCGCCACCTGGATGTCGATCCAGAGCACCAGGATGATCCCCGAATAAAACGACGCGGTCCAGGACCAGTGCTGGCGCCTGTGCACATTGATCCGTTCCGCCAGCGGAAAATTAAATTTTTTTAACAAACCAAACGCGGACACCAGGGGCAGGACCCCCAGGACGAAGAATAAAAAGACGCCGGGTACAAAAAAATTCGGGAAGGGACCGTGCGCGAGCATACCCGGTTGCATGCCCATTCCGCCTCCAGTGGGATCGAGCGCGAGCACGAGCCCGCCGCCGATCGCCCCGACGGATAAAACAATCAAACAGGCGATCAGGAACCAGACCGGAAGCGGCTTTTTTATTTCCATCGTATCAAAAAAATCCCGAGCAGGATCATCCAGGCCAGCCAGAGCAGCGAACCAACCAGTCCCGCAAGGTCCAGGACCGGTGTTTCCGGTATCACGGTCGCCAACAATTCGGTCTGCGCCAGCGAGTATACCAGCCCGGCCATGATCCCGAACCAGCCAAGCCAGGCTTGAAAAAAACGGTCCCTGAGAATCACCAGCGATATCAGTACCATCCAGAGAATCGTGAAGACCTGGCCAATGTGTTCGCCGAGGAGCACACCCCCAGATTGATGCACCGTCTGGAATACGACCAGTGCTGCCTGCCTGGTGGCGTGGTCCGTCGCGGGATCGGTGTAGATTCTGGCGATGCCCGGAACGACAAAGACCCAGCGTAAAAGTCCCACCATCTGGGCCACCGCTCCCATGATGCCGGCGACCGTGGCGATTTTCATCAGGGGCGAATCGGAGCGGTCCAACGTTTTACCGAGCAAGATGATGGCGAATAATAGCGGCAGTCCCACCCAGGCGAACGCCAGCCAGGTATAAATGAGTCCGGCTCCGCCTGCCTGAAATCGAATCAGGATTTCGCCCGCCGGCAGGCGCAATATGTCGGGGTAGTCGAAAAAAATGATCAGCAGCGTGTACGGGACGTTTACAAGAACGGCTCCGACGATAAATAACCATCCGGTTTGGCTGCGAATCTGAAGTTGTTTCATAATAATCCGTGGGGTCGTTACCCCTGGGTATTCGCAATCAAAATTACAACACGTCAGGCCTTCATCGCGTCGCGCATGATCGCCGGGAAGGCGGCCCCGCCCAGCACCATGGAGGCCGTAAATACTCCGCCCATCATGGCTCCCCCGATTCCAAGGCTCACCACATCCGCGCCGGTCAGGTACAGCCCCGGCACGGGCGTGCGCGGACTCAGCCAGCGCTGGCGGTAACGTTCGGGCGTGGCGGGCAGGCCGTAGATACTGCCCCGGGGGAAGTCGGTGAAGTGACCCACGCTGAGCGGGGTGGACAATTCCTTGAATTCCACGAGTTCGCGCAGGCCGGGGTGACGCTCTTCCACAAAATCGAGCAGGCCCCGCGCGATCCGTGCTTTCAGTGCTTCGTACTCCGCGCCACGGTTTCGCCAGGGTTCAGCGGCATAGGGCGCGAAGGGATCGTAACTTGCGAAGGTAATGATCTCGCCCGTATGTTTGGTCGCGGCGGGATCTTTAAGCGAAGGAAAGGAAAGAAAGGCCATCTGCGGCCGCCCGGCGAGCAGATCCTCCATGGCCGATGCGATGCGGTCGTGATTGTGAGATGAATACATCCAGTAGTTTTCGCCTTTGAAACCCAGCCGCGCGGGCGACTCGCGAAATCCCAGATACAGTGTGACGGCGCTGTCACTGGTCGATAATTCGCGCAAAGGCTCCGCGAAGGGCGGTGGTTCGCGAAACAATTTCGTATATGTATTGAGCGCTCCGGCTCCGGAGATAATGACGGGTGCTTCGAATTCGAGGGTTTCCTCATGGCGGCCCTGGTGCCGGCGGACCCGCACTCCGCGCGCGGCGCCCCGCGCATCCAGCAGGATTTCTTCCACCGTATGATTCACGGCCACCGCACCGCCGGCCCGCTGGATGCCCGGCAGGATCCCGTCGCAGATGGCCGTTCCCCCGCCTTCGGGATACCAGCCGCCTTCAAAATAGTGCGAGGCGATCAGGCTGTGGATGAAAAAAGAACTCCGGGATGGTGGTAATCCGTAATCGCCCCACTGTGAAACGAGCAGGGCGCGCAGGCGTTCGTCCTTAAAATGTTCGGTCAGGTATTGCCCGGTTGTCTGCAGCGCAAGGCGGCCGCGCAGGGATTCCATGCCGCGCATGAGCATTCCGAACGGACCGGGCAGCAATCGGCTCAGCATATAAAACCGGACCCAGCCGGCGGCTTTGCGCAGATCGTGAAAATAACGGTCAATTGCTTTTGATTCGCCAGGAAATAAATCTTTTAACTGTTCGCGAAATCGGTCCGGATGCGAAGGGACACGGAAGCGCATGTCCGGGTATTCGAATACGTCGAATTCCTCCGGCATTCGGTTCCAGCGCAGGGAACCGTCGCTGATGTACTTCATCAACTGAAAGAGGCCGCCGCCCGGTTGCATGCCGCCGATGTAATGAATGCCGACATCCCAGTGCCAGCCCTTGCGGTCGAACACGTGGGTGAATCCGCCGGCGCGGTAATGACGTTCCAGCAGGAGACAGCGCCAGCCCTTGCGCCGGGCCAGGATGGCCGCGGCCGTGAGCGGGCCGATGCCCGATCCGATGAAAATCACGTCGTATTGTTTTGAAAGCTCCGATTTCATGACGTTTCACGTCGAGTGTGAAACGACACGGAGCCAGCGGTCGAGCGAATTATGAACGAAAGACCGACCAATGCCGCGCGGGGTGTCTGATTTTTATCATAACGAACAGGGCGGGCCGCGATCGAACGTGCGCTCTCAGCGCGCCCCGTCCACCTGGAAAAACGATAACACTTTCTGCAACTGGTCGGCCTGCCGGGCGAGTTGTTCGGCGGTCTGTAATAACTCTTCGGAGGACCGGGCGTTATCGCGCGCCAGATTGCCGAGTCGTTCGGTGCTGGTTCTGATTTCCACGATGCTGGCGTTCTGGTGGGTGGATCCGGTCGAAATATTCTGGACAAGTTCGGCGGTGCGTTCGATGTCCGGAAATATTTCGCGAAAAATCTGCCCGGCCTTCTCCGATACGTTTAAACTCGTCGTCGTCATGTCCTGGATTTCGCGCGAAGCCTCCCGGCTGTGCTCGGCCAGTTTACGGACTTCCCCGGCCACGACCGCGAATCCGCGTCCGGCGTCCCCCGCGCGCACTGCTTCGATGGCCGCGTTCAGGGCCAGCATATTGGTCTGCTCGGCGATCTCGTTGATGAGTGAGATTTTATCGACCACCTTGCGCATGGCCTCCAGAGTGTTCTCAAGCGCGCTGCCGCCTTCCTGGGCCTTGCGCAAATTCCCGGAGGCGATGTTTTCCGTATCGCGGGCGTTGTCCCGATTCTGTAAGATTATTTTCGCCACGTCTTCGATTTCCTGGACGATCCCCCGAACGTTGGTTTCCTGTTCGGCCGAAAGGCGACTGAGCAACTGTGATGACGAACTCAACTGCGCCGACGCGCTCACCAGGGTCCCGAGCAGCTCTTTCGTTTCCGTGATCACACCGCGGATGTGATCGACGAATTCGTTGAAGTATCCGGCCACCTCGCCGATCTCGTCACGCGAGAGGTTTTCCATGCGTACGTCCAGCCGGCCCGATGCGCCTTCCTTGAATTTCTGGACCAGGAGCGGCAGGGGCTGCAGGATGTTACGCAGTACGAAGTAAAAAAACACGATCGCCATCGCGATGAGAACGATCACGGTCGAAAGCGTCGCGTATTTCTTCTGTTCGAATCGCCCGACCCGGTTCAGTAAAAGGGTCTTCTGGGCCGCCGCCGTCGCTGTATAAAATTTAAAGCTAAGTTCGATCGTTCGCCGCGCGGCGTCGCGAACCACGGCGGGATCGGCTTTGAGTTCGCGGTCCTGGATGAGATACTGGGCGAGGCGCGCGTTGAGGTTCGTGGCGTTCGTTTCGTACTCCGTGAACGGTCCGTCCAGTAGCTCCTTGAGCGAGGAGTTATTTTCGTACGCGACTCCCAGCGATCGTTTGATTTCTTTCCGGGAGTTTTCCAGAAGACCCTGGTATACCTGGATCTGCAGACGATCATCATCACTCGCCAATTGCCGTAACAGAATGGATTCGGCCAGGAGGCCCGCCCGAAACGCAAGATCAATGTAGGCCGGCAATTTCAACAGCGTCAGATCCATAAGATAATAACTGTCAAGATCCGGGTCCAGGATCAGATTCGAAGTGTCACCCACGCGCGCGTTTAATTCGAGGATGCCGTCCAGGGCCGGCCGCCTGGATTCCGCCGCATCCCCCGCGCGTCCAAGGCTGGTTTTTAACCTTGCCCAGCGGTCTTCGGTTCGAAGATCAATCCCGAACTCGCCTTCGAGGGATTCGAGTTGACTGATACTTTCTTTGATTCGCGCGGACCCGGCCGGTTCGAGCATCAGGTGTCTCTGCAAGCCAATCAAAGGCAGATTATAATCGACACCTACGACTTCTTTGGCGCTAAAATCAATCGCGATATTCTGTTCTGAGACGAGGAAGTAAAGTAAGACGGGATAAGGAATGCATAAAAAAAAGGCAATCAGCCCCATTTTTTGCCAGATTTTCAATCGTTTCAAGAACCTGGTCATGCTCTATCCTTCTTATTCATCCGTCCCGGGTGACGGGCCTATTCCACTCTGAAATTGAAACGCGAATTATTCAATAATTAATATATCGGAATGTATGCGGGCAAAGCGGGACTCAGCGCGGAAGGAAATGTCCGGGGAACGGGGGTTTTAGAATCGGCCCTTATTGGATGCCTGGAATTCTCGCGTTAAAAAAATCCTGGAAGTCCGGCCAGCCGCCTGCCAGTTCCTGGATGGCCTCCGGGTCGATTTCACCGCGCGGGCATTCCACCAGGATCCGCGCCGATTCCACGACACCGTTATCGTTGCTCGCGAAGGCCAGTTCCATGAGCCCGACGGGATACCGCCCCGCGAGGCGTTTGAATTCGATTTGCGCCTCGTTGTCGATCCCCGGAGCCACGGCGTAACGGCGATTGGCCCAGGCGGAGTTGGCCAGACATTCGAAAAATGTCAGACGTACATTGCTCGCGCTGAGTTTTGTTTTCACTTCGTAACCGATGAGGTCCCCCCTTGGCTCCGCGCCCGTCAAACGGGCCACATTCAGCACTTCGGGACCCAGCGGCGGGGCCGGACGAAAAGCGACCAGATCGGGGTAGCGCCAGGCATTCTCCCCCTGGCCTTTGCGGCGCGCGCGAGTGTGATCCAGCACCGCGGCGCGTAAACCGTTTTTTTCAAGAAACTGGCGAAAAGGTTCGTAGAGGTCTTTTTCAAGCTTTCCCCCGGCGGAGGCCGCGTGTTCGGGTGTTTCTTCCTCCACGAAATACAGCTTGAGGTCCCCCTGGACCATCCGGTCGATGGGGTCCTGTTCGTCCGCGAACGCGCGGTCGAAAATTTTTTCCAGTTCCGTTTCGGAAAGGGCCGCTGCCGCGGGCAGGCCGGCACGGATGCGCGCCGCGGTGAGCGGGAAGATTTGGGTCCGCAAAAACCCGACAACCGCTGTCAGAAGTGTTTTTCGATCGGCCGCATTCATGCTTACGAAAAGAGTCCGCTGCGGGTGAGGGCAAGCCCCGCCAGCCATTCGCGGATACTTTTTGGGGTGGCGCCAGGTTTCAGAAGTTTGCCGTCGTTTTTTGTGACGTTGGCCAGCAGGGCGAGCATCTGTTTTTCGTCAGCGTTCAATTTCCCCACCCGACCGACGGCCTCATCCGCCTTCAGCGCCCGGATTTCTTTGAGAAAGGCCCGGTACTGACGCGAACGTTTCCGGCATTCCTCGGCCGCGGCTTCGTGCGCGCGGAGGTTCGCCTTTTTTCCGCCGTGCGATTTTAAGATCTGCGCGAAAAGTTTTTTATCTTCCTGGGGAATCGATACTTCGATCCGGCCCAGCGCTTCGGCCGCGGCGATTTTTTCCAGCTTCACGAGCAGTTTGCGCAGCGTATCCGCCAGCCGCTCCGCGTCCGCCCGGGCGAGTTTTTCGAGCGGCCCGTCGCCCGCCTGTTTCAAAAGCGATTTCAATTCGTTCGTGTTCATAGAGGGCGCTCCGGGCGGGATACCTGATCCGGCCACTTCCTATTTCCATTTGAGAATTTCGTCTACCATCGTTTCGATTTCGATGCGCGACGGATCCGCGGTATCGAAATCGACGATCGGCCTGAATTGCTGAATGACTTTCTGGATGGCCACCCGACGCCGCAGCCCTTCCCAGATGCGGCAATCTTTGAGGAGTCCGTTCGCCGCCTCCGATTCCCCGCGCCATGCTTCCAGTTCAGCCGGCAGCGACGCTTTGTACTGCGCGAATACGCTGTTGTTCGTGTCCCAGAGTGTGCAGACCACGGCCCTGATTTTTTGTTTGTGCCTGGGGCTGAACCGTTTGATTTCTTCGCCAAGTTTCTGCGACAGTTCCTTGAGGCCGTTCGTGGACAGCCAGTCGGGGATGGCCGGGATCAGAAAATCGTCCGCCATATAAACCGCGCTCAGGGTCATCCAGTAGTAGTTGGGCGGGCAATCGATGAAGATGTAGTCGTAGTCGTTTTTAATTCGTTCACAGAGATAATCGAGCAATTTGTAAAAGGGGGGCACCGATTCCCCTTTTTCGATGGGGAGGGCGGGGGTCTTTTTTTCAACTTCGCGCAAAATTGGATGCGATGGTAACAGGTGTAAATTCGGCAGAGTGCCGCCGAAGACCGCGCCGCCGCCGGCCGTGCCGAGTATCTGCTCCGGTTTGAGGTATTCCTGCTGGCCTTTTATGTATTTGAAAATGATCGTGGCCAGGTTTTCAGTGGCCACCAGGCTTGCGTGCCCTTCGCCCAGCATGTAGGCCGTTGCCGAGGCCTGCGGATCCACGTCCATGAGCAAGACGCGCCGCGGTTTTTTCGCCTGGCGATTGGCCACGGCCGCGGCCAGGTTTACGGCGAGAGTCGTCTTGCCGACTCCGCCTTTGAAATTTAAGATGGCGATGACTCGGGCGGCCATGGTGCGGGATTACGCAACCACGCGATTTGGTTGCTGTCAAGGCGAAAAAAATGCCGGGGCGGCGGGTCCGTTCGGTCTGGCCTGTCTTTGTCCGCGCCCGGAGGTCGATCATAATGAAAAAAAATTCCTATCTTGAGGCGTTGCGAAAGTCTCCCGACCCGGTCGCGTTTTTGTTAAAACATTCGAACCTGCCAGGGCCGCGTGCCAATCTCGAACTCCTCCACGTTTTTTGTGATTTTGCGGATCGCGGACAAACGGAACTGTGTCTGGAGCGGGACGCCGTACAGATCGGGGGCACGCCCGCGGAATTCGTCGTCATGTGCGGGGTTGCGAGCGCCGCGCGAACGGTTCCGGGAAAAAAGTGCGAATCGATTCTTAAAAAATTCGCGGTGCATCATAGCTGGCGCGTTCGGGAAGGAGTGGCCATCGGCTTACAAAAAATTGGCGCCAAAAATATGGAGCGAGTTTTTGCGATTGCGGAGAAGTGGCAGACGGGGCGGCCTTATGTTCAGCGCGCGGCCGTGGCCGGTCTCTGTGAACCGGTACTCTTAAAACGGCGTGAGGATGCCGCCCGGACGATTCGTATTCTTTCTGCTATCAGCCTCGATTTTAAGAAACAGGGCGAATTTGAAAAGGCTGAAGTTGAGACTCTGAAAAAAGCGCTGGGCTACGGCTGGAGCGTCGCCATCGCCGAATATCCCGTCGCGGGAAAAAAGGCCTTCGAACAATTATGTTCGGTTGATTCATCGTATTTACGCTGGATCGTAAAAGAGAACCTGAAAAAAAAGCGGCTCGTTAAAATGGATTCGGCCTGGGTCCAGGCGATGCGCAATCGAATTGGGGAATGAATTGTGATCCTCCACAAAAAAGGCCGCCCATGGGCGACCTTCGTTTTGTGAGTTCGGGGCAGACGGGACTTGAACCCGCGACCTCCGGTGTGACAGACCGGCACTCTAACCAGCTGAGCTACTACCCCTTGCGCGTTTCTCTCAAACGGCCGGGGCCGTTTCGAGACGGAAAGACAGAGTTTCCGGGAACCCCGCGCCGGTCAAATATTTCCCGGGTCCGGGGCGACCGCGCCGGTCAAAAAAATAAAATCTAAAATCAATGCCAGCGATCCGGCCTGAGTCTCCTCATGCCAGATTCCCCGCGAGCGCCGGTTTACCGATCATTTCCCGCACACGGACGCGGGCCGCTTCCGCAAGGCCGAGCGAATCGACGCGGTATTCGCGCGCAAGGGCGGCCCGTTCTTCGGCGGCGTCGCCGGTAAGCCTGCGCGCGCTGCGGTCAAGGAACAGGCCGTTCAGGGCGCGGGTCGCTGTTTCCACGACTTCCAGGGCGTAGGCATCGCGCCCGGGCACTTTTGAAGCGCGGTACAGCTCCACGATTTCCTCGAATAGCGCCAGGTGCGAGCGGGCGAGATCGTCCGGCGGCGTGTCGCGCGTAAGGTCGCCGATGTACCCGCGCAGGATCCCTTTTTCCGACATCCCGCCGGTCACCCCGCCGATCGCCGCGTTCAACTGGATCTGCGTGGTGCCGTCGTAGAGATTCGTGATGCGCACATCCCGGTAGAGCCGCGCCAGATCATACTCTTCGATGAAACCCGAGCCGCCGAATACCTGGAGCGCGTCGTAGACCAGGGCGTTGCCGGTTTCAGAGGCGTAGTATTTCGCCATCGGCGTGATGATGCTCGCGAGTTTGTCCCATTTGCGGATCTGTTCGTCGCCCTTATGCGACTGGCCCGCGTCACGCAGACGGAGCGCGCGCCAATGGTAACGGTCCACCATCAGGGATGCCTCCACCATCATACATCGCATCGCGGCGATTTCGCGTTCCATACGACGCAACATGCGCGCGATCTGCGGCAATTCGGCGATGGGGCGACCGAACTGAATACGTTCGGCGGCGTACTTGCGCGCTTCGCACCAGGCAGCGGTGGCCATGCCCGTTCCCTGGGAAGCGACGCCCAGGCGCGCGCCGTTGAGCATGCCGATCACGTAACGCGAAAGACCGTGACCTTCCTCGCCGATCAGGAGGCCCGGCGCGTTTTCAAAGGCGACTTCGCAGGTGGCGGAAGCCTTCAGGCCCAGTTTTTTTTCAAGGCCGATGATCTGTACATCCTTGCCCTGCACGAGAAAAAACGAGAGGCCGCGCGCGCCGGAGCCAACCTGGCCCGTGCGCGCGAGCGCCAGAATCACGGACGGATACTGGTTCACTCCGCAGGCCATCGTCTGGAATCGTTTCGTACCGTTCAAAATCCAGCGTCCGTCCACGAGTTCGGCGCGCGTACGAATGTTCGGCAGATCCGATCCATGATCCGGTTCGCTCAGGCCCATCGTGACCGAATAACGATTCTCGATCAGACGTGGAATCCATTCGGATACCATCTCGTCGCTCGCGTACATTTCCATGATGGCCGCGAGGCCCACCGATCCGAAGGCAATGCTCATGGAGCTGTCGGCCCGGTAACTGATCTCGGAGGCCAGGGCCTTGACGACGTGCGGTACGCCCGTGCCGCCCACCTGCCGGCGAAACGAGAGCGGATGCAGACCGGCTTCGTGAAATTTTTCGAACAGGCGCACGAGCGGTTCAGGATGGGTCACCGTTCCTTTCTCGAACTTGAGGCCCTGGCGGTCCATATCGGCCGCGATCTGTGAGACTTCGTTGCCCCAGAGATCGCCGTAGGAACGCAGGACCTCACGGTAAAAATCGACCGCTTCCGCCGTGGAGCCGGGGGCCATGGCCAGACGTTCTTCGCCTGTTTCACGGTAGCGCGCGGCGTCGCGAAAATCGCCCTCGTATTCGCGGACAATTTCCTCCCAGTCGATGAAATGATCGAAATGGTTCAAAAGGTCGGGATTTTCTTCGAAGTAATTGCCGCTGATCATAAAGTGCCTCGTTATTCGTTCTTAAGAAGAGAGCAGAAATTTTTTACCACGGGACACAGGGAGCACGGGGAAAATTAAAAACGATTAGAAAGACGTCCCGGAACGCTCCGGAGCATTTTTTTCCCCCGTGTTCCCCGTGCCCCCGTGGTGTGACAGGCCCGAAACAGGATAATACTTTGGCCTGGGCGCGGTCAATCTTTAGAAAAGGCCCGGGGGCATTTTAGTTTTGTATTGCAAAAAAATTAGTAATACAAAAAAATTGTCCATGGCCGCACCCGCCGGATTACGACAGCGTAAAAAAGAACAGACCGCCCGGGCCATCATGGATACCGCGCTCCAGTTGGTTCGTCGCAAGGGTTACGAAGGCACCACGGTGGAGGAAGTCGTGCGCAACCTGGACCTCAGCCAGCCCACGTTTTATAATTATTTCGCCTCACTCGACGACCTGCTACGAAAGATCACCGTGGAGATCATGGACGACTGGGCGCGGGCGGCCGCGGGCAAGACCTTTCCTGGCGCCAGCGTCCGTTCGATTCTGCGCGCCAAGTACCGGCGCCTGGCCGACGCGATCACGGCGGACCCCGCGCTCTGGCGGGCGATTTTCCTGGTGGACGCGGTCAACCCCCTGCGCGACCGGCGCCGGCCGGGAGCGGACCTGGAACTGGAAATCTTACAACAGGCGACGATGGAACGCGGTCGCAAAAGCGGGGAGCTGAATCGAAATTTTAACGCGGTGTTTCTGAGTCGCTCGCTCGACGCGATTCAGTTTTCGATCTGCATGGACTGGAGTCTCGCGGACCGGCGCGATTCGTTACGCAAACGCCTGGACCGCGGCCTGGAATTTTTTTTTCGCGGCGCGGCGGGGGCGCAGGGGTCTTAGCAGAACGAATTTTCTGAGATATTAATCGCCTAATCCTGATTCTCTGGATCTACGGCTGTCCTGAATTCGCGGATTAATTTCTCAATCATTAGAAGGGGGATTTCAGGAGCAATACAATTGAATTCAACGCATTTCTTACGATCGTTTCGAAAAATTTCCGCAACAAAAGTGCTTTCAACTCACTGTTTTTCCCAAAGTTCAAAACCCAGGCCATTGCGAATGATATCGGAAGCGCTCTGAAAATAGAATGTTCTACCATCGATAATGTAGTGACGCAATCCCGTGTTTAATTTTATTTTTACAATTACACCTTTGACGTCATCAGGGAATTTGCCTCCGCTAAGGGTTGTTTGTTGACAATTTCAACGCCTATATCCTCGACGCTCGGCATACGGCAAATTTAGCCATATCCATTGGGCCTGTCAAGCCTGACCAGGATGGTGGGGATTCTGTGGGGAGGAGCGGGATTTGTAACGCGTTGCAGTTGGAACGTGGCTGACCAGCGTTTTATCCAGACTCCAGATACTGCACTCCAGGAAACTGGCCGCAACGATGATGGCAGAATCCGTTAAGGCGAGACCCTTTGAAGCAAGTCTGTGATCTGCCGAATATTGTCCGGCTGCGATAAGCAATTCAGGAAACGGGACGCGGGGGACGTCTCGCCAATAAGCGAGAAAACGGGTTGCTTCTGTCCTGGTCTTACAGCCTTGCAAAAGTTCTCCGAAGATTGCTTCGATCGTGCAAACCTGAGCCGCGTTCAACAATTGGTCGAGTTCGGTTGCGATTGGTTCTTTCCAGCGCAGAAACTCAATCCACACGCTCGTATCGACGAGAATCATGCGCGCTTGCGACGGTTGATTTTTCGAATCTTCGCCGCAGTGAAACCCGGCTGAAACTCCAGGGGCTTTTTTCTCAATTGTTTGTTGAGATCGCGAATGCGCTGCAGGGCCAGCCATTCACCGAGGGCAATTTTGAGCGAGTCAGTGAGGTTGTTAGCGCCGGATCTTTTCCGGATTTCTTCGATCATATCGTCCGGAAGTAAGGCGGTTACTTTCATACGATCAAAATACGATAAAATATCGGATCGGTCAAGGAATTCCGTCCCCCCGCCTCAGTACCGGCGTCGCTGGCCGCCGCCCTGACCCTGGCGCGAACCGTTGCGGCGCGCGGCGCCACCCACGGATTGGCGCGACCGTGACTGGCGGGGCGGGGGCGGTTCCGGATTCGCGCGGCCGGTGGGTTCGAAACCGGGCATGGTTTCACGCGGGAGCTTTTGTTTGATCAGACGTTCGATGTCCGCCAGCATGTACAGTTCGTCGGAGCTGACGAGGGAAATCGCGCTGCCGGTGGAACCGGCCCGCCCGGTGCGGCCGATGCGGTGTACATAGTCCTCCGGGACGTTGGGCAGTTCAAAGTTGATGACGTGCGGGAGTTGTTCAATGTCCAGGCCGCGCGCGGCGATGTCCGTGGCCACGAGGATTCGAATCTGACCCTGCTTAAAATCGGCAAGGGCGCGCGTGCGCGCCGCCTGGCTTTTATTGCCGTGGATGGCCGCGGCTTTGATGCCGGACTTTTCCAGTTTCTGGGTCAGGCGATTCGCGCCGTGTTTCGTGCGGGTGAAAACGAGCACCTGCTGCCAGTCGCCATCCTCGATCATGCGACACAGGACGCTGGCTTTATCGCCCTGATCAACGGAGATGACGGACTGATCCACCAGCTCGGCGGCGGGGCGTTTGGGCGTGACGTCGATCTGGACCGGGTTGTGGAGCAGGCCCTGGGTGAGTTTGCGAATTTCAGGCGAGAAGGTAGCGGAAAACAATAAGTTCTGACGTTTCTTCGGCAGGAGGGCGAGGATGCGTTTGATATCGTGAATGAACCCCATGTCGAGCATGCGGTCGGCTTCGTCCAGAACCAGTATCCGAATTTCGTGAAAATCCACCGCGCGCTGGTTGTACAGATCGAGCAGGCGACCGGGTGTGGCCACCAGGATATCGACCCCGCGTTTGAGGCTCGCGATCTGCGGATTGATATTCACCCCGCCGAAGACGACCGCTGATTTTAATTTCAGAAACCGGCCGTAGTCGGCGATGTTCTCGGCCACCTGAGCGGCCAGCTCGCGCGTGGGCGTAAGCACCAGTGCCCGCGGCAGGGGCGAGCGCCGCCCGTTCTGTTCTTCATCCAGGATTTGCAGCAGGGGCAGAGTGAAGCCGGCCGTTTTTCCGGTACCGGTCTGGGCCGCGGCCAGCACATCCCGTCCTTCCAGCACGGCGGGAATCGCCTGTAACTGGATGGGGGTGGGGGTCTCGTAACCCTGTTTATCAATGGCGCGTAGCAAGGGATCCGCGAGACCGAGGTTCGAAAAAGGCATAGTATGTCACATCGGCCGGGGGGTGTCCTGGCGGCGAGCACTATAATAGAAGAAATTAGCGGGACGGCCCGGAAGCCTTCCGGTAAGCCCGGTCAGAAGCGGGCCTCCAGCAGCTTTTTTGTTCGGAAGGATGGACCGGGGTCCGGCCGCGTCCGAGATTTAAAAGGCGATCTGAGGGCGCAAAAAACATGAAGATCGAGCACACAGGCGAAAACGCTCCGCTCATTCTGGGCTGGCGCGAGTACGTGGCTCTGCCGGATCTGGGCATCGAATCGATCAAAGCGAAAGTCGATACCGGCGCGCGCACCTCGGCCCTGCATGTCACGGACCTGGAGTACTACCAGCAAAACGGCAAAGCGCGCGTTCGCTTTCGCGTGGCCCCGCACCAGAAAGCGGACATGCCGGCGATCGTGGGCGACGCGGCGCTCGTCGAAAAGCGGACGGTTCGTTCCTCATCCGGTCATCTGAGCGAACGTCCGGTCGTGCGGACGACCTTACGTTTACGGGATAAAACCTACCTGATCCAGATTTCGCTCGTCAATCGCGATCTGATGGGATTCCGGATGCTGATCGGTCGCACGGCGATCCGACGGCGCTACCTGGTCGACCCTTCGCGTTCGTATCTCGGCGGCATTTTCATCAAAGCGAAGAAATAGGTCAGTGCCCGGTCGTCCTCATGCCAGCTCGCGTTCGAATTGCGCGTAAAATCGCGCGAGCGGCACGATCGCCAGCGCGGTAAAGAGGTGCCAGACCGCGTGTCCCTGGAGGAGGCTGTGCGGATCGCACCAGGTGCGCGAAAGATCGAGGGCCGAACTGACCGTGGCCAGGAGTATGCACAAAAGCGAAAGTAGATAAGCGCCGTACAGGGCGCGCTGCCCCGCTCGTCGGAAAAGAAAAATTTCCGAGCCGATCAATACCAGGGTATTGCCGGCCATGATCATCTGCACCGGCAATTGATAATACCCGAGCCCGAAGAACAGCAACGCATTGGCGCCAAGGAAGGCCAGGTAGTGCGTGCGCGCGGTGTCGGGTGCGACAAGCCCCAGTCGCCGGGCGTTCCAGGTGAGCAATAGCCCGCTGTACAAAAACATACCCAGAAAATCAAAGGCCTGGGTCAGGGCGTTATTGCTGGCATGGTACACGAGGGAAAACGACCCCATCCAGAACACGGCCCGGGCCATGTGGCCCAGATGCGGGCGTTCCCGGGCCCACCGGGTCAGAACCAGGGCCACAGTGAGGTAAGCCAGGTTGCTCCAGGTATTTGCCGGTTCTTCCACCAGGCCGGGGAGCGGCGCTTCGCACCAGTTGATATTCGGGGCGCCCAGCAGGGCCCGGGCTTCGACCCAGACATTTTCCAGAAGCATGATTTATTCCGGGTGGGCTTCCACAATTATTGCTTCTTCCACCGACTGCGTACAGTCGGGATTGCCCTGGCATTCAGGGGCCATCACATTAACCGTTTCTTTACGATATCGAACCCGTTTCCCGACCAGGTTCCGTTCACAGAGGGAAAAATCTGCCATGTGGGTCAGGGCCTGGCCGTCCTGCCCGCGGATTTCTAAGTAACAGGCCACGTCGCCGTTTTGCTGGCTGAGGACTTCCCCCTGACCGGCGTTCGAGTCCGCGGTGGGGCGGCATGCCAGCATCCCGACCAGGCAAAAAAAGATAAATTTTTTCATCTGAATGAAAACGCAACCGCGTGTTGAAACGTCAATGGAAATTGCCGGTTTCCTCCGTCCAATGGCAGGAGTCCTGCCCGGAAAATCTATGGAGACCAAACGACAACAGAAGCGGGGACGAGAGCGGCGCGTTCACATCCTGAATGAGGCCCTGCGGTTGCTGGAGGAAAAAGCCCTGGAAGATATTTCGCTCGCCGACGTGGCCGCCCGGACCGGGGTGCCGCTGAGTTCTCTGTATCATTTTTATCCGAATTTAGAGATGCTGCTCGTGGAACTGGTTCCCCGTTTCCACAACGATTGGTTGGATTATTTTAGGAATTCCCGGAACCATCCGCGGCCGGAGCACTGGCCGGATTGCCTGGAGCATGTCATCAAGACCCTCGCCGAGTTTTTCCGGTTGCACCCGGGGTATCAACAATTGATGCTCAGCGGGAAGGCCCCCGAACACATCAAACGCGCCGCACCCATCCTGGACGATCTGTACGTACAGCCGATCTTTTTAACCATGGGCCATGACGGAAGGCTCCCGGAATTTGACGGGCGCACGAACGTTTTCGCTTACGCGCTGCGCATCGCGGAACTGGCGTTTTCGGTTTCCGTGATCCGCAGCGGACAGATCGGCCGGGACGCGGTACAGGAAGCCTGCCGGGCCGCCTGCGCGTATCTGCGTACGTACCTGCCGGCCTGAGAGTCCGCGCGGGTCGCCGCCAGCCGCACGCGCCGCCGCTCAAAAGCCGATCGAGTTGCCCCCGTCCACAGGCAGATTCACACCGGTGATGAAACTCGCCGCGTCGGACGCTAAAAAAACCGCAGCCAGTCCAACCTCTTCCGCTCGCCCGAATCGTCCCATGGGCGTGCGACCAAGGGCCTTCGCACGGCGCTCCGGATCTTCCGCGAAGGCTTTCTCCAGCATGGGCGATCCTATGAAACCCGGAGCGATGGCGTTGACCCGAATCCCGCGCGGCGAAAGATCGCTGGCCAGAGTGCGGGTCATCCCGAGCACGGCCGATTTGGACGCGGCGTACGCCGCCACCTTCGACAGTCCGTACATGGCCGCCATCGACGTGATCATGATGATCGACCCCTGGCCGCGCGCGACCATGTGACGCGCCACCTCGCGTGTGAGAGCGAAGAGGCCCCCGAGATTCGTACGCAGGATTCGTTCGAATTCCTCATCGGTAATTTCCAGCGCGTCTTTTTTGAGATTGATGCCCGCGTTGTTCACCAGGATATCGATCGGCCCGGCGGCCTCCAGCTCCGTGACGAGAGCGGGCAGGCCCTTCAGTTCGGCCACATCGTTCACTCTGTACGTCGCGTTCGCTCCGAGTTCGGTCACGGCCGCGCGGAGCGGCTCCTCCCGGCGGCCGGTCAGAATCACCGCAGCTCCCGCGGCCACCATGGCCCCCGCGATGGCGCGCCCCAGGCCGGTGCCGCCCCCCGTGATCAGCGCGCGTTTACCGGAAAGGGAACAGGGTTCGTTCATAATGGAATCCAAAAAATTTCGGCGAGCGACCGCGTTGTAAAGCATATACTCCAGGCGTTCTTAAAAAACCACTTTACTGAGAGACTGAGAGCGCGGAGGACCTTTGTGATCCTTCCTCAGATTTTGATCCTTCCGGATCGGTGAAATTTCAGTAAATAAAGTTGCTTGCCCGGGCCAGGAAATCAGGCATTCTGCCAGGAGTCCATGGGTAAGAAGCAGGTCTTGATGGGTGGACTTCGGTTTCACCCGGCCTTCAGCGGTTTTTTAAGCGGACTGGCGGGTGTTCCGCTCCTCGCCCGTACTTTCGTCACCGAGAACGATCCGTACGCCGCGCTGTTCGAACCCTGGATCGATGTCCTGAGCTGGACCGCGGCCGTCCTCTTGCTGACGGCCGGGCTGATCATCACCCGCTATCCAGCCTGGGGGCGGTTCGCCACGTTTCTGGCGCTGCTTTTGCTGCCGATTTTCCTGCTGCCGTATTTCGTGGCCACCCCGCTGGCCACGTTTCTGATCCTGACCGGTATTTTTATCCTGCTGGCCTGGATGTGGAATCTGGGCGGGCTCCGCGGTCGCTGGTATACGCGCGGGGGCAACCACGCCGCCCTGCGCGCGCGCAGTTCCGCGGCAACCGCTCTGGCCGTGCCCGTTTTCGCTAATTTCGCACCCGCGAGCAAAGCAGGTGAAATCGAATTCTGGCTGGGGGGGACGTTTCTAATCGCCGCTCTGTTCGCGACGCGCTGGGCGTTTACGGAACGCGCCAATTTTCCGGGTCGCGCGTTGTGGTTCGCCCTGGCGCCCCTGGTGCTGGCGGTCCTGCTCGTGGCCGGGCCGCCCCTGTTCGTCGTGTTCGCGGGGGCCGCGTGCGCCCTGGCGGTTCTCCTGCTCGTTCCGGCCGAAGCGCGGCGTGTGTTCAGCCGCGGTACGATTCTTTCGGCGATCCTGGGCGATCCGACGCGTCTGTTCGTGGGGACGTTCGCGCTCCTCTGTAGCGTGGGTACCCTGCTGCTGTTTCTGCCGATCGCCACGCGTACCGGCGAAAGTATCGGCATCGTCGACGCGGCCTTCACCGCGGTCAGCGCGGTCTGCGTGACCGGGCTCACCGTGCGCGATACGCCGGTCGTGTTCGGGCCTTTCGGTCAGGGCGTGATCCTGTTTTTGATTCAAATCGGCGGACTGGGTATGATGACGTTCTCCACCGCCGCCATGCGACTGCTGGGCCAGCGAATGTCGCTCAAGCATGAGATGGCGGTGACCGGCCTGCTGGGCTCCCAGGACCGTCGCAATCTGTACCGATCCACCGCGTCCATTCTGTTCACCACGTTCGGCATCGAAGGCATCGGTGCCGGCGTGCTCGCGTTCGCGTTCCTGTTGAACGGCGATGATCCCTGGATGGCCCTCTGGCGGGGAGTGTTCACCGCCGTCTCGGCTTTCTGCAACGCCGGCTTCGCGATTCAGAGCGATAATCTGATTTCGTACCAATCGCAGCCGGTAGTTCTGCAAACGGTAGCGGCCCTGATCATCGCCGGCGGGTTGTCGCCCGCGGTGATCCTGACCCTTCCGCAATTCTTTCGTCGGCGTGGAAGTCCGGTGGAGGCCCAGACCAAACTTTCGCTCGCCGCCGCGGCGATTCTGGTGCTCACCGGTACGGTCTTGATCCTGGCGTTCGAATGGGACAATACGCTCGGTACGCTTTCCGGTCTCGATCGCGTGCAGAACGCGTACTTTCAATCGGTGACGCTCCGCACGGCCGGATTTAACTCGATCGCCCTGGAAACGATTCGCCCGGCGACTCTGCTGGTCATGCTCGTTTTTATGTTCATCGGCGGCGGCCCCGGCGGAACCGCGGGCGGGATCAAAACCACGACGGCCGCGGTAATTCTGCTGGCCGCGCTGCAGGCTGTTCGCGGAAGCTGGGAAGTGCGCGTGTTTAAGCGAACCGTGCCGCAGATATCCTTACAGCGGGCGGCGGTGGTTACGATGATGGCGGGTATGGTCCTTTTCGTCGTGCTGATATTCCTGCTTCTCACCCAGGCCATGCCCACGCGTGTTCTTGTGTTCGAGGTCGTTTCGGCGCTGGGTACGGTGGGTCTCAGCATCGGGGGCACGGTCGCCCTTGACGATGTGGGTCGGGTAATCATTATGGTGGTTATGTTTTTCGGGCGGGTCGGGCCACTTTCCATTTTTATGTTGCTTGGCGAGGAACGGACGTCGGCTCTGTTGAAATTGCCGGAGGAAGAAATCGATGTCGGATAAAAAACGTTCGCGGTCCGGTACCAAAAACGGGCGCTTTATCCAGCGCCAGGCGATCGTAATCGGCCTCGGTCAATTCGGCATGGCCGTGGCGCGGGCCCTCGCGGAGCGCGGAGTGGAAGTCCTGGCGGTGGACATCAACCAGGAACGGGTGCGTCAGGCGGCGCAGTTCACCGCGGACGCGGCCTGTTTCGACGCCTCGAACGCGGACGCCCTGGCCCAGACGGCCCCGGATCGTCGCGACGTCTGTCTCTGCGCGATCGGGGACGAGTCGCGCGAAGCGTCGATTATCGTTACGGCTCTGTTGCGCCAGATGGGCGCGCCGCGCGTAATCGCCCGCGCGAATACGGATGTGCACGCGCGCATTCTCGCGCTGGTGGGCGCCGATCAGGTCGTGAACCCGGAGCGCGAATTCGGCGAACGATTCGCAACGAACATTCTGCACCGTGGTATCCTGGGTGAAATGCCCCTCGGCAAAGGCGTGCTCATCACTGAAGCGGAAGTGCAGACCGCCATGGTGGGCCGGAAACTGCGCGACCTGGAATTACCGGGGCGGTTCGGCATCACCGTAATCGCCATTCGGAAAGTGGGTCAGGAAACCGTTATCCTGCCGCGCGCCGGCACCGTCATCGATTCGGGGGACGTGCTGGTGGTGGTCGGGCGCGAAGGCGCCGTAACGGAAATGATGGACTGGAGCGAAAAGCATGGAGTTCAAACGTGAGTTGTTTCTTTCGGTAGGCGCGCTGGTCGTTCTCAATTTGTTATTCACCGTCGGCGCGATCGGACTCTTCGTGCGCATGGGGCCCGCCATCGGGCGGATCATCGACGAGAACGTATATTCGATTCTCGCGGCCGAAGACATGCTCATTGAACTTTCGCTGGCGGGCGGACGGCCCCTGAACGCGGCGGCGCGTGCGCGGTACGAACAGGCGCTCCGTCGCGCGGAACAGAACGTGACTGAAACGTCCGAACATCCGCGTTTGGTCGATCTACGCGAACACGGGCCCAGGGTCGTTGAAAAAGATGGACCGGATCGTCACGCCGCCATCGAGGACCTGCGCGAGCTGATCGCCGTGAATCGCGAGGCCATGGAAAACGCGGATGAGGAAGCGCAGCGTCTGGGGCGGGCGGGGGCCTGGTCGGCGGTGCTCGTCGGGTTACTTTCGCTGGCGTTCAGCCTGGCGATTCTGGGCCGGCTCAATCGCCGCCTGATTCTGCCGCTGGCTGAATTGCACACGGTCCTCGAACGGGCCGAAGATGGCGACCGGTATCGCCGGTGCCGGATTACCCCGGGCACCCCGGTGGAGATCCGTTCCGCTCTGTACCTGGTCAACCGGCTGCTGGACGAGCGGAAGTCGAACCCGGGCGGGTGACCCCCGGGAAACCAGGAACGCGGAGAATTTTCAGAAAAACACTTTGGCCAGTTTGAGGATGCCCTGGTCCCAGGGAACCCGGTGGCTGATTCCGGATGTTTTTTCGAATTTGGTCAGGTTTTTCACATACCAGTGGTAGTTGCGGACCATGGCGTCTTTATTGGAATATTTCGGTTTGTAACCCAGTTTCTTCTCCGCTTTCTCTATGGAAACGAACGAGTCCTTGTGCGCGGTTTCGTACACCCATTTATACAACGGTGAAAGTTTAAACACTTCCAGGATTCGCAAGGTCCAGATCATGGGCCAGGCGGGGAATCCGAGGATTTTTTTTCCGAAACCCGCTTCGTCCAGAACGGCCTGGTAGTCCTCTTTCATGGTGGTGAACACTTTCGCGCCGACGTTGAATGTATCGTTCGCGGCTTTTTTGTCCTTCGTGGCACACAGGTAGATGGCTTCGCAGAGGTCTTCGACATCCAGCAACTGGTAGCGGTTTTTGCCGTTGCCGATCATCGGAAAGTTTTTGCCGTCTTTGGCCCAATCGTACAGGAGGGCGAACACGCCCAGGCGTTCCGGGCCCACGAACGATTTCGGCCGGATGATGGGCACGATCATTCCTTTTTTGCGAAATTCAAGGCAGACTTCTTCGGCGGCGATCTTCGCGACCCCGTACGGGCCCACACCGTCCAGTTTGTCGTCTTCCAGCAGCGGATGGTGATCCGGAATCCCGTAGACGGCGGTGGAGGAAATGTGAATAAAACGTTCGACCTTCTCTTTCTGCGCGGCCTCCAGAAGCACGCGCGTACCGTCCACGTCCGTGGTCATGATTTCTTCTTTCGTGTACAGTGGCAGAGCGGCGGCCGTGTGCACGACGATGTCCACGCCTTTCATGGCCCGCGCGACGACCTCCGGGTTCCGGATGTCCCCGTCGAAAATTTTGACCTTGTTCTTGCAATCTTCGTAGTCGAACGGCGCGAAATCGAGCGAAACGACTTTGTATTTTTTGTTCAGAAGAAAACGCGCCAGATTGATACCGAGGAATCCGGCGCCGCCGGTGATTAAGAACGTTTTTGCCATTTGATGTACCTATTAAAAGGAAACAATTTTTTAGGGGGGTCTGGTGTCAACCAGAACGATTCGCCGGATTCGCGGGCGGGAGCCGCGCTTGCGTCGAGTTTTCATTTACAGGCGTTTTCTGATGACCGAGAACGGTACGAGCGATGTCCTTTCCTTTTATTCCGGTCCTTTCCGCCGCCGCCTTCTGCGCGAATCTCGCGGTGGTTCTGTTTCTCCTGCCCGGTCGCAGGGCGGGCGCATTCGTCTGGCCGATGATCGTACTGTATCTCTGTCTGGCTGGATTCAATCTGGGTGTCGCGTTGATGGTCTCCGCCGACGACCCGGACCGCGCGTATTTTTTTTTGTTCTTGATGCGGCCGTTCCTCTTCTCGCTCGGGCCCGCTTTTTTCTGGACGGTCAGCGCTCTGCTGGCCCGGCCGGCGCGCGTTCCGGTCGCGCTCCTGTTCACGCTGGCATTCGCGCTGGCCCTCACATCCGGCGTCGAATATTTGCGGGGCGGCGATTTTTTTATCAGCGGCATGCGGCGCTTCGCCTGGGGCTACCTGCCCCAGGCCGGACCCGGCGCGAAGATCGGGCTCGGCGCGGTGTTCGGCCTGTCGGTTTTGCCCGCCTTCGGCCTGCTCACCCTGGCGGCCCTGCGCGCCGGGCGCCTTGCGGACGGGGCGGTCAGCGCGCGGACGGTGTTGATCTTATTCGCGCTCTGGTGGGCGGGGCTGTTTTCGAACGGACTCAATCTGCTCGGCGTTTCATTTTTTCCGCTGGCGTCACTCGTGGATGCGCTGATGAGTTTCATCATCACCGCCGTTCTACATCGCCGCGCTCCGCTTGACCCGCGCGGACGATTTTTACTCAGACTTGCGGGCGCGCTCGCCAGTGTCTGCCCGGGCCTGCTCGTGACCTGGGTTCTGCTCGAATTCATCCTGCCCGCGGCCCCCGCGCTCACCGGTCTGGTCGGCCTGATCACCGCGCTGGTCGCGCTGGGTATGTTCCAATGGTTGTTTCAACCCGCCCGCGAAAGGCCGCCAGCGCCGGACGCATCGGCGCGGGACGCGGCCGGCGCGGACCCGCCGCTCTTCGTGCGTTTACAGAATGAGTATCGTCTGACTTACCAGGAAGCCCGCATCTGCGAAGACCTGGCGCGCGGTCTGCCGCGCGCAGAGATCATCAGGCGGCTGGCCATCAGCGACGGAACGTTTCGCAATCATCTGTCGGAGATCTATCGCAAAACGATCGATCCGATCGATCCGCCGGAAAAAAGCAGCCGCGACCGCTGGCAGCGTCTCACGGTATTCCTGCACGCCCTCGAAAATTGACCCGATTCATTACGTACGTCATGCGATTTCGGGGGGCGCGTCCTGCTCCCATGACATAGCGCCTGTTCACAGAAACGCGCGATCGTGTTATGTTTGCCTTATTCCGGGCCGAATACCCCGGTGAAAAAGGAGAACGAACATGAACTCGAACATCAAACCACGCGCGGGACGACTCGTTTCCGTGCTGTTAATTCTCGCGCTGAGCGCGGCCGCCCCGGCCTGCAGGGTTCCGGACCTGGCGGTGCGCCTGTTTTTCAGAAACCTCGGGGGGTATTTTAACCCGTCCGACCAGGTCGCGCGACGCTTCGACCGGATCGACGATACAATTTACAGCTACCGTTTCGGCTTCGATCGCAACCTGATCGTGCGTACCCAGGGCGGTCTGGTGGTGATCGACAGTTTCAATGAAGAGTTCGCCCTGAATCTGAAAAAAGAACTCGACGCGCATTTCCCTGGCGAGCCCGTGGTGGCGCTGGTGTATTCGCACTACCACCTGGACCACGTCGCCGGCGGGCGAGTCCTGAAACCGCGGCGGGTCATCGCCCACGCGAAAGTCCCGGAGTACTGGCGGTTGTTCGAAGTCGACGCGCTCGCGCCCACGGAAACGATCGAAGGTGACCGCGATCTGACGATCGGAGGCCGAACCATTCGAATGCTCTACATGGGTCGTTCGCATACTGATACCCTGTACGCGTTTTATTTCTCGGAGTCGCGCGCGCTCTTCGCGCCGGACCTCGGCTTCGTGCGGGCCATTCCACCGGGCGGTCTGCCGGATTTTTTTTATCCCGGCTACGTCGCGGCCCTTGATCGCCTGCTCGGGCTGGAGTTCACGACCTTCATCCCGTCGCATTTCGACCCGGGCACGAAACAGGACCTGGCCGACTTCGCGGGCCTCATGAAAGAATCACGCAGGCTCACGCTCGCCGCCATGAAAAAACACGGACGTATCGAGAATCCCGCGACCGCCGACGCGTACATCGAAGAAGTTTACCGGCCGCTCAGGGCGCGCTACGGCGACTGGTTCGGCTTCGACGAGATGATTCTGCCCTTCCTCATTCGCAATTTCGCCGGATCATATCTTGGATTTTGAAGAGGCGAAACAGGCCGCCGGGTTTCTTCCGGGCGGCCCGGTCGCGCCGGGGCCACGCTGCCCCGTGCGACCGTCGCGCTTTCGCGGCGTTTTCATAAGGCAACGCTCCCTGCGGGTCGCGTTGCGGGAAGAAACCGCTCGGCTGCGCTCGCGGTTTGGGACCGGCCGCTCTATCGCTGCCGCGGTCGGCGGATGGGCCTTGATGCCGTTCCGGGGCGCCACCGGGAAAAGGATGGACGCTGGAAAGTTGTGTGTATATTATACACATTGGGGTTATGTATGTCGAAACGTTTGAATGTCCTGCTTGATGAGGATCTCTGGGCTGATTTTTCGCGAATTCCCACCGGACATAGAAATCGGGCCGTGAACGACGCAATTCGCATGTTCCTGATCCTCGAAAAACGCCGCCAGGCAGCGGCGGCGATGGACCGGCTGAAAACAACCCGGAAGGCCGACCTGGTGAAACAAATCCGGAAGGATCGCGTGCGATGAAACCGGTCGTAGCCGATGCGTCGGTGCTCTTGAAATGGATCTTTGTCAAAGAAGAAAATTCCAGCCAGGCTCTGGCAATTCGTGCGGCCGCTCTGGAAGGCGCCCTTGAAGTACATGTGCCCGCGTTATTTTTTTACGAAGCGGGGAATTTGCTCTGCCGTTTGCTCGGGGAAAATGCCGGGCAGGCACTGCGTGCCTTTGAAGAGTTCGGGTTTATTGTGCATCCGCCGTCCGCAATGCTGCTCGCCACCGCTGTGACTCTGGTGGAAACAAACGGAGGGACGTTTTACGATGTTTCCTACCATGCGCTCGCGATCGTGCTCGGCGGCGTCTATGTGACGGCCGACCGGCATTATATCCGTCGCGCTCATGACGATCAACATGTCGCCGGCCTTGCACACTGGCAATTCCGACCATAAGAGATTGACTCCCGCGCCGCCGGGCAAAGAACACCGCTGTGAGTCCCGGTGAAACCACCACCGAGCCGTCGCGGTCCGCGCCCGCAAGCCCGGGCTGGGGCGCCAGTTTGAACCTGGAAGTCGAACGACGGGGCGACCGTTCCGTGCTCACGCGACGCGCGCACCGGGGGCCTTTTCTGGTGCAGCGTCCGTTTTATCCGGAAGGTACGCTCTGTCCGCACATATGCATCCTGCACCCGCCCGGCGGCATGGTGGGCGGGGACCAACTCAACCTGAGGGTGGTGGTCGGGCCGTCCTCCGCGGCTCTGCTTACGACCCCGGCCGCCGCGAAATTTTACCGTAGCGCGGGCGCTCGCGCGCGAGTCTCCCAGCGCATCGTGTGCGCGGGCGAGCTCGAATGGTTGCCCCAGGAAACGATCGTGTTCGCGGACGCGCGGGCTCTGCTGGAAACGCGGGTCAACGTGTCCGGAACGGGCCGGTATCTCGGACGCGAAATTATTTGCCTTGGACGACCGGCCGCGTCCGAACGATTCGAACGCGGGCAATTTGAACAGAAACTGACAATCCAGCGCGCCGGCAGGGCATCGCTGCATGAGCGGGTAGCCCTGAATGGAGGCGATGAACTTCTGGGCGCGGCTTATGGCTGGCAGGGGCGCGCGGTTTACGGCAGTTTGTATTGTGTGGCGCCGAAACTTGCGCAATCTGTTTCGACTGTACGCACAATGCTCGAAAAATTGAATCCGCCAGGCGGACTTATAATCGGCGTTACGTCTCCCGATCCCGATCTCCTCGTCGCGCGTTGTCTGGGCGAGCATGTCGCCGATGTCGCCGTTGTTCTGGAAGCGGTGCGCGCGGTCCTGCGACCGATCGTATTTAGCCGGCCAGCTTTGCGTCCGCGGATCTGGAATACCTGACGCGCTTCTTGACAATTCGGACGTGAGACGTATCAATGACCCGTGGAATTACTTCCGCGCGAGAAAGATAAATTGCTTTTGTTCACGGCGGCTCTGCTCGCCGAACGGCGTAAGGCGCGCGGGCTCAAGCTCAACTATCCGGAGGCCGTGGCCTTCATCTCCGCCGCGGTCCTGGAAGGCGCGCGCGACGGACGCAGCGTGGCCGAGTTGATGGAGTACGGACGGACGATCCTTGCGCGCGCGGATGTGATGGACTGGGTGCCTGAGATGATTCCCGAAATCCAGGTGGAAGCGACCTTTCCGGACGGCACCAAACTCGTGACTGTGCACGATCCGATTTTATAGGTTGAATTTCGTTAAATAGAAAACGCGATGATTCCAGGCGAAATCGAAACCCTCCCCGGCGAAATTACCCTCAACACGGGACGGCCAACCGTGCGCGTGTCGGTGTCCAACACGGGCGACCGGCCGATCCAGGTCGGATCGCACTATCATTTTTTTGAGACCAACCCGGCCCTGGATTTCGACCGCCAGGCCGCGCGCGGATTTCGCCTGAACATCGCCGCGGGCACCGCCGTGCGTTTCGAACCGGGCCAGACCCGCGAAGTCGAGCTGGTCGCCTACGCCGGTACCCGCGAAGTCTACGGCTTCCGCGCCGCGGTGATGGGGCGATTGGATGCATGAAGGACGGGGCACGGGGAGCACGGGGAAAAGTTACAAAAGTTTAAGAACCGCGAACGGGCGGAACGTCTGGACCGAGAGGGTACAGGATAAAACCCGGTGTCCCCCGTGCCCCCGTGGTAAAAAAAATCGAATATGACCAGGTTAGACCGCAAAGCATACGCCGAAATGTTCGGGCCCACGACGGGGGACAGAGTGCGCCTGGCGGACACGGAGTTGTGGATCGAAGTGGAAGAGGACCGCACCGTGTACGGCGAAGAGGTCAAGTTCGGCGGGGGCAAGGTCATCCGCGACGGGATGGGCCAGAGCCAGCGTGTGTCGGCCGAGACGGTCGATACCGTGATCACCAACGCGCTCATCGTGGATCCGTCCGGGATCTATAAAGCCGACATCGGCCTGAAGGCAGGACGTATTTTTCGCATCGGCAAAGCGGGCAATCCCGACGTGCAGCCGGGCGTGAACGTCGTCATCGGTCCGGGAACCGAAGTCATCGCGGGCGAAGGCCTCATCGCCACGGCGGGCGGAGTCGACGCGCACATTCATTTCATCGCGCCGCAACAGATCGAAGAGGCGCTCATGTCGGGCGTGACCACGATGATCGGTGGCGGCACCGGACCCGCCGCGGGCACGGCGGCCACAACCTGCACGCCCGGGCCCTGGCATCTGGCGCGCATGCTGGAAGCAGCCCAGGCGTTTCCGATGAATCTCGGCTTTCTCGGCAAGGGCAACGCGTCGCTGCCGGCCGCGCTGGAAGAACAGGTGCGCGCGGGCGCCATGGGCCTCAAGCTCCACGAAGACTGGGGCACGACCCCGGCCGCGATCGATTGCTGTCTGCGCATTTCGGACCAGTTCGATATACAAACGGCGATTCACACCGATACGCTCAACGAATCCGGCTTCGTGGAAGACACACGCGCGGCGATCGCGGGCCGCACGATCCACACCTATCATACGGAAGGCGCGGGCGGCGGTCACGCGCCGGACATCATCAAACTCTGCGGCGAAGCGAACGTCCTGCCGTCATCCACGAATCCCACGCGGCCGTATACGATCAACACCGTCGACGAACACCTCGACATGCTCATGGTCTGCCATCATCTGGACCCGTCCATCGCCGAGGACGTGGCCTTCGCCGAATCGCGCATCCGGCGCGAGACGATCGCGGCTGAGGACATCCTGCACGATCTGGGCGCGTTCAGCATGATCTCGTCCGACAGCCAGGCCATGGGCCGCGTGGGGGAGGTGATCACCCGCACCTGGCAGACCGCGCACAAGATGAAGGTCCAGCGCGGCCCGCTATCCGCTGACAACGCGCGGGCCGACAATTTTCGCGTAAAACGATATATCGCCAAGTATACGCTCAACCCGGCCATCGCCCACGGCATCGCCCACGAAGTGGGCCAGATTCGCGAGGGAGTGCTCGCCGACCTGGTGCTCTGGAAGCCGGCTTTCTTCGGCGCGAAACCGGCCATGATCCTGAAAGGCGGCCAGATCGCAGGGGCGCCCATGGGCGATCCGAACGCTTCCATTCCCACGCCGCAACCCGTGCACTACCGGCCGATGTTCGCCGCGTTCGGCGGGGCGACGAATAGCGCCGCGGTCACGTTCGTTTCCCGGGCCTATCTGGAAACCCTGTCCGGCGCGCCCGGACGCGCCCACGTGGCCGTGCGGGGTACGCGCGATATCGGTAAAAAAGACATGGTCCACAACGATCTGACCCCGCTCATGGAAGTCGATCCTCAGACCTACCAGGTCCGCGCGAACGGGGAGTTGCTCGTGTGCGAGCACGCCGTGACATTGCCTCTAACCCAACGATATTTTCTTTTTTGACGAAAATGATTCGAATCACCGAAAAACTTGAAGCTAACGGGGCCCCGGAAGTCACGGCGGAGTCGACCGACGCGGCGATTCTGTCCGTGCCCTTCGACACCCGCGCCCGCAGTCGTTTTCGCGCCACCCTGATCGACGGGCGGGTCGTGGGCGTATTCCTGCCGCGCGGCGGAGTTTTACGCAACGGCGATCTTCTACGCGCCGAGACGGGTGAACTCGTCGCCATTCGCTCGGCGGCGGAAACAGTCTCGACCGCGCGGGCCGCCGATCCGCTGGCCCTGCTGCGCGCGGCCTATCACCTGGGCAATCGCCATGTGCCCCTGCAAATCCTGGAGAGCGCCGTGCGTTATCCCCACGATCATGTTCTGGACGCGATGGTGCGCGAGCTCGGTCTGAGTGTCATCCGCGAAGAGGCGCCCTTCGAGCCGGAAACCGGGGCTTACCACGGCCACGCGCACTCGCATGAACACGGCCATGATCACGATCATGCGCATGGCCATCATCATCACGAGGGCCACGCGCACCATCACCATGAGTGAATTGAATTCATTATTGAACGTATTACAATACGCGAGCCCGTCCCTTCCGGTGGGGGGTTTCGCGTATTCCCAGGGTCTGGAGTTCGCGGTCGAAGCCGGCTGGGTGCGCGACTTCGCGGGCGCGCGAGCCTGGATTCTCGGTACCATGGTGACGAGCCTTGCCCGGCTCGATCTGCCGATCTTCCTGCGACTCCACCGCGCCGCGTTCTCGGGTCGGGCGAGCCGGTTCGAATACTGGGAAAACTTTATAATCGCCTCGCGCGAAACCCGCGAACAACGCGCCGAGGAACTGGATACGGGCAGTTCGTTCGCGCGCATCGCGCGGGCCCTGGGCGCCGACACGCGGTTGAACGCGTCGCGCACCCTGGTCGGCGCGTTCGCGGCGGTCATGGCCGCACGCGGAGTGTCGGAAGAAACGGCGCTCGCCGCGTACGCCTGGTCCTGGGCGGAGCACCGCGTGGGCGCGGCCGTCAAACTCGTCCCGCTCGGTCAGACGGACGGTCGGCGGATTCTCGCTGGATGCGCCGGGGCCATTCCCCTCGCCGTCGAACACGCGCGCGGAGTGCGTACGCGCGCGATCGGGTGTTCCCTGCCAGGGCTCGCGCTCGCCTCGGCTCTGCACGAGTCGCAATACACACGTTTATTTTTAACTTAAATCAAGGCGAATTATGCAGGAACCATTACGCATTGGAATCGGCGGGCCGGTCGGCTCGGGTAAGACGGCCCTGGTGGACGCGCTCTGTAAACGATTGCGCGATGAACTCCGCATCGCCGTCGTCACGAACGATATTTATACCGAAGAAGACGCGCAGTTCCTGATTCGTTCGCAGGCCCTCACCGCGGATCGCATCGTCGGTGTGGAAACAGGCGGCTGCCCGCACACCGCCATCCGCGAGGACGCGTCGCTCAATCTGCGCGCGATCGAAGGACTCGTCGGTCGCCTGGAACCGCTGGATATCATCATCATCGAAAGCGGGGGCGACAATCTCGCCGCGACTTTTTCGCCTGAACTGTCGGATTTAACGATTTACGTGATCGACGTTGCCGCTGGCGACAAGATTCCTCGCAAGGGCGGGCCCGGCATCTGTAAAAGCGACCTGCTCGTCATCAACAAGGTCGACCTGGCGCCTTTCGTTGGCGCCTCGCTCGAAGTCATGGAACGCGACACGCGGCGCATGCGCGGGGAGAGGCCTTTCGTGTTCAGCAATCTCAAGACAGGCGCGGGCCTGGAAGAGATCGTCCGGTTCGTTTTGCGCGAGGGTATGCTCGCCACGGCGGGGAGCTCCAGTCCGGATCGTTAAACCCCGATACTGAAGGGAACGCGTTGTCGCAGTATGAATATCCTGACGGATGAAACATCGATCGGGGCCGCCTCGGGCCAGGCAATCGCGCATCCGATCCGGCTCTTCGCGTTCCAGAACCTCTCCGCTCTGAACGCGGAACTCGTTCCGCTCCACGACGAACTCGAATGGGATGCGTACGACGTGCGCCGGATGCGCATGGATTTACTGCGCGCCCATCTGCCCGCGCGGCGCGCCGAACTTGACGAACTGTTTCCCGCCTACTACGAAGGTGCACTCAGCGACGCCGCGCTGGATCCGTTCATTGCGGAGCTGGACGATGCGGCCCGCGCGGCAAGCGACGCGCTGCGTCCGTACCGTCGCCGTTGCATCGCCAATTTTCTCCTGCGCCGCGCGGGCACGGACCGCTGGCAGTTCGAAGGCCTTTCAAAAACGGATTTTCGCATCAGAGACACCAGCGACTACCGCGCCCTGCGTCGCCGCTTCCGCGACCGCACCGAACAGATGCTGACCCTGCCGTGTTTTCAGACCTTCCTGGAAAAAGCCGGTAGCCTGGTGGGCCAGGCCGATCCCGCCGTGCGCGCGTTCGAGGCCAATGTGCACCTGGTCCAGATTTTCGCGCGCGGCACCGCGCCCGGCGATAACTCGCCCGAAGGCATTCACCAGGACGGCAGCGATTATATCATCTCGGCCCTGGTCCTCGCGCGCCACCGTATCACGGGCGGCCAGAGCCGGATCTACGGGCCCGACCGTTCCACAGTTTATTTTACGCACGTCCTCGAACCCGGGCAGGGTCTCTTCCAGGCCGACGCCGGCTCCAGCCTCTTCCACGACGTTTCGCCTGTTTCGCTCGATTCATTCGATCATGCGGGGGAGGGCTGGCGCACGATTCTGGGGATGGATATTCATATCGTCGAGCGCGGGTGAGGGGGTGAGCGGGTTCACTTGATCGAACAATTCCTGACCCGTCGTTCAAATTCAGTAGGGTGCGCTGCGCGCCCCTGCGCATCCCTAAGCGCTGGGACCACCAGATCTGCCTGAAAGCGGGAAATTTCAAACAATTCTTCGAGGCGCTTGCGGGTAATCCGGGCCTGATGCTGGACCGCCAGGACCTGGATGTTCGGAGTTGCGGGGATATAAAAAATAGCGTGGGGAAAAACGGCCAGATTAACCCGCCTGACATCCCCGTATACTTTCGGCCGGCTGCGTGGAAAGCGGGCGACGAACTTCAGAGCTTCGTCAACCGACCTGAGAAAATCCCGACCGAGCCCGGAGCGCTGCTCTTCATACCAGGAGCGGATATGGGCAAGGTCGGCGCGCGCTCCTGGCCGGAGAATAATTCTGGACTTCACGAAGCGGCTTCGAGGGAGGCCCGCACGGCCTCCCATTCTTCGCCAGCATCGGGATTGTTGAGATATTCTTCCAGCCGTTCTTTGAGGAGCTGAATCATTTCGTCCGAAAGAGGAGCATCCTCGGCCTGGAAAATGCTTTTCAGAATCGTGCGAACCGCCTGGATACGTTCCTCAAGCGAAAGCTGGAGAACCGCGTTGAGTGCCGGATCATTCTGGTCCATATCCATATTATTTTCATTCGGCCTCGATCCGTCCAGTATTTTGTGGCCACAATTTCAATTCCTACATTTAGAAATCGACGAGACTCCTAAGAAATCAGGCAGAGTTCTCGCTGGCTCAGGATTGCCGGCATAGAGTTCGCGCAGCACAAGGCGCCCTGCCAGAACCGGAGCCGCAGTAGAATCCGGACCCAATGCATGCCGGCCAACCCGGCTTGATCCCGTGGTTTTGCGGAGTGAAACGCCGGAAAAGCGGTTTTTTATGCTGGTCGAACCCCCCTTTGGAAATTCTGCTCTACTTGACTGATTTCCCGGCCCTGGGGCCAAATGCGCCAGAAATTAATTTCCCATGTTTGAACAAGCCTTTAAGCACCTCGACGCTGTGCTGCGCAAAGAAGCCGGTTGCGCATCGGAGTTAGACTATACCGAGCAAATCTCCTGGCTCCTTTTCCTCAAATACCTGGACGACCAGGAAGTGGACCGGGAGGCCCGGGCCGCGCTCAAAGGCCAGAGCCACGAGCCCCTGTTCAGCAAGAAGTTTCGCTGGTCGAGCTGGGCCGCGCCCAAAGACAAAAACGGCGAAATTGACCGTAAGCAAGCCATGACCGGGGGCGACCTGATCGGGTTCGTCAACGGGAAACTATTTCCCTATTTGCAGGGCTTTCGCAAGCAGGCCACCGGTCCCGACACGATCGAATACAAAATCGGAGAAATCTTCAGCGAAATTAAAAACAGGTTTCAGAGCGGATACAACATGCGCGACGCGCTGGACCAGATCGATTGCTTGCGCTTTCGTTCGCAGCAAGAAAAGCATGAGCTTTCCGATCTCTACGAGTCACGCATCAAGAACATGGGCAACGCCGGGCGCAACGGCGGCGAATACTACACGCCGCGACCTTTGATCCGGGCTATGGTCAGAGTTATTGCTCCCACGATCGGCGAAACGATCTACGACGGCGCATGCGGTTCGGCGGGCTTCCTGTGCGAATCGCATGATTTTCTGCTGGAATCCACGGGCGGGAAACTTACCACAAAGCAACTCGAAACACTGCGCAAGCATACCTTTTACGGCAAAGAAAAGAAGAGTCTGGCGTATGTGATCGGCATCATGAATATGATCCTGCACGGGATCGAGGCGCCGAACATCGCCCACGTCAATACTCTGACCGAGAACATCGCCGACTTTCAGGAGAAAGACAGGTTTGATGTGATCCTGGCCAATCCACCCTTCGGTGGAAAGGAACGCAAAGAAATCCAGCACAACTTCCCGATCAAAACCGGCGAAACGGCCTTCCTGTTTTTACAGCACTTTATCAAACGCCTCAAGGCAGGCGGCCGCGGGGCGGTGGTGATCAAGAATACTTTTCTTTCCAACTCCGACAACGCCTCGGTCGCCCTGCGCCGGGAGTTACTTTCGAGTTGCAATCTGCATACGATTCTCGATTGCCCCGGTGGCGTGTTCCAGGGTGCGGGCGTGAAGACCGTCGTGCTCTTTTTCGAAAAGGGCGCACCCACGCGTAAGGTCTGGTATTACCAGCTCGATCCCGGCCGCAACCTCGGCAAGACCAACCCGCTCAACGATGACGATCTCGCCGAGTTCATCGCCTTCCAGCCGAAGTTCAAACAGTCCGATCGATCCTGGTCGGTGCAGATCAAGGACGTGGACGAAGAGAACTGGGATCTTTCGGTGCAGAATCCGAACAGGGCCGAAGAAGCGCCCTTGCGTGATCCGGTGGAGATTCTGGACGAGATCGAAGCGCTCGACGCCGAAAGCACGGAGCTGCTCGCGGGGATTCGGGGGATGTTGTGAAGGCGGGGTGGGAGGTGAAGAACCTGGGGGAAGTTTGCGAATTCAAGAATGGCCTATGGAAGGGAAAGAAACCTCCTTTTAGAACCGTTGGAGTTATTCGAAATACGAATTTTAATCTAGACGGGCAATTAGACACGTCAAGTATCGCTTATATTGAAGTTGAAGAAAAACAATTCTTTTCGCGTCGTCTTAATGATGGTGATATAATATTAGAAAAATCTGGAGGTGGACCTAAACAGCCCGTCGGACGTGTCGTACTGTTTTATGGAATAGCAGGGGACTTTTCTTTCAGTAATTTTACTTCAGTAATTCGAATCAAAGACCTTACTCAAATTGTTCCGCGCTTTTTGCACCAATATTTACATTTCATCTATTTATCTGGTAGAACAGAGTTCCTCCAAAGGCGCTCAACTGGAATTCGAAATCTGGATTTCAAAGGTTATCAGCAACTTCCAATCCCCCTCCCACCACTCCCCGAACAAAAACGCATCGTTTCAATTTTAGACGAGGCGTTTGCAGCGATTGATGCAGCGCTGGAAAATGCGGAGCGGAATCGGGAGAATGCGCGCCTAGTATTTGACTATACTCTTAACGCGACATTTCAGCATGAAAGTGAATCATGGAACGAGGAGTTACTGGGAAATCTTTGTTCCATAAAACATGGATTTGCATTCAAAAGTAAATATTTCGTTAAAGAAGGAAATTATATTCTACTAACACCAGGGCACTTTTACGAAACAGGTGGGTTTCGCGATCAAGGTGCTAAAACAAAATTCTACAAAGGGCCGATCCCTGACGGTTATCTCTTGAAGAAAGACGATTTTCTTTTTGCCATGACAGAGCAAGCGGCTGGCTTATTAGGGAGTACAATAATTATTCCAGAGTCAAATCAGTACCTTCACAATCAAAGATTGGGCCTGATTCAAGTTAAGAAAGGGGTTCCATGGAGTAACGAATTTTTCTTTCATCAATTTAATTCTATCCGCTTCCGCAATGAAGTTCAGAAAACCGCATCCGGAGCAAAAGTCCGACATACCTCTCCGGTCAAACTGGGCGCAATTTCTGTTCGCTTTCCGAACTCGGTTGAAGAGCAAATGCAAATTTCTGCTCGATTAGATGTTATCTCCGCACAATCCCAGCGCCTCTCCTCCGTCTACGAACGCAAGATCGCAGACCTCAATGAACTCAAACAATCCCTGCTCAAGAAAGCATTCGCCGGCGAGCTGACGGATGCAGACACACCGGAGTTAAGACAACTGGCATGAACGAGGCCCAGACACGGCTGGAATTGATCGACCCCGTCATCAAAGCGGCGGGCTGGGGCGAAAACGACAGCCAGATCCGGGTCGAGGTGCCGATCACCAGAGGCATCTTGCGCGGCAGCAAGGGCCGGCGCGGTAAAGCGCTGACCGCCGACTACGTTCTCACCTACCGCGAAAAGGATCTGGCCGTGATCGAAGCCAAAGCCCGCGATAAGGCTGACACCGAAGGCGTGGGCCAGGCGAAGGACTATGCCGATCGCATGCAGATCCGCTTCGCTTATTCCACCAACGGCCGGGCCATCTATCAGATCGACATGGAGACCGGCACGGAAGGCTACGTCGACGCTTATCCCGGACCGGACGACCTGTATCGCACTTGCTTTCCCGAAGACCTGGACTGGCGCGAACGCTTCGCCGCCGTGCCCTTCGAAACGAAGGGCGGGGCCTACGAACCGCGCTACTACCAGAAGAACGCGGTCAACCAGACCCTCGAAGCCATCGCCCGCGGCGAAGATCGTATCCTGCTTACGCTCGCTACCGGAACCGGGAAGACGTTCATCGCCTTTCAGATCGCCTGGAAGCTGTTCCAGAGTCGCTGGAACTTGGATGGCTGGCGCAAAAGTACGAACGAACGGCGCTTGCCGCGCGTCCTGTTTCTATCCGACCGTAACATCCTGGCAAACCAGGCCTTTTCCGATTTTTCGGCCTTCGACGACGACGCCCTCGTGCGCATCGATCCCGAGTCGATTCGCAAGAAAGGCGCGGTGCCGAAAAACGGCAGCGTCTTCTTCACCATCTTCCAGACTTTCATGACCGGCAAGGATGAAAACGGGGATCCGGCGCCCTACTTCGGCGAGTACGCGCCCGACTTCTTCGACCTGGTGATCATCGATGAATGTCACCGTGGCGGCGCCAACGACGAAAGTTCCTGGCGCGGGATTCTGGAACATTTCGCGCCGGCCGTCCAGCTCGGAATGACCGCCACCCCGCGCCGCACGGACAACGTCGATACCTACGCCTACTTTGGCCAGCCGGTTTACGAGTTCTCGCTCAAACAGGGCATCAACGACGGCTACCTGACGCCCTTCCGGGTGCAGCAGGTGTTCACGACCCTCGACGAATATCGCTACACAGACGACGATACAGTCCTCGAAGGCGAAATTGACCGAAACCAGGAATACAAAGAACAAGATTTCAACCGGAAAATCGAAATCCGGGCCCGCGAAAAGAAGCGGGTCGAAATCTTCATGAACATCATCGACCAGCGCGAGAAAACCCTGGTCTTCTGCCGCAATCAGGAGCATGCGCTAATGATTCGCGACCTGATCAATCAGGTGAAGAAATCAAAAGACCCGCATTACTGTGTGCGCGTTACCGCTGATGACGCCACGCTGGGCGAACAGCATTTGTCCGCCTTCCGCGATAACGAAAAATCCATCCCGACCATCCTGACGACATCGTACAAACTTTCTACCGGCGTCGACGCGCGAAACGTGCGCAACATCGTCCTCCTGCGGCCGATTAACACGATGATCGAATTCAAGCAGATCATCGGTCGTGGTACGCGCCTGTTCGATGGCAAAGACTACTTCACTATCTTCGATTTTGTTCAAGCCTACAAACATTTTCACGACCCTGAATGGGACGGACCACCGCAAAAAAAAGACGACGACGATGACGATCCCCCGCCGAAAGGTGATCCGGACGATTTCGACGACGAAGACGAGGATGGCGAAGGTGAGGACGGAGAGCCGCGCCCGTCCCGCCCGCGAAAAATCAAAGTCAGGCTGAGGGACGGGAAGGAACGGGAGATCGACTATATCGTCCACCAATCGTTCTGGGACGAAGACGGCCACCCGATCCCGGCCGCGGAGTTCATCGAACGCCTCTACGGAAAACTGCCCGAATTTTTCAAGGATCGGGCCGAATTGCTCCTCATGTGGAGCCGTCCCGATTCACGGCGGAACTTGCTGGTAGGCCTGGAAGAAAAAGGTTTCGGGCCCGCCGAGTTAAGCAAAATCGCAAAGATGATCAACCGTCCTGATTGCGACCTCTATGATGTGCTGGCCTTCATCGCCTTCGAGCTGGCGCCGATCTCACGAGGTGAGCGGGTCGCGGCCAATCACGAACGGATTATGGAAGACTGCGCGGATTACCAGCAGTCTTTCCTGGAGTTCGTCCTGGAACATTACATTCAGGGAGGCGTCCAGGAATTGGACCTCGAAAACCTGCCTCAATTGGTGGAACTCAAGTACCGGGATTTCGGATCTGCCGCCAGAGAATTCGGCTCGTTCGAGCAAATCCGGGAGATATTTATCAGGTTTCAGGCTTTGCTATATAGTGGTACATGAAAAAGCCGCCGCTCCGGAGAAGTTCCGAAAGCACGGCGGCCCACGGCCAGTTACGGCCTGTCTACTTGAAAAAAATTTGCAATTTCCTGCGCAGGCTCCACAGGAGCCTCCTTCGGAAATTGCGAGCGCAAAAATTTCGACTCGCTACGCTCGCTCAATTTTTGCCCAGGAGAAGATAATGCAGTAATTCAGGCAATAGAAAGACTGTTCCTTTCAT
>CAZVZS010000036.1:0-54495 GCA_964631535.1 uncultured Leptospiraceae bacterium
TATTCAGAAAACGAGCGGAAATTGCAAGTTGCTTGACATAGTGGGTGTGGCTTCGCGGCAGCGTATGCCTGTGGGGGCAACACACTGTTTCACGCAAAAAAATCCGGTGTCACCGAGGAATGAAAAAAACCGCCTTGAAAGGCGGTTTTCTTTGAGCACAAAAATTCATGGAGAATTTCGCGCATAATCCGGGTCAGGTCTCAGGCCGTCAGTCGGGCAGTTGAAAAGTTTTATCGAGCAGGAAAAAGTACATGATGGCCATGGCGTCCTGTTCCTCTCCCGATGTGTTATTGTAGACACTTTCGAGCATGTATTCGTGGTCTCGATACACCGGCAGGCCTTCGGCGCTCGAATAATGTTCAACTTTTTCCACCCCGAGTCTGTCCTTGAGCATGGTCATTTTACTCTCGAACAGGACTCGATTTTCGGTCAGGTCTTTGAACGTGAGTCGTTCCCCGTACGGATGCATGTGGGCCGCGATGTAGTGGATCGTCGTATCGTGTTTTAGTTTTAACATGGTATTCGTAATCAAAGTCCGCCGCGTTTCGCGGCCGGGTTTCAACTTCCAGTGGTACGTGAAACGCTGGTCGTGGCTGTCGGGGAATACCATGCTGGCGCTGTCTCCGCGCGAACAACTGGCCTCTTCCTGCAACTTCGTCGGCGTGGCCAGGTTAAAGATCGCCTGCTCCCGGTTGACGGAAACCATGATCTGCGCCAGCGCCGGGTAAAGCGGGCGAATGGGGCGGGCACGTTCCTTTTCGCGAATAAAATGGATTGTATTTTTATAGCGAATTTGCGGCCGGACCCGGGCGAAATCGCGGTAGTTCATGTTGAGCAGTTGGTTGAACACGCCGAAGCTGGCGCCGCGGACGTTGCTCAGCACCGGCATGCCGAATCCTTCCGGAAAGCGCGCTTCTTCCTCTCCCTGGGAAATCGTGAACAATTTCGTTCTTTGCAATTCCGACGGGATGGTACGCTGGTGTTCCACGAGGCCGCGGTACACCAGGTTCGTGTGGCACATATACGTCTGGGTGATCGGCTGACCCTCCCCATCCACCACGCGCGAGCCGAAGCCCGTCAACCAGACCAGTTCGGGCCGCTCCGATTCCAGCAGATCAAAGGCGATCGACTGCACGGGTCCCTGCATGGATTTATAGATGGCGTCCACGGTGAACGGGGGTGAGATAAAATCCCGGCTGTGAATCTGGTGCTCCCGGTTCCGGCACCCGGCCAGGGAGAGGGACAAAACTGCCGCGAGGACCGCAAGAGAGAAATGGAATCGATACATATTCATTTGGACGAAACGGACCTGATCCTGCCCGCGTGCCTCAATTTCCGCCAGCAAAAAAAGGGAACGAAGAAATGCCAGCGCGCTGAAAAAATTGGAACGAATTTTAGAGCCAATCCAAAAACCAAATTTTCAAAGGAATCCTGGAATTTTCCAGAGAAAGCAAAAGGCCCCCCGAAGGCCAGGATTTCCCCATTTCCCGGGCCGATCCTAAAACCCCCGGAGCGATTTTTCTTTCGCGAACGGGGGTTTTAGGATCGGCTCTTAGCGGCCGGGGTCGCGGAGCAGGTCAAGGATGATCTCGCGCGAGACGGGCTTGGCGATATGGCCGGTGCACCCCACGCGCAAGGAGCGATCCACATCGTCCCGCAGCGAAAACGCGGTCAGAGCATAGATCGGCGTGCGCTGGCGGTTGCGGCCCGTTCCCTGTTCTTCTTCCCATTTGCGAATTTTGAACACGGCCGTGAACCCGTCCATAACCGGCATCTGCATGTCCATGAAAACGATATCGTAGTGCGCCGTTTTGAACAATTGTACCGCTTCCTCGCCGTTGGTGGCGATGTCGACCGAATGCGGTGTGTGGCGCACGTACGCCTGAAAGAGAAGCTGGCTGTCCTGGTTATCCTCGGCGAGCAGGATCCGCAGCGGCGATTCGGTCGCGGGAGATTTTGGTTCCCCGACCGGGAGATGAAGGTTCAGTCGCTGGAGCAGCTCGCGGCGTTTGGCCGGTTTCATCAGAAATTGTAACATTTCGTTTTCAGCGGCCCCGGCCTCCTGGGCTGTGTTGAGGAGCAACATTACGCAGACCCGAAAACCCGGGGCATGGATTCGCGCCGCCTCGAGAGCCGTGCGTAAAGCGGCACCTTCCTGCGCCCGGGCCAGCCAGCCGCCATCAATTACGGCGGCCCAGAAAGGGCGACCATCGCCCGCGGCCTGTGACAGGGCCTGGACGGCCAGAGTGGGATCCCGCGCCTCAGTTACGTTAAGTCCCGCTCCGCGCAGGTATTCACGAACCGCGGAGCGGTGTGAGTCCGAACCGTCCGCGACCAGCACCGTTTCCTGCCGGGGCGGATGTTTCTCGCGCGCCCAGCCGCCCGGCGCGGCGATGACAATGCCCAGTGAGAACGAAAATTCATTGCGCGGCTCGCGGGCGACCGGTTCGATGCGACCACCGATCGTCGCCAGAATCGGAGCGATTCTTTTTTGCGCGGGGAATTGCGAGCCGGCGCTTTCCAGTGTCGTATCGCCGGGCACGCGACGAACGGAAAAACGAATGGGACAGACCGAGGTCGGCGTATCGCCCTGGGAGCCGCGGCTGACGACCAGCGAGATCGTGCCCTGGTGCGTGACCCGGATCGATTCTTCCAGGAGTTGCAACAGAATCAAACGCAGTCGAACGAAATCGCCTTCAAGAGAAAGATCCACATCCGGTTCGATAAAAAAAGCGAGGTCCAGTCCGCGCTCGTGCGCGCCCAGGGCCAGGCCCTCTCCCAGCGAATCCAGGAGATCTTCCAGATTGAAGAGGATCGAGCCCGGTTCGGTTCCGGTATCGTTTTCCGCCCCGCCGACCAGGCGATCGCCCATGGACAGCAGGGTTTCGCCGCCCTGGCGCAGCAAGGCCAGGTAACGGCGCTCTTCCCCGGAGAGATTCGCGTTTTCCAGCAGACGGGACATGCCGAGAATCACGTGGATCGGCGCGCGCAGGGTCTGGCCGAAGTTCACCAGTTCCGTCGCGCGTTCGGCTGGCAGCGGTTCTGTCAGTGGGGCCTGCGCGCTTTCGCGCGCCTGCGCGAGACACACGATGCCTTCCACGCGGCCCTGGGCGTCACGCATCACGGAGGACGAAAAGCTGGCCGGAATCCCGCGACCGTCGCGGTGTTTGAGCGTCACGCGCATGTGTTGAATCGAGTCGTACTTCCAGTCGATGTTGTCGCCCGTCCGAAACGGCGGCGTGCCCACGAAAAGATCCCCGATCGGCCGCCCTTCGAGTTCGTCCACGGAGTAACCGACCAGTTTGCGCACGGCCGGATTGCAGGTTCGAATTCGTTCGTACACGTCGATGACGAGCATACACTCGTTGAGCGAATACAGGATGTCCTGCATGTAATCGCGCGACAGGGCCGTGAGTCGCAATTTCTCATTCGTCAGTTTAATGCGGTCCGCCAGTCCAAGCGAAAGCAACACCGCGTCGAGCGCGCAGCCGAAATACACCCCGTACCGGGAGAAAAACGTTTCCGGCAGTGACGTGAAATAGTTGATCCCGAGCGCGACGGCCGCGATCAACAAAACGAAATTCGCCAGCACCAGGAATCGCGCGGGTTTTGTGCCGCGCAGGAACGCGAGCGGACCGGTGACCAGAACCACGAGAGCGGCCGCAACCGCGGTGAGCGCGCCGACGCGCAGCGAGAGCATCGGGTCCAGGAACGCGAGGACGAGCGCGATCAAACCCCCGCCCGCGAGCACCAGCAGCAACCGGTCCAGAAAGCGGACCCCGCTCCCCGTCCGTAAAAAAGCGCGCACGAAAAGCGGGCCCGTAAAAATCGAGAGGGCCAGAAACACCTGCGTGCTAACCGCGTTGAGGGCCGGGAAATCCGGGTATACGTACTGAAACGCGAAACCTTCCAGCGTGAACAGAAACGAACCGATCGACAGGACCCAGACACTGTAAAGCAGATAACTCACATCGCGAATGGAAAAAAACACGACCAGATTGTAGAGCGCCATGATCGCCATCGCGCCGAAAAAAAGGCCGAAGAGGAGGTCTTCGCGTCCGGCCTGCGCGACGAAGGTTTGTTCATCCACAATGGCGAAGTCGGCGCGCATGAGTCCTTGCGTTTCGATACGGAGAGTATAGACGCCCTCACCGCCCGGGGCCTGGTCGATCGGAAATACGAAACGACGGTACGGAACATTTCGTTCCGCGAAAGGCCGGGCGTCACCCAGACGCAGAGGGGGCGCGAAATCGCCGCGCGGGTCCGGAGCGAAAAAATCGACCTGATCCAGCTGCGGGTGCGACAGGACCAGCACCTGGCGCGCGGGGGAATCGTCCGGATTGTGGACCCGAACGCGCACCCAGAGCGGGCCAGGATTCAGAGGTAACTTTTCAATGTCCGTCGTCCATCCGGACTGGCGCTGGACCATGGCCGCGTCCGGCGCACTGCCTGATTCGGCAAGGTACTCCGGCTGCGAAACCTGGAGCGCCTTCGGCCGGGATAGCGCCTCTCCCGGGAGGTTCATCCCCGCGCAAACAGTAATTCCGATAAAAATTAAGACAAAAGCCGGGCGCATACCTGGTGAACACAATGCCTCTGGCCGGAAGGCCGTCCAGGGCACCGACGAAGCTTCCCCCCTGGCCGCCAGGCCGACAAGCAATTTCGCGCTGCCCGCGGCCTTTGTTTAGAATCAAGATGGGACAATTCGATTGACCGGCAGCGGGGGGTCTGCGACTCGGAAAGCATCCATGACGTCGTTTTCACGCCAACTTTCGGCCACCCCCGCGCTGGCCGTTTTTCTATTCCTCTTCAGTTGCGCGGCGGGCCAGGAACGTGCTCCCGGTCCGGATCATGGCGAGCCGCCCGCGTTTCAAGATTTGCCGCGGTCCGCGAGCCGGGAAAAAATCGCCACCGAACCCTTCCGGGTCTTCGTGCAGCCCTACCGCGAAAGCCGCATCCTCGTTGAGGGCGAACCGGTGGCCGCGCGCTTGATCCAGAGCGATAAAACCCTCGGCCTCTTACAATTTGACGCGCCCCGCTTTCAGGATGGACTGGGTTTTCGGCTGGCGATCGAGCACGAAGGCTATCGAACCGCGTACCGGGTGATGACCGCGGGGGACGCGCGAACCACTCAGTTGATGGTCCTCGATCAGGCGACGAGCGCGCACGAATTTTTCGCGCGCTGGTCCGTGGGCGGACAGCCGAAAAGTGTTACGTTCCTGGACGCGCGGCGTGTGGTCCTGCCACTCATGCTGGGGGACGGGGCCGATGTGGTCAATATCCTGACCGGGGAGGTTACGCGCGTCAGCCCGCCCGCGAAATGGGCCCGCCACATGGGTTTCGTGGAAACGGTAGTACTGCGAGACGAAAACGAATTCTGGGTTTCACAGATGTACACCCATACGGTGCACGTGTTCGATCTGGGGACGCTCGCCTATAAAGAAACGATTTCACTGAAAGGCGGCTGGGTCAAAGTGCTCTGTTACGACCAGGCCCGCCATCGCGTGTACGCTTCCAACTGGAATACGGGTGATATTTCCCTGATTGATGCGCGCACACATGCGGTTACGGGGCGCATCCGCGTGGGCGGTGTGCCGCGCGGCATGCAAATCTCAAACGACGGCCGCCTGCTGCGGATCGCGCAATTCGGCGGGAAGAATGATACCGACGGCGCGGGCCGGGTGGTGGAATACGATCTGGAAAACGACCGCGAGCTGCGGCGCTTCGGCGTGCCAGGTTCCAAACGCCACATCGTCAACACGGACAAGAACTTTTTCGTATCCGATATGTCTTTCGCGCGCGTAGAAGCGTATTCCGGCGAAACAGGCGAATTTTTACAGTACATTCAGGTTTATTCAAAACCGAACACCATGGACCTTTCGCCGGATCGCAAACGACTGTACGTTTCCTGTCGCGGGCCGAATCATCCCACGAAGGGCTATTTGCACAGGGGCCTCGAAATGGGCCGGGTTTATACGATCGACACTGAAACACTCACGGTGAGTGAATTCTGGGAAGGCGGCAACCAGCCGACGGGCCTGGCGGTGTCGCCGGACGGTGCCTTCGTGGTCTCGTCCGATTTTCTGGACCATTCGATTCGCGTGTATCGCCGTTTAAAAAATTAAGGTATCTATCACGTGAGAATTTTGCAGCCGCGCCCAGGGGTTCTGGGACCGGCTCTCAGGAGCGCCACAATGAATATTATACAAAAAATCGTCGGGTTCGTCCTGCTCGCCGCGGGGGCCTATCTGGGGTACACGGCCTTCGACCAGGCGCTGGGGGTTTTTCGCGAACCGGAGCGAACCCTGCACTGGCTGAAAATTCGCGAACAGATCCACCGCCCGGCCGCGCCGCAGGTTGAGGAAAAAAAATCGTTTTTCAAAATCGACGCGCGTCTGCCCTCGTTGTTTTCGGACGAACAGGTATACGCCATCGGCGGTTACCTGGCTCTGGGCCTCGGTGTCCTGGTACTCTGGGTGCTCGCGCGCATCAGCGTATCCTTCCTGGCAGGCGGCGTACGGATTCTCATCGGGGAACGGGGGGCGCGGAAAGAATGACCCTCACTCGCTTCGCGCGGTCGCGCCTGTCGACCCTCTGCGCCACGGCTCTGTTATCCATTTACGCCACAGCCTGCGAACACCGTCCGCGCGCGGAGGTTACGGTGGAGGACCTGGGCTTTTTCGCGAAAACGCTGGCCGATCCTGAAATGCGCGGGCGCGAAGCCGGAACCGAACCGGCTCGCGCGGCTACGGCCTTCGTCACCCGGCAGTTTGAGCGCCTGGGGCTGGCCCCGGCCTTCGGCGACTCGTTCGAACAGAAGTTTACGTTTAAAGCCGGACGCGCGCCGGGCAAAAACAATCGGTACGAGTTTCAACCGCTCCCGGCCGTACGCGGGGCCGATTTTAAGAATCCCTTGCTGCAGGGGGTTCCCGAGCCCCTGCCGTTTTCCGAACCCGGAACCGTCACGGGCGATCTCGTGTTTCTCGGGTTCTGTTTGAGCGCGCCCGACTGGAACGATTTCGCCGGGCAGGTCGTCAAAGACCGCGTTTTGCTCTGTCTGCGGCACGGTCCCGGCGGCCCCAAAAACGAAAAATTCGCGAAATACATGTCGTTTCAGGCGAAATACGAAGCGGCCCACAAGGCCGGAGCCCGCGGCGTACTCTTCCTGGGCCGGGCGGGCACCGAACCCATTTCCGCCGGCGATATCGGCGCGAACCCGGGCAAAGGTCCGGTCACCCTGTTCGCCGAACCCGGCCCGATGCTGCAGGCGGTTTCTTTTTTGCGCGAAACAGAAGAAAAAATGCTAAAAGGCGAAAAGTCGCCACGCGCGGGCGAGACGCTCGGTACCATCACCCTGCAATCGGACCATAAGCCCGACGAACGGGAGGCGACCAACACGGGCGCGTATCTGTATCCCCCCGGACCCCAGGACCGGGTGGTGATCGTGGGCGCGCACCGCGACCATATCGGCAATGGTTCGTTTTCGAGCATGGGCAAAAAAGGCGAAATCCATTTCGGGGCCGATGACAATGCCTCCGGCGTGGCGGTCCTGCTTGAGGCCGCGGGGGCCCTCGCGGGCGGTCCGCGCCTGCCGGCCGGGACGAACGTTCTGTTTTTAACCTTCGACGCCGAGGAACGCGGCCTGTTTGGCTCGCGGCACTTCGCCGAATCCAGTGCATCTCCCGGAAAACGCGCGGTCGCCATGATCAACCTCGATATGGTCGGCCGGCTGCGCGCGCGCAAGGGTCTGAGCGTGCAGGGCGCGGATACGGCCGACGAACGCTGGAAGCAGAGTCTGGAAAAGGCCTTTGGCGCGGCCGGGTTTCCCCCGGGAGTCGAACTGAAGTTGATTCGCGGTGGATACGGGCCCAGCGATCACAGTTCCTTCTATAAGAAGGATATTCCCGTGGCGTTCCTGTTTACGGGAGGCCACCGCGAGTACCATACCGAGCGCGATACGATCGATTTATTGAATCTGGAAGGCATGCGACCGATTGTGAATATGACGGTCGGCATCGTGCGCGAAGCGAGCGCCTATCCGCAGCCTCTGGCGTTCCGGAAGGCGCCGGCCGAACCGCAGCGCTCCGCTTTTTCGTTCAAAGTCCGCCTGGGCGTGATGCCAGGCAATTATGACACCGACGCGGAAGGCCTGGAAGTGGGCGAGATTCGCGACGACGCGCCCATCGCCCGCAGCGGGATCCGTAAAGGCGATGTAATCGTTCAGATCGATGATCTGCCGATCCGGAATATCCAGGACGTGATGACCTTTTTGAGCGACGCTTCGCTTAAAACGCCCTACAAAATCGTATATAAACGGGGCGACCGGCGCCTGGAAACGACGACGGAGTTGATGAGCTGGGAGTAGAACCTGTCTCAAAAACCCAAAGATGCGGGCTTTTGAGGTATCCCTGAACCCGGTGGGGCGAAATCTGCCGCTGCCACCGGGGCCGGTGATTTTACATTTGGAGGCCTGGTGAGGGCTTAAACAGAGCGAAGGCCGCTCCACCGGGATCAAGCAGGATGGCCATTCGACCGGTGCCTGGAAGATCCATGGGCGGGGCGATGATCTTGCCGCCAAGTTTTTCCCCTTTCGCGGCCAGGGTGTCCACGCTGGCAACGTTGAAATAGTTCAACCACATGGGCGGCCCTTCGGCGTGTTCTTTTTTTGTCACGCCGGCGAAGTCGACGCCCTTATTGCTGAGCATCGTGTAGGTCTGACCGGGACCCATGGGCATTTCTTTGATTTTCCAGCCGAACAGGCTCGAATAGTATGAGGCCACCGCTCCGGGGTTATCAACGTGAACCTCTGACCAGGCGATTCCGCCAATGGGAACTGTCGGACCCTGGTTGCCGGAAGACGCGGCGGCCTTATTGGAGGCCTTTTTACCCGCTTTCGAAGCCGATTTCTTTGCGGTCTTTTTAGCTTTTTTGCCTGCTTTTTTCGCGACTTTCTTTTTCGCCTTTTTTTTTGCCATACTGTGTATCCTTGGTTTGCGAGGTTGTTATTTAGAGAAGCAACTCGAATGAATTCGCGGCGCGCGCCGTGCCCTGCTGTATCGCGGGCGAAGCGAAAATCAACAATTTTTTGATCCGCGCGGAAGATGCGCGCCGCGGGCTCCACCCGGAAAAAAGGTGTTATTCGATTTCGTACAGTTTTGCTTGCGAGGTACCGGGTAAACCGGATGAGGTGAGGATGTTCGCGACGGAACCGGCCTGACGCTGGTCCCCGAAACAACCGACGAATACGTTCTTTTTCGGGGTTTCTTCGTTCAGGGGAATTGTAAAAGCCAGCTTTCTACGCGGCACGGTCAGTTTGACATGTTTGCAGTTTAAGGGCAGGACCGGATCCAGCTCGCGGATATTGTTCAACTGCAAAACCAGTCGTTCGGCGTCCTCGGGCGCGAAAGTGCCGATTTTGATCAGGTATTTACCGAGTCCGTCAGCCCCCGCCAGCGGGCCCGCGTTCGCGAGGGTTACACCTGCTTCCGGAGGGCCGGCCACAGAAGGTGCGGGTACCGGCGCGGACGCGGTCTCTGGAGAGGTGGCGTGGGCGGCGCCGTCGGGGTATTTCACGATTTCCTTTTCCAGATTCCGGAATCCCGCGAGTTGCATCCCGGCCAGGATGCCCGCCGTAAAGGCCACGAGGGCCAGGGCCAGGGCTACCACATACACCTGGTTGGACCGTTTGATTTCGGTGGAACCGGCCGGGGAAAAATTCCGATCGTAGCGGACATCCTCCGGACGGGGAGCGCGCTCGGGCGCTCGGCGATTGATCATCCTGGAAAAATCGACGTTTTGCATCCTGAATAAAATATCGGGCGCTCGCGGGAAATAGACCGAAAATTTATACAGAACGTTTTTGTCAGACATGAACGCGCGTCCCGGCAGTAACTCTAAGGCGGTGAAATTTCGCCCGCGGGGCGCGGGTCTGGTATTCGTTTTGTTGCTGACGGCTCCCTTCGGGGGCCTGTTCGCGCAGATTCACGAGGGACTGACCTTTTATTTTTCACTGCAGGCGACTCGTCCCTCCGAATCGGACCTTGCCCGGTTGCGCGAGTTCACGACCGGCCAGAACGCGGACGTTTCTTTTTTGATCCAGGGTTATGGTTGCGACATCGGTGGGTTTGAACCTTCGCATTTGATCGCCCGTTCGCGCGGGCGGACCCTGGCCGATATCCTGATTCGGGCCGGGATTGATCCGGATCGAGTCCTGGTCGGCGAGCCGATCGTCTATTACGGCCAGCCGCGCGGGGAGCACCGTAAGGTGGAACTCTCCACCTTCAAGGACGGGGCGGGAAGCCGCGTCGCTCTGGCGCGCGCCAACGCCCGGGCCGGGCAGATCAACGCGGAAACCCGGCGAACCCTGACGGCCACGGAAGCCGCTCGCCATGAGCACGAGGAACGGGCCGCGGTTTCCGCGACCCCGGCCGGTTCCGGAGCGGGTGCCCTGTTCGGGCTCCGGTCACTGGCTCTGCTCGCGCTGGCGGCGCTTGCCCTGGGAGCTGTTTTTTTGATCTGGCGCGCGCGTCAGAACGAACGACAGAAACGCGAATCGCACCGGTTGACGCCCGAAGAAAGCGAGGCGCTGGAAATTCTGACGGGCGGAGCCGTACGTCCGCTCTCCGCCTCCCCGGCGAAAAAAGAAGGACGGATCATCAACAGAATAACGCGGAGGGACTCTATGGCCAAAAAGAAAGTAAAAAAACAGATCACCCCGTTCAATATCCAGGGAGCGGTCTCGAAAGAATTCGAAGGGGCGACGCTCGGGCAACTGCAACGCGCGCCGATCCACGCGCTCGAAGGCCTGACCCCGCGGCACGCGATGTTGTTAAAAGAAGGGTTCGGCGTACAGACGGTCGAGGATCTGGCGCGCCTGAAATACTTTGAAATCGCCCGCGCGATTACCGTGCTCGCGAAATACGAACAGTAAAGCAGGGCCGCCTGAGGCCGCTCTATTCCCCCGCGTACAGACGCAGGGCATGGCCCAGCCAGCGGCGATAATCGCGACAGGCCTCCAGCAGGCCCGCGTACAGGAGCCGGGATTTGCGCGCGGTTTCCCGGTGTTCGTCGGCCAGATCTTCCGCGTCCAGCAACCCGCCAAACCCCTCTGTGATCTGAAAAATGATCCTCTGCACGGCTTCGCCGATAAAATTCGACAGTTCGATTTTTTCGCGCACGACGCGGTCCAGGCGGTCCATCTTACGCAGAAGACGCCGGTATTGTTCGTCGTGCTTTCGTTCCATCGCCATTTGTAAAATTCGCTCCGCCAGCTCCGCGCCTTCGCGCAGGGGCGTTTCCAGTTCGGCGAGTTCGTTCAATTTTTCACGAATACTATCATAAAATTCAGTAATACGAAAAACAGGTGGCTGCGCCGATTCGCGCGACGCCGCAGCGTTAGCGGCCGCCGGGGGGGCGGGGTCGGCCGCGCGGGCCCAGTCTTCCAGATCCGCGCGGTCCAGACCGCCGAAACGCGCGCCGCGCGCGGTCATGTTCAAAACACGGATTCCGGCTTTCGCGTCCAGTCGAATGCGATTGTCCATCCAGCGAAAAAAAATCACCAGCTTGTCGTTCGTCGCCACGGGCTGGCCGTCCAGTCCCGGCAGATGACGCACGGGCAGGGCGCTGAGCTGGCGGTGGTTATGAAGCTCCCGGCGAAAAAGACGCGATTCGCGGAAGTTCAAACGTTCTTCCAGTACGGCCCCGCGCGCGTGGGCCAGGCCATCGGTGAACGAAAGATCAATGCCGGCGAGCAGCACCGTCGCGCAGCCCAGTTTGATCGCCAGGTCGTACGCGTTGGTCGCTACCGAGCCGCCAAAGGCGATTTCCCCGGGCGGGCCGTCCAGAAATGAAAAAAACCATTTCGCGAGCGCGAAGGGCGACGCGGTGTAATACAATCGATCGACGGCCAGCATACGCAGCGAAAGATAACTCGTCGTGGGATCGACGACGAAAAGCGCCCTGCCCGTATATCCTTCCAGGTAATATCGATTGATCGGCTGGGGATCGACCGAGACGATGATGTCCGGATCGATGCCGGCTCCGGTCAGAACGTGCAGCGCTGTGTCGACGGCGATGAGCGTGAATCGGTCGCGGTGGCGCGCGATGGCTCCCAGGCTTTCGCCGAGCGAAGGCCCGGCGCCGCAAACCAGGGCCGCCGCGCCCGGGAGGCTTCCGAAGAGCGCGGACACCGGTCGCGCTCGCGCGAGATTGTAAAAATTCGCGATCAAATTGCGCGACCAGTCGCGGTCGAAGCGCGCCATCGTGGCAAGGTTCACATCTTTTTTATTCAGGAAGGTTTCGCAGATTTCGCGCGCGCGGCGGTACGGATCCGCGACGCCGAGCGAGCCCCGGTGGGTCACGAATACGATCTGGCGATTGCCCCGCCCGCGAAACAGACTCGCCAGTTCGTCCTCGGCGGGGAGGGCCGGGATTACGCGTATACTCTCATCCAGAAGTTCTGTGCGAAAATCGCAAACTGCCAGGGCCGCGCTCAGGATGAAAAGATCCGGCTCGAACCAGAGACAGGGATTGGAGTGGCGGTCGCGAAACAGGCGCAGGGAGTACCCCAGGCCCGCGCCGAAAAAACAGACGAGTTGGTCGGGCCGTTCGATTTCGATTTCCTCCGCGAGACGCCGGGCTTCTTTGATCGGATCGTAACGGCTGTGCAGCAGGCGGTCGCCGCGCCGCAGAGTGAAACCCTCCCCCGCGGGTTCGATCGCGCCTTGCACTTCCTCCAGGCCGGGCAGAACGGGTGTGGCCGGGCGTTGTCGCTGGAGCAGAACGTTCTGGGCGCGGTGGAGGTCGGCTGGTACCATCACGAATCAATTGGGATACAATAATAACGAGTTCCACGCCGTCCGATTTCGAGTCCGGTATCGAACAAATCCGAAAGCGTGGCGCTCTGGACCATGTCGGCCACCGGGCCGGCGCGAAACACCCGGCCGTTTTTAACAAGCAGAGCGTGCGTTACAAACGGCGGCACTTCTTCGATGCGGTGGACAATCGTAACAGTCGGTAAATGTACGGCGGCCACATGGTTTACCAGGATTTTTTCGAGCTCGAGCCGCGCGGGAATGTCGAGCGATTCGTACGGTTCATCCAGAATCAAAAGACCGGGCCGGGCCATAAGGCCACGCAGGAGCAATACCTTGCGACGTTCACCGGCCGACAGCAGACGGAACGGGCGACCCGACGGGAAACCGCCGACCCCCTTTTTCAAAAAATGTCGATCGAACAGGGCCTGCGCCCGGGCGCGAACTTCCAGCGACGGTTCGGCGTAGTTCGCCAGGGACGCGTTCGCGCCGGTTTCGATGATCTCGAGGGCCGTAATGCCCGGGTGGTAGATATCCAGTCCGCTCTGGAGCGCGGGTTGAAAGATGCCAATCTGTTTGCGATGCTCTGGAAGATTCACGCGGCCATGGGTCGCGCCGAGGGTCCGCAAGGTTCCGGTGGTCGGCCAGGCGTATCCTGAGATGAGGGCGACGAGCGTGGTTTTCCCCGCGCCATTCGGTCCGATGATGGCCCAGTGTTCACCCGCATTGAAATTCCAGGAGAACTCGCTCAGGATCAGGGTTCCCTGCCGAACGAATGTAACACGATCCAGGTTTACGACATCCATGAGTTGTTGGTTCGGGCGCGCTCCGCACCTCATCAGCGCGGACTTTCGATGCCGTTGAACAGAACATCCAGCGACCTGGCGCGTTCCAGAAAATCATGCGGCGAATTCATCCCAAATTCTGCCAGGATTTCTTCTTCAATTACGAAAAATTCGTCAGCGGACTGGCCGGCTTCGTGCATCCGAATGGCCAGGTACACCGTGCGCACGAGTTCGCGAAATTCGGCGGGTGCCTGGTTCGGTCGTTGCTGGTAACGAATCGCCTGGGTAAGCCCCGGCGGAAATTTCCATTTTTTCCCGAGGAGCCCGCCGATTTCCGGATGCGCGATGCCGAGGGTAATCTCTTCCAGGATCGCGCTGCCGCGACCTGGTGATCGTTTGCTCAGGCTCATGATCCGTTTGACCGGTTCGGGTTTGAGCGAAACAAGAACGATCCGGCCCAGGTTGTGCAGCAGCCCGGCCAGCGCGGCCTGTTCGGCCAGGTGGACACGGTCCCCGGCCAGGGTGCGCGCGTAAAATGATACCCGGTTGCTGCCGGCCCAGAGTTCTTCCAGATCACGAATGCGGAAGTGCGCGTTGATCAAATTGCGCGCGCCGTTGGCCATCAACAAATCCCGCAGAACCTTGAGCCCGATGATTTTCACCGCGTCGGTCAGCGTCGGATTCTGCCAGCGCGACATATAACCGGCCGAGTTTACCATTTTCAGCAGTTGCGACGTCAGGGCGGGGTCTTTCTGGATTTCGTTCGCGATGCCCTGCACCGATGACAGATCCGAATCGCACAGGCGAATGAGACGCGCCACATGTTCAGGGAAAGAAGGCAGACCTTCGATCTCCGCGAGCACTTTTTCGCGAAATTCGCGCCGCGCGCCGGGAGAACCTGGCCGGCGCGGCAGGACCAGGGTCGTGATGGTTTCCGTCGCCCCGCGCTGGATGCTGAAATTTTCGGGCGGGATCCCCGCGTTGGACAGCATCAATAAAGACAAAACAATTCCGAAACCCGCGCCTTCCGATTCGTCACGGATGTATTTCATGGCCGATTCCAGCGATGGATAGCGGCGAAAGGTATCGAACCTGGTTTCGATTCGTTCCCATTCCTGGGGCAGCACCGTACAGTTATTGCGGATCGTCAGGACGAGGGCGTCCGCGTTGAGGTTAAAACGGATCTCGATAAAAAATTCGTTTCGCGCGTTCTGTGCGCGAAATGCTTCCCAGCGTTCGAGTACTTCGGATCCGAATCGTTCCACCCCGGCGCGGTATTGGCCGGGGTTCTGGATATCCAGGCCCTCGTTTCGAAAAAACAATCGTTTGGCGTGGGCCTTCGAACAATTGCCGGTCACTTCCCGTAGCAGCACCAGGACGAATTCGCCCAGGAACCCGAGATCGAGTTCACCGAGGAGTCGCTGAGCAAAACCGGCGACGGGATGCAGCCGTGCGCCGACCAGGCCGGGCAATTGAAAGACAGCTTCCGTTCCGCCGAGTACCTGCTGGATTTCCGATCCCACTCCGTGATTGTGTTTCGAAAGGAGCACGATATAAACACGGTCGCGGGTCCCTGTTCAGCAAGTGATTTTCTTTATACTTTTATGAACATTTGGTAAGGACCGGGGGCTTAGCTCGCGCGTGCCTCGCTCCGGAAAATTCAGGCGGATGTCCGCCGAACCGGGTGCGATTCCTGTCACAGGGGAGTGGTAGAATCGATTTGTGAAAAAGAAACGTTCCAGCATTGACGCTCCTGAGAGCGGAACTCCTCCGGGGCAGAATCCGGTCATGGCCCCTGAGTTTTCCCTGAGCCCCCAGGCGTCCACGTACCGTCCGGCCCCAACCGGATGGCGGGAAACCCGGGATGGAAGTGTTTATTACCGGGTTTTCGCGGATGGCGGTTTTGAAGTGATGGGAAAAATCCGGGATCCGCAGGCACTGGGTGAGGTGTTCAGTGCCCTGGCAGGCCTTTTAAGTACCGAACGGGACCTCATGCGCCAGAAACGACCGGGTCGCAGACGGCGCGGTGGGGATCAAAACGCGGAAGGAGACCGGGGCCTGTTTGGCCAGGGTGAAAAGAGCCTCGCAGTCCATCTGGAGAAAATTCGCGTTTTCTAACAGGTTGCCGAAAAAGTCCCTTCATGGACTTTTTCGGCTGTCGCTTCAGCGAATTAAATTCGCCGATGCTCGCAAAACCGCTGTTTCACGCATGGGTTGAAAACCCTGTCTCAGTACTTGATCGTGCGCGGATTGATCCCGTACGTGACTTTATATACCAGGGGGTCGACTTTCTTTTCGTTTTCGGCCAGGGTTCGTCCGGCCTGTTCAGCGGCCTGCTGAACCTTGCCCCGGTCGAACAACACGATCGAAATCATATTAAAAAATTTGAAATCGGCCCTGTAGCGAGTATAATGGTGGGAGCGGAATTCGCACTTACGCCGGTTGTGGAGCAGGGTGTATTTGTGTTCAGCGACGGTTTTATGAACTTTGTTCTTTTTTTCCTCCGGTGTGGGGGGAATATAATTACTCTGGATTGTTTTATCCGGGGTTGGGCCGACCCGGCCGTAAAGCGTAAAGTTGAGACCCTTTTCCGGGTTCTGGGTCATGTACGTCAGGTATTTCCAGAAGGGCGGACGAAAATCCGAAATCGGTCGGTTTCCGGCCACCGAGTTTTTCATCCGATTGATAATGACCTCGTACGCCTTGAAATCGGGATCCTTTTCGTTCCAGATTTCCGCGTCGGTAATGTCGCGCGGGGTCACCGTGGAATACAGAGTAACGAATTGTTCTTTATCCGGGTCATGGTGGCGCCAGAGGGGATACGGGATATATGTCCGCAAGGGTTCATCGACCGCATTGGTTTCCCAGAAGGCCATGACGTACGCCGACAATTCGATCGGTTCATTCACCAGGTTGGTGATATCGAACGAAATGTCCAGGAATTCGCCTTCCCCGTTGGAGGCGAAGCGCCGGGAGAAATTCATATTGTTCACGGTAAAGCGCGGGTCCGTCAGGGCGATCGGGTTGTAATTCTGAAGCGGGATTCCGTCCGCGGAAGCGGCGGATCCGGCACCGGCTTCGGTGATATTCTCTTGCTGGCTGAGCAGGGTCGAAAAAACCCCGGAAACCAGGACCAGGAACGCGCCCAGGAGGACGGTTCGACCGTGATGATACTTCCCAATCATATATAGATGCCTCTGGATTTCATTATCGAAAAATAGGGCCCCGGGGCTTAGTTTTCCCGGAAAAAAACCGCGTGCCGCCACTTTAAATCAGGTTCTTTTCTTTTAATATAAACAGAGCGATGCTCAGGGCAACCGTTGTATTCAGTGATTCGACGGCCGGGCCCATCGGAATGCGCACTTTTTTGAATTCAAGGTCGGAAAGTCTGTCATGGGCAAAAAGCCTGTCATGGCCGCCTTCCTGACCGGCCAGTAAAATAAAACGTCCCGGAAAATTGTTTTCCCGGATATCTGCCCCCCCGGCGTCCAGGGCGAACAATTGCTCCCCCTCCGGCAGTTGCGCCAGACCGGTTCCGTTTTCAAGATTCAGCGCGGGCGTGGCCCCGGCGGCCGCGCGCAGGGCCCGGGGATGATACGGATGAGCCGCCTCGCGCAGCAGGACACACTTTTTGATCCCGAACGCCGCCGCCGATCGCAGTGCGGCCCCCAGGTTTTCCGGATCGCCCATGGGCAAAAATAAAGTACACCCGGGTACCGGCGGTGCGGCCGGATCGAAATCAGGAATCGGCCGGGGTTCGATGATCAGGAGCGGAGGACCGGTTCCGATCAGGTCCAGTTCTTGAAAAAGTTCCCGGCTGAAGACGCGCAACGGCAGGCCGGGGGCGATCGCCAGAATTCGGGCCAGGGACTCGCGGCTCTGGCGATCGCGGGTCTCCCGTGTTTCCGGTACGAGCAATTCGCGACAGAGTTCCGGAACGCGCTCCAGATACTCCGCTACGACCCGCCGGCCGGAGACGAGGGCCAGGCCCTGCTTTTTGATGCCCCGGCTTGTGTGTAGATTGCGGAAGGACTTGAACGTTTCGTTATCGCTGGACGAAATCACTCGCGGCGCTTCGTCCCCGGTCGGCCGGGGCCGCGGGCCGGAATTCCCGGTACGTCGCCGCCAGACGACAAGGCGACGGTGGTCGGTGGAATCGGGCAGGGTGTAGGCTTCGTCCAGCGCGAGCTCAACCAGATCGCCGTACTGACCCTGCGCCTGTTCGATCTCTTCCGAGCAGTTGGGCCCCTTCATAAAAATCAAAAGTCCGCCAGCGCTCAGGAAAGGCAGGGTGCGATCGATCGTCGCCGGAATCCTTTCCACCGCCCGGGTAATCACCGCGTCGACCGGGCGGCCGCGGCCGGCGTGGATGCGTCCGCCGAACACTTCGGCGTTGGTCAGGCCGCAGATGCGCACCGCTTCCTGGAGAAAGGCGACCCGCAGGGCCCGGCCTTCGGCGAGGATGAAGCGGTGGTCGGGTTTACAAATCGCCAGGGGGATGCCCGGAAAACCCGGTCCGGTTCCCAGATCGAGCGTGAGATCAGGCCAGGAAATCCCCCTCCGTTCCAGCAGGGGCGCGACCAGGAGCGAATCGACATAATGCTTGCGCGCCATGGCCTGGAAATTGTAGATGCGTGTGAGATTCAGACGCGGATTCTGCTGGCGTAAATAATTGTGGAATTGCCAGAGTTGCCGCAAAGCGGTCGGTGGCAGGGGCACACCGGCGCGGGTCAGGATTTCACCCAGGTCCGCCTCCGAAATATTTCTGGAGTTGGGCGCGCTCACCGGGGCCGCCGTTCGCCGCGGTCTGGAAAGAACGCGCTTGCGGAGTTCGTGATGTTCCGAAAATAAAAAATGTCGGAGCGCCGGGGCTTCCGCGGGTTTCCTGGCACCGGTTCCGGAACCGCCTCCCGTCGGTTTTGCGACTGTCGCGATTTTCGGTAACAGGTCTTACGATGTTCGAATGGGTTCATTATCAATTTCCGACGCGCGTCTTCGCCGAACGGGATTCCACGCATAAAATCGGCACACTCGTGCGCGATATCGGAACCCGCATCCTTTTATTGACGATCCGCAGCGAACTCACCAACCCCGACGAACTGGCCGTGATCAAGACCAGCCTGGAAAAACACACGACGGGCTGCATCGTGTACGACGATATCGACGGAACGCCCTCCGCGGAAGAACTTGATACCGCGGCTCATTTTGTAAAGCAATGCAAGGCCGACGTGATCATGGCCTACGGGCTGCGGGAAAGTTTTCACGCCGCCAAGGCGATCGCCCTGCTGGCCACGAATGAGGTATTCGCCACCGACCTGCACCATACGACTCTGCCGCTCAAAAAACCGCCGCTGCCGGTGGTCTGCGTCCCGACGGGCCCGTCCATGGGCGAGGAAAGCACGCCCCTGTTTTCCGTGTACAATCCGGAGTTGCGTAATACCTTCACAGCCACCGACGCGCGCCTCTTCCCGGCCCTGATCTTCGTGGACCCAAATATTTCGCTCAGCCTCAGTTCGAACGAGATTACGCGCGGCGGCGTGGCGGTACTGGCCGCCGCGGTGGAGACGATGCTCTCGCGCAAGGCGAACGACATCACGACGGCCGTGGCTCTGCGTTCGCTGGAACTCATCACGAAAAACCTGGTGACCCTGGTGGGCGATCTCAACAATCATTCGGCGCGCATGAACGTGGCCATGGCCTCCCTGCTCTGCGGCATGGCGCATTCCAATTCCCTGCTCGGCCTGTGTTATTCGATCGCCACCGCGACTTTCAATCTGACAGGCCTCGATTTTTACATGGCCATGGCGATCCTGCTCCCGCACGTCATGGAATACAACCTCACGACTTCAGCCGCCAAGTATGTGCAGATCGCCCGGGCCCTTGACGAGGACATCACCGACATCACGGTCATCGAGGCCGCGATCAAGGCCGTGGAAGGCGTGCGTAAAATTTACCTGGAACTGAAAGTGCCCCAGCGTCTTTCGGATTTTGAGATCAAAAAAACCGATCTGCCCGACATCGCCGAAGCGGCCTATAAGATGCCACTCACGCGCAACACCCCGCGTGAGATGGACCGCAATGAAATCGAAACCGTGCTGATCGCCGCGTTTTAAACGTCTGGCGGCGCGGTCCGGGATGAACCCTGGCCGTGATTTTCCTTGCCAGTTCCGGGGCGCGCGGGACTCTGACCGAATGGCTGAGGTATTTTACGACGATTCTTGCGATCTTTCGCAACTGAAAGATTTGACCATCGCGGTTCTGGGATACGGTTCCCAGGGACACGCCCAGGCGCAGAACATGCGCGATTCTGGCCTGAATGTCATCATCGGACTCCGCCCGGATTCAAAGTCCGTGGCCACCGCGAAGGAAGACGGGTTCACCGTCCTTTCGCCCGCGGACGCGGCCGCGAAAGCGGACATCATTCAACTGCTGGCTCCCGATACCATGCAGCGGAAAATTTACGAAGAGAGCATTCGGCCGCACCTGAGCGCCGGCAAGGCCCTCGTTTTTTCGCACGGGTTTAATATTCATTACGAACAGATCGTTCCGCCCGCCGACGTGGACGTGTACATGGTCGCGCCGAAGGGCCCCGGTCACCTGGTGCGCCGGGTCTATACGGAAGGGGGCGGTGTGCCTTGCTTGATCGCAGTGTTCCAGAACGCAACCGGGAAAGCGCGGGACCGGGCACTGGCGCAGGCCTCCGGCGTGGGCGGCGGCCGGGCCGGCATTCTGGAGACAACATTTCGCGACGAAACGGAAACGGATCTTTTTGGCGAACAGGTGGTCCTCTGCGGCGGCCTGACTTCTTTGATCATGGCCGGTTTTGAGACGCTCGTGGAAGCCGGGTACGATCCCGATATCGCCTACTTCGAATGTTTGCATGAGGTCAAGCTGATCACGGACCTGATCTACGAGGGCGGCATCGAGCGCATGCGTTATTCGATTTCGGACACCGCCGAATACGGAGACCTGACGCGCGGACCGCGGGTCATCAACGCGGACACGAAAGCGCGTATGAAAGAAATACTCGGCGAAATTCAGAAAGACAAAGGCGCCAAATTCGCGCACCAGTGGATCGAGGAAACCGCGAAGGGGTATCCGGAGTTCAATCGACTGCGGGCCGAAGGCGCGAAACACCAGATCGAAAGCGTGGGTAAACGTTTGCGTGGAATGATGAAATTCCTCGCGAAAAAATAAAAAATCACGGAAAATCACGGGTAGCCGACCGGGGTTCGGGGCGCCCCATGAGGCCTTTCGCTCGCCCGGCCTGCTAATCTTCGCCGCTTTCCAGGCCCGGCACTCCGCCCATGGGTAACTGCAGGCCGGCTCGCATCATGTGCAGGAGCAAATTGCGATTATCGCTTACACCCAGATCCAGGATCCCCAGCGAGCCGATGCGGTCGAGCGGGGTAAAAGCCGAAGCCGTTTTTTCCATCGATAATTTTTCCGGGTTGTACGCGAGGTACGCGGCCTCCGTATTGAGAATGCTGTAATCGTCGCCGCGCCGCAGTTCGACCGTGACTTCACCCGTGAGGGGCATCGCGATCCACTTATACATCGCCTCTTTGAGCAGCATGGCCTCCGGATCGTACCAGCGGGCCTCATATAGATAGCGGCCCAGCTTGCGGCCCTGGGTATAATAAAAGTCGAGCGTGTTTTCGTTATGGACCGCGCTCAACAATCGTTCGTAACACAGATGCAGCAGCGCCATGCCTGGGGCTTCGTAGATGCCGCGGCTCTTCGCCTCGATCACGCGGTTTTCGATCTGGTCGCTCATGCCCAGGCCGTGGCGTCCGCCGATTTCATTGGCCAGCAAAATCAGATCCACCGGGTTCAGTCGCTGGCCGTTGATGGCCACGGGGAATCCTTCCTCGAATTCCACGACCGCTTCCTCCGGGTGGATGACCACCTCCGGTTTCCAGTGCGCGACACCCATCAGTGGCTCGATGATGCGCATGCCCTTGTTCAAAAACTCCAGGTCTTTCGCTTCGTGCGTGGCGCCGAGCATGTTCGCGTCGGTACTGTACGCTTTTTCCGAGGCGGTGTGATAGGGCAGCCCGATTTCACTCAGGAACTCGGCCATTTCCTTGCGCCCGCCCAGTTCATGGACGAAGGTTTCGTCGAGCCAGGGTTTGTAGATTTTCAAATTCGGGTTCACCAGAATGCCGTATTTGTAAAAACGCTGGATGTCGTTCCCCTTGTGGGTGCTGCCGTCGCCGAACACGTGTACATCGTCGCCCTTCATGGAATGAATGAGGGCTGTGGCCGTGACCGCGCGGCCGAGCGGTGTGGTGTTAAAATATTTTTTCCCTGCCGTAGCGATGTGAAAGGCCCCGCACTGTAAGGCCAGGATTCCTTCGCGCGCCAGAGCGTCCCGGCAGTCGATGAGGCGGGCTTTTTTCGCCCCGTATTCCAGGGCGACTTTCGGGATGTTCTCCACGTTTTCTTCGTCGGGCTGGGCCAGGTCGGCCGTGTACGCGTACACCAGCATACCCTTGTGGGTCAGCCAGGCGACGGCGGCGCGGGTATCGAGGCCGCCGGAAAACGCCAGGCCAATTCGCGTACCGCCCAGCGGTAAAGATTTATAAATTCGACTCATTCCGAACAGGAAGGGGCGCGGACTTTCCCTGTCAAATTTTTGTTTTTGACGCGCTGTTTCCAGGTCCGCAAACCGGGTCATGTCATTGTTCCGGAGCGACCAGACCCTGCTGATCCGGTTGCCCGAACGAACCGTCGGTGGGTCCGGAGAGTTCACCGGTCGCCTCCTGTTTCAGCGTGACACCGAAATCGCCATTCGGATCGAAACCGGACCGGACCTCGCCGGGCTGGTGTCCCGCGCCCCCCTGCCCGGCCTCGGAGCGCAGGTGGAATATCGCCAGGGGAATTATCTGTGCAGTTTCCAGGGGAAATTCGAACTGGTGGCCGATCGCAGTATTCCCGTTTCGCTCCTGCTGGTGATGCCCCTGCCTGGCACCGTTCGGCGGGTACTGGACCCGGGTTCGGGAGCGGCCTGAGCCCCGCCGGCTGGAAATAAAGCGGCTTGCGTTCGGAGGACCCGACGATATTTATTGCACGGGGCCCCCGCAAGCATGAACCGCGTTCAACACATCGATCTGGCCGAACTGAAACGGCAAATTCTGTCGGAGGCCGAGGGACTGCGGGGAGCCCCCCTGCCGGATCCCATCTCGCGGATTTCGCGCCAGATTCAAGCCCTGCGCGAATCGCCCCTGCAATGGCAGAGGCCCTTTCAGCAGAACTTTCGCGGCCAGTATCACTGCCAGGAATTGTTCCAGTACGAAGACCGCGAATTCGTGGCCGCGGCGTACCGGGCTCTGCTCCGCCACGGCCCGGATCCCGAAGGTGAACGTTTTTACCTGGGACTGCTGCGCTCGGGCGCGCCAAAGATCGAAATCCTCTTACGACTCCGTCTGTCCGCGGAAGGCCGCTCCCAGAAGGTGCGCCTGACGGGCTGGGCCTGGGCGGTACTCACCGGCGGGCTGTACCGCGTTCCTGTGTTCGGGTATTTTCTGGAATGGCTGGGGGCACTAATCACCCTGCCGATTACGCGGCGGCGCTTCATCACCCAGCAGGAAATGTTGCGCGATCATCTGAACCGGGAAACGGCCCGGCTGCAGGAAAAGCTCAATGAGGCCATCCGCGAAATCAACGCCCGCGGCGTGCAGGGCAACGATTTTTTCAATTGAACCGAACCCACGGCCGTCCCGCGTGAATTTCGCATCGCAAGGATCCCGCGCCCGGTTCGGGCAAACGAACGAATGACCCGCGTCGCTCTTCTGACTCCCCGCCTGGATATGCGCGACGCTGTCGGCAACGATATCCTCGGCATGGAAGCGGTTTTACGGGCGCGGGGGCTGGACTGTCGCATCTTCGCCGAAGGCTGGAACACCGATCGGCGGGTCTATCATGTGCGCAAGCTGCCGGCCTTTCTCAAACACCCGGGCGATTTGCTGATCTATCATTATTCGATCGGCTGGGAGTACGCGCTGCAACTTTTCCGCGAACTCTCCTGTCGCAAAATTTTGCGATATCATAACGTAACCCCGCCCGAGTTTTTCGAACCGTACCACGCGGGAATCGCGAATAGCTGCCGCGTCGCCAGGCGACTCCTGCCGGAATTTCTCCGCGCGGGCTGCGATCTGTACCTCAGCAATTCCGAATTCAGTCGCCGTGATTTGCTGGAGGCCGGCGCCGCGGCCGCCGATTGTTTCGTGGTCCCGCCCTTCCACCAGATCGAGCGCCTTTTCGCCTTAGAGCCTGACATCGCGACTCTGGGCGAATATACGATGGATTTCCCGCGCGGTACGACCAACATCCTGATGGTGGGGCGTATGGTGCCGAACAAGGGATACGAAAACCTGATCCGCGCCTTCGCTCTGTACCATTTGCACTACAACCCGGCCTCTCGCCTCATCCTCACCGGCAAACTCGATCCGCAACTTGAAACGTACTACGCCGGACTGCGCGAACTGATCGCCGAACACGGCCTGGCGGAGGCGGTCGTCTTTTCGGGCGTCGTATCGGATCCCGTTCTCAAGGCCTTATATCTGAGCGCGAATTGTTTCATGACCCTGAGCGAACACGAAGGCTTTTGCGTGCCCCTGGTGGAGGCCATGGCGCTGAAAATTCCGATCGTCGCGCTGGGTTCCTCCGCCATCCCCGAAACCCTGGGAGAAGGCGGCCTGCTCTGGGACCAGGCCGATCCGGTGGTGCTCGCCGCGTCGCTCCAGAAGATACTGTCGAATCCGGAATTGTCCTATAACCTGGGCGCCGCCGGCTTCGCGCGGTATGAGGGCAATTTTACGCTCGACCGTATCACCAGAAAATTCACCGCGGCGCTCGCCCGACTCACCCTGGACCATGCTTGAACCCGCCACCATGGCTCTCCCCGCCCCCGGGTCCGTGGCCGTCGTGGTGCAACGCTGGCATCCGTCCATCGCGGGCGGCTCCGAACACCTCGCCTGGCAATTCGCGCGTCTGCTCGCGGAGCGTACTCCGGTCGAACTGCTGACGACGACGGCCCTTGAAACGCGTTTCTGGAAAAACGAACTTCCGGAAGGTGTGGAAACAATCGAAGGCGTACGCGTGCGTCGATTTCCCGTGACGATGGGCCGGGACGCCTGCTGGCAACAATTGCACGAATTACTTGTGCGATTTCATTTTGGGCGAAAAACAGAACCGGCCGCCGCCGTGCCCGAGGCGTACTTCGGCCCGCCCCTGCCCGAATCCGAACGTATGATTCCCTGGAGCGTCGCTCTACAGGAAGAATGGCTCCGGCGCCAGGGCCCGCATTCAGTGCCGTTGCTCGACTGGCTGGCCGGACCCGGGGCGCGCTACCGGGCGATCCTGTTCGTCACCTATCTGTATTCGCCGGCGTACTTTGGATCGCTGCGGACGGATCCGGCGCGCTCGCTGTTGATCTCCACTCTGCACGACGAGCCGCCCGCGTATCTTTCCATCTTTCGCCGCATGGCCGCGCGCTTTCGAGGGATTCTCTGGCTCACCGAGGCCGAACGGGATCTTTCACGGCGACTCTGGGGGGACCTGCCCGGTCGCATCCTGCCCGCGTACATCGACGCGGAATTCGCGCGCGCTCCGGACACCGCCTCTTCCGAATTCGACGTCCCCTATCTTCTGTACAGCGGGCGCATTGACGAAGGCAAGGGCCTGGGTCGCCTGATCGAATATTTCGCGCGATTCAAAAAAGAGTTTGATCGTCCGCTCGCGCTGGTGCTAACCGGAACGGTGGATATGAAACTGCCGCGTCGCCCGGACCTCGTCGTGCGCGGGTACGTGACGGAGGCCGAAAAAAAAAGGCTCATGGCCGGTGCCCTGCTTTTCGTAATGCCTTCGCCGCTGGAATCCCTGAGCATCGCCACGCTGGAGGCGATGGCCGCCGGCGCGCCGGTCCTGGTCAACGGCGAAAATCCGGTACTCCGCGAGCACGTTCGCAAAGGCGACGGGCGCGTTTATTTCGACTTTCCCGGATTCGCCGCGGAAGTGAACGCGTTTTTGAACACCCCCGGTCTGCGCGACCGGGTGGGCGCGCAGGGCCGGGAATACGTGGTCCGTCATTTTACGCGTGAACGCGTGGCCGCCGATCTGTTCGCCGAAATCGAAGCGATTCCCCCGCTTGCGGACGGGAACGGACCGGCCGGGGCGGGGCCTGCACAGTTTTGAGATGAACGCTTAGATTCAGAAAAAGGGGCCTGTCAGGGCGATCCGTACGCTTTTCTTCTTGTAAAAGGAAGGGCCAGGCCTTTCTCTCTCACCATGTTATACTCAGTCGCAGTTTCTGACGCGGTTCTGGCCGCGGTTTGCCTGTTCGGCGCGTTTCGTTTTTATCCGGGTCGTTTCGAACTCAGCGCGGCGCCCGGGTTCGCGCTGGTGGGGCTGGCGGCATGCGCCGGCGTCGCGCGGTTCGCTTTCGTCGAGGATATTGCCCCGGTGCATCGATTGCTCTCGACACTCGCGGGTCAGCTGGGCATGCCCCTGGTCGGTTTCGCGTTTTTGTTGGTCTCACAGCACTTCACGCGCAACGTTCAGCTGGGAGTGATCGGCGCGCTTATTTTGCTCTTCGTCCTGTTTTACACCGTTCTGCCCGTGGCACTGTACGGTACGATCGTGGGCGGACTCGCCATGATCATCGTCATCGTGGTGGGCGGGGTCAATTTCGCGAATAATAAAGAATTCGCGTTTCTGGCGATCCTGGGCGGAGCGCTCGTTATTTTTGCGGGGCTGGGCTTGCGCGGCGAAGGCGAACTGGCCGGCGTCTTACGGGTGAACTGGTACCACTACGCCCTGGCGGTGGCCATGTTGTGTTTACAAATAGCGTTAGCGAAGAAGATATAAATTGCGTCAAACGTGAATCGCGCGGATTCCCGTAAGTATCACCGGGGCGCGAACGCCCCGGCGATCCGGATATCTGTTAAGTCTCGGGAAGGCTTAAAAACATCCCTCCCGATTATTAATATTACAACAGTAGTCCGGTGATTCCATGATCACCTCCTTCCTGCCCAAAATTTAGGATCGGGAGACCCTACGGCATGGTGCCCGATTTGACGTTTCCCAGGTTCTAAAGTCAAAGATTTTCTTTCAAAAATTGAAATTTTTTTCGAAATGAAAATTTCGTACAGCAGCGACCGCGACGGAAAAAGAACTTGCCGGTTTTCTTTCAGGCATTCCGCGCGTGGCGTGAACTCCGCGGCTCAGCGCTCACCAGCTTCCCGAGGACCCGCCGCCGCCGAAACTTCCGCCGCCGCCGCTGAATCCCCCGCCGCCGGAACTCCAGCTCCCGCTGCTGAAACCCCCGCCCGAACTCCAGCCGCCGCCTGAGAACCCACGGCCCGATCCGGCGAATATCATCAGAAGAAATAATACAAACCCGATTCCCGCGCCCGCGAGCAGCGAAATAAAAAACCAGCCGAGCACGAACCCCAGCAGGCCGGATCCGACCGCGCCGAATACTCTTCCGAAAATACTTCGAATGACTCCGCCCACGAAAAACAAAACAACCAGCAAAATCCCCCAGTCGATTTTCGGTCGTTTGAATTTCGATGTTACTTTCGGCTCGGGCAGGTCTTCCCCGTCGATCAGTCCGATCAAACGGTCCACTCCGTCCTCGATCCCGCCGGCGAAATCGCCCTCTTTGAATTTCGGTACGATAAAATCGTTGATGATCCGATTGGCTTTCGCGTCCGGCACGGCGCCTTCCAGGCCGTAGCCGACTTCGATGCGCAGCTTGCGGTCCTTTTTCGCCACGATCAGCAAAACCCCGTCGTCCACTTTCTGGCGCCCAATCTTCCATTGTTCAGCGACGCGAATCGAAAACTCCTCAATCGTTTCCGGCCCGGTGGTCGGGAGAATCAGAACCGCGACCTGGCTGCCTTTACGAGTTTCCAGGGCTTCCAGTTTTTCAGTGAGCGCGCGTTGTTCCGCGCTGGAGAGTGTGCCGGTCAAATCGGTGACACGGCGATTCAACGCGGGAATGTCGATCTGGCCGTCCACGGCTGGTTGGGCGCCGGTTTGTGTGAAAGTCCCGCTCAGCGCCAGGAGCAAAGCGGCCCGTGCGAACGCGCGCCGGGAAAAAGGGAATCGTCCGGTTTGTTTCATGGTTTCGCCGCTTAGAGAACAACCGGTTTGTTGGCCAGTTCGTTGGAATCGCCCGCGCGCCAGGGGAAGTGTTTTTCAAGCACCGCCGTGATTTCATTGATCCCGTGAACGACGCCTTCTTCAAAGGCGCTGGCCCGGAATTTCGTTTCCATATCGCGGCAGATTTTGTCCCAGACGGCCGTCCCCGCCGCGCGATTGATCCCCCGGTCGGCGATAATTTCGATATCGCGGTCGGCGAGCAGGAGGTAAATCAAAACGCCGGTGTTCTCCTCGGTGTCCCAGATGCGCAGTTGCGAAAATACTTCCACCGCGCGGTCGCGGGCGGACATGCCGCGCCGGACCTGCCAGCCGTGCAAACCCGCCTCCACCGCGAATTGAATTTCGCCCCGGTGGCGTTTTTCCGATTTTTTGATGGCTTCTTCGATGTTTTTCATCGCCATGGGGGAAAATCGGCCGCGAATGGCCCGGCGCCCCGTTGAAATGTGGCGAAAGAATCTTCCGATGTTCATGATAGCCCTGCCTTCCCGCGCTCTGCGCTTCACTGTTACGTTTACAAAGTCTCAATTGCCCGCACAACACGCGGTTTTATGCGACGGTCTTTCTGGTCCACGCGGGCTACCAGCTTCCCGACGCGCCGCCGCCGCCAAAACTGCCGCCACCCCCGCTGTAGCCGCTTGAGCTGCTGGATGAGGAGGATGAACTTGAACTCCAGCTTGAAGAACTGGAGGACGAAGAATATCCGCTGCCGCTGGAACTGCCGCCGTCCAGGGTGGAGAGGAACAGGAACAGCAAGAGGATGAGCGCGAGGCCCACGCCCCAGAAGAAACCCATCAGGATCCAGCCCATCAGGATGGACGTGATCCCCGTAATGACGACTGATTGAACTGTGCCCCAGATCCCCGCGATGGCGAAGGAAACGATAAACAGAATGACCGCTCCCGTGATGAAAGCCGCCATACGCATGCCCTCATTTTCCCAGAAGGGTAACTCTTCCGTGCTTTCGCTGGCGTTATAATCCCCGGACCCGGGTTCGGGCAGCGGTTCGCCCTCCACAATGCGAATCAGACGATCGACGCCGTCGTGGATTCCGCCGTAGAAGTCCCCGCTTTTAAAACGCGGCGTGATGATTTCATCGATGATACGTTTGGCCGTGGCGTCCGGCACGGCGCCCTCGAGCCCGTACCCGACTTCGATGCGCATTTTGCGGTCTTCTTTCGCGACGAGCAGCAAAATGCCGTCATCCACTTTCCCGCGCCCCAGTTTCCAGGCTTCCACGACGCGCAGCGAATATTGTTCGACCGCTTCCGGACCGGTCGTAGGCACGATCAATACCGCGATCTGCGAGCCCTTGCGTGTTTCCAGCCCGGCGATCAGCTGTTCCAGAGCCTGCTTATCCGACGGCGCCAGAGTTCCCGTCAGATCGGTCACCCGTTCCGTCAGCGTGGGAACGGCAACCTGGCCGTCCACCGCGGGCCCGGCGAACAGCGCGCCGGAGGCGACCACGAGGCACAGAAAAACGCGAAGTTTCCAGGTGCCCCGGGGCCCGGGCAAATCGAGAGGGGAGCGTGCGTTTTCGGTCAAAGTTTCACTCCGGCCTTATTTAAAATCGACCGTGGGCGGTTTGGAAATTTCCGCTTCGTTTTCCACCGCGAAATTCGGTTTGGTGGTGTATCCGAAAATTTTGGCAGTAATGTTCGTGGGAAATTTGCGAATCGTGACGTTGTATTCCTGGACAGCTTTGATGTACCGATTGCGGGCCACGGTGATACGATTTTCCGTACCCTCCAGTTGGGCCTGCAGATCGCGGAAATTCTGGTCCGATTTCAGATCCGGGTATTTCTCAACCACGACCATGAGCCGCGACAGAGCCTGACCGATTTCTCCCTGGGCCTGGGTAAATTTCGTGAATGCCTGGGGATTGTTTAAAAGCTCGGGCGTGGCCTGAATGGAGGAGGCCTTTGACCGCGCTTCGGTCACTCCGATGAGCACCTCCTTTTCCTGAGCGGCGAATCCTTTCACGGTACTGACCAGATTGGGGATGAGATCCGAACGACGTTTGTACTGGTTCAGGACCTCTGACCAGGAAGCGTTCACCTGCTCATCCACGACCTGGATGTTATTGTAGCCGCAACTGGCGAAAACCGGCAGGGCCAGCAGGAGTAATGCCAGGGTCAGAACCTGCCCGGCGCGCGAACCTTTGAATTTTTTTTGCATTTGCGTCCTCTACTGAGTTGCGATAATTTTTATACGGGATTGCTTTTAGACACCCAGGGCCGAAAAACGGCCACCGGTGGATTCTATGCTGCCGGGTCGGTGGACCCGGTCAATAAAAAAATAAGGAACCCAAACCCGGCGGGCGGGGGACAGACAAATGAAAGAAATCGTCGCGCATTTACTGGAACTCCTCTTGCGATACATGCCGGATTTCCTTTCCGCCCTCCTCATCAGCGGCATCGTCATGCTGCTGTTCATGCTGCTGCGATTCGTCGTGTTACGACTGGCGCTGCTCCGCATCCACGACGCCTCCTCGCGACTCATCTGGAAGCGTATTTCCGGGTACGTGACTTTTTTTACGATCCTGGTCTTCCTGATTCCGATCTGGTTTCCGGCTATTCGTGAAATGGCCGCTTTTCTCGGAATTTTCGGCGCGGGGATCATCATCTGTTTTAAGGAAGTCATCCTGAATATGGCCGGCTGGTTTTACATCGTGATCCGCCGTCCCTTCGATCCAGGCAACCGGATCATCGTCCGGGGTCATATCGGCGATGTCATCGACATTCGTTTGCTTGAATTTTCGATTCTGGAGGTCCGCTCCCGCGACAAGGGCGGACAGAGTACCGGGCGGGTGATTCACATCCCGAATTCCACCGTATTCCAGGAACCGCTCGGGAATTCGTCCAAAGCTTTTTCGTTTTACTGGAATGAAATCGACGTGCCGCTCACGCCGGGCAGCGACTGGCAGCGCGCGGAGACATTACTTTTAAAAATCGCCGCGCGAGTGATCGAAGGCGTATCCGAGGGGGATTCGCGTATTCGGTATTCGCGCGACGAATACGCGATCCGTTACCACGCGCTCACGCCGAGTGTGTACGTCGAATACAGGGACAGGTCCGTAAAACTCGGCCTGCGGTATCTCTGCGAACCACGCCAGGTCAGGCAGGTGTCCGACCGCATCTGGCGCGAAATCCTGCGCGATTTCGCGGCCGAGCCGCATATACGTCTGAAATAGGCGCAGTTAAAACGCCCCCGGGACAAAAGAACACGTCAGGGGAAAAATTTATCGATCAATTTGAGCGTGACCCCAAGGAAGCCCGCCAGGGCGATAAGCCAGCGGGTCTGGGAGGTAATTTGTTTCTGAATGCCCCAGAACTGTTTCTGCATTTCCCCAAACTGCCTCTGGACTTCGCCAAACTGTTTCTGAATTTCGCCAAACTGCCTCTGGACTTCCGCAAAACGCGCGTCCATTTTTTCGGAAAGCTGGTGAATTTCACCGCGCAAACGGCTTTCAGAATTTTCTATCCGCCGGGCGAATCGTTCCTCCAGAAGTTCAAAGAGGTTATTCTTCTGCTCCTCCTGGCTTTCTTTTAACAGAGTGACGAGCGCGTCCGAGCCGTCATCACCCAGTTTATCGCGCAACGTCTTTGGAACGGAAACGATGGGCATGAGAAAAGAATAGGCGCTACCTAAACGGATGTCAAGAGGAAAAGCGCCAGAAAGCGGGAAAAAAGGCGATCGATCAATAATACGGATTGCGATCATTCGCCTGGTCGGGCGGTTCCGTCACTTCGGGCGGCGAAGTCGATGTTGATGTCGACGCGTCCGCGTTGGTGGTCGCATTGCCCGGGCGACGCGGACCATCCGTTTCGGACGCGGACGATTCACCCAGCAACTGCCGCAGCGCCGCGCCGCGCAGAAGCATCACCACTGGACCGATCACGATATAACCCGCGCAAAACAGACCGAGCCCGATCCAGGTCATAACAAATAGAAGCAATTGAAAACCGAGCAGGGACAACTGGTCCGGAGCGGTCGCGCGCCAGGCGGTCCGCATCGCCAGGCGCAAAGGCAGGCGACGTTCAACCAGCAGTGGCACCAGCGGTAGAAATCGCATCGACCAGTACAAACGACCGAAGGTACAGATCACCAGGCTGAGGGTCAGGACGGGATAGGAAAACAGTTCGTTCAGGGATTCGAAATACTCAGCCTCCAGAAAATCGGAACTGTCCGGTCGCAGAGCCAGGTGGACAACGAAGGGCAGGAACTGGATCAACCAGCCGATGCCCCCGCCGATCAGGCCCACCGCGAGCACGACCGGGTATCGTTGAAACGGGCGAAAGAGTTGGCCGAAGCCATTTTCGCCCCGGCAGATTGAAATCCCGGCCAGGTTCAGGCCTGTGCTAAAATGCGGCAGAAACAGCACCAGACCGATGCAGGACAGATAACTGACCCCCACCAGCACGAAGAAGACGATGACGACGCTCAGGGCCTGGAAGTATTGGGCGCGAATAGTCCGCCAGGCGGCCCCGAGGGCGGTGCCCATGGTGAACCGACCGATGGGTCCTGGTCCCGCCGGTTCATTTCCAGCCAGGGCGGAAGCCGGGGCCCGGTAAAATGATTCCGGTTCCAGAGCGGGCATCCGTCGCAGGTTCCGCGGCCCGGGGGGTGGCGTAAAGCGATTCCGGGCACGGGCGGGCCTTCGCCAGCCAGGAAAAATGATTCAAAAAAAAAGCCGTTCGACCGACAAAACAGTATGGGACCCACAGATCGCCTGTCTGCCATCCAGAATCGCATAAGCGACATAATCCAGATACCGGAGCGATTTAATCCGCGTCCGGCAGCGGCCACGACCGCGCGGGCCTCCACCCGGACCGTGCCGGAAACGGGGACCGAAAATCAATCACCATCCCCCCGGAACGCGGCGGTGGACGCCATGTTACGCGATCCGCGTCGCGGGGGCCTTTCTTTCAAGGGCGAGCTCGAAGCGCTCATCCAGGACGGGGCGCGCAAACACGGCGTGCACCCGGATTTGATCCGGGCCGTCATCAAAACTGAATCGGGCGGACGGGCGGACGCCGTTTCGCCGGTCGGAGCGATCGGGCTCATGCAGCTCATGCCCGAAACCGCGCGACAGCTGGGCGTCGACCCGCGTGACCCGGCCGAAAACATCGACGGGGGCGTGCGTTACTTAAAAAGTATGGCCTATAAATTCGGCAGTCTCGATCAGGCGCTGGCCGCGTACAACGCCGGGCCGGGCGCGGTCCAGAAATTCGGTGGCGTTCCGCCGTATCGTGAAACGATGAATTACGTCAAAAAGATTAAAGGCCTGCTGGACCTCCAGGGTTAGTCGTTTGCGTCGCATTGCGCGTTTTTTGGTCGCGGCGGGGGTACTCTCGCTCCTGGTCCTCACCGGCGCGGGCTGTCCCCGCGACGAAGAAGACGCGCTGATGCTGCACATGTATCATTCGTATCACAAGGAGATCGAACGCGCTACGTTCGGAACGGCGATTTCCCCCGCCTACATGGCCGCGATCATTTCGCTCGAATCCTGGCCGCCGGGCAATCCCGACAGTCGCCGTTTCGAGCCGGAAATTTACGAACGACTGCTTCAGGCCAGGCAGGGCGTGCGCCCGTACGGTCGCATGGGGCCTTCGCTCCTGCGGCGCTACGATGACGCGGGGTTAAAACAACTGGCCACGAGTTTCGGCCTGACCCAGATCATGGGTTATCATTGCCTGGACCTGGGCTGCGACGTGAAAGACCTGCACAGCGAACACCATTTACAATGGGCCGTGGCCTGGATGCACCGACGCTACGAAGCGTACGCGCGGCGCGGCGACTGGGAAGCCTGTTTTCGCATCCACAATACCGGCCGACCGAATGGGCGAACCACGCGTCTCGACTACGCGCAGCGCGGGGTCGTCCGCATGGCCTACTACAATGAATGGATCGAACGGCGCGGGAAAGTGTTTTAGCCCGTATTTTACGTGAAACGAAAAACTGAACGGCCCTCCGGGCTCCGTGACAATCGATGGGAATAAAAAAACCGGGGTGGAAACCCGCCCCGGGTTTTGATTTTTCGATTCTTTGACGGAAGCTCAGTTGCCTTCGGCTTCTTCCGCTGCAGCGGTAAACGCTTCCTGGCCGCCCGGGAATTGCATGTAGCCGACACAGATACACTCCTGCCAGAGTTTGCCCACGCCGGATTTATCCGGGTCAGCACACAGGCCGGTGTCCTGGTTCATGGGGCAGCAATCGTAGACGCCAATGCCTTTGATTTTACCCTTGAACTGGGCCACGATGGTCTGGCCGGTCGATTCGCCGTCTTCCACGCCCGAAGCGCCTTCCAGGTATTCACCGAGAATTTTACCGAGAGCATCGCCCGAGATCTGGTCTTTGGCGGCGCGTCGGCAGGTGGACTGCATCATGGCCACGCTATCGCGTTCAATCGCCCGTTCGCTGGCGCGCGCGGGAAACTTCATGTACAGATAGGTGTTTTCCTTTTTCTTTGAGGTATCGCAGTAGTCCGCCGGGCTTTCGCCTTTCAGAGCGCGTGCGGTATTGGGCGCGCAGGCCCATCCTTCGAAAATCCAACCCGCTTCCCGGTTGCTGGTGGCGTCTCGGCGTTCTTTGTTCGAGCCGCAACTAATAAATGCCAGGGAAACCAGCAGTGCCAGTGTAGTCAGAATCGTAACTTTTTGAGTGTTCATTTGCAAGATACTCCTGCTGGATGAATCCAGTTCTGGAAATATATTGAAAAGCTTTGCTTTCCACAATTCCCGTCAACAATTAAGTTCTACTGGTTTGGATGACCTTTGCCGGGACCTGGTTCATTTTTTTTACCCCCGCGAATTATGCCACGGAACCGCGAAAAACCCGCTCCAGGCCCTTTTCCCTTGATTCGTCGGCCGCGGGCCGCGGGGGCGGGAGAGGCTTCGCTCTGGGCCGCTGTCGCCGGATCGCCCGCGCTGCTGGCCCTGGTCCTGTACTGCCTGGGGACTGTGGCTGTGGATTCCGTGCCGCTCTGGACCGCCCGGGCTGAACGCCTGGTCGCCCTGGGGTTCGCCGTTTTCGCCCTGCGCGAACTCTTCCAAAAGAAGGGGTCGTGGCGCGCCGGCCCGGCCACTGCTGGCGTGGAAGGGCAGGGGCTGGCCCGGCCGTTCCTGATTTTCCTGCCCCTGATCGCCTTTCTGGCGTTCTATACCTGGGGAGCCTACGCGGGACTGTTTTTGGGGGACCACGATTTTACGAATATTTCGACCGCGCTCAACGAAACCGCAAGCGGGCGCGGGTTGCTTGCCACTCCATACGTCCGGGGGGGGCCAGGCGATACCTTCCTCGGTCATCATTTCGCCCCGGCGCTTTTTGTGTACGTTCCGGCGTACTGGCTGGTCGGGCTCGCCCCGACCGGGTCAGTCCCCACCCATTTTCTGTACGGGGTCTTACTCTGGGCGACTCTGGCCTGGGGCCTCTGGTTATGGGCGGGGATTCTGCGGCGTGCGGTCCCCGGCCGGTTCGCCCTGATGGCGGCCGCCGGTCTCGCGCTGGCGTCGCCGCTCTGGCGCCTGGCGGGTTCGTTTCATTTCGAGGTGCTGGTCCTGCCGGCGGCGGCGCTGGTGTTCGGCGCCCGCCGGTCGGTGGTGTTCTGGGGCGGGGTCCTGTTGTTCCTCGGCGTCAAGGAGGACATGGCTCTGTACCTTTTCGGATTCAGCGTGTATCTCTATATTTCAGGCGAAAATCGATCGCGGGCGATTCGACTGGCCCTCGTCTGTGTTTTTTATTTCGCGCTGGCGCAGGGTCTGCTGGTCTGGCTTTCGGGAGCGGATTCGGCCGGTGGTCTCTGGGGCGCGTACTGGCGCGACGAATGGGAAACGCGGCGGACGTTTATGCCCGCCTTCCTGCTGCTGGCCGCTCTGGGATTCCTGCCGGTCTTCGCGCCGCGCGTTTTTCTGTGCCTGGTCCTGCCGGTTCTGGTTTTGCATGCCGCCTCGTTTCATCCCTGGCATCAGAGTTTTACGGGGCATTACGTGTACGCGGTCCTGCCCGGTCTGCTGCTGGCCTGGGTGCACGCGGCCCGGCGCCTGGCGGGCATGCGGTGGGGCCGGGTTCTGTTCGGGGTTGTCCTGGCCTGTGTGGCGTGGGTCGCCGCGATGGAGCGCGAGTATCCGCCGGGGCTTTTGCGCGAAAACGAGGATCTGGCGAGTGCGCGCGAATTGATCGCGCGAGTGCCGCCCGGGGCCTGCGTGCAGGCGGCCATGGAACTTTCGCCGCACCTGCCGCTCTCCGTGCGCGCGTTTCCACTCGTGCCGCCGATCGGCCACGCGCGGCGCCAGGAGGTCGCGCCGTATATTCGCTTTGCTGATTTTCCGGATTGCCCGGACCGGTACGCGCTCTTCGCTCCCGACCGGCCGCGTTCGCCGTACTACGCCCCCGATCACCTGGCGGCAATGCGCGCGCTGGGCGAAACGTTTGGTCCGCCGCTGCGCGCGGGCCCGTGGGTTTTGTACCGGTTACCCTGACGAAGAGATCGCGCCAGCGATAGAGCGAGCGTCCCCGCGAGCGATAGCGCGGTCCGCCGCGCCGCCTGAACTCAGGCCCTGGCGCGGCGGAGGCGCCCGGCGAGTTGGTGTTATTTTTCGTCCGGAGCCGCGACGGCCGGTGCGGGGGCGTTTTCCACGAACACTTTTTCGACGCGGTTGTTGATGCGCGCCGCGAGCAATGCGAGCAAACGCTGGCGCGCGCGAACCTCGCTCTCTTCGTACCCTTCGCGTTCGGAGTATTCGATGCTCGCGCCGATTTCTTCCGAATCGATCAACTCTTCGGTACCGAACGCGGGGTTGCGTCGCAGCCGCACGCGGGCCACGGTCGTGATGTCATAACGAACCGGTTCGCGCGCGTCGTCGTACAGTCGGCCTTCTTTGCGATATACGCGGACTTTTGTGTACAGCCAGAGCGGGGCTTTTTCGCGCTCGGGTTCCAGGATAAAGTTTTTGCGGCGATGCAGTTCGCGCCGGGTCGCCTCGGTGAGTTCGACGTTCACGTCGGCCTGGAAGGTGTCGTTCGTCGCGTTGTGGAGGAAGAGGGTCCGGGACTGGCGCGGATAACGGGAGAGATCCAGATCGAAGGTGCCGCAGGCGCAGAAGAGCGTGGCGGTCAGAATTGAAAAAATGGCGCGGGTCATATTTTACGACTTTACAGAGGCGGCGGCGCTGGCGTTTTCTTTCCCCGCCGCTATTGTTTGTCGACCCCCATTTTTATGAAAGAAATTTCGAATCAGAAAATCCCGGAAAAAATCCAGCCCGTACTCTCCCGGACCGGGGCGGATCTGTTGCGGCTCGTGGCCATGCTGGCCGTGCTCACCATCCACGCGACCGGTCGCGCGGAAGTCATTTTTTTGAAAGAGCACCGGTTTATCTCAGAGGAGTTTTTCGGCGTGCTCTTGAATCAGCTGGCCCGGTTCTGCGTGCCGCTCTTCGTGCTGCTCTCCGGCTTCGGTCTGGGGCGGAAGTACGCGGCGGCCTCCGGTTTCGGGGACGGAGTCGGCGATTTTTTTCGCGCGCGGTTTTCTAAAATCGGCGTGCCCTTTTTCGTGTGGACGATCGGTATCTTGCTTTTGACGAAGCGGTTTGGCTGGAGCACGACCGCGGACGGAAGCGTCGACGTGGTGGCCACACTGGCGGATAATCTGCGCGTGCTTCTACCGTACTTGACCGTCCAGGGCGCGGACTATCACTTTTATTTTTTTATCATTATTTTACAGATGTATCTGCTTTTCCCGCTGCTGTTTCGAGCGGTGCGGGCCGCCGCCCCCGGGACGCGGACGCTCGTGCTCGGGCTCCTTGCTGCCGTGCAATTGCTCTGGACCTGGCCCGCGGGCGAACTGCTCGCGATGGTGGGGATCTCGATGCCCCATTTTTTCAGCGCGTTCCTGGTGTACTGGGTGTTCTATTTTTACGCGGGCGTGTTTTTCGCTCTGCGCGCGCGCGGCCCCTCCGTGGGTTCGCCGCGCACTCTGTTGCTGTCTGGTGGGATCGCACTAATCGCCCTGTGCGAAATGCTGCGCGAGTACCTGGTGCGATCGTACCTGGATCCGGAGCCGGGTTATTACAATCATTTTTCGCGCTGGAGTGTCGTCGTCTTCGCGATGGCCGTGTTCTGGTTGTGGATGGGACTGGACGCGCGCATCGCCGCGTTCTTCGCGGCGCGGCCGAAGCTGGCGGAGCGTCTATCGCTCGTGGCCGGCCTGACGTTCGCGGTGTACATTTATCACACCTGGTTTTTGCGCTTGATCCAGGCCACGCCCATTATCGGTGGCGAACTTTTTCTGACGACCGTGAGCTTGATCGTCGTTTCGTTTCTCGTCGCGTACGGTTTGCATCGTCTGGTGCGCTGGAACTGGTTGCGTACGCCGCTGGGCTTGCCGTGAGATAAGAAGTTAGACTTCGGACAGGCCAGATATCGTGGAGAAATTATGGAAATCCAGGCAAGTCCTCATCCCAGTTCGCTGAATAGGGATATTTCGATTTTGTGTTACATTTTTCCTTTTCCAGAAACTCCCAAATGCACGTCGCTATCCGGTTATTGTCCCTTTTGCGTATGCAGTCCGCAGATTGTTCCGCCGTTGGTTTCGGATCGTCTGCCTTTGAGGCTTTTCCATAACAGTCAGGATCAAAATAATAAAACGCGTTTACACAAATTGAAGAGCCAGCGAGACCTTCCATCCGAATTTTTTCCCGACAGTCATCTCGTGCAGACCAACTCCCGATACAGCTGGTTAAAATCAAAATTGAAATAGCAATCCCTCTTCCCATCTTGTCCCCCTCATTTCGGACCGGGGCCGCCGCTCGCCTTGCGTGCTTCGTCTCTTTTTTTCGTTTCGATTTCGGCGAGCACCATGTTCATCTTGTTCTTCAAATTGCGAGCGTGCCGGCCGACGGTGAGGGTCGTCCCGTCGGTGGAGGAACTGCGCAGCAGGAGCAGTGACTCCTCGCCCGTTTTGGTTTTTTCCTCGTCGGTGGTTTTGAGTCGTTCGGCGAAAGCTTCGGCCCCGCCACGAAGCTGGAAGGTCGTTTCTTTGCCGCCTTCAATGGCCACGCGTACGAAATAGTCGTCGCGAGCGGCTTCGTCCCAGAGTTTTTCCAGGTCCCCGCGCGCGGGCGTGTCGGACTCGTCCGCGAAGCGGTCGATCTGGATCTGTTTGACGTAATTGTCGATCTGGTTGGCGTTGTTGAGCGAAATCTCGAATCCTTCCGGGCTGAACCAGCGCGATTCGAACTTATCGTCTTTCTTTTCGCGCTTCTGGCGGAGCGTGATTTCTTTGCCGTCTTCGCGGCGGATGGTAATTTCGCGTGAATAAGAATCCGTGGGGAAATCGAGAATTCGTTTCTGGCGGTAATTGTAATAGGGATACTCGAAGTGGTTGAACATGACCGACGAAAGCAGGTACACGGACTCCGCGTCGCTGGAGACGCGCACGACGGTATGCCCGTTGTCCATCTTGCGTCCAATTTCCACGGTCACCGGCTCGGACCCGGCCGACCTGAACAGCAAAAGCCGTGGTCCCTGGCCGTCGAAATCGCGGTCGAGTTCGCGGGCGGCGCGCCGGTCGTAGACGGCCTTGTATTTGGGTTTGTTCCAGTCGCGGAAAATATTACGAACGGTGAGATTGCCCCGGTGGCGGATGAGCGCGGCTTCCGGGCGGCCGCCGCGCGGCGTTTCCACGTACAGAGTGTCTTCGTAAAGGCCCGGTTCGCGGATAATTCGAAAATGAAACTTGCCGCGAACCTCGTCCGGGTTGAACGGAGTGGCTTTTTTATCGCCGTCCTTCGCGGAGTCGGTCCTGGATTTCGCGGCGCTTACAATTTCACTTTTTCCTGGAATATATTCGATTTCGCGAAAATCATCCGTCCAGAGAACGGCTTCTTCTTTATCGCGCTGATCCGGGCCCGGGTCCAGCAGAATGAACAGAACCAGAGCGACGACGCCCGCGCCCGCGATCCAGAGCCATTTTTTTTCCATAGCTCAGCCCAGGTCTCCGATAAATTTGCGTCGGCGCCGGTAGAGCCACATCCCGATGGCCATGATCAGGCCGGTGCCGACCGGAAACAGAATCATGCCCAGCACGATGTTGCGGAGCTTCAGTTCGTCGGTGACCTGGATCGCGCGCGTCTTACGTTCTTCTGGTTGCAGGCCAGCGGCCAGGGGGCTTTCGGTCAGCCAGAACAGTGAATCGGCCGCGAGGATCACGTTACGCTGGTCCACCGGGAAGCGAATCCCGTTTTCCGCCATCCAGCCCACGCTGGAAAAAATCACGACGCGCGGGCCCTGTGGTTTTTGGTCGCCCGGTTTTTTTTCCGGTTCGGCGCCGTCCTTCGCGGGGATGGGGGGAGCGGGCGCGGTCGGTTCCTGGTACGCGATGGCGAGCGCGAAGCGGCCGTTCTCTTCCGCGCCGTCTTTTTTCCCGTTGCGATTTTTATCGACGATGGTATTGAACGTGGTATGCACGATCGCGACCGGTTCGAGCGATTTTAAAGGATTTTTACTTTTTTCCGGGGCCGTGTGTTCTTTCGATTCCTCGAAGTAGCCGGAATCCGGAAACGCGAGCAGCGAGCGCCCGGCGATGGTCAGGTTTTCCGTGATGCGGTGGTCGGCCGTGCTGTCCGTGAACGCGACTCCGGGGTATTGTTCGATGTTGCTCAGGGTCCCCGCGCGGAACAGGAAGGATTTTTTGGGGTGGTCCTCCAGCAACCAGTCGAAGTCTTCTTTGCCGTCCGGATCGATGGCGATCAGAACCCGGCCGCCTTTCTCAATGTACGCGTTCAGGGACTCGCGCGCGTCAGCGGCGAATTTCACCGTCGGCCCGGTGATCAAGACCGCGTCCGCGTCAGCGGGGATGGGCCCGGGCCAGCCCTGTTCGGTGCCCAGTTTTTTCAACTGGAAGTTGTAAAAGCGCAGCTCGTCTTTGAGCGTCTCGATGCTGGCCGCGCGGCTCGCGTTGTCGGTCAGGTTGTAACGTTCGCCGTGGGCCGCCGTGAAGTAAATGTTTTTCTGCGGCGAGCTGACCTGGATGAGCGCGCGAACGGTTTCGCGTTCGAGTTTTTCCATGTCCTTTTCGCTGTAGACGTACACGCGTCGTTCGGTAAACGGCTTCTCATCCGGGCCCACTTTGCCCTCCGGGTGATTCGCGCGTAGAACGATGGTGCCGTTGTTGACGTGTTTGAAGTCCGCGCCGCGGTCCGCCGGCAGGTCCGCGTTGAGCATCTTTATCTGAATGCGTGAATTGATGATCGGCAATTGTTCCATCATCACGCGCACTTCCTCGGAAATGCGGTACAGTTCGGGTATGGCCTGGTTTTTCGGACGATCGCGGATGGCCTGCTGTACGGGCAGGAAGACGTGGACGGTGACGTCGCTTTTAACCGACGAAATGATCGTGCGCGATTCGTCGCCGAAGCTGAAGTATCCCGGGCTCAGATCCAGCGTGGGATTCCAGCGCGTTACGAGAAAGTTCACACCCACGAGCAGGGGCAGGACCGCGAAAATGGAAAAAACAGTCTTCTGTAAAAAATTCCGGCGACTGGCGTACAACGAGCGCGTCTGTGTTTCAATCGCCGTATAGCCGAGCGAAAGCGCCAGGCGATAGACGAAAAACGCGGCGTAGGCGATCACGAAGAGGAGCAGCAGCGCCATGCGTACGCGCGGCAGGAGGGGCGAGGCCGCAGCCGTTTCGTCGCCGGTCGCGTCCATGAAACGTCGCGCGAAAAAGAAAACGAAGGCCAGCGCGCCCAGCGACCAGGCCCGGATGAGACCGCGGTCCAGAGAAAACGCGCGCTCGCGCAGCGCGCGAAATAAAAACAAACCCGGTTCGGAGAGCGTGAGCAGAAGGCCGAGCGCCAGGGCGGCGATGCCCGTGGCGCTTTCCAGGTATCCGAGCGCGACAAGCGTCGTCATGGTGCCCGTGAGCAGAATCCAGACGCCGAACTGGCGATAAAAAGCGGTTACATTTTCGAGCATACGGTTTTTGCCTATCGAAAGAAATGCGGAAGCAGTCGTTCGGTTCCTCTCGTTTACCCGCGCCAGTGACGCGATTCGAGCGTCTTAACGCACAAAAACAAAAAGAACGCGCCGAGCCCCGAAAAAAACACCACGCCTTTTAGAGGGATGATCCCGCGCGTAAAGGGCGTGTACTGGCTGAGGCCGTGCAGATGCGTCAGGATTTCTTTCGCGGGCGATGGCAGCAGGCCCGCGAGAAACCCGCCGATGTCGATGACGATGACGATCGTGGTCGCGATCAGCAGCGAAAGCAAATAGTTATCGGTCAGACTGGACGCGAACATCCCGATGCTGTAGGCGTACATCCCGACTACGATCAGGCCCACGATACCGGAGACCGCCATGTACCAGGGCGCTTCGGCGATGCCCACCACGTAAACCAGCGTGATCGCAATCGAAATGACGCTCATCATCAGAAAACCCAGCAAAAATTTCCCGAGTACGATTTCCAGATTCGACACGGGCAGGGTGAAGAGCAGCTCCAGAGTCCCCTGGCGTTTTTCCGAAACGAAGCTGGTGAGCGAAAGAAAAACCGCCGCCGCGATGGTTATTATATAGAAGAAATAAAACACGACCCGGGTGACGTCCTCGTAGGTGGCGCCCTGGCTCAGAGCCAGAATCACGCTCACCAGACCGCATAAAAAGGCCACCAGGCCGAGGGTCAGCGGAGGCAAATTGCCGCCGAAGAACGAGGCCAGCTCACGGTACAGAATCCAGCGTGCCTTACCGGGCAGCGCGCTTTTTGTTTTTACATCCGCCATAAATCAACGTCCCACCGTCGTAGCGCCGGCGGTCATTTCCATAAATTTTTGTTCGAGGTTTTCCAGGTTCCCGCCGCTCAACTCGCCCGAAAGTCGTCCCGAATGAATCACGACCACTTTATCGCAGGTTTTGCTCACTTCGGTCAGGATGTGGCTGCTGATCAGAATCGTATGTTTGCCGGCCAGGGAACGGATCAACTGGCGCATTTCCACGATCTGCCGCGGGTCCAGACCGGAGATCGGTTCGTCGAAAATGAGCACGGGCGGCGATCCGATCAGCGCCTGGGCGATGCCGACGCGCTTGCGATAACCGAGCGAAAGGTGGCGAATCTGCGAACCGCGGGCCTGGCTCAGGCGCGTGAGTTCGGTGACGCGCAAAAACTCGTCGGCGAAATCACGTTCCGGCAGACCCCGCATCCGCGCCACGAAGCGTAAATAATCTTCCACGGTCAGTTCGGGGTAGAGCGGCGGGGTTTTAGGGAGGTAACCGATTTTTTGTTTGATCTCAATAGGTTGGGCGAAAACATCGATGGAGTCGATGGTAACTTCCCCGTCCGACGGCAGCAGGTAACCGGTCAGGATGCGCAAGCAGGTGGTCTTACCGGCCCCGTTCAGGCCCAGCAGGCCGACCACCTGGCCGCTCTGGATCTGGAAGCTGACGTCCCGTAAAGCCGGGAAATCGCCGTAGTATTTTGAAAGTCCCTTGATTTCAATCATGGTAATTTAATTCTATCTCTAACCGGGGAGATCGGGGCCCTGTTCAGCCATATTCGGCCTCATATTGGTGACTGGCAGACCCGCCCGTCTGTCAAGAAAAAAGTTATCAGGCCTGGTGGCCCCTTTTTGTTCAAATGACCCGTTCTGCGTATAAAACTCGAGCTTTGTGGAAAAGCGTCACGGTGGTCCTGCTGCTCCTCGGTCTGGCGCCAGTTCTCCACGCCGATTCTTACAGCGAAGGGAAGGCCCATTTTTCGCGCGGGAATTTTCCGAAAGCGCGCGAGTTATTTGAAGAAACCACGCGCAAAAACCCCGGCAACGGGAATGCCCATTTTTACCTGGCCTCGATCCTGGAGCGCGAAGGCCGCCGGGCCGAGGCCATCGGGCGCTACCGCCAGGCCGTGGCCGGCAATATCGAGCCGGAAAACCGTGAAAAAGCCTACTGGAAACTGGTCCTCCATTACCGCTACCAGCGCGACTGGGACAACCTGGCCGCCTACAGTTCGCGTTTTTTGCGTTACAAAAACATTCCCAAAGTGCAGGGATTTCTGGCCGAGGCCGAGCGGAACCGCGGCTCAGCCCGGCCGGGTCCGGGGGCACCGGCCCCGGAGGACGCGGACAACCGGGCCGATTCGGAAACCATCGCCAGCGCGATTGAACGGCATAACAAAGTCCTGGAAAGGAAACCGGAAAACCACGCCGCGCGCTGGGAGCTGGCCCTTTTGCTCATGCGCCAGAAAAATTTCGACCAGGCGGCCCGCCATCTGCGACGGCTGGTCGTCGACGGCAAAAAATGGGAGTATCACTATAAGCTGGGAGTCTGCCAGTATCATCTGAACGACCAGACCGGTGCCCTGGCGAATTTCGCGCGCGCGCGAACGCTCAATCAAAAGCCGGATAAATCCTTCCAGCATTTCCTGGGCCTGGGCGAAGGGCTGGCCCTGCTCGCGACCGGCGAATACGTTCAGGCGGCCCTGGCGCGCAGTTCCTTCTGGCTGGGCAATCGAATCGAGGCCGAACGGTATGCCCGGCAGGCCCTGGCCGGGAGCGCGACCGACCCGGACGCCCTGCTGGCGCTCGGACTGACCCAGAACCATGATCGCCAGAAACGCCAGGCCCTGGACGCCCTGAAAAAAATGGACGCCGCCCTGGCCGCGGAGGGCGCCCGCGTACCGCCCTATTTTTCGCCCGGGTACCTGATCCTTGGCACGCTCGCGGCGCTAAACAATGACCACACGTTAAGCCTGCGCGCGCTCGATCGGGTCGACCGGGAGTATTTACGCGGAAAAAATTTAACGGCGATTTCTCGAGAAAACGCGCCGCTGAACCCCGACCCGATCTTCGATTATTACTACGGCCGCGGCCTCGTGGAAACGGGCCGCCCGGGCGAAGCCCTGGAATATTTACGACGCGTGAAGCCCACCCCGGGCGTTCTATTTCTTCTGGCAAGGGCCCAGGGCGCGCGTGACAATATCGGCGAAACCCGGGCTCTGCTCACGCGACTCTTCGCTGCGAACCCCGCGTACCGAGCGAAGGCCCAGGCCGAGCCGGTATTTCGCCGTCTCGCGGAACGCAATGGCGACTTCCAGGCTTTCCTGGAAAATGGCGAACCGGCCGCGGGAGAACCGTCGCCACAGCGTGGACCGAATCCGGGGCCCCCGGCGCAAGCACCGGCCTTCGAACCAGGGGTTCCGATCCTACCGCCGCTCGAATGAAAGCGCGATCCAACGTATGAGTCACCGACGCGATTCCACAAGACCACGAGCGAAACTTCAGGGCCCCGGCGCTCTGTACGATTTATACAACGGCCTGTACAGCCGCTCGCAGGTCGCGCGCATTCGCGGATTCGTACGGGCCGAGTTGAAACGATCCCTGAAAGAATTGAACAAACCGGGCCGGCCCAGGACGTACTATCTCGGTTACCTGTTTCGAAATATTCGTACTGAAAAAATCTTCGCGCGCCTCGGCGGCATCAGCGAGCACACCATCCGCTCCCAGAATACGCTCTTCTGCGATCTGCGGGTCGGCTCGTACCGCTACGACAATGTCATGTCGGGCGGATTGAACGACAACTCGGACAAAGCCGAGGCGGTCGATTACATCAACATGCCGGCGGAGTTGGACGAGGACGCGTTCAAGTACGCCATGTGGAAACTGACCGACGCGCGCTTTCGCGAAGCGTCGGATCAATACTTCGAAAAAAAATCGCGCGCCGTGCACTACGTGGACGAAAACCGTCGCCTGCCGTCCCGGCTGCGCCAGAACGCGGTCCGGGATTTTCACGTGCGCTCGTTCGCGAAGGTAGACTCCGATCACTGGAAGCAGATCTTACGTAAAGCGGGGCAGTTGACCAAAAAGTTCACGCACATCAAAAATTCGTACTTCGAACTCGTGATTCAGCACCGCCAGTGGCTGCTCGTCAATTCGGAGGGATCGGAAATTTTTCAACAACAGGCCATTCTGGAACTCCGGGGGTACTTCTGGTTGCTGAGTCCCCGCGGCGAGGGGATCACCCAGGAGATCAATCTCGTCGCCGGGGACCCGGCCGATCTGCCGGGTGAGGCCGACTTTTTAGGAAAGGTGCGCGAGCGGATCGAATATATCCTGCGACTCGACCGCGCGGAGGCCCTCAGTTCGTATTCGGGCCCGGTGCTCCTGGAGGCCCAGCCGGCCGGACTGTTTTTTCACGAAGTGATCGGCCACCGCCTGGAAGGATCGCGGCTCCTGTCCACGGACGACGGTGGGACCTTTCGCGACATGCGCGGAAAGGCCATCGCCCCTGATTTCGTCACAATTGTAGATGATCCGACAATACGCGAATTCGACGGGCGGCGCCTGATCGGTCATTTCCTCTGCGACGACGAAGGCAGTCGTTCGCGCCGGGCGGTCCTGGTGGAAAACGGTGTCCTCAAGTCGTTCCTCACCGGGGCCTCGCCCATCCCGGGCCAGCGGGAACTCAACGGACACGCGCGCTGCCAGCAGTACGAACGGCCCATTTCGCGCATGGGCAATCTGATCGTCAGCACCACGAATCCGGTCCCTCGCGCCGAACTGCGCGCGCGGTTCCTGGCGGAGATTCGCAAGCAGAAAAAAGAGTACGGCATCTGCGTCAAAGAATGCGTCGGCGGTGAAACCGATACGGGTTCGTACGATTTTCAGGCGTTCAAAGGCGAAATACTCGTGGCCACGAAAGTGTTCCCCGACGGGCGCGAAGAGCCGATCCGCGGCGTCGATTTCGTCGGCACGCCCCTGTCCGCGCTCGAAGCCGTCGATTGTATGGCCGACGACGCTATGCTGGACAATAGTTTCTGTGGCGCTGAATCGGGCATCATCCCGGTTTCCACGATCGCGCCGTCCATGTTGCTGCGGAGTCTTGAACTCCAGGGCCGCGACCGCGAACGACTCACCCAGTACGCGCTGCCGCTGCCCTACGGCGGAAACGGTTGACCGATCCGGGCGCGGGCGGCGGAGTACGCCATGGCTGTTCCCGCCTGGCGCAGAGTCCTTGAAGAATTTGGCGGTCGCCCCTTTTCGCGCGCGGAGGCGGGACGAGTCGTCACCGCCGCTGAAGTCGAAAAGCTGCTTGATATCGGGATGTTACGCGAAAAAGGCGCCGAACTGCGCGTGCTCGATCCGGCCGAATGGGAAAACTTCGCGCGCGAACTGGGCAGGTGAAGCAGCGCATTCGCACCCGGGTCAGTCGATCCGGGTTAATGCGCGTTGACCCAGGTTTTTAAATCACTGAGAACTTTCCATTTATCATCGCCGGCCTCGTTCATGGTTTCGTGATACAGGCCGTCATACAGTTTCAGGGACTTCTCCTGGAACGAAATCGCTTCGAATAATTCGCGCGATCCTTCCGGGGCGACGATCTGATCGCCCGTCCCGGCCCAGATGTACACCGGAACGCGCAATACGTGCGCCTTGGGCACGAGGGCCTTGCCCAGGTCGAAGGAGTTGACAGCCATCTGGAAAGAAACCCTGCCGTGGACCAGCGGGTCTTTTGTATACGCGTCGATCACTTCCTGGTCGTGCGATAAATACTTGAGATTCAGATTGGCATCCATCGCGGTGGCGGGCAAAAATCGTACCATCAGGGTGGCCACGGCTTTTTTGATTTTTTTTTCGGCGTCCATGTCCATGCGGATGAACGGTGAACTGAGCAGCAACGCGTGCAAATTATCCTGGTTGGAACCTTCCAGCGCGTACTGGAGGGCGATCAAGCCACCCAGTGAATGACCCAGCAAATACACCTTGCTCCCGCCGTTTTCCTTGCGGGCGATTCGAATCAGATCGCCCAGATCGTCCACGTATTGCTGGAATTGATCGACGTGGCCCCGTTTTCCCCCCGTGCGACCGTGGCCGCGCGCGTCCAGGGCGTAGAAGGCGGTGTTTTCGTTTTCATACGATTTTAACAAATTGGCGTAGCGGCCCGAATGTTCGCCAAAGCCGTGCTGGACCACGAAAATTCGCCGGGGCTCCTCCGCCGGCGGCAGCCATTTTTGCCAGAAAAGGACGAATCCGTCCCGGGAGGAGGAAAAGGTATTGGACTCATTTCGGTAGGCCATGATTGGAATCTTTTTCATTCTGCCGGTTTTTTTTGCACTACAAAATTGACTTTTCCGAGGATCGAAAAAACGCGGCGGCGAATTTTTTTGTTGCGATTATTCCCCCATATTCCAGGCTCCAGTATTGACTTCGCTTCACAGGAGATTGGAATGAGGAATTATTCAAAATTGATCGTCGGTCTGGTTGCCATCGCCAGCGTGTTTGTTTCACTGAACGTGGCCAGCGCCATCCCCATGCGGAAATACGGTATGGCCGGGTGCGGTCTGGGTTCGTTGATTCTGCGTCCGGAAGGAAAAGTTCCGGGTATTTTGCAGTGGATCACCAACGGCTTCGGTCTGGGCCAGGGGTTTACCATCAGCGCGGGCACCTCGTATTGTGAGGACAACCCGGTCGGGCTGACCATGCAACAACAGGATATGTTTGTCGCCATCAACTTCGATTCGCTGCGTCACGAAATCGCCGCGGGTGGTGGACAGAAACTGGATTCGCTGGGCGTTCTGATGGGCTGCCCCGTATCGCAACTGCCGCAGTTCAGCACGGTAATGCGTAAAAACTATCCGGCTGTTTTTCAGGGAGAAGAAAACGCTACTCCCGGAAAACTGATCGAGTTTGTTCGCACCGAAATGGAACAGGACAGCGAACTGGCTGATAGCTGCAAAATCACGATCTAACAAACAAAAACTCGCCGCGACCTCGCGGTCAGTTTCTGGCGAAACCCCGGGCATGATATCCAGCCGGGGTTTTTCCAGTTTCAATCGGCAGCCAGGCCGCGCCCGGGGATATCACCCTCCGTGATCCCCGTGGTCCCGTGGTAAGTAATTCTCTGAAATTGTTATCTACCGCTGTAATACTAATCTTAATGGGGAAAGTAATACGATTCCCAGAGTGACGTGTTCAACTGGATGATCCGGCCTGTCTTCCAGTCCATGGCCCGAACCGGAATTTCCTCTATTCCGTTCCATCTTCGATAGCCCGCAAGGGCGCCGTAAATTCGACTGTAGAAACAGGGACGGGGTTTCTCGTTCGGCCCTGAACATTGAAATACGCCGCCGTCAGCCTGGTACTTCAACCAGAATTGCAGATTCTCTTCCGGATCGGATCGAATAACAAACCATTCATCCTCCCTGAACTTACTTGCCTGTCCAAGCGCCCGGTAGTTTTCCTGGTATGCCCGCGCGTGGTGGAACAAGAATAGCCCCGCAATGAATATTAAAACGACGCGGCCGGACCGGTTCAAAAATTCCCACTTCCAGCGAAACAGGAGTATCGAAAAAAGCCCGTAAATCCCGGCGACGAGTCCGGTTGCGCGACGCAAACCTGGAAATCCGGTATCTGTCAAATTGGGAACGACAAGATTTATTATGATCAGTAAGTATGCGCAGAACAAATAGAGCCGCAGGCCGCGGTTTCGAAATAATAGCGCGACCCCATAGAATGTCAGTGTCACGGTAAGAATTTGAAGCGGTAGACCTGAAAATTCGGCTGCCTGTATTTCAAAATAATAGCTTGTGCCGTGATAAAATAGATCCTCAATGATCGTGAGGACATTCATCCCCCAGGCAAAAAAATCGACTATAATTCGCCCACCCCCGCGAAATATGCCGGAATTCGTATTGGGATCGTAAATCAAGAGGGCAGGGTCCCTTACGAAGAGCAACGTCGCAATCAAAGGCACGAGAAAACCGACGAATCCGGTCATGCCATGCAAAAACACCCCCTGTTTTCCTTTTGTCTCGCGGACCGCTGATACGAGAACCAGAAGACCCAGAGATGGCAGATACAACAAAAAAGTCGGATACGTCATACATGCCGCCATCGTACTGAAACCCAGCAATCCAGTCAGGATATAACTTTTTAGCCCCCTGTAATTATTAACGCTATAGAGCAGTAAACAAACAGGAGCAAACTGAAGGTCCATCCCGAAACTTGTCTGGAGTGAATTGAAATAAAGCCAGGTTGGGGAGAGACCCATTACCAGTAACGGCAGCCAGGCTCTGGCAATCCCCAGGCTTCGTTTCAAAAATAACCAGAGGCAGAACAGACTGATCAGGTGCAGGATGAGGCGGACGTATTTCGCGGTGTGAATACCAAACCCGAATATTTTGTAAACGGCAAGCAGGATCCCGTAGTACCCGACGTTGCTGCTGATCCCGTCGTAGATCGTACCTTCCTGTAACCAGAATACGTTACGGATCGATTCCGAAATTTCTTCGGTTCTGATCTGGTGCAGGGACTGTCTGGTAAAACCGAATTGTAAATCCCAGAGAAAAAGAGGCAGGAGGAAATAAAACAGGTTGAAAATGCGCTCCTTCGTGAAATGGTTTTTCATGGCTCTCAAAAAGTGATTGTTTCCTCACTCGTACCGGGCAAAAAGGATTATCGTGAGGCCGTGATGAATGAAAGGCAAGTAAATTTTTCCGCCCGCAGTTGCGGCCTGTTGTTGCTTGTTTTTTTCTCGGCCCTCGCCTTCTCGATTTCTTTCGGGAACTATCATCCGGTTGCTTTAGGATTGTATCTCGCGCTCCTTGCCTGCGGTCTCGGCGTATTATTTTTTTTCCGAAGTTCTCATCGTTCAGTTTCGATTGTTTGGGGTTTAGTTTTAGTTCTGGCGCTTTGCTGGTATCATTTGTTTCTTTTGTCCAGGACGTTCCGCATCCTGTATCCCACTGCAGTCGCTGAGCTTATTTCAATGGCTCAGGCCCTGGCCCGTTTGCCACTTGTCGGCCTGGCTCTTTTTTTTGCGATCTGGAGATCCCCGTGGCCGCGCCTGAAGCGCTGGATTCTGCTTTTGATCATGGTCGATCTCAGCTTCGGAATCCTTCGATCTTTTGCCCAGGTCGTTGTCATTTCCCCGAAACCATTTATCGATGTCTGGTATATCTTTCAACAATCGGGGCTCTTTCTTCTGGAAGGTGTAAATCCTTACAACGCCGACTATGTGAACTTATATCCCGGGTCCCCATGGTACCCGGAAGGGAAAGCCGATTTTTATGCCTATCCGCCCCTTACGCTGGCCTTAAATGTGCTCGGATTATTCGTTGGGGACATTCGCTGGATTTTTTTAGCCTGTCATGTCCTTGGCGGCGTGTTTATTTTTTGGGTCGCGCATCGGGCGCGACTGCCATTGGTCGAGGCATTCGCTCTGATGATCATGGTCCTGGCGGTGCCAAATGCCCATTTTGTGATTGAGCAGTCCTGGAATGAGCCCTACATCGCGCTCGCTCTCGGTATCTTTTCCCTGCTTCTACAAATGAAAAAACTGCGCCTGGTTTTGTTTTTTGGAGGAATAATTATTGCGCTAAAACAGACGATGATTTTGTTTTTCGCGCTTTTCCTGGGACACGTTCGTCGATGGAATGCGACGAAATTATTCTGGTTTGGATTGGCCGGAGTGGTATCGTTCGGAATTTTCCTGGCGATTGATCCGGAAGCGATCTGGCATGACACGGTAACTCATTTCCGCCAGACACCGTTCCGTCCGGAAGCCCTGTCCATCCTCGCCTACCTCCATGCCGAATGGGGCCTTACCTTCAACGAACCACCGAATGCGGCCTCGGCTTTTGTACTGGTTCTGGGTTGTACCCTTGGTGCCGCTTTTTTGTGGCGTCGGAATCAGGGATTGTTGTTTGAACCGGGCCGGGTCAGCCGCTTCTGGTTGACATTTGCCCTGTCGTACCTGGCATTCGTTCTGGTTAGCAAACAGGCTTTTACGAATTATTTTTATTTGATTCACGTTATTTTCGTTCATGCCCTGCTCTGGTCCCGATTAGAAGATGCCGGGGGGCCTGACGAACCGGCAGGGGCCGACGGTATCTCACCCTGAATGGGTCCCCGGCCCGTCCGGCGGTCACTCCTCCAGCTTGAAACCCTTGAGTAAGGAATCAGTCGACAGGCTCTGCAATTCGGCGTAGGCCTTGCTGTAATCAAGCGTCAGTAAAAAACGCGGGGAACGAAACAGAAGCGTACGTTTGAAATCGGAGTACGCAGTGGCCAGCGCGTGCGTTTTTTCCAGGATGACTTCCGGCGCTTTGAGGCGGTTTTTTTCTTTCAGTTCGTGCTTGCGCAGCGCGAGGGCCTGGATGGCCGGCAGGTGTTTCTGTAAATCGCGCCGGTACTCGCGCAAAATTTCGGCGGCCTCGTTGCCGTCTTCCGCGTCACGTAAATCCTCCGTGGCGTCGGTATGAATTTCGATCAAATCGTCCATGAGACCCGCGTACTCTTCCAGACTGTCCTTTTTGCAACCAGGCAAAACAAAAACGAAAATTGTCAGGATGCCGATCCCGCGAATACTGCCGTGTGCCATAGTCGTCGATGTTCGGCCGTTCCGACCCTATCGCAAGAGAAATTTTCAGAAGCGGTGATCGAAGTTTCAGATCCGTTCCAGCAACAGAGCCTGTTCAAGATGCGGCGTGTACGGGAAACAATCGACCAGGCAGGCACCCAGCGGTCGGTACGCTGCCGATAAAAAGTCGCGCAGGTCGCGGATCTGCGTCGTGGGATTGCACGAGATGTACAGGATCAGCGGCGCCGGCCGGTCGCGGGCGATGATCCGCGCGAGATCGGGGCTCAGTCCCGCGCGCGGCGGGTCGATGACGATCAGATTCGCCGCGGTTCAGGTCGACCGTCGCGAAGTGTGCCGTCACAGGATCCGGGAAAAGCGCGCTGGCCCGCGCGGTCGCCGATGCGGTGAAGTCGAAGCCGCGTACCGCGCTGAATCGCCCCGAAAATCGCCCCGCGATGAGAGCGGACAGGACGCCCATGCCCGCGTACAGATCCACCAGGGTCCCGGGTGATGCCGGCGCTGCGTTCTGAAAGTTCGTTTCCAGCGCGGCGAAACACCAGTCGAGCAGGACATCGAAGGCGGTCGGGTTGGGCTGGAAAAACGCGTCGTAAGGCAGGCGAAAATCGCGGCCGCCGAGGCGCGCGGTAAATTCGCCGTTCCCGGCCAGCGGCGTGCCGCCTTCCGTGCATGAAACGTCGGCCGGCCAGACCGAAAACGTTTCCACCAGTCCGCACGCTTCCGGCAGGGCCGCGCGGAAGCGGTCCACGAAGGCGCGGTAAGCGGGATCAGCCTGCCTGGAGGTTTCGATCGTGAGCACAGCCACGGCTTCACGCGGGCCGGATCTGATTGTTAAATATTTTATAATACCCGAACCGTCCGCGCGATCGAAGGCCAGACCGGCGGACTCCGCCAGCAGCGCGCGAAATTTTTTTAGAATTCGGTCCGCCAGAACGGACTGCACCGGACAGGCCTCAATATCCACGAAGTTCGCGAAATCACCCGCGGGGCGCAGGCCGATCGCGTCAGCGTTGACGACAAAATCCATCCGACCGCGAAACCGCTCGCGCAGGGGCGCCCGCCGCGCTTCGGGTACGATGCCGAAGCCCTCCGTCATGGCTCTGACAATGGGCGCGGTTTTTAATTCGAACTGGTAATCATACTCAAGATGCTGCGCCCGGCAACCGCCGCAGCGACCGTGGTGGGCGCAGAACGGGGTTGAAAGCGGCACATCAGCGGGTGGTGTTTCGGCCCGTTCGATTTTGATCACCTTGATGGACATGCGCCGCCCGCGCCGCTGAATCTGAAATTGTACCAGGTCTCCGGGCAGGGTAAAGGGCACGCTGTAGCGGTAGCCCTGGAAGGAAAATTCGCCTTCGAACCTGGCATTGAGTCGTTGCACGGGCAGAGCCATGTTTCCACACCGGGCGAGAGCCCCCTCAGCCGAAAGCAAAAACCGCCCGCCTCCGAAAGGCGGTCGGTTGGGCAAAGTTTACCTATTATATAGAGTTGTCGCCGAATTACGCACCGTGGCGATTCGAGCGCCGCGAAATTGCCGGGAAAAACCGCGGGGGCTCATTTCCGGCGTCGCGAGGATCGAAATTTAATACAGGACGCGCGACTTCGGTCGCGAGGCGGCCCCCTTTTTCCCATGGAATGGATCTTACTGGCAGTACTGGGTTCGCTGGCCGCGGGCATTGGCCTGTGGGCCGCTTCCGATAAAAAGGAAGGGCCCGGGGGTTCGCCCCTCGATCGCCTTGGCGCCGGTCCACGCTCCAGTCCGGATCTCCCGCAACCCCTGGAACGTCCCGGGGAAGAAGCGCCCGATTCGGGACGCGGTAAGCCGGTCAAAATCTCCTCCCTCCCCGCGCGCGATCAACTGCGCGAATTTTTCGCCGGGGCACCCAAACAGGTCGAAGTGCGCCTGGGGGACCAGCCCCAGGAAGGTGAGTCGCCGGACCGGGGCACGCGCTCGCAACGGGAGGACCAGGGTGATCGTTCGCGCCGCAAGGCCCTGCGTGTCACGTACACGACCGATCAGATTATTCCATTGTCCTCCAGGTTCGCTCATCATCGCCGTGCGCTCACGAACGCGGAAGCCCTGGTTGAGAAACAGAAGGCTGAGGAGGCGCTTGAAGTTTTTTTCCGGGTGCGCAAACGCGTGACGGACGAGGAAATCTGGCGCAAAATCGATCAAAACATCGAAGATATCAAACGCTGGCTGGAAGGCCTGGACCTGGAGGAAGACGATTCGTTCCAGTTCCCTGAAATCATAATTCCGTTGCGCACGCAACAGATCGCGCAGGAAAGCCTGACCCAGGGCATTCGCAGTATTTCCGAAAACATGATTCAGCGGCTGGCCCTGGCCCTTGAAAACGTGGCCGCGTCAGGCG
>CAZVZS010000036.1:54536-54753 GCA_964631535.1 uncultured Leptospiraceae bacterium
TGGTGGCTTTGCCGGTGGAGCCGGCGGCGGTGGGGTCGGCCAGGCTGTCGGCGGGCCGGCCGCACCCGGCGGAACGGCCCTGCCTGGTGGCGGTATCGCGCCTGCTGGCGGTGGGGGAATGGTGGGCATTCCCTTCCCGGTCGCAGTGCCAGTGGCTTACGAGGGCAGTCCCGGTCCAGCGTCAGGGCCCATCCCCGGCGGCGGAATGGTCGTGGCC
>CAZVZS010000037.1:0-8715 GCA_964631535.1 uncultured Leptospiraceae bacterium
CAATGATTTGCTGGACCGCAGGCAGGGACGTTTCAAGTTTTGTTTCTTTCTGCCTAATCGCGCGCCAGACACTCCGCCACGCTGCCATTTTCCGCGCCCAGGGCCTCCAGAAAAAACCGCGGCCGCGGATCCATCGTCGTCCCGCCGCGCACGCAGGCCACGCGCGTCGCGCCCGCTTCGTCCGTCGCGAAAAAAATCAGATCGCCGCTGAATTCGACCGGCGAAAACGTATAAAACCCGGGCGCGGTTTGCCTGAGAGCGATTGTCGCCGACATCCCCGCGCGCGACCAGACGCGCAGCGCCACGAGGCGGGCGGTAACGGGGGTCGGGTCCAGCCAGAGCCAGCCGGATGGCTGGACGTCGCGCGGCGTAAAAAAGGAACAGGTCTCGACTTCGCAGGGCAGGCCGTCGGCCGGGACATCCAGGCGCCACGCGCGCAGGCCGAGTTCATACGCCCCCGGTTCGGCCCGGGAGCCTGAATTCGCCTGGAATGATTCTGGAATCGGTAAGGCGAAATCTGAATCGCCCGGCAGGCCCGCGCTCCGGTCGTCCGCGTCGTCTGGGTCGAAGCAGGGCCGCGTTCCGAACGGAGTTTCCAGGTCCACGGGGGCCCTCGCTCCAGTGCCTGGCCTGAAATGTTCGGCGCGAAAATAAGGGCCGCGCCCGGCGAAGACCGTAAAACTGACCGGGGTCCCGGCCGGCGGGCAGAACGAACGCCCGTCGCGGAGCAGCGCCGGTCCGTCCGTGTCGAGGCCCGGAGGAAAGGCCGTGCGCGGTTGTAAGAGGGCCCGCGCGCGAATGCGGTCGAATTCGCGCGTGAACTCAGCGGTAACCGCGCGGCTCTGGAATTCGAAAAACACTTCCAGATTCCGGTCGCGCGCGCCCAGCGACCAGTTGTACGAGCCGGTGTAGACGGCCTGATCGTCCACGATGAGCGTCTTGTGATGCAGGTTGCCGCCGTGGAGTTCGCCCGGTCGTTTTTCGTACAGGCGAAAATTCCCGTCCAGGTACAGGGCCGAAGGCGCAAGGCCGAGGGCCTCGTTCAGCCGCGCTCCTTCGCTGTCAGGTTCGAACTTCTGGCGACTGAACTCGTCGTTGTAGACGCCTTCCACGATGACGCCCGCGCGCTGTTTGATGAATAAGGCGGCGGTGAGCACCGGATCGCTGTGGCTGAAGATCAAAAAGCGAATGGAGGTTCGCGCGCCGAGCACGGCCCGCACGAGTTCGCTTTGAATCAGACGACCCTGACGCGGCGCGAAAAACATACGGCCCTGAAAGGGCAGGGGGATGGGCCCCCCGCTGTCCGCTTCGAACTCCAGGGCCCGCGCAATCGCGTCGGCGGTGGTACGGTCGAGCACGAGGTGAAAAAAACCGTTGTGGCTGAAATAAAAATCGCTCGTCGTGAAATTCCCGGTGCCCGCGAAGAGCAGGCGCCGATCCACGAGCACCAGTTTGACGTGCTGGATGCCCGTACGCCGCCGTGGCGCTACCTGGAGCCCGGCGGCCAGGGCTTCACTGTAGTCAGTCTCCGGGTCCCCCGTCATTACAACCGTGACTCCGCGTCGTTTCGCGCGCGCGAGGGCCGCCAGAAAATCCGGTTCGTCCAGACCGTAACACCACACTTCCACCCGGTCGCGCGCCGCGTCGACAAGGGCCAGCAGGGTGTCGCGCGGACGATCCTGTTCGGCGCGTGGGGCGTCGAACTCCGGCCGCGAAAAATAAAAATGCCGGGCGGCGTCCTGGTCGAGCAGCAGCCAGAATGGGGCAGGCTCCTCCACCGAAAGACAGGCGAGGGCGCCCGCTCCAAACATAAAAAAACACAACAATATATATCGGAACGTTTTCATAACTCATACACCATGGAAAATACGACCGCTTCGCCCGCCAGGCGGGTGGCCCCGGTGCGTTCGCGTTGCTGGATCAGGCGCGCGTACTGCAACCGCAGCCGGCCGCCAGGAAAGGTCCGGCCCACGCCGGCGGCGATTTCGCTAAAAAGTGAACCGTTTTCGTCCGGGCGCGTACGGCGGAATGGGTCGGGATGACGGTCGCCGCGCGCGGCCAGAGGACGAAACAGGACCGCGTCCAGATCGAGCAGGAGCCCGCCCGCGCGCAGTCCCAGCGAAAGTTCGCCGACACCGGCGTGATCCGCGAAACCGGGCAGCTCCCGGTTCCGTTCGATGCCGTCGCAGCGCGCGCGGTCCCGGCAGAGGATGGGCGCGGGCCTGGCGTCCAGCGCGCCGGCCAGGATGGGCGAACGCGGGTGGGCGTCCCCGTAGCCGATATAGCCGGTGCTCCCCGCGTTGCCCGCGCGCGGCAGGAGAGCCGGTTCCGGTAAAAATACGCGTAAAGCGATCGAAACCGCTTCCGAGCGAAACCACCCCCCGGCGGAAAGCGCGCGTCCGTCGATGCGGTCCACTTTCTCTCCGTCCAGATTTTTTTCCTGCGCGCGCACGAATCCGAGCGAACGTTCCACGTGAGCGTATACGTTCCAGGCGCTCCCGGGGGCGTCGGCGCCCAGGCCCAGTCCCGCGCCCGCGTAATCGACGCGGTCGATGAGGCCCGAACTCGCGAGGCGCGCGGTTTCTTCCTGGCGATTGCTCGCGTAGTCCAGGCCCACGCGGAAAAGCCCCAGCCGGCCGGTGAACGCCGCGCGCGAACCGAAACTATCGGAACCGCGCGTGAGATTGCGTAAACCCGCCTCCTGCCGGCGGCCCATGTCCTGAAGCCGGGCGGGGTCTTTCTGATCGCTCACCGTGTGGCCCGCCAGGCTGTGGCGATGATACGGCGTCAGTTCCAGGCGCGCGTATTCGTTCTGAAACGAAATTGAAAGCCCGGTCAGCGGACCGTGGCCGCCCGTGATTTCGTCGCGCCAGCCCTCCGGCGCGAGTTTGCGTCCGAGCGCGAGTTCAAGTCCGTCCGGCGCGCGGAAGGCGACGAACAGATCGTTGCCCGGATAGATCCGCAGGCTCTCGCTCGCGCTGCCGGTTTGTTCGTGTTCCGCTCCCGGACTTTTCCGGTCGTTCCCGGTGATGCCCGCGGCGCCTTCCTGAAAAAAAATTCCGAGTTCGGCTCTGTAAAAAAAACCGGGCGAATCTTCGTTTTGAGATTCCCGGGCCGAACGCAGGAGCATTCCAAACGATTGAAACCGTTCCTGTTTTTTCCGGGAAGCCTCCTCGGGTTCGCGTGCCGCGCCCGAAAAAGGGTCCGGCTCAAGACCGGCGGGTTGTTCGTACAGATAGGAATGTTCGCCGGGATCCGGTAAAAAACGAACTCCCCCGGCCAGCGCGCCCAGGCCGATTTCCAGGGAAGGCCGCGCGCGTTCGGGCGTATCGGGCGATTGCGCGAAGATCAGTCCGCCGCTCAATACAGGCGAAATAATAATGAAAAGGGACCCCAGGCCCGGCAGACGGCGACTCATGGCGCCACCTCCCAGGCGTCGGGCCGGTCGTAACGTGGACCCGTGGATGTGGTCAGGGTGCGCCGCACGAATTGTCCGCTGAGCGAAGGCAGGCCAAAAGGCGTCTGTGTATCGGGCAATCCGTACGAAGCGAGCGCGCTCGTGGTCCCGGTGTGTTCTAAGAGTAGACGCAGACCTTCGCCGGAGGCCAGGCCGTTGCCGATCGTGGAGCTGGCGGCGATGGTCCAGATCGATGCGTCGTTCACATTCAAAACGGGCAGATACACGCTCGTCCCGGCGTTCAGATCCGGATCGATCAGAATCGCGCAGCGACCCGGCGGCAGAGTTAACGTGGAGCCGCTTAGAGGCAGGGGTGGGTCCTGCGTGAAGCGCGCCGCGAAGGGTACGATTCGGTCGGTGGCCTGTCCGTCCTGGATGATCAGTTCGTCGCCGGGCGCCAGAGTGAAACCGTCGCGAGCGCAAATGCGCAGCCATTCCTGTCCGCCGCCGGGCGGAGTCGGCGCGATTGATTCGAAATAGGGCGCCTGACCGGCGGGGAATAATTCGCCCGTGAAGATTCCCTCCGTGCCCGGTACGGAAATGATCCGCGCCTCTGCGAGCAGACGGGGGCCGCTCAACCCGCTGGCCGAAAGTGTCAGGATACCGCCGGACGGTACGAATTCTTCCCCGGATCGCAGGGGCGCGTCCGGCGCCGGCCCGATGCGCCAGTTTACGATTTCACCGGAAGCAAGCGAAAAGACCCGCAGGGCGTGATACGCGGGACTCCTTTCGGTCTCCGCGAAAAATGGCGCGTAGCTGGCAGGCCCTGCGGGAGTGGCCGCGGTCCTGGCCCCGCAGAGATGGTCACGCGCAGCGCTCGCTCCGGAAGGCCGCCAGAGTTCGGTGTCGGGGATCTTCGTCAACGACCGGCGTTCCGCGTTCGCCTGCAGGCTATCGTACAGGCTTTGCGACACCGCGAATCGATCGAGAATCGCCCCGCCCGCCGATCGCAAGGTGTATACCGACGACGCGTTGGGCAGGCGTAACGCGGGGGCGAAGGCGATGTTTGTTTCGTTCCAGCAGACGGTGGGCTCCCGGCTCCAGACCGCACGGCGCGCGAAGGGTGAAGGCAGGGTGGCCGGTCCCGGCACAAGGAACACTTCGGTCGCGTCGCCGGCTTCGATTTCAATCGCCAGGGTTTCGTCGCCGGGCGTGCCGCCCGCGGGAAAATACAATTCGATAAATTCCGCGCCCGGCAGGCTCGCCCCGTTCGGGCCGTACGCGCCCGCAGGGAGAATTTCGCTAAAACCAGGCATTGCATCTGGTTCAGTGAATTCAGGTCCCGTCGCGACGATTCGTCCCGGAGACATGGCGTGCGTGTTCGCCAGGTCCGGCCGCAGCCCGGCCATGCCGGCCCGGTGGAAAAGCGGCCAGCGCGCCCGTTCGTTCGGCGGCAGGAGCGAATGCAAACGCGAAGGGCTGCTGGACGCGCTGCCGGAGTTCGATTCAGGCAGAAAGGCGACCGGCCCGCCCGGTGGCGTATAAAGTTCAATCGTGCGCGGCGGGCTTCCGACCCCGGTTCCGGCCACGTCGAGGAGCAGGACCGTGTCGTTGAATCCGAACGAACGCAGGCCGGTCTCCTCGTAAAAACGCAGGACCCCGGGCGATTCGCTTAAATCGAAGTAATCCCGTGATGCGGCGAATAACAGAATTTCACCCGCGGCCAGGAAGGCGAAACCTGGATCGAGCAGGGTCTCGCCCGCGCGAAACAGGATCCCGCCGGCCTGGCAGGGGCGCAGGGCCTGGATTTCAACGAACTTTCCGCCGGGATCGACGCGGCCATCAGTGGCAACCCCGAACGGATTCAGCTCGCTCAGGTGAAAATCTTCGGGCGCGCAGGCGCGCTCCGATCGTTCTATTCCAGGCAGGCGCCGCACGAGGTCCGGATGGATGTCAGGCGAGCCGCAGAGCGCGCCCGTATAACAGCGCACCGACGCGTAAAAACCGTAATTTCCGCCCGCGCGCGCCAGCGACCGGAAGCGTCCGGCCCCGACCTGGACAAGATTCGCGTAGGCGATTTCCTCGGCCCCGTTGGCCAGCAGGCGATCGTTCAGACGCAGGCCCTGGGCGCGGTCCAGAACCAGGGCCGTATGCGCGAAGGCGAAAAATTCCCCGCGCAGGTTCGCGTTCTCGGTCGCGATCGTGTAGGCGAGGGTTCCGTCGCTGGCGGGCGCGGCGATTTCCACCCACTCGTCTCCCGCCTGGCCCTGGGCCGCGAAGTACACTTCCGTGACCGCCGCGTCTGCCACCGCCGACGCGCGGATTCGCCGTTCCAGCAGGGCGGGCAGGCGCTCCAGGCCGGCCGCCACCGCCCCGGCCCGTGACGGGTCGCGCAGTTCAATCGCCAGGAAATCGTCCGCCCGGGCCAGGGGATACAGCAGGACGAGCGATTTTTCGGCCACGATCCAGTGCGCGACAGCGCCGGGAAATCTGCGGGGCAGGAAAATTTCGTCTGTCGTTTTATTTACGATGCTTGATGCGAATCGCAATTTCCCGGCCAGCCCGGCGTCCCGGAGCGGAGTGCCGCGTGGATCGCCGTCCACACTCACGCGCACCGGACCGAGCCTTGCTTTGAGGGCTGCCAGGCGCGTTACTTCCAGGCGAAAGTGTTCGTCTTCGTAAACCGGGTACGCGGTGGGCAATTCGATCGCGCGCAGGCGTCGCAGCGTGTCCGCGATTTCGGCCGCGGCTTCGTGCGGAACCTGGCGACAGAAACGTAACCGCAGGCCGGCTTCCAGGTCGAAGTAAAAATCGTTCTGAAGCTGGAGGCAGATTTCGTCGCCCTGGCCCTGGAAAACGGGCCAGGCCGGTGTGCGCGGCAGGTCAGCGGCGTACGCGGACAGATCGTCCGGAACGGTCGTTGCGCGTGGCGGTTCCTGGCCGATCAGCGATTCACCCGCGAAGTCAAGGACCAGGCCTGGCATCGCGGAGCCGGTCCTGGTCAGGGCGGAGAGCGGGGGTTCGGCAATGTTCTGGCAGGCGGTCCCGGCAAGGGCCAACACCGGAGCCAGCCAGATTGCCCGGGAAAGGGAGAATCCCGGCCTTCCAGCGCAGAATTTGCGGTTGCATCCCCGCTCATGGGGGTTGATTCTGGAATTTCCTCGATATTTCATGCATACGGAAGGACCGAAAAGTTACGGGCGTTGCGGCGTTTTTCAGGCCGGGGAGAGCCGCATGCGAAAAATTCACCTGACCGGGACCACTCCGGTTTCGACGGAGAGCGCGTCTCCGGAAACTCTCCCTGAAGTTGGGACGCTCTCGATGCGCGCAACAGCCAGGCACGAACCATGAAACGCGTGTTACTGGTTACAGATTTTTTCCGTCCCGAGCCGGGCGGCCTGGAAGGACTCTTCACCGGAATCGCCCGTCACTGGGAAGCGGGCCGGCTCGAAGTCATCGTCGCGACGGGTGAAGCGCACTATATCACGAAAAAAGAGGAATTAAGCGCATTCGATCAAAACGAGGGTTATCCGGTTTATCGAAATACACCCCGTCCCGCCGCGCTCCGGCATTACTTTAAGGGCAATCGCGAGCAGAATTTCGAAAACTTCGTGCGCGAACGCATCGAACAATTCGAACCGGAACACGTCCTCCTCGGCCAGGTCAGCGAGTCCTCGCGGCTGGCCAGATTCGCGCTGACTGAATTCGATTTACGTTATTCGGTGTTTTTGAACGGGCGTGATTTTAAGAACCGGCTCGGCTTTTTTAATTTCAAAGATCGCCAGCTCGTTCTGAAAGCGCGCAACGTGTTCACGCTGTCGCGGTACCTTGCGCGCGGTGTGCGCGAATTCGGCATCCAGGAGGACCGCATCACGGTCCTTCCGCCGGGGATTGAGATTCGCTGGCACGATTCCGGCAAGCGCGCGCGCAAACGACCGCTGCCGGAGTACATCGCCGAACGCGTCAGAGACCGGGTGGTGCTGGTCGGTCTCGGTCCGCTGATTCCCCTGAAAGGTTTCGATCTGGCGATCGAGGCGATCCACGCCTTACAGGACCTCCGTAAACAGATTCATCTTTTGCTCGTCGGTTCCGGCCCCGAGTTTTCGTATCTGAACGAACTCATTCGCATCCGCGGCCTGGAACAAACCGTGACGCTTACGGGTTTCCTGGGTGATGACGACCTGGCGCGACTCATGGAAGAGGCCGATATTTTTCTGCAACCCGGCGCCGATCGCGAAGACGATGTGGAAAGCCTGGGCACCGGCCTGATGGAAGCCGGCTGGTTCGAGCTCCCCGCTCTGGTGGGCAAAATCGGCGGCGCGCCGGAAATCGTACGCCACGGGATCTCCGGGTACGTCGTGGAACCCGGCAATATGAACGAACTGGCCGCGCGCATCCGCGAACTGGTCAGCAACACCCGTCTGCGCCAGCGGATGGGCAAAACCGCGGGCGAAATCGCTCACAGCGAATTCGATATGACTCGCACCTGCGAAGCGATCGCGACGCGGATTTGAATATGTGTGAGGGGGACCCAATCCGCGCAGCAGATTGAACCCGTGCCCGTGCGCCCCTGTGCGTAGCATTTTGCTGAGAGCGGTCTTCCTGAGTATTTCTCGCTTGCCAAACTGACCGGGCGGTCATTTATTGTGTTTTTTAAGTGACCGGCCGGTCAGTTATTTGGCCGCGGTCCGGCCACGAGGAGCGAACGTGAACAACACCGAATTTCTCCAGACTGACGCGGGCCGCGTGGCCTATGAATCGCGAGGCTCCGGGCCCGCGGTTGTCCTCCTGCATGCGGCGGGTCATGATCGCCATGACTTCGACGCGGTCGTCCCGGCGCTCGCGCAGTCGTACCGTGTCATAACGATCGACTGGCCTGGCCACGGCGATTCGGACGCCCCGGTGCCGCCCGAATCCGCGTCGGTGGTCATGTTCGCGGACGCGCTGGAAACAATCGTGGAACGCCTGGGCCTTGAGCGCGCGGTCTTCATCGGCAATTCGGTGGGTGGATACGCCGCGACCCGGCTCGCGATTCGGCGTCCGGAGCGGGTGCGCGGCCTGGTGCTGGTAGACACGGGGGGCTTTAACGACCCGGGACTCGTCACCCGGGCCTTCTGTCGTTTTAAGGGATCGGAGTTCGTCACCGCCGCTCTCTGGAATTCTTTCGCGTCCTTCTACGTCAAGAAGCGCAGCCCGCCCGCGCTGGCGATCCTTGGTCGCCTGCGTGCGGCGAAGAGCGATCAGTCGGTCGCGATCAACGCGGCCATCTGGCGCAGTTTCGCGCTACCCGAACACGATTTGCGCGAGGCCGCGCGCGA
>CAZVZS010000037.1:8725-53923 GCA_964631535.1 uncultured Leptospiraceae bacterium
GTCTGGGGGGCCGCGGACCCGGTTATCACGCTCGACCGCGGGCGACTGGCGGCAGAGCGCATTCCCGGCGCGAAGCTTGCGGTTTTACAGACCGGGCACGTGCCCTTCGCCGAAGACCCGGACGGGTTTCTGGGCGTCGTCCTTCCGTTTCTGGAAAATCTGCCATGAGTCGCACCAGCGGCCCGGCCACCCGTCAGAGTTTGATCGATTCCGGCGTGCGGCTGCTCGAAGAAGTCGGCCTGGGGCGCCTCAGCATCGACGAACCGGTCCGGCGGGCGGGCGTCGCCAAAGGGACGTTTTACGTCCACTTTCCTGACCGGGCCGGGTTTCTGCTGGGAATCCACCGCGATTTTCACGATCGCCTGAAAGCGCGGGTTATGGCAGCTATCCAGGACCTGCCGCGGGGGCGGGAGCGCCTGTGCGCGGGGACCCTGGTGTATCTGGACGGATGCCTGGCGGAGCGGGGCGTAAAAGCCCTGCTCTTTGAGGCGCGCACGGAGGCCGCGCTACGGGAGGAAGTTTCTCGTCGTAATGCCGATTTCGCCAGAATCGTCGCGGCGGATTTTCAGGCGCTGCGCACGGCCGGGGGGGCCGGGCAGGCGCGCTGGCGGGACGCGTCCGCGTCCGGGCGGCTGTTCGTGGCCATGGCGGCTGAAGCGGCGCAGGCGGAACTTGAGGCGGGCAAACGCCTGCCGGCGATCCGACGCGCGCTCGCGGCTTTCCTGGATTGAGATATACCACGGGGGCACGGGGAACACGGGGGCTTTTGAATAGCAGCTTCGCTCGATTTCGCGCAGGTCCCCACCCGCGTAAAGTTTTAGTAGCCCAGCAACTTGCGACCCGCCTGGAAGAGCAACACGCCCATCAGGATGCCGATCATGAGACGATCACGCACGTACGCGTCCACGTAAGTGGAGGGCATTTCGATTTCTTCCAGACGCCGGCGCAGCAGACGATATCCCAGAGTCAAAAAAACGCCGAGGCCGACGGCGGCCAGACCGAGGCCAGCCCAGGCGGTGGCAGCCTCAAGGGCGCCCTGGAGAACGGCCACGACCGGTGCCAGGATCAGAAAGATCGCCCCGTACTGGAGCAGGCGGTAGCGCGTGAACGTTTCATACAGGCGCGCGCGCTGGGGGCCCGAAAGCAGGCGGACATTTTTTTCGTGATTGGCGCGCACCGAAAGCACGAGCACGCCGAGAATCAGAAGCGGGAGATACTCAAGCAGGCCGGTCATGCGCTGGGGCGGGGGGAAGAAGCGCGGGCCCGGCGGTATTCGCTGCCGCCGGGCCCCATCTCTAAACTCAGTGGCGCAGAGCCGTGTTGATGCTGTACGATTTGGCCTCGAAAAATCCGGCCGAATACGAGACGACGTCCGCGGGGTTGTAGTACGCGCAACTGAAAATATCCAGATACGCCCGGTCGGTCAGGTTGGCGAAGTGCCCCGAAACCAGGGACGTTTCGATCAACTGAACGAGTGAGTAACCGGCCACGCGTTCATCCTGACCGAAGTGGACGATCACGGGTTCCCCGAACCGTTTCACTCCGATGCGGTCGGTCAGTTCGTAGGTGTACTCGCGGATTTTTTCCGCGCTACGAATGATTTCAGGATTGCAGTCGTGCAGGTCCAGCTGCGTTGCCAGGCCCCAGGCACCCGTGGCCTCAAACTGCATCTGGTAATCGTCCCGCTCCGCATGGCGGGCCGGGCTGACCAGCCAGGGGCTCAGAGTTTCCGAGTACCGCTGGCGCAGTTCAGGCCGCAAATGGTCCTGCCCGGTGATCCGGCCGCGGCAGGAAGCGGTTCCGCAACGGCAGGTAAAATCATCGAGAACGGTCCCGGCCATGGCGTAATCGATGGTGATCTCCTCGCCCGGGCGCAGATCTCGTAAGGCTACCAGGCCGATCTGGCCGTACAGACCGCAGTTCGGCTCACAGGAGTGATTGACCAGGGCCGGATCGTTGTCGATCGGCGCTCTGGCGTCCAGCGGACCCACAAACAGGTCCTTTTCGACGCGCAGAACCCGCCGCAAGAGGGACCGGTTGGCGTCCCGGAGTTGAGCCGCCGTGTAGATGCGCCCGCCGCACATGGCGACGAGTTCGCGAGCCCGAATGGGTCTGGTGACAAACAGGCCCTCTCCGGAGAGATCCGAGGCATGGGTGTGCACTCGATCGTTGATAAATGCAGGAGTTAAAGGAGCTTCCAGCGTCGCTTTCATTGTACAACCTCCCGGGTTAACAGGTTTTCTCCGCCCTCAGGCGAGAATGGTTTCAAGCCGCTCCAATCGATCGGCTTCTTTTTTACGCAACGCCGGATTGACGACGCCCCGATGAACCACGCGAGCTTCCACCTCTTCCGGATGAAATACGTCCCGGAGGAGGTCAAGCGCCGCCTGTATATTCATGCCAATATTGCATGTGAAAAAATCGAGCGCGGCGTAGCCATGCTCGGGCCAGGTGTGAATGCTCAGATGCGATTCGGCGATGATGACCACCCCCGATACGCCCTGCGGACTGAAGCGGTGAAACTTCGAATCGATAATGGTGGCCCCCGCGATGCGTGCGGCCTGCACGAGAGCGCTTTGAATGTTGTCAAAGTGGTCCAGAGTGTCACTCCGGCACCCGTATAATTCGATGATATAATGTTCACCGAGCGTTGTCATTTTCTCACCTCCTTCCAAACAATTCTGAACATTGAATCTCCGGCCACGCCGGAAGGATTCGATTCGTGTCCGGGTTCGGTACCGGAAACGAAAATGAAACCGATCACAAGAGCCAGGATTTGTAAAGAAAAAAAGACATAATGAGCCCTTTGAAAGAAATTTTTTTCAAAAGGGCCCGCGGGCGGGAATTTTCGGTTACTCATCGGTGACATCTTTCAATTTGTTACTGGCCGGTGACAAAAGTCCTCGGACAGAAACCAATGGAAACGTCGCGTTCGGGCGGTGGTGGATCTGTTCCTCGTGGTGTGGGACGAAATTTTATTTAATTTCCCAGAGATCTCCGGAGCGAATTAATTTTGAAAGATCGCCGGGCCCTTTTTTTTCGGTGACCGCCAGATTCTGCCGCTCCACTTCCTGCTCGTACACCGGGCGCTCCACGGCGCGCAGAATACCCATCGGCACCGGAAAGGCGGGCAATTGCATGCGGCTGAGCAAAAAGGCGTAACCTGGATCGGGAATGGAGGTGTCGTGGACGTGCAGCTCGGCCGGGTCGGTCGCGTTCACGTCGACGACTTCGGGCTGGAAGTTCCGGATGCGGATGCCCTTTTCGCGATTTTTGCCGAAGAGCAGCGGTTTACCGTGTTCCAGCGGCAGAATGTGTTCGCTGCGGACTTCCTTGCCCGTGACGTTGTCGAACACCCCGTCGTTAAAAATCACGCAGTTCTGATAAATTTCGACGAACGAACAGCCTTTGTGGGCGGCCGCGGCGTGGACGATTTCGCCGAGGCCTTTGATATCGGTGTCGTAGGTCCGCGCCACGAACGTGGCTTCCGCGCCCAGCGCGAGTGAAAGCGCCGAGAAGGGCCGGTCGATGGAACCGAAGGGCGTGGATTTGGTCACCAGGCCCTGCTGGCTCGTGGGCGAGTACTGGCCTTTCGTCAGGCCGTAGATCTCGTTGTTAAAAAGCAGAATGTTGATGTTGATGTTGCGGCGAATGGCGTGGATCAGGTGATTTCCGCCGATGCTGAGCGAATCGCCGTCCCCGGTAATGACCCAGACCGATAGGTCCGGGCGGGCCAGGCGCAGGCCCGTGGCAATGGCCGGGGCGCGGCCGTGGATCGTGTGAAACCCGTACGTATTCATGTAATACGGGAAGCGTGAGGCGCAGCCGATCCCGGAGATGATGACGATGTTTTCCCGGGCGATGCCCAGTTCGGGCATGGCTTTCTGGATGGCGGAGAGGATGGCGTAGTCGCCGCAGCCGGGACACCAGCGAACCTCTTGATCCGAAACGAAGTCTTTTTTTGTTAAAGGTGCGCTCATGGTGCTTCCTGTTTTCCGTCCGGGCGGTGGGGGCCTTTACAATATTTCGCCGATTTTACCGGCGATTTCGTGCACCAGGAAAGGGCGGCCCTGGACCTTGTGCAGCGTGATCACCTCGCGCGCGAATTTTCCCTGGATGAGCAGGGAGAGCTGGCCCATGTTCAATTCAGCCACGAGGATGTGTTTGAATCGCCCCAGCAGCGCCTGCAGATTGCGCGGAAAGGGGTTCAGAAAGCGCAAATGCGCATGGGAAACCGACTTACCGGCCGCCCGGGCATCGGTCACCGCGGCGCGGATGGCGCCGAACGTTGAACCCCAGCCCAGCACAAGCAGATCGCCGGAATCGTCCCCGAACACTTCCTGTTCCGGGATAAAATTGGCGATGCCCGCGATCTTTCCCGCCCGGGTGTCGGTCATTTTCTGATGGTTGGCGGGATCGTAGCTGACGTTCCCGGTCAGACTGTCTTTTTCCAGTCCGCCGATGCGGTGTTCCAGGCCGGCGATCCCCGGAGTGGCCCAGGTGCGCGAAAGCCGGTCCGGATCACGGGCGTACACTTTATATTCCGCGGCGTTAAAATTCGCGCCCGGTTTGCGCGTCGTGATCGGCGCGATGCTGTCGATATCCGGCAGCTTCCAGGGCTCTGAACCGTTGGCGATGTACGCGTCGGAGAGGAGGATGACGGGGGTCATGAAGGCAAGGGCGATGCGTACGGCGTCAATGGCCGTATCGAACGCGTCAGCGGGCCGGCTGGCCGCCAGGACCGGCACCGGGCTTTCGCCGTTACGTCCGTACATGGCCTGGAGTAAATCCGTCTGTTCGGTTTTGGTGGGCATCCCGGTGGAAGGTCCGGCGCGCTGAATATTGATGATGAGCAGCGGGAGTTCCGTCATCACCGCCAGGCCCATGGCTTCCAGCTTCAGGCACATGCCCGGACCGGAGGTGGTGGTCACCCCCAGCGCACCGCCGAACGCCGCGCCGATCACGGCCGAGATGGCCGCGATTTCGTCTTCCGCCTGAAAGGTTTTGATCCCGAAATTTTTATACTGCGACAATTGATGCAGAATGTCCGAGGCCGGCGTGATCGGGTAACTGCCGAGCACGATCTGCAGCCCGGATTTTTGGGACGCCGTCACCAGGCCCAGTCCGAGTCCCGCGTTGCCGGTGATATTCCGGTAAAAGCCCGGGTCGAGCTTTGCCCGGCTGATTTCGAATTGTTCGTGAAACACTTCGGTGGTTTCACAATAATGATAACCGGCCTTGAGCGAGCGGGTATTGGCCTCAAACAGGACTTCTTTGCCCTTGAATTTCGAGGCGATCCACTCCTCCGTGGGGCTGAGGTCCCGGTCGAAGAGCCAGTAGGCCATGCCGAGCGCGAAAAAGTTTTTGGAGCGATCGATCTGATTCTGGGGCAGATCAAGGCCTTCCAGGGCATTGCGGGTCAGGCGCGTAACCGGAACGGCGTAGACCCGGAAGCGGTCACGTAAATCCGGGTCGTCCACGGGATTGACCTCGTAATTGACACGGGCCAGGTTTTTTTTATCAAAACTGTCGGTATTGAGAATGAGGATGCCCTGCGGCCGCAGATCTTTCAGATTCGACTTCAGCGCGGCCGGGTTCATGGCCACGAGTACGTCCAGTTCGTCACCGGGCGTGAAAATCTGCGTGGAAGAAAAATGGATCTGAAAGCCGGAGACGCCGGCCAGGGTCCCGGCGGGAGCGCGGATCTCCGCGGGGAAATCCGGAAACGTCATCAGGTCATTGCCGGCGATGCCGGTGGTGCGGGTGAACTGGGCTCCGGTGAGCTGCATGCCATCCCCGGAATCTCCACAGAAACGTACAGTGGCATGCGTCAGACTTGCGCGCGAGTGTAATACCTGGGATGTGGTGGCCGCTGCCGGCCGATCCGAACTGTCCATTGACGCCAGGGAATAAACAGCCTCATGCGTCGTCGACTTTAAAATCAAACCCCCAAATTTGTTGAATCTCTCCAGGAAGAGCGCGCGCGCACTTTGCTCACGGTGATCAAAACCCGAAGATGATGGGACCGAATAAAATCACGAACCCGGTAATACATACAGCAGCGACCAGATCAAGTACAAAGCCCGCCGAGACCATTTCGGAAATTTTCACGCGCTCGCTGCCGAAGATGATCGCGTTGGGGGGCGTGGCGGCCGGCAACATGAAACCGCAAGAAGCCGCCAGCGCGGCCGGGAACATGACCAGCATGGGCGGCAGGCCCCGGGCGGTGGCCAGAGCGGCGAATACCGGTAGGACCACCTGGATGAGCGCCGTGTTGGAGGTGAGTTCGGAGAGGAAGGTTACGGACAGACAGATGATCAGGACCAGCACCCAGTCCGGGACCTGTCCCAGGACCGTGAACAGTCCGCTTAAATACGATGTCAGACCGGATGTCTCGAACCCTTTCGCGAGAGCGAATCCCCCGCCGAAGAGGAGAATGACCCCCCAGGGAATTTCGCGAAAGGCGCTCGCGTCCAGCAGGCGCCGTGGCCCTTTCTCGCTCTTGCGCGCCGGCAGAAAAAAAAGCAAAAGCGCGGCGCCGATCGCGACCGTGCCGTCATCGATCTGTTTGCCGAAACCGATCAGGCCCGACCAGCCAGGCAGATTCAGCCCGATTTCCGGGATGATAATATCGCCTCGAAACGTCCAGAGCAGCGCCGTGCTGAGGCCGACGACCAGCACCACCCATTCTTCGCGAGAAACCGGACCGAGGGCGGCCCGTTCTCGCCGAATCAGATCCGGATCAATCACCCGGCCGCTGGCAAATTTCATGATCCAGCCCCAGAAATAGAGCCAGAGTACGATCTGTAAAAGCAGGGTCAGCGGCGCGGCGAAAAGGACCCATTGCCCGAAAGAAACTTTCGGCGCGGCGGGAAACTGGATCTCGTATATCTTCAAAAAAACCATATTTGGCGGGGTTCCGATGGGCGTCGTCATGCCGCCGATCGAGCAGGAATACGCGATTCCGAGCAGGATGCAGAGGCGCAGCGGGGCGATTTCCTTTTCAGGCAGGCTGTGCTCCAGCTTGCGAATAATCGCCATTCCGATGGGCAGCATCATCACGGCCGTGGCCGTGTTCGAAATCCAGCAGGAGATAAAAGCGGAGGCGGTCATAAAACCGGCCAGGAGACCGGCCGGCCTGGAACCGAACAGACCGATCAGAAACAGGGCGATGCGGCGGTGCAGACGCCAGCGTTCCATGGCCAGCGCGATTAAAATACCGCCTACAAAGAGAAAAATTGTCGAATTGGCGTATTCCGGGGCGATCGCCTGGGTCGAACCCGCGCCGGTCAGGGGGAACAGAAGCAACGGCAGCAGCGATGTGGCCGCCAGGGGAACGGCTTCGGTCATCCACCAGACCGCCATCCAGCAGGCGATGGCGGCCACCGCGCCCGCGGCGGGCGGAGCGGAGTCGATTGTCAGGCCGAAAAATATAATAGAAAAAAGCAGCGGTCCGCCGACGAGTCCCCCCCGGGAAATCCAACCCGGCTTGAGGACAAACAGCGCGGATAATTGCATGGGCCTCTCTGGCGGGGAGGGCGTTGCCTGGCAACCGGATTGCGCTTTTTTGTAACGTCTGGCCCGCCGGGCGCTCTAATCATGCACCGATCCGGACCTACGGGGCAAAGCCCCCTGGAATTAAGAGCGCGTTCAAAAATTGGCGCTCTTGCCATCCTGGATTCCGGGACATACTCAATTAAGGAGACAAATATGAACGCACTCACCGGAAGAACCGCGAAAATTATTTTCGGGATTCCATTTATAATCTTCGGCGCTTTTCATTTTATGAACGCGGGCCAGCTGGCGGGCATGGTGCCCATTCCGCCGCAAACGCTCTGGGTTTACGTGACCGGAGCCTGTTTGATCGCCGCGGGGCTCGCGATCGTCGCGAACAAGATGGCGCGCCTGGCATCGCTCCTGCTGGCGCTGCTGCTGGTCGTGTTTATCCTCGGCGTACACCTGCCGGGCGTAATCGGTGGGAATCAGATGGCTGTGGCCGGTCTGTTGAAAGACCTGGCCCTGGTCGGTGGCGCGCTGGTCATCGCCGGGACTTCCAACGATTAAAAAAGCACATTCTGAGCGTGGCCTCCGGGCACGTGTTTTTCGGGAACCCGGGGCGATACCGCTCCGGGTTTTTCTGTGGGTTGGCATTGCGAAAATGGCGGTGGGGACAGGCTACTTTTTCCGCAGCCCGCTAATTTTGCGACGGGACCCGCGCCAGGTAATGGCCCAGCAGACGCACCACGCTCGCGCGTCGTTCCTCCGGAACGCTACGTCCCAGGCGGCCGGTGAACGAATGTTCCAGTTGCTCGCGGTTCATACGCGTGGGCCAGTCGGTTTCGGTCAGATCGAAAATTGCCAGCGCTCGCGGTTTCGCGGTGGACAGGCCGCGTGTATGGCAACTGCCGCAGTGTGGACGGATGAGTTCGCGGATTTCGTCACGCAGCCGCGCGTGTTCGGCCAGGTCGAGCCGGCCCGGTTGCGGCGACGGATACCGCGCGCAAGAAAACGCGAGGATCGTGGCGATCAAAAATACTGGCTTCATACACAGGACCTTCCGCGGCGGCGCCGTTAGAGTTCATCTCAAAACCAATGGGCCCTTACTGAAAAAAACCAGGCGGCTTCTGGAGCAGACGGTCCGCCGAAAACGCCAGGTGCCAGAGCACCAGATGGGCGATGGTCCAGAAAAAAACGCGCCGCGCCTCAAAACGGTCAGGCTGGCGCGCCAGTCGCACCATTCTCCAGAGAACATAACCACCGAAGGTCAGAGTCGGCGCCAGAAAAACCACGCCGGCCATCCCCGTCGGAATCGTCAGCAAGCCCGCCGCCAGCAGCAAAAGTACCTGGTACACGATCATCATGCGAATCGTGTAGGCGACGCCGCGCACCACCGGAAGCATCGGCAGGCCCGCGGCGGCGTAGTCGTCTTTCAGGTAAATCGCCAGGCCCCAGAAATGCGCGGGCTGCCAGAAAAAAATCAGAGCGTACAGCACCCAGCCTTCGTAACCGAGCGACCCGGTCACCGCCGCCTGGCCCATCAAGGGGCCGATCGCCCCCGAGACGCCCCCGAGCACGGTATTGGCCTCGGTGCTCCGTTTCAACACCAGGGTGTAGATGATCGCGTAATATAAAAACGAAAACAATCCGAGCCCGGCGGTGAGCGGGTTCACGAACACCCACAGGACCAGAAAACCGATGCCGAGCATGCTTGAGCCGATCATCACCACCGATTGATACGACAGAATCCCCAGTGGCAGGATCCGCTCGCGCGTGCGTTCCATGCGCGCGTCGGTATCGCGCTCGAAGACCTGGTTGTAGCAGGAGGCCGCCATGACCAGCAGCAGGGTGCCCAGCAGGGTGTTGAACACCAGCACGAGCGAGGGCATGGCCTGTCCGAGCAGCATGCCCGGCAGGATCGTCACCAGTACCGCGAAGCCGATCCCCGGCCGCAGGAGGCGATAACTGGCGCGCAGCTTGTTCATGACGGGGACAGACTTTTTCAGCGAAGGCGCAGGGCAAGGTGAAAAGGCCCGGATTCCTCCTTGCGCCCGCCTTTTCATTCGATTCACTGGCCGGGTGACTCGCTCCGGAATCGTAAGCTCAGGCATTGTCGCCCTATTGTTTGGGCTGTTCGTGTTCGTGGCGGCCGGTATTGACAATGAATCGCTGACGGTTCGTCGGCTTCGAATCGAATCCCACCGCCTGCCGGCGAGCTTCGATGGGCTGCGCCTCGTTCTGGTGAGCGATTTACAGAGCCACGGGTTTGCGGGGGGCCAGCGCAAGGACTGATCGCCGCGGAAAACCCGGATCTGATTCTCTTTTCCGGGGACCTGGTGGACTCGAATCATTTCAATACCGAAACGGTAAGCGCCCTGATCGACGAGGTGCGCCGTGCTGCCCCTGAAATACCGCTGTATTCGGTTACCGGGAACCACGAATGGTGGTCGAGTCGTTACGAAGGTCTGATTCGGCCGCTCTTACTCGCGCGGGCAGTTGTCCTGCTTGAAAACCGGGCAATTTCCCTGCATCGCAAGGGAGGGGTGATTCGCCTGATCGGGCTGGATGATCCGGCAAGGTATCCGCCGGTTCTGGAACGTTCGCGTTATCTGGCCGAACTGGGTCGGATTCGCTTCCCGGACAACGACGAGGATCCTTTCACGATCCTGCTCGCCCATCGCCCCGAGTATCTGGCTGAATACGCGGACGCGGGGATCGATCTGATCCTTGCCGGTCATGCACACGGCGGACAATTCCGCCTGCCGGCGATTGATGCGGGTCTTTTTGCGCCAGGCCAGGGTTTTTTACCCCTTTATACGACCGGGCCGTATCGCCTGGGTCGTTCGGTTCTGGTTGTTTCCCGGGGGCTCGGCAATTCAATCATCCCGGTACGCGTTTATAACCGCCCTGAAATTGTGACCCTGGTTCTCGTATCCGGAAAACCGGAAAGCTTCCATAGATAAGGCGGGAATTCGCGGGGGGATAACAAAAAAATCGCATCCGAAGCAAAAGATCAGCAAAAAAATAATTGCATAATTTATGATTAGTATTATTATGTCGTCATGCTGATCGAGCTCAAGATCGAAAATTTTGGTATTATTGAACAGTTACGGTTCCGCCCCGGGCCCGGGTTGAATATGATCACCGGTGAAACCGGCTCAGGGAAATCCTTATTATTACAGGCCCTGGATACTGTCCTCGGGGCCCGGGCGGGAGCCGGACTGGTACGCAACGGTTCTTCACGCGCGGTCGTGGAGGCTGTGTTTGACATCGCGCGCCAGGCGGATGCGCGCCTCTGGCTGGAGCACCACGGGCTGCCATTTTCCGGGTCAGACCTTTTGATTCGCCGCGAAATTGGCCTTGAGGGCCGCAGTAAATGTTCGCTCAATCAAATGCCGGTTACGATTTCGCGGCTGCGCGCGCTCGCTCCGTTTTTAATGGAAATACACGGTCAGCATGAACAGCAGCGTCTTCTGGATCCGGATACGCATCTGGATTCGCTCGATTTGTTTTCCGGCACACTCGCTCTGCGTAAAGAAGTAGCCGATTTTTACGCCCGGTTTCGCGGCTTAAAAGAAAAGTTACGTTCGGTATCTCTGGAGAAGGGGGAGCGTGAGCGGCGGCTCGACTATATAAAATTCTCCCTGGAAGAAATCGAATCCTTTGATCCGCGCGAAAACGAGTTCGAGGATTTGCAAAACGAAAAAGCCCTGATCCAGAACAGCGGGCACATGTTCGTGGACATGTCGGCGGCGTACGGAATTTTGCGTGAGGAAGACGGTTCCGTTCTTGACCGGCTGCGGACTGTGGACTCCCTGCTGGAAAAACACATCGAGCTTTCTCCCGCGCTGGGGGAACACTGGGAGGATTTCCGGGAAGCGTTCTACGCCCTGGAGGCCCTGGCCGATTTCCTGCGTGACGAAAAGGATGGTTTACATTTTTCGCCTGAGCGCCTGGAAGACGTGGACGAGCGTCTCAACACGTATCGTCGCCTTCATAAAAAATACGGCGGAACCACCAACGCTCTGCTCCTGACCCGCGATCGCTTGCTCTCCGAACTCGCTTCAATTGAAATGAGTGACGAAGAACTTGAATTATTACGTTCAGAGCTGGCCGTAATTTACCGGGAAATGCTCGCGCTGGCCGAAGAACTCTCTCGCAAACGTCGTTCGCGTGTGAACGAACTGGAAACCCGGCTGGCCGGTGAACTTGAATCGCTCGGGATGCCCGGGGCGCGCATCCAGGTTTCAGTACGTCGCGAGTTGAACCCGGAACCTCCAGGAGAGGAAGATCAACAGCGCGAGCAGAATCCGGAGGGGCGGTTCGCGATCAATGAACGCGGCCTGGACCGGGTCGAGTTTCTGTTACAGGCCAACCTGGGAGAAATCCAGCAACCCCTCCGCAAGGTCGCCAGCGGCGGAGAACTTTCGCGCATCATGCTGGCCCTCAAAACCATCATTGTTGAGCAACGCCCCGTGCCCACGCTGCTCTTTGATGAGGTGGACTCGGGCGTGGGCGGGGAAGTAGCTCTGTCCATCGGGCAACGGTTAAAAAACCTGGCGCGCGAATCGCAGGTGATCGTGGTCACCCACCTGCACCAGCTTGCGTCCCTGGCGGATAACCATTTCAAGATCAAGAAACAGGTTCAGGATGGGCGGACGGTTACCGCCTTGCAAAAGCTCCACCACGATCATCGCTTACAGGAACTGGCGCGCATGATGGGTGGGTCCACCAGCGCGATCGGGTTGGAACATGCCCGGGAACTCCTGAAAAGGGCCGCAGGTTAGTAACAACGCAGTTTCGGGTTCCATGCGAGGTGTTTGCACCTAAACAGTGCTTTTTGCGATTATTTTAAGCAATTATTAGGGACATAATCAAGTATTATGGCGCATTCCGGGGGAAAAAAGTAAGACGAATTTCATTTTGAGCAAACAGGACCGAAACACATACAGGGAATTCTGAGTTTCCTGATTCTTTTACTCTCCTGATACCGTAGATTTACAGGGCAGACCCGCCGCCGGGTTTGCTTTTTTTTTGCGCTGCCAGGGTCTCCATGGTTCGGTGCGGGCCTGTGGCGGGGTTTTGGGTGACGCCTGCCGCCAATGAATTTTTCTGTCCTCAACGTTCGGGAACCGGCCACTCCGGGGGGCGAATCTGAGCCAGAATCGAAAAATCACCAGCGGCGCGTTCTTCCCTCGCTTTACCAATCCTTTTGTTGTCGGTCTGGCACTGGCCATGGTATGCCTCTGGCTCGCTCCGCTGGCTTCGCGCGAAAACGTTTACAACGGCAAAAAAATTACCTCGGTCCGGTTTGTCGGGCTGCGCAATGTGTCGACCGGTGATCTGGAATCGCTGCTTTCTCTTCGTCCTGGTACGGAGTTCTCGACCCTCGCGCTCAACGAAGATATCAAGGTTCTGTTCGAAACCGGCAACTTTTCGGCGGTGGTCGCCAAAATCGAAGCGAACGCCGACGATACGATCAACCTGAACTTCGAAGTCGTGGAACTGCCCCGGATCGAGGAGGTGAAGTTTCGGGGCGTGGAGGAACTGTATCCGGTCGATCTCAAACAGGCCCTCGGCATCCGCGAGGGTAATGTCTATTCGGATACGAAGGTGCGCGACGGGCTGCGTCGCCTCAAAGACAAATACCGCGAGGAAGGTTTTTTCCACGCGGAAATCTGGGTGAAGGTCAGCGACCTGGACGTAAAATCCAACACGGTAAGCGTGACCTACGTCGTTGACGAAGGCGAAAATATCCCCATCTCAAAAATCAACATCATCGGCGCGCGTCACCTGGACCCGGAAGAAATGCTCGAACAGCTGGAGCACAAGGAAGAGGGCACCTTCGAAGACGGGACGTTCCAGGAAAATAAGTTCGAGGATGACAAACTCAAAATTCTCGCCTACGCGAAGAGTCGCGGTTTTATCGACGCGGAAATCGACGAAGAACTCAGCCAGTACGAAATTCGCTGGCGCAATCCATCGCAACCGGAGGAGGGTCGCGTGGTCGTCGTCACCTACAAACTGCGCGAGGGTGAAATTCGTTTTTTCGGCGGGTATTCATTCGAGCACGACCGGGCCGCCATCAACCAGGAGGCCAATCCACCGGAACGCAAAATCAAAGGCCCGGCGGATATCATTCCCGTGGTGAAGGCGGAAATCATCGGTAAACTCACCGAGTACAACCAGTCGAACATCGGCGAGATTTTCGACGAATCGAAATTCTTTCGCGATCGCCAGCTCGTCCAGGAACTTTACTCGCAACAGGGTTACGTGTTCACGCAGGTTCAGCCGAAGTTCATCAACTACAAACTGGACGAAAGCACCATCGCGCGGTATGAGGCCTGTCAGGCGGTGGAAAATCCCACGACCGACCAGGGCCGCGTCTGCAAGGAAGAAGCGGCGCGTCTGGATCTCGCGCAGGCGCGCAAACGCCTGGAGGATAACCCGCGCGACAGCGGCCGCGTCCTGCGCCATGTGCATTTTGTCATCCGCGAAAACGGCCTGGCTTACATCGAAAATATCATCATCAAAGGTATGGTGAAAACCCAGGAGCGTGTGATCCGTCGCAATTTGTTGATCAAAGAGGGCCAGCTTTTCAATTCGGCGCTGGTCAATCGCAGCCGGGAAAAACTCATCAATCTGGGCTATTTCAAAGCCGTCAACCTCCAGATGCGTCCGGGTTCGGACGACGAAAAGATGAATCTGATCATCGACGTGGAAGAACAACCGACCGGGACCATCTCGATGGGCGGTGGGTTCGGCACGGCCAGCGGATTTTCGATTTTTACCGAAGTCGGCGAAAACAACCTCAACGGCACCGGTCAGCAGATTTCGGGTCGCCTGGAATACGGGCCCCTGCGGCGTTATCTTCAGTTGCGCTGGACCGATCCCTGGATGTACGAAAAATGCGAGGCGACCACCGGTTCCTTCTGGCGCAATAAACAAAAAGCTTTCGACGAAGCGGCCGATCTGGACAGCATCGCTTTGCTGGCGGACGGTCTGGAAAACGATTACAAACAGTACGGAGACGCGATCAAGGCCTACGTGGCCGAAACGCGCGACGATTCGGTGGAATCGCTTGACCTGGTCAAAGCGCGCATTCGCCGCCTGCTGAGTGAGTTCGTCTTCAAAGAAGAAGATTGTTTTCGCAGCGTTCCGCGTCCCTGGTCGCTTTCGCTCTCCGCGTTCTACGCCTCGCGGATCATCGTCGCGCCGACAATCGCGATCTCGGACGATCCGAATGATCTGGTCGAAGATTCGAGTTACGAACGCACGCGCGTCGGCGTCGGCGTCGGCGTGACGCATACGTTTTTACTCAACTGGGCCCATTATCATCGGTACAGTCCGTCATGGGGGATTTCGTCCCGCCCCACCGCCCTCGTGGACGACGCGGTGTTGCGCCAGGTTGACCTCGGCTGGCAATTCAAGTCGGCCGTGACGAACGGACTCATTTACGATACGCGCGATAACGTCTTCAATCCCACCGCGGGCCAGAACGTGGACGTCTCGATGGAAGTGGTCGGCCAGTTCCTGGGCGGCGAAGACCATTACAACCAGTACAATGTTTCGTATTCCGGTTATAACTGGTGGTTCGATTACACGTTTGGCGGACTCTTTCGCAAAAACTCGCTGCGTCGCTGGCGGGTCGTGCAGGAGTTTCGTCTCGCCGGGATTTTTACGCACGAAACCGCGCCCTGGGGATCCGATCAGAACAAAGAACGTAATCCTTTTATCGAACCGGAGGACCGGCTCTTCCTCGGCGGGTTCGAGGCCCTGCGTGGCTACGGGATCAACGACCCGAATTTTCCCGGCCCCTGGCGCGACGGGGGATCGCATATGATCCTGGCCAGTTCCGAACTGCGTTTCCCGATCGAGCCGCGCGTGCTCTGGCTGGCTTTTTTCTTCGACGCGGGTTCGCTCTACGACAACGTGGGGGAATTCACCGGGCAGAAAAAAGAGGACGTGGACAATTATTCGGAGAACGCTTCATTGGCCGCGGCGCGTACGGACGGGGGATCGCTGCTTTTTTTTGAAAATTACAACCCGCTCACGTTCAAACCCTATCCGTACGGTTTCACCGACTGGAACGATCCGCACCGCGCGGTGCTGGCGGCGCGTAACGTTTCGCTGGATCGTTTTATGTATTCCTGGGGGGTCGGGCTGCGCGTTCAGATCCCGGTTCTGCCGCTGCGCCTGTTCATGGCCCAGAAACTCTATTACGCCGGTGGTGGTACTTTTAAGCCGATCCCCGGAGACGACGAATTTGAGTTTGTGTTCGGGATCGGCGATTTTAGATTCTGACGCGTATGCCGAAGGAAAAACCGAAAGATAAGTACGGCACGCTGCTGCGGCTCCTCGGCTACGGCCTGCGTTATCGCTGGAGCGTTTTTTTCGGCGTGCTGTTTTCCCTGCTCGTCTCCATCAGCAATCTGTTTTCGCTGACCATGCTCGTGCCGGTGTTCAATTCCCTGGGTGCGACGGGTCCGGTCCAGTTGTTTGAAATCGGGGCCAGCGGCAACCAGGCCCTGGCCGCGTACCGCAACGATGAGGACATTCCGATCTACGAAACCGTGAACGCGGTCTGGACCGGCTGGAAAGTCAGCGCCAACGAATCGGTCGCCGGGAAATCATCGCGCGAGGTGATTTTTCTACTCTGTCTCCTGATCCTGCCCGTGTACTTTTTGAAACTGTTGTTTGTGACCCTTGCCATCTGGTTCATCGGGACGGCGGGCCTGCAGGCCGTGCGGGATCTGCGGTTCGAATTGTATCAGAAAACCCAGACGCTCGGCATGGATTATTTTTCGCAGAAGCGCACCGGCTTCGTCATGAGCCGGGTCATCAACGACGTTCAGTTGATCGCCAGGTCTTTATCGATCGAGTTCAACGATTCGCTCATCAATATTTTTTACGTCGTCACCCACCTGCTCTTCCTGGCCTTCGTGTCCTGGGAAATGATCATCGTCATCTTCGTGATCATTCCCATCTTCGTCGCGCCGATCAACAGGTTCGCCGAAAAAATTCGCAAAGCCGCCATGGGCCAGCAGGAGCGCCTGGCTGAGATGGGTGCGCACATGCAGGAAGTGATCAGCGGAATCCGGGTGATTCGCGCGTTTTCCATGGAAAACTTCGAACGCGGACGGTTCGACCAGGTGAACCAGCGACTCTATCGTAATACGTTTCGCGGTCACTACTTTCACCAGGTGGGGCCGGCCATTACCGAGTTTATCGCCACCGTGATTGTGCTCGGCTTTCTCGCATGGGGCGCCTATACCATCGCGAATGGGAAGCTGGACAAGGGTCTCTTCTTCGCTATTTTTTTCGTGCTCGTGTTCATCATGCGGCCGATCAAGCAGATTTCGGTCATGCTCAATATCGTGAACAATATGCTCGTGGCGGGCGAACGGGTTTTCGAGATGCTTGATACGCCGGTCCCGCTCGCCGAACGTCCTGGAGCCCGGCCCTTTCAGGCGCTGGAGGAGGGCATCGAATTCCAGAACGTCGGTTTTCGTTATCCCGGCACCGGGGAAGACGTTTTACGGAATATCGATCTTTCGATTCGTCCGGGGCAGACCCTGGCCCTGGTGGGCTCTTCGGGCGCGGGGAAATCGACGCTTGTCGATCTTTTGCCGCGGATGTATGACGTCAGCTCCGGCGCGCTCCTGCTCGATGGTGTCGATGTTCGTGACTATACCCTGGGCTCGCTCCGCAGGGGGATCGGGATTGTATCGCAGAATATTTTTTTGTTCAACGCGACCGTGCGCGAAAACATCGCCTACGGGCGGGACGAAATTCCCATGGAAAAAATCCAGGCAGTCGCCCGCGCGGCCAACGCTCACGATTTTATCCAGCAACTGGAGCAGGGATACGAAACGCCCATCGGTGAACGCGGTGTGATGCTCTCCGGCGGCCAGCGTCAGCGGATCGCCATCGCGCGCGCTTTGCTCCTGGACCCGCCCGTATTGATTTTTGACGAAGCCACCTCCGCGCTCGATAACGAATCCGAACAATTGGTGCAGCTGGCCATCGAACGCCTCTTAAAAGGCCGGACCGTCATCATCATCGCGCATCGCCTGTCGACCGTGTTCGGCGCGGACCGCATCGTGGTACTGGACCGCGGGCGGATCGTGGAGCAGGGCACGCACCAGGAACTTCTGGAAGGCGGGCAGGTGTACAAAAAACTCTACGAAATGCAATTTGTGACGCAGTGAATTTTCCCGTTCTCCAGAAACTGTATCTCGCCCTGCATCGTCGCGTCTTCGCGCGCCGGCTCGGGCGACAGCGGCGTTTCGCGGGCAAACGGGTCATTTCCATCGGCAACCTTTCGGCGGGCGGTACCGGCAAAACCCCCGCGGTCGTCCTCCTGGCGCAAAACGCTCTACGTGATGGTCATCGTCCGCTGGTGGTTCTGCGCGGCTACCGCGGTCGCGGGTCCTCCGCCGGTATCCTGGTTTCGGACGGGCAGGGCCCGCTCGCCAGCGCGCGCGACGCGGGCGACGAAGCGGTGCTGCTCGCGGAGCGTTTGCCGGGCGTGCGCGTGGCGGCCGGAAGCGACCGGGCCGCGTTAATCGAACGATTCGGCGCGGACGCGACCCTCATTCTCCTGGACGACGCGTTTCAAAATCCCGCCGTGTTTCGCGATTTCGATCTCGTGTTGATCGACAGTTCGATTCCGCCCGACGCGGTGCGGGTGTTTCCGGGCGGACATTTTCGTGAAGATCTCACGGCCCTGGAACGCGCGCACGCGGTTCTGCTTACGCGCGTGGAGCCGGCCGGCGGGGCAGGGCGTACCGCCTGGGAAACCCGGATTCACGCCCGGTTTCCGCGTCTGCCCGTATTCGCCGCCGCGCACCGGCCGGATCTGGCGCGGCCCGCGTTCGCGGCTCAGACCACAGCCCCCGTCACGGAAGAACTCCCGGCCGGACCGATCGCGGCCTTTTGCGGCCTGGGGAACCCGGAGGCCTTTCGCCGGACCCTGGTGGGTGCCGGTTTAAGCCCGGTCGAATTTCGAGCGTTTCCCGATCACCATACGTTTCGCGCCGCCGATTTGCGCACGGTGTTCGCCGGCAATGCTCTGACCTGGATCACGACGGAGAAAGATCTCGTGCGACTGCGGGAACTGGACCCGCTTGATTTTCCCGACGAATTTCGACGGCGCCTGTACGTTTTACCGATCGGGCTTGAAATTCTGGATGGTCGCGAATCGGCGTTTCTGGCACTAGCGCTTGATCGGCGCGAGGAGACATAAAAATTTTTCGGTTGTGATTGACGTACACTTCCACGAGACGAGGCTGGAACTCTGGGCACCGTTACCATCATCATTTTTATCGCCGCCATCACCTTCAACGCGCTGGCCAATATTTTCATCAAGGCTTCGGCCCTGGGGGACGAAGGCCGGGACCTCACCGGCCTTGAGGCGATTCTCAAGAGCACCGTGCTCAATCCCTGGTTCATGGGCGGGCTGACCTGTTTCGGGATCGCCCTGATCGCGTATAAATTCGTGCTCGGCCAGGGCGTGAAACTGAGCGTGGGCTATCCCGTCATGACTTCGTGCGGGTTCGCGATCGTGTTACTCGCTTCACGATATTTTTTCCACGAAAGCCTCAACATGGTGCAGTGGGCCGGCATTGGCCTGCTGGTCGTGGGCATCTGGATGATCGCTTCGCAAATGTAAGGCACGCGCATGGAACAGGGAGCACTGGAAGGGATTCGCGTTATCGACCTTTCTCTCCTTCTGCCCGGACCGCTCTGCTCCATGTATCTGGGAGACCTGGGCGCGGACGTCATCAAAGTCGAAAACCCGCGCATGCCGGATCTGACCCGGTTGATGGGTTCGCCGCACAAGAACGCGGAGGGGACCCACCAGGAATCGGGCATGTTTCTCGCGCTCAACCGCAACAAACGCGCCATCACCCTCAATCTCAAACGTCCGGAGGGTCGTGAAATTTTATTGTCCCTGCTGGAAGGCGCGGACATCCTGCTGGAAGGGTTTCGCCCCGGCGCGCTAACGGAAATGGGCATTGGCTACGAACAACTCAAAGATCGTTTTCCGCGTCTCATTTATTGCGCGATTTCCGGCTACGGCGCCAGCGGCCCGTATCGTAAACTCGCGGGGCACGACGGCGATTATATCGCCTACGCGGGGCTGCTCGGCATTACGGGAGCGGCGGGCGGGCCCCCGGTCCTGCCCGGCGTGCAGATCGCCGATATCGGCGGGGGCACGCTCACGGCTCTGGCCTCCATCCTGGCAGCGCTGTACGCGCGCGAAAAAACCGGTCGCGGTCAATTCCTCGATATCAGCATGATGGATGGTGCCTTCGCTTTTTTGTCCCTGCACGCGGGCGAATACCTCGCCAGCGGCAAGGAGCCGGAAATCGGCGCGATGGCCCTGAGCGGCGGTCTGCCCAATTACAACGTTTACGCCACGTCGGACGGGCGTTACGTCATGCTCGGGGCCCTGGAAGAACGTTTTTTTCGCAGCTTCCTGCGACAGATCGGCCGCGAAGACCTGCTGGAAGGCCGGGATCTTTCGCCTGAATCCCTGGCCGAAATCAAACCCGAACTTGAAAAAATTTTTCGGGAGCGAACGCGGGATCAATGGGCCGATCTCTTCGCCAACGCCGATACCTGCCTGGCTCCGGTGAATTCCATCGGCGAAGCCTTCGCGGATCCGCAACTGCGCGAGCGCGGGATGGTCGTGGAAATGTTGGACCCGCGGCTCGGGCCGCTGACAATGATCGGCGCGCCGTTTCGGATGTCGGCCACGCCGGCTTCTTACCGCCTGCCGCCGCCCGCGCACGGGCAGCATACGGACGAAGTTCTGGAGGCCCTGGGACTGGGCTCCGAAAAACGGGCGGAGTTAAGACAGAAGCGGGTGATTTGAATGGCGTGCGCGGCCGGTCGCGAAAAGATGCGCCAGATCGGGCAGCGCGCGCAATTACAGGTCCAAAACGGGTCCCGGGGCCAAAAAATGTGTTTTCAAGCCAGTTGACGCTATAGTTAATATAGAAAGAATCCGTAAAACCGGTTCCAGAGGCCAGGGTTGAGCTTTTATATAACAGGGGGAGATACGATGACCAACGCGACCGGACCGCGAAAACTGAACCTGGATGCCTGGGAGGAAATCCGCCCGGAAGAAGGGGATGTGCTGCCCCCCGCGGAAATGGGTCCGGAGGGCCCCCTGGCGCTGGACGGATTTTCCGCGGAGGACCTGTTCGCGCGCGGCTCGGGCCTGACGTACCGGGACTACCTGGTCCTGCCTGGATTTATCGATTTTCATCCCAGCGAGGTCGATCTCTCCACCAGGTTGACGCGCAATCTCGTTCTCAATCGTCCGCTGGTTTCATCGCCGATGGACACCGTGACCGAGGATAAAATGGCCATCGCCATGGCGCTGCTGGGCGGCATCGGCATCATTCATTACAATAATACCGCGGAAGAACAAATTCGCCTGATTCGCCGCGTGAAACGGTTTAAGAACGGATTCATCACCGAACCGACGGTGCTCGGACCCTCCAACACCATCCGCGATCTGGACCGTATCAAACAGAAATACGGATTCTCCGGCATTCCCATTACGCGCGACGGAACGCGCAACAGCCCGCTCATCGGCATCGTGACCAACCGCGATACGGACCTGGAAACGGACCGTGACCGTACCCTCAGCGAGGTCATGACCCCCGGGCCGCAACTTGTCACCGCGCATGAGGGTATTTCGCTGACGGAAGCCAATGAAATTTTCAAGAGCAGCAAAAAGGGGAAACTGCCCATCATCAACGAACAGGGCCTGCTCGTGGCCCTGCTCTGCCGCTCCGACTTAAAAAAACACGAAGAGTTTCCCGAGGCCTCCAAGGATTCGCAAAGGCGACTGATGGTCGGCGCCGCCATTTCCACGAAACTCGATTCGCGCGAGCGGCTGGACGGCCTCGTGAAAGCCGGGGTGGACGTGGTCGTGATCGACTCCGCGCAGGGCAACTCGCACTACCAGATCGAAATGATCAAATTCATCAAGGCCACCTATCCGGAGGTGGACGTCATCGCCGGGAATGTGGTCACCACCGAACAGTGCGCGAATCTGATTCGCGCGGGAGCGGACGGGTTGCGCGTGGGCATGGGCCCCGGCTCAATCTGTATCACCCAGGACACGATGGCGGTGGGCCGCGCCCAGGCCACGGCTGTGTACAGTACGGCGAAGTTTGCGCGTTACCACGGCGTGCCGGTGATGGCGGACGGTGGCATCGGCAGCATCGGCGATATCGCTAACGCGCTGGCCATCGGGGCCTCCACCACCATGATGGGTTCCATGTTCGCCGGCACGCACGAAGCGCCGGGCGAGTACTTTTACGAAAACGGCGTGCGCCTGAAGAAGTACCGCGGCATGGCCTCCCTGGAAGCCATGGACGCCGGCGGCGATAAACGTTATTTTTCGGAGGATCAGAACGTCAAAGTCGCGCAGGGCGTTTCGGGCGCGGTCGTGGACAAGGGTTCCACGTTTCATCTGGTTCCTTACCTGATCCAGGGCTTACGCCTCAGTTTCCAGGACATGGGCCTGCGGTCCATGCCGGAACTTCATAAACGTGTATACGCCGGCCGTCTGCGCTACGAAAAACGGACCATGAGCGCGCAGATGCAGGGTTCCGTCCACGGCCTGTACAGTTATACCTCACCCGCCATGTCGGTGCGGCCGTCCCGTTAAGCCTATGGAACCGGTCAAACAGGGCGCGGTGCTGAAGCTGAATCGTAAAACGTTTTTACATGACGGGGTGTTCGTCATCCAGGGCACAAGCGTGCGGGTGATGGAGATCACCCAGGCGGACGGGATCATCGTGCAGTTCCAGGATCGTGAGGGTTTTCCCCATATTATCAAGGGCATTCGACCGGAGGAACTCGAAGCATAGTGGTCACCGTCCTTTCAACCACCGATTCGTTTCTGGTTCTGCGCCTGAACGACGATTTAAAGATGGAGAACGTCCGCGAATTTTACGAAATTTTCGCCGAGGAATTAAAACCGACTCAGCAGGAAATCGTCCTGGACCTGAGCAAAATTCGGTTCGTCGATTCGTCCGGTGTCGGCATTCTGCTGAAGTGTAACGAAACGCTGAAAAAACAATCGGCCCGTCTGCTGGTCTGCGGTTTGAACAAAGCCCTCTGGTCGGTTTTCAAGCTGGGCGGGCTGACGAAAATCCTCGATGTGCAGGAAAAGGAAACACTGGAGCCGCGCTTTCCCGGTCTGAAGTAAGGCCCTGCCTGCATTCGGACTGCATTCGTCATAGAAATGAAACGGGCGGAACCGGTCCCGGCCTCAAATCTTCCCGCCGGCCCGCCGATGATAATAAGGGCCGCTCCGGAACCGGGAGGGCGGCATTATTGTACTTACGGCATGGAGTCCTCAATGATCGCAAAAACCAGCCGGTTTCTCGAGGCCGCGCTTCTCCTTTTTCTTCTGGCCGGCCTGGCTTCCTGTCAGAGCGGGTTTTATCAAAAATCGCTAATGGTGGAAGACGATCGGGTGGCTCTGTATTCGCTGCCGGCCGAGGATTATCCGGACGACGATACCCTGGCCGAGTTACCGCCACTGGCCGATTTTCCCCAACTGGGCGAAGAAAAGCTCGTCGATTTGTTCGGGAATCTTGAATTCAAACGATCCACGTTCTGGGGCGTTCAGTCCAATCGAGTATTTTACGAGGAAGAAGTGCGTCATCTGGCCCACCACCTGGCCCAGGTTCTTGAAAATGCGAAACAGGGCGAGCGCATCGTCATCATTTCCCGCTTCGATCCGGATCACAGCGTGCTCAGTCGCGCCGAACGGGTGACCGCGCTCTTATGGGCGGATGAAGAAGGCCTGAATCTGGTGCTCGGCGAAATTCGCGAGGAAATCCCGCCGGACGATACCTTTGAAAACGAAAACGCCTGGAAGCAGATTCTGCCCATCAGCCTGAAACGGAATTACCCGGATCTCTCGCTCCAGAAATCGCCCGATTATACCCTGAAAAAAATCCGCGGCTACCAGCACGAAACCTGGGCGGTCTTCGACCCCGCCCGGCTTGAATCGATCACGTTCAAACCACCGCATTCGGATAAGGCGAAGGAAACCCCGGCGGTGCGCGTCTCCAACGTGGAACGCCTGCGGCGACTCAAACAGGCCTACGATGAGGGTCTGATCTCCGAAACCGAATACCAGAAAAAACGCGCTGAAATCGTGGACGATCTTTAACCCGGATTATGCATGAAACGAAAATATGATGCGCCCCACAGGCATACGCAGGCCGGCTGTACGGCCCTCCGTGGCCGAACAGCCGGCGCTTCGCCATCCCTGGCTTCGCGGCAGCGTATACCTGTGGGGGCAACACACTGTTTCATGCAAATATCCGGTGCCACTGAGAAATGAGGAAAACCGCCTTGAAAGGCGGTTTTCGTTGAGCATAAAAATTCATGGAGAATTTCGTGCATTATCCGGACAAAAGTCACTTCAATAACGCCATTTGAGTTCGGGGTGCAGGAAGTAGGGCCGGACCACGGCCTCGAGCGTGTCCACATACAGGCGGCACAGTCCCTCTTTTTCCCTGAAATGCGGTTTCAGATACAGGCTGCGAAAAAATAAGCCCGAGCGATTATTACCAACCGACCCGGCGCGCTGCAACAGGTGCGGGGGCGGGCGAACCGTCAGCCGTTTCCAGCCCTGAAAATCCAGCCGCCCCAGCAGGAGGCGATGCGGTTGATCGTCATGGTCCAGGAAGTCCAGAAACAACTCGTCCGGCTGGCCGAAACCGTAGACCCAGACATGGACGAGGCGGACGTACCCGTCCAGGCGAATCGGCCGCTCCGGCTGCATCTTCAGGCCATTGCCGGCCTTGCCCGTGAAACTCACGTTCGCGTAGCGCGTACTGCCGGTATGCGCCGGGCTCTGGAGTCCGCTCAGTTCCATGTAGCCGTGGACACCCGCGCCGGATTTAAAGCTCAATTTCCAGGCGTCCGCGTCGTTTTCAAAATCGGCGATTACCACGGTCCGGTCCGTTCCGGGGGGTTCCTGCGCCACAAGCGCGGCGACTCCCACCAGCAAGAGACTGGAAGCGCAAAGGGCAGCCGCGATTTTTTTCACATGAGGGGCTCGCATGAACGTTCGCCCGCGCGAAGCCAAAAAATCGCACAAAACGAGGGAGAAAGGCAAATTATTTGCGATCTGGCTTGACAGGCAAAGAAAAATTAGAAGCATGGGATTTTCAGAGTTGACGCGAGGTTTTTCGTCTTGTGGATAACTCCTAAACAACACTGTAATACAATTATCTGTATTTACGGGAAAAAGTTGATCCCTGTTTTACGAAACGAAATCAGTCACAGGTTCGCGCGGTCTGCCGGGTCCTCTGTTTGAGGCCGGTCGGAAATCCGTCGGGCCAACCCCCCGTTTACAGGAGTCTGGAGGACATTGAATGAAGCGATTCTGGGTTGTAGCCACTGTAGTATTTACCCTGTTCATGCTCCCCCTCTTATCTCAGGATGAAATGGAAGGCCTGGAAGAGGTTGAGGGACTGGAAAAGGAAGGTGAAAAACCTTCCGCCCCGGCGTCCGGAGAAAGCGCGGCAACCGGCTCGGAAGCTGGATTGCAGGGCGAGCCCGGAAAAGGGGTCACCTGGAAGGACACGAACGGCGTGCTCTATGGCAATTCGAAAGTCAAGTTCGTGCTTGAATCAAAAGATAGCGTATCAGCGGTCGATTTTATCGAGTATCGTATCGACTCGGGTGATTTCCGCAAATACCAGGGACCGATTGAGCTGAATGAAGACGGCCCGCATACGATTACGTATCGTTCCGTTGACAAGGCCGGAAACCGTGAAGCGGATAAAATTTTCAATGTTACCATTGATAATAAAGCCCCTGAGATGGTCGTTCTGCCCGCTCGTTCCTTTTTTGTGCGCGACGGCAAACGTTATTCTTCCCTTGGAAACTCCTTTTCCTTTCGGGTAACTGATGAACATTCCGGGGTGAAAACCGCCCGTTATGGCATCAACAGCGAAAATCTGGCCGACTATAACAACGAAGTCATTCGTCTGGGAAATCCAGGCGCGCAACTGATCCGTTTTCAGGCCACCGATAACCTCGGAAACGTCACGAGCAAAGACAACCTGGTGATTGAAGTCGACGGTGATAAACCCACCGTGGAGATCAAACCCAGCAGCCAGCTTGTGGAAGTTCAGGGTCGTCAGTATGCCAAGAAAAACACCGGTTTCGATGTGACCGGTAACGACGCCGGTTCGGGCATCGGACAAATTCTGGTCCGTATCGACGGCGGCGAAGAGTGGCAAACCTACTCGAAAACCCTGTTTTTCTCCAAAGAAACCGATCACACCATCGAAGCGAAAGCGGTCGATGCGGTTGGCAACGAAAGTGAAGTTGTGAAACTGAGCTTCGTAACGGACGACAATCCGCCGACCACGATCATCAAAACCGAACTGGAGTAAGACAAAAAAATATCCCGACAAATTCGGGATAAGTCATCCTCTGGCTCAAAAATCGAGCAACGCATGGCGGACTGTTGACCATAGTCCGCCATGTTACTTTTAAACCCTTCCCTGTTTCGATTCCTTTGCCCGCCGCTCTGTCCTGTGTGCAACCGTGAGGTGGCCGTTTCCGGTTCGGAGCGCGGTGTATGCCCCGGATGTAGCCCCGGGCTTCTGGAAGCGCGGCTCACACAGGCCGGACGGTGCCCCACCTGTTTTTATCCGCGGCGCGGCGCGTGCTCGTTCTGCGATGGCCGGATCGTCTACTTCGATGAACACCGCTCCCTGTTCGGCCTTTCAGACGCCTGGCGAAGCCTGGTGCACACCTGGAAGTTCGACCAGGAACGCGACCTGTACCGCGTGTTTCTGCCCGCCCTGAACGATCTGGCCGGCCGCTTCCAGGAGGCCCTGCCGACCGAAAACTGGCGGGTCACGTACATCGATTCGGGCCGCGAAGGTTTCTCCCGGCGGTCTTTTCGCCCCTGCCGGGATCCCGCCCGGGAACTGGCGCGGACCCTGGGCCTTGCCTGGGGCGCCGACCTCCGCAAGATCCGGAATCGCCAGAGTTCGAACACGCGTTTTTTTCGTCATTTCCGGGTGCGGGGATCCCTCCAGGTGAATGGGCCGGTGGCGGAAAACGTAATTTTGCTGGAAGACGTTTTTACAACCGGGGCCACCGCCAACGAAGCGGCCCGGATTTTAAAAAAGAATGGCGCAAAATTTGTACGGGTGATTAGTTTACTATTCCGGGAAGACCTGGTCGATCGGGCAGGAAACGCATGAGGCAGGACCGTGGACGCTATCATTCAGGAATCTGAAGGAGAGGTACAGATCCTGACCGTCAAAGGTCGGATCATGCAGGAAGATTCGCACGAATTTGAAGAGCGCCTGGAAGAACTCCTGCGCCGTGAAAAATTCCGCATCGTCCTGGATTTTACGGAGATGAAACACATCTGCTCCACGGCGCTCGGCGTCATGGTGTCCATGAAACGCAAGACCCGGCGCAACGCGGGGGATATCAAAATCGCCGTAAAAGAAGGCGCGGTCAAAGAGCTGCTGGAGCTGACCATGCTGGACAAGGTGTTCGATCTGTACGATTCCCGGGTCGGCGCCGTCAAACATTCATGAGCCTCGGGGAGTACCTCGCCCGCCACGGCCTGCTCCTGGCCACTCGCAACGAACATAAACGCCACGAATTCGCGCGCCTGCTGGAGAGCCGCGGGATTCGCGTATTTGGCCTGCCCGCCACCGCGCCGGAAACACCGGAGACCGAGAACACCTTCGCCGGGAACGCGGCCCTGAAAGCGCGCGCGGCCGGGCCGTACGCGGACGCGCACGTCGTCCTGGCCGACGATTCGGGGATTGCCGTGGACGCGCTCGGCGGCCGACCGGGCATCCACAGCGCGCGTTATGGCGGACCCGAACTTGATGACGTCGGGCGGCTCCAGCATCTGTTGAACGAACTGGCCGGCGTGCCGGACGAGCGGCGCACCGCGCGCTACGTGTGCGTGCTGGCTCTGTACGCGGGCCACCTCACCGATTCACCCCTGGCGGAAGACCCGCTCCTGTTCGAGGGCCGGTGCGAAGGACGCATCGCCAGGTCCCCGCGGGGTACGGGCGGGTTCGGATACGATCCGATTTTCTTCGACCCGGAACTCGGGCAAACCTTCGCCGAAATCGCGCCCGCCGTAAAAGACGCGCGTTCTCACCGGGGCCGGGCCCTGGCCCGATTCCTCGCGGCTCTGGACGGGTAGCACCCCCTTGGTGCGCAAATCGCCCCGGCAACCTGCGAAATGTCAGTCCCCGGTCCTCGACCCGGTCATACTTCCAGCGCCTGCTTTCGTGTATCCTGATCCAATGCGCAAAAGCGGCCGGGTCTTAATAATCATCGCACTGGTCCTCAGCACGCTGCTGGCGGTCTGGATCCTGTTCCGGCCGGAGCCGGAACCCCGACGACCGGACTGTATCAAGTTCGACGATTCGGTGCCCTGTTAAGAGTCCAAAAACTAATGACTCTGAGGGAGAAGAACACATGCAGGCTACGAAAGAAACGCTGGAAAAACTGACTCTCCGCAAAGCGGAACTGGAGCGACGGATCGACGCGCTGGAGACGGATATTCGTCGGGGCAGGGGCGGGCCGCTATCGGCGGATAGCGAAGAGGCCGCGCTCGAGCAGGAAAACGACGAGGTGCTGGACGCGCTTGACGACCAGGCGCGGGAGGAATTGCGTCAGGTGGAGGCGGCACTGGCTCGCATCGCCAGCGGGAAATACGGTTTCTGCGAAAAATGCGGCCAGCCGATCGGCCCCGCGCGTCTTGAAGCGCTTCCGTACGCCGTCCATTGCGTGCGCTGCGCGTGATTGAACGAACCGGGGAATTTTTTATTCCACGAAAATACCCGCGGGCGCGTTGAAGACGGTTCCGGTCCCACCGTCGTACTGGACCTGGTTCGCGCCGGTCATATCATCGAAGCGGATCAGCAGGCCGGTGGCCACGTCCGCCACGTAAATACGATTTTGTGAATCGACGAATATGGCGCGGGGATTGACGAAGGTGGTGCCCGCGTTGCCGTCGTACGTAACCTGATTGGTTCCCGTCATATCGTCGAAACGATACACGAGGCCGGCCCCCGTATCCGCCACGTAGATCCGGCCGGAAGAATCGACCGCCACGCCCCAGTTGGAGGTGAACTTCTGGCCACCGCCGTTATACTCGATCTGATTCGCCCCGGCCATATCGTCGAAGCGATAGATAAAATTCTGGAATTCGTCCGACACGTAAATTCGGTCCGCGCTGTCCACGGTGACTCCCTGGGGATTGTCGAAAAAACTACCTAACATGCCGCCGTCGTATTCATTTCGATTGGAGCCCGTCATGTCGTCGAAGCTGTAGAGACGATCGTTGGTATTGTCCGTCAGATAAATCGTTCCCGACGAATTCACCGTAACGGCCACCGGCCCGGTGAAAGCGGTTCCGGGCGTGCCGTCGAATTCGATCTGGCCCGTTCCATTAATATCGTCGAAGCGGTATACTAAATTGTTGGTGTTGTCGGTAAGATAAAAATGGCCGCCGGCGGCGAACAGGGCCTCCGGTTCGGCGAAGGTCGTGCCGGCGCCGCCGTCGTATTCCGTCTGATTCGCGCCGGTCATATCGTCGAAGCGGTAAACGAGGTCGTTCAGGCGATCGGTGACGTAAATGCCAGGCGGGACCCCGCTGCCGCCGGAAGTGGCCGCGCCGGACGAAGCCGTGCCCGCCGTGTCCGCGGCCAGCCAGTTGACCCAGCCCGCCGGGCCCGCCGGATCATACAGATTCCGTTCCCCGCCCGCGAGACAGGCGGACAAAAGAAGCAGCGCGGCGGGAATTAATCGCGACAGGTTCATCGTTTACCAGCGCAACTGAAAGCCAGCGAGCGCGCCGCGTTCCGCGTCCAGTGCGTACGGAAGTACGAACGAAGTGAGTTTTTCGTTCGAAAAAAAAACGACATCGATCATGTTCGCGAGCCAGACTCCGGCGGCGAACACCAGCGACAATTCGAAGCGGGCCGCGTTCAACTCGCTGAACCGCTGGCCGTAGATAAAATTTCCCGCCAAAAGGCCCCCGCTCCCCGCGCCGCGAAACATTAAAAACGGCAGGGGATCATTGTAGGACACCCGCGCCGCGTCCACTCCGGCCCGGGCGCTTGCGGTCGCGCCAATCGCCGCCAGATACAGGCCGGCGAAGACCGCGCCTTTCCCGGTCTGTCCGGCGTGAATCTGGCCCCAGCCCGGCAGGATCATGCTGCGGGCGATATTGCCCTTGAAATCGCCGGAGGCGGCCGTCGAACGGGCCGCCGCGCTTGCCGGTTTTTTTGCGACCGGTTCCAATTTTTTCGGTTCGGGAGCGACCGGTTTTTTGGCCTCTTCTTTTTTGGGCAGGTCCCCGTAAACCAGACGCCGAATGTTCGATTTGGCGACGACCCGCGGGCCCGCATCGGTCTGCACACGGATGCTGAACTGAGTCTGGCTGAGGACCTTGCCTTTTAATTCCGAACCATCGCGCAGAATCAGGGTATCCGCGAACAGAGAGAGCGGATACAAAACCAGCAGGCCGAATCCCGGGAACAGGAGTGCGCGTAAAAGCCCACGAGGAATCATATTTAAATTGAAGATCCATCGCAGAATCGAGCGCGGCCGCACTCCGTCAAGCGAATTCCTTACACCGCGGGCGTTCACTCCAGCAGGCCGCGCTGAATGCGCGCGTCCGCGAACATGTCCAGGTCCGGGGCGAGGATGCGCGTGTAGCGATCGAAGTACAGGAATTGTTTCATGAGCAGGGCGAACTCGCGCGGGAAGCGGATGCCGTGTTTTTCGCCGATGTCCACCAGATCGAACATGGCCCGGTTCACGTCGTTTTCGTTCACCCTGCCGCCGCGCAGCGCCGCGTTGCCGAGTTTGTGAAAACCGCCGAAGAGTTGCTCCAGATCGCGCGCGAAGGCGGACTCGTCCACCTGAACGTCGGTTGCGCCCATGTCGATCAGCGCGCGCGCCATGGTCCGGTATTCCTCGGTCTGCGTCGCCTCCATGAGCGCGGTCATCGCGTTCCAGGTTTTTTTTGAAATGCGGCCGACGATCCCGAAATCGATAAACCCGATCCGGCCGTCGCGCAGGACCATCAGGTTCCCGGCGTGCACGTCGGCGTGAAAAAAATCGCAGTAGAGCAGCGACGCGAACCAGGTGTTGAGCGCGCTGATGAGCGTCCGCTCCGGCTGGGCGGAATACAGGCGGATGCTTTCCAGATCGGTCAGGGGCACACCGTACAGGCGTTCCATGGTCAGCACCTTCGTGGTGGTGAATTCGTCGAACACGCGCGGCACGGTCGCGTCCTTGATCGCGGTACGATCAAGAAATTCCGAGAACTCTTTCAGGTTGTGCGCTTCTTTGATAAAATCGCACTCCTCCACCATTGTCTTCTGGATTTCGTCGATGATGGCCGAAAGCGATGTGCGCGAAAGGCCGGGCGCGATCAACTCCAGCACGCGCGCCGTAACATAGAGGAAATTGAGATCGGTGATGAGGACATCGTACACCCCGGGTTTCTGAACTTTGAGCACGACGTCCTCGCCCGAGTGCAACCGCGCCGCGTGGACCTGCGCGATCGAGGCGGACGCCAGCGGCTCGGGATCGACGAAGGCGAAAAGATCACGTGCAGGCCGGCCGAGTTCCTGACGGATTACGCGCTCGATCACGCGGAAGGGCAGGGGATCGGTCCGGTCCAGCACCTTCTGGAATTCCTCGACATACTCCTCACCAAAAAGCGAAGGCGCGCTGGCGATGAACTGGCCGAGTTTGATGTACGTCGCCCCGAGTTTTTCAAAGGTCTCGCGAATGAGTTTCGCTGGCGGGGGGCGATTGCCCAGCAGCCAGCCCAGCCCGGTTTCCGCCAGGACCGTGCCGGTCTGGGTCAATCGCCAGGCGCTTTTCAGGCTCGTTTCCAGGGTTTCGAAAAAATCGGCCATTGTGCTCGGTTCTCCATGGCCGAAAGACGGCCGGGCCCATTCTCTGGAAGGATTTACTCCTGTCGAACCAAAGGAATACAGGTTTTAGGGTTTGTCAGAGTCCTTATTTTTGCTTTTGATGCACTGTTATTGGGCATTGGATTTAAAAAAGGCCGAAGCATTTTCCTATTTTTTGACCTATTAAGGTGCGTAATTTACGGAAACTGAGTAGCGGCCCGGACCCAGAGACTGGCAATTTAAGATCAGGTGGAAAATTTGCTTTTATTGCTTGAATTTTCGCTTTTTTTAGCTCTTTTTTTTGGGAGACAGGCATCTGGTCCAGGAATTGCAAAGATATACCCACAAAGGAAGTCATTCCCATCTTCTTCATGCGAAGTTAAAACACAAAAACAATACAAACATGCGAAAGAGCGGGCGCAAGGGGAAGCGTCCGGGAAAAACCGCCAGGGAAAACTTCCTGGCGGTTTTTTTTTGGGGGTGCGGGGTGGAAACAGGCCCCGGACGGCACCGGAGCCGGCTACCGGCTTCTCTGCGACATTTTGCGCCTCAATTGGCAGGCTGTGGCTTCCTTAAAGGGTTTCTCGCCAGAGCGCGCATAGCATGCTACTTTTTCAGCAGCCCGCTAAATCAATACAATACACCATCAACAGAATCTCGTTCGCAGCGTTCACCCTCTGCGTGAAGTTCGCGGGCATTTTGTAACAGGAGCAGGGCGCCGATTTCTAAGTCATGGCGAAAAGCAGGGCTTTCCCGGGGTGAACGTGCCATGGCCAGAAAGATGTAAGCGGTTTCGGTCGCGCTTTGAGCTTCGTCAAAATAGGAATAGCAGTCAGCCGCACAGCCTGTGGCGAGGGTGGCTGCGGCAAGAACGGCAAAAAAAGAGTTCACATGTTCGTCCTGAGTGGAGAGGGGCGATCCAGCGCAGGTCGCCTGGTGCGCCCTGCGTTTGAAATACCCGGTTCTAAAATCGAAGCCACCCTGGACGCCCGGCTCACCATTCGCAACGGAAAATTCGAAAAATAGGCCCGCCTCTTCGATAACTGTGCTCCCCCGCGCGGGGGAGCACTCGTCTTCGGAGACTTCATCGAGTTCGTACGCTCACTTTCCCCCCGTATTCCCCGACATCAATTCAAGCGCGCGCGTGGCCATGACCGCGGCAAGTTCGTGTTCGCCCAAAAAAACATGATCCACGCGTTCGGATCGCAGTCGCTCCGCGTCTTCGTCCGAATGCGTCCGGGCCACAATCTTGATCTGCGGGTTGAGCGTGCGCGCGGTTTCGAGTATTTTGTTCAATGCGAAGGGATCGGGCACGGCCACCACCATCGCGCACGCGCGCATGACATGCGCCTGGATGAGCGCGTTCGCGTCTGACGGTTCGCCCGCGATGGCGTTGACGCCGCGGTCGCGCAGGGTTTCCACGAATTCGCGGTTGTGCTCCAGGACGACGAAGGGCGCGCGTGCCTGCGTGAGCGCGTCCCCGATCCGGCTGCCCACGCGGCCGAAACCAACCAGAATGATATGACCCGTAAGATAACTCGATGGTACGGACCCAGGCAATTCGGCCAATCCGTCCTCCGAACGTTCATACGCGCGGGCAAGGCGTGAGCGTTTGAGTATCCAGGTTTGCGCGGGACCGGTTGTCTTAAAGATAAGTGGATTGAGCGCGATCGAAAGAATCGCGCCGGCCAGTACCAGGCTCTGCCCTTCGGGAGTGACCAGACCCAGGGTGGAACCCAGCGTCAGCAGGATAAACGAAAACTCGCCGATCTGGGCCAGCGACGCCGAAACGGTGAGGGCGGTATTGAGCGGATAACGAAATGCCAGGACCAGCAAAAACGCCGCGGTGGATTTCCCGATGATGATGACCCCGGTGACGAGCAGGACTCTGACCGGCTCCGTCACGAGAACGCGCGGATCGAACAGCATGCCCACGGAAACGAAAAACAGAACCGCGAAGGCGTCCCGGAAGGGCAGGGTTTCGTCTGCGGTGCGATGACTCAGCGCCGATTCACGCAGAACCATCCCCGCGAAAAACGCGCCCAGCGCGAACGAAACCCCGAACAATTGCGCCGAACCCTGTGCGAGGCCGACGGCCGTCGCGATGACGCACAATGTAAACAACTCCCGCGAACCGGTGCGCGCAACCTGCCAGAGGAGCCAGGGAAACAATTTGCGCCCTACGACGAGCATGAGCACGATGAACAGGGCGACTTTTCCGAGTGTCAGGGCGATCATAACCACCGAATCCGAAGCAGTTCCCGTTTCACCAGGGGCGGTACCGCCCAGCGCGACGGCGAGCGGCGGAAGCAGGACGAGCACGAGTACCATCACCAGGTCTTCCACGATCAACCAGCCGACGGCGATGCGCCCGTTAATGGAATCGAGCGTGCCCAGCGTTTCGAGCGCGCGCAAAAGAACGACCGTGCTCGCTACGGAAAGAGCCAGGCCGAAGACGAATCCCTGGCCACCGGGCCAGCCCCAGAACGTGGTTAGCCCCCAACCCATTCCGGTGGCCACGGCGATCTGCAGTAACGCGCCGGGAAGCGCGATCCGTTTTACGGAAAGTAAATCATCGAGCGAAAAATGCAGACCGACGCCGAACATCAGCAACATCACGCCAATCTCGGCCAGTTGCGCGGCCAGACCCGCATTCGCTACGAATCCAGGCGTGAAGGGTCCCACAATTATCCCGGCACCAAGGTACCCGATGAGCGGAGGTAAATGTAACCGTACGGCCAGGAATCCGAGAACAAGGGCGAGCCCGAGGCCCGTGGCGATGGTGCTGATGAGTCCGATTTCGTGTGGCAAAGGTTCCTCGCTGACGGTGCGCTTTTTCGCGAAAGCGGTCGCGGGGAAGGTACTTGCCAGATGGATACTGTCCAGCTTTTTTTAGATGTCGACCCGGGCGCTGTCCCGGGGCCAGCGCCGGACATTTAAGCGCGTGCGAACGCGCAGGTCATCGTTCCGCGATCAAATGAAAAAAACGCACTGATTCGGTCTTGCCCCGCACGTGCCCTTCCGTGCCGGGACCGGTTTCGAATTCCGGTCCGAAGCGCGCGCGCGTCGTTTCACACACGAGAATGTCCGTACCGAGGCGTTTATTGAGTTTTTCCAGACGGGCCGCCAGATTCACGGGGTCGCCCACGACGGTGTATTCCAGGCGCTGATCGGAACCGACGTTCCCCGCGAAGACGCGACCGCTGGCAATGCCGATGCCCATGCGGACTTCGTCGGGAATGTACGCGGGACGGTTGGAGTTATAATCGCGCATGGCCTCGCGAATGGCGAGTGCCGTGCGCGCGCAGTTGCGCGCGTCGTGATCGGTACTCACGGGACAACCGAAAGTGGCCAGGATGCCGTCGCCGAGGAGTTTGTTGACCGATCCCTGGTGCGTGAAAATCAACTGCATGAACCGGCCGAGCACCTCGCTCAGAAATTCGGCGAACTGTACCGGACTCAGACGTTCGCCGAGCCAGGTGGAGTTGCGCAGATCGCAGAACATGATCGTGGCTTCCAGGGAGGCCCCGCCCAGGTCCGTCCCGATTTCGCCGCTGATGATACGGCCGGCCACATCCTCCGAAAAAAAACGCGAGAGTCCTTTTTTTTCTTTTTCCAGGCGTTCATTCGCCAGTCGCAGTTCGGCCCGGTAGCGTTTGATCTCCAGCGCGTGTTGCAATTTGGGCGTGAGTTCGGCCATGAGGATCGGCTTGACCAGAAAGTCGGCCGCGCCGCTGGAAAGAGTCACGACGATCACCTCTTCGTCTTTCTGCGACGACATGGCCACGACGGGGATTTCGCGCGTGGCCGGGTTTTCTTTGATCCGTTTGAGGACGTTCATCCCGGTCACCCCGGGCAGGTCCAGCTCGGTCAGAACCAGGTCGGGCGTCCATTCCTGGAGCAGTTCCAGGCCATCGGCGCCATTGCCCAGCGCGCGCGGTTCGAAACCCATCATCCGAATGTACTGCGTCAGTAATGCGGCGTGTTTTTCATCGCTTTCCAGGATGAGAATTTTTTCGGGAGAGGAAGACATCACTGGCGGAACGGGTACCGCGCGAACGAATCAGGCCCGAATGCCGACCGCGGCCGGTCGGCGTTCAGGATCAAAACTCGTTCGCGCATCATGCGAATTTGCCGCCCATCAGCCGACGGCGACTTTATAAAACGAATGTTGTTTGATTTTTTCGAAATATTTCGCGTCAAACTGCTGCATGGTATCGCCCGCGTTAAAATAACCGGTCAGTCTGGCTTTTTTGTTCAGGTCGTTCATCGGGAGCAGGATGCCCATCATCTCACGACTTGTCAACGAGGCCAGCGAGGTGATCTTGACGAGATCGGAAACGGTTTCCATCTGTTCGGGCGCGAAATTGTGGTTCGCGATGACGTCCTGGAATTGTTCGGGCAGTTTCCAGCGTTCCATGATGCGCCGGCCCACTTCCACGTGGTCGATCTTGAAACGACGCCGTTCGACTTCCGTGAGGTCCGAAAAACTTTCTTCCACTTCCCGCAACAGGTCAGCGTATTCTTTGCGTTTATTGAGCGCGAATACGGTCATCCCGATTTTGTGCAAAAGAGCGCCGATGAAGGCTTCTTCTTTATAATGTTCCAGCTTGAGTTTCTGGCAGAGGTCCGAGGCCACCAGCGCGCAGGTAACGCTGAATTCGTTCAGATGACGCGAGAATGTGGCGCCCTTGAGGCCGGCGTTCATGGCGCGCGTGGAAAGCAGAATGATCAAATTGCGTGAGGATTTCAAACCGATCAGGGTCACCGCGTCTTTTAACGAAGTCACGCGCCCGGAGCGTCCGTAGAACGAGGAGTTGGCCACGCGCAGAATCTCGGAGCAGATGCCCTCGTCCGGTTTGATGATACGTTCCAGGCCGGAGCTGTCGGCGGTCTCGCCTTCAGGGTTAAAGCGCATGACTTCAAAGGTTACCGCGGAAAGCGGTGGGATAATTATTTTTTCGAGATCCATCATGGTTATCCTCGGCGAGCCCCGTTCGATTCAGGGCTTTGCGCGAAAATACGCGTGAGCACTGGAGCCGGGGCGGATGCCAGGGACACTAAATTTTTTTTAGCGTATGGAGGCAATTGAAGAAATCGAAAAATATAAAATCCAAACAAATAATAATCGAATCTTAATAAACGGGCTCGCCGACACACGCGGGGAAAGCGCGGTAATTGGCTTCTCGTAAAGGGATTTCACAATCATGACTTAACTCAATCGAGAGGCGCGCAAGGTACAGCGCTTCGGTCGGTAAACCCAGGCTCACACCGAGCTGATCGCCGTAGTAAGCGGCGGGACCCGGCAGGTTGCCGCTCCGATGATGGTGTTCCCAGGTGGGAGTTTCATCAAGAGCGATCTCCAGGCGATTCACGGCGAAATCCGGTTTTTCCGCAAAGACCGTAATATCAAGCGATGCGGGACTCTGCACGAAGATGCGCTGCTCGCCGCTAAAGAACGGTGAAAGAACATCCCCCGCGCGAAGTGTACGCAAGGGACGATACACACAATGATACAACAATTGCCGCCGCGCGTCACCTGCGCAAAAGCGCAGGCCTTCCGGATAACGTCGCAGGGAAGCGCTCACACCGTCCCAGGGAAAAACAGGTCGATCGATAGGAACCCGGCCCGCGACCAGAGGCAACCAGCCGTGCAGGGTTCTCGATCGCGAAAGCAATTGCACCGGCGCGCGTAACTCCCAGCGCACCGAATCCAGGCGAACACCGCCACGGCCCTTCCGTAAACCGGTCTCCCGCGCGATGATCAGCAGCAGAGTCGGCGGCGCCGCACTCGCCAGGCGAAAAGGCGGCGGCAGCAACGCCGAAAGTTCCCTGGCCGGAATCGCCAGAGGCACCAGCAGAACTTCCGCCAGGTCCAGTTTCTGGGGATAGCCTGGCTGAACCAGGTAGTGGAAAAAATAGTCCCGCGCCGGATACGAAGCCGGGGCGTCGAGCGAACGCAGCAGGCGATTTTTCCGTTCGCGGGCCCGCGCGCCGGGCTGTCTGAAATTGCGCCGGTCAAGGGAGGGAAAGTCCGCGATCAGAAGCAGGGCCGGGTCCAGGCCAGGAGGGGCCAGCGGAGCCGCCAGGCAGCGGAAGTACAGGTGATTGGCCAGGTGCTCCAGCTCGCGTTCGATTTTCCGCGCGTGAAATCGCAAGGCCAGACGCGCCCCGAAGGGCGAGCGCGCGTTCACCTGGAAGTGCAGACGTGTTCCGCTCGCGTCTTCCGCATTCGATTCCTCACGGAGGACGGCGATGATCCGGGCCAGCGGGAACTGGAACGGGTAGACCAGCGGGTCGTCTTTCAGGAGTTGCCGCAACTGGCGGGGCGCGGCGGGAATCGTGGCGAAAAAATGGAATTCGACGGGCAGGGAGCGAAGCGCGCGGAGCAGTCCACTCACGCGGTGGCCGAGCCGCCTGACCCGGTCGAGCAAGAAACCGACCAGGATCATCACCTGCCGTTGAAACCAGAGTCGCGGACGCATCGGGATGGGGCGACGGCGGTCCCGGTGGAACCGGCCAGAGCCGCTGGTACAGATTTCGGATCGCTTCTATATTATTAACAGAGTTTTTCTTGCCGACAGCGGTGGGGCGGTCGATAAATTGTTTGTATGGGTGACGGAAGTCTTTCCCAGGAAGAAATAGACGCGCTCCTGAGTATGGGCGACGAATCCGGCGGTGGAGGCGGCGGCGGTGACGACTCAGGCCTCGACCTCGGCTCGCTCGTGGGCGATTCCGGTGGCGGCGGTTTTTCCGGGGCACCCGGTCTGGGAGACGACGCTCTCAGCCAGCTGGCCAATTCCATGCAATCGGTGCCCGGCCTCGGACCGTCATCGGGCGGATCGGGTGGTGGCAGCGGCGGCATGGGCGGCATATCGGCACCGCAGGGGCACCGGGAAGAGAAAGACAGCAACGTCGACCTGCTGCTTGACGTAAACCTGCGTTTTACGGTCGAACTCGGCCGCACCAAAATGTTCATCAAAGACGTGCTGCTGCTGGGGGAAGGTTCGGTCGTGGAGCTGGACAAGGCCGTAGGGGACGAGGTGGACATCCTCATCAACGACCGCCACTTCGGCCGCGGCAAGTTGATCATCATGGATGAATACTTCGGCGTTCAGATCACCCACATCGACGATCCCCTGGCCCGCTTTCGCATGATGGGCGCGAAATAAAGCGACTATCAGTTTACAGTTCCCTGCCTCTGCCTTCTCCCAAACACTTCTCGCTCTGGCGATCTCCCGTTTTCGAACCTTTTTGTACGAGAGGCCATACCACCGGCGGAGCCATGGATGGTCCGCCGTCCAACCGTTCGGCCACGGATGGCCGTGCGGTTGGACTGGTATGGCCTCTCGTACTTGAGAGTTACAAAATTTTTTTTCGCGAAAAAAAGTTGTACGGGGTTCGAAAAAAATCGCCGAATCCGTCTGTAGGCCCAAAAAATTTCCCTCCGGGTCTAATTTCATTCCTCGTTTTCCCCGAAAGTTAGAGAAAGCCGAGCAACAAACGGGCATGGACGCTCGTTTCGGCTTCAGTACGGTTTCATGGAGGAAACTTTATGATAATCAACCACAACCTGTCCGCGATCAACTCGCATCGCGTACTCAAGTTCCAGCACTGGACGGTTGACAAAAACATGGAAAAACTTTCGTCCGGTATGCGTATCAACCGGGCGGGAGACGACGCTTCCGGACTGGCGGTATCTGAAAAGATGCGTGCCCAGATCGGCGGTCTGCGCCAGGCTGAGCGCAACACCGAAGACGGCATGTCGATGATTCAAACTACCGAAGGGTATTTGCAGGAAGTCGGTGACATCCTGCAGCGAATCCGCGTGCTTGCCGTTCAATCATCCAACGGTATCTACACGGCCAACGATCGCCAGATGATCCAGGTCGAAGTATCGCAGTTGATTGACGAGGTGGACCGAATCGCATCTCAGGCGGAGTTCAATAAAATGAACCTGCTCGAAGGCGATTTCGCGCGAGGTTCCCGGACCTCTTCCATGTGGTTCCATGTGGGACCCAACATGCACCAGCGGGAACGCGTTTATATCGCGACGATGACCTCGCGTTCGTTGGGGCTGACCAGAGTGGACAGCACAAACCTGACTTTATCCACAGCGGAGTTCGCGAATGACGCTATCGGAGTCGTGGACGACGCGCTGCACCGGATTAACAAGCAACGTGCGAATCTGGGCGCGTATTTCAACCGCCTCGAACACGCGGCGAAGGGTCTGCTGGTAGCCTACGAAAACATGCAAGCTTCCGAATCTCGCATCAGAGATACGGACATGGCTGAAGAATCCGTAGCGTTTACCAAAAACCAGATTCTCGTGCAGTCGGGAACGGCAATGCTCGCGCAGGCGAACGTGCGGCCGCAGTCCGTGCTCCAACTCCTCCGATAATAAACGGCACCGTCAGGCACTTACTGTCGGTTAACTGGAACCCCGCTTCTTCGGAAGCGGGGTTTTTTTTCTTCATTTGATCCGTGAAACCGCCTCCCTGCGGATTCACGGTGTGGGATTTTCGCGATACCCGGGCATCGAAGTGGAGAAAAATTGCTTGCGGATTCGCGACGCGGATGGTTTTTTTCTTTTCCATTTCTCGTGCGAGGTAACAAATGAAACGATTACGCGAAAACTTGCCGGTCATGCGGATCGGTGTGCCGCTGGCGCTGCTGGCGGCCAGCCTTTCGATTCTACTGGCGGCGGGGCCGTCCGTGCCCCTGACCCAGCTCGGTTACCGGGTCTGGTCGCCGGGCGATTGTAAGGCGCTGATGCGGGGCAGCGATTCGTACTGCACCTCCGGCGATTGCAAGGCGATTCTACGAAAGAGCGATTCCTATTGCGATACCCAGGACTGCAAGGCGATTCTGCGCAAGAGCGACTCGTATTGTTCGTCCGACGATTGTAAGGCGATGCTTCGCAACAGCGACTCATACTGTAAGACAGGCGATTGTAAAGCCATCCTCCGCAAGAGCGATTCCTATTGCGATAGCGGTCCCTGCAAAGCCTTTCTTCGCGGAAGCGATTCGTACTGCGGCTGATGCGAATGCGCGGCCGGGCGGAGTGAGCCATATGATTCTTGAAGTGGCCATTCTGGATGTGCGCGCCGGACAGGCGGAGGCGTTCACACGCGCCTTTCGTGAAGCGGAAGGGATCATCAGCTCCATGAAAGGTTACATTTCGCATGAACTGCGATCCTGCCTGGAACAGGAGCATCGCTTCCTGTTGCTGGTTGAGTGGGAGAGCCTGGAAGACCACACGGTCGGTTTTCGCGGGTCGCCTGAGTACAAGGAGTGGAAGCGGCTCCTGCATCATTTTTACGATCCGTTTCCGGTGGTGGAGCACTACGCGAGCGTCTCGGCGATGCCCACCACGTAATTTTTCCCATAAACCTTCGCGCACTTCGGGCAGGTGGTGTAAAAGAAATAGGACCTGCCGGGCGTGCGGCCGTGGGCGCGGACCGCGTCCTGGAGCGCGGCGAACCAGCGCGGGGCGTCGCGGAAGGGGCCCTCGAACACCTTCGTCAGATAGTCGCCGCTCAGGCGCACGTTCGTCTGGCCGGGTACCTCGCGCGCCACCGCGAAATAGTGGTCCGCGCGCCAGGGCGAGGTCTCATAGGTCAGGGCGATGGGCTGCGGGCTCTCCGCGGCAGCGGCGCGGATGGCGCCGTACACGCGCGCGAAGACCGACGACATGTTGAGCGGGATGTGAAACAGACTGCGCGTCGTCGCCTGTACGAACAATTTTTCGCGAAAATGGAGTTCCTGACCGTCCCAGGGGTCGGGCTGGAAGCGTGGACAGCAACCGGTTTCTTTGTTGTCGGTCGCGTCGTAGGGCGGTAACTGATTTTCGTTCATTATCATTTTCCTCGCGGATATGATTGTAATAGCCGGCGCGTTTGCGCACGGGCAGGCATCAGCCCGGCGTTATGAGAATTGTCACGCGCGGTTAACGCCCGTTGGTCGCGTGGCGGAGCAGTGTCACGCCAGAGATCGATCCGCTCGTAAAGGTGCCGGCCGAAACGAGATCGCCGTGCCCCTGGTAAGCGCCGATGTTGGGGGTGTAGAGGCAGCGTTCGCCCGATTCGCACAGGCCGTTGTCGTTGCCGAATCCGTCGTTCACGAGTTCTATCGCGTTGCGTAAATACTTCGTGTAACAACCTGCGCCGTTCGTACCGCCCTGCGCGGCGCAACCGCCGTGGTTGATGAACGGCGGCAGATCGCACACGCTCGCCCCGCTGAAAACGGCGCCGTTGATGGTCTGGCAGGTGGCCAGATCGGTGGGCGTGATATCCCAGACATGGTAGGCGATGTCGTTGCCGGTGGGCAGCGGGAGCGTTTCACGCAGCACGGTGTCGGCGCTGCTCAGGCTCCAGTCCCAGATGCGACAGGTCCCCGCCGCACAGGGACCGCGAAAAATTGTGGCCGGAAAGGCGGTCACGTTATCGATCCCGAAGGCGCGGTAGGCGTGTTCGAAGCGCGTCCAGTCGGTGATGGCGGCGTAGGCGGCCGTTCCCGCGGTCTGGGTTGAACTGTTGGCGCTATCGTTCACGGCGACTTTGCCGACGAATGAGGCTGCGAGCGAAACGCCCGTCGTGACCGTCGCGTCCGAGGAATTGGCGGGCTGGCAGGTGTTGTCCAGGCCGGAAATCACGCCCCCGTCGCCGTCGGCCAGATCGGAACAGTCGGCCGTTCCGGTTTTCAACCGGCCCGTAAAATACAGATAACTGGCGATGTTATCCATGATCTGCTGGTTGCCGCCGGCGGTATTGTGCGCGGACGCAAGATTCAAAACCGTGTTGCGATTCCCGTTCGAAACCAGCCGCAGACCGATATCGTTATTGGCGAGCGCGACGTTGACGAACGTGCGCCGAACGCTGCCGTCGATCGTTATCCCGGCCTGGTTACTCGCGAATGCCGCGGTGGCGTTCATGAGCACGACCGCGTGCGATTGAATGTTGATCGCGTCGCCGGCGGTCGACTGGACCAGGACGTTTTGAAATACGGAATTTTCACAACCTCCCTGCAGACGAATCCCGTAGCTGGCCTGCGAATTACTGATCGTCAGATTCCGAAACGTATTCCAGGGCGAGGTGTTGACCCCGAGCGCGTGATTGGTATTGGCGATTCGTGCCTGGGCGATCAGATTCCCCCTCGATCCGGCCTGGATACGGAGTGCGGGGCCGTTGAGCGCGTCCTGGACCGTAACTCCGCGCACCACCGAAAAATTCGTGCCGTCAAAATCAATCGCGGCCTGGTCCCCGGACAGGTCGAACAGTCCCTCAATCCACAGAAATTTGCGCCCCGTGGCCAGGATAAAATTCGTGTTTGTCCCGGGGCCGCTCAGCGTGATGTTGCGCGCGCCCGCGAAGGAGATCCGGTCGTTGCCGATCGTAAACGCGCCGGCCGGGTTGATCGTGAAAACGTTCACCGTGTCGGCGGCTGAAAGTGACCCGGTCGCGGGATTGAGCGTGACCGGGTTGGTCCACCAGAGCGCCGACTCCGTCGTGGCGGTATCGACGCCGTTTTCAGACACGATCAGCGAGTTGGACAGCCAGCCCGGCGCGGTCGTGTCAACCAGGTCCACCAGGAATTTTCCGGGTAGCAGTCCCGTGGACACAAACCGTACCGATCCGGTGGATTCATCGCAGCGCCATTGAAAGGCGGCCAGGCTGTCCCGCGCGGTCAGGCCGGCGCAGCCAGTGCGTCCGGCGACGGAAACGGCGCGCATCTCGCCGCCGTGGATGCAGGCCGAGTAGCCCCCGATCTCCGTGCCCGCGCAGGCCGTATCGCTGGCGTTCAGGGCGTTCGTCCCGTCGCGTTTTACGTAATAATTCCAGTTGGCGCCGTTATTTGGATACAGAGCAGCGGGAGTTCCTACAGCGATGGCCGCGGACGAAGACCCGCTCCCGGAACCGGCGAACAGCAGAAGCAGGGCGGAATAGTCGGCGGCTGGAAACGAACGCAGGCAGGACAGGGCGACGAGCGGGAGGCCCAGGCGAAAAATGTTACGGAATAGCAATGATAGCATACGATTAACGCGGGATAACCCTATCATTATCGGGGCCGGAGACCATCCGTCAATCCTAATTCCCCCGGCCGCGCGCCGCGAAAAAAAGCGCACCCTGATTATTAATTGACCGGTCGCGTCGTCCGACCGAGTCTCTATTTCGATGGGACGAATTTTCGAACGATTTGACTTACATTCCCTGGGCTGGTATTGTTTCGCCATTGTGGTGGTCAGCCTCTACGGCGGCCAGGTCTGTCCGTTTATCGAAAGCCTGGACTTCACGAGTTTCTTCATCGAGTTAACCCTGGCCATTTCTTTGACGTTCGTCGCGCGCCTGGTCCTGTGGAGTTGGACCAGGCCCGCTACGGGTACGATCGTGGTCTGGATTGAAGTGGGCCTGCTGATGCTCGCGGGGCTCGGTCTCGCGGTTTATAATCGACTCCACTACAATTTCCCAATGGGCAGCGGGTTGAAGGTGACCTTCGCGCTCATCGTGATCGGGTACTATCTCGGCATCGACCGGGTGCTCGGCAATCAAAAACGGGATATCCAGGCCGGCATGACGCTCGCCGGTTCCTTCAGTCGACCCAGATCGCTGATCACGAAATTTTCGCAGGTGGCCTTTCTGAGCACTCTGCTCTTCGGCGGAATCATTGTGCTCGTGATCGCCAAAGACCTCGAATGGCTGCGCGGACTGTCGCGCCAGGAGATGGGCGGGGCCACGCTCTTGATCGCGACGGAAATCGTCTTCGTGCTGGCGGTTTTGCTGGGGATGAGTACGGTTTTGATCGTCGCGTACTCGCGCAATCTCAAGACCCTGTTCGCCGTGCATACGAACGTGCTTTCGGAAGTCAGCCACGGCAACCTTGAAAATAAAATCCCGGTGTTTTCGGCCGATGAATTCGGGCATCTTGCGCGATACACGAATACCATGATCGAGTCCCTGCGCGACAAGAGCAAGGTGGAGCGACTGCTCGGCAAGGTAATGCACCCCGACATCGCCCGGCGACTCATGCAGGAAGAAAACCTGGAGGGCCAGAAAAAAACCGTCACGATCATGATGGGCGATCTGCGCAACTTCACGGGGATGGTGGAAACCCGTCCCGCTGACCTGGTCGTGCGTGATTTAAATCGATTTTTTGAGCGCGTGGTGGCGATCGTCAGTCACCACGGCGGGATCCTCGATAAATTTCTGGGGGACGGTTTTCTGGCGATTTTCGGTTCGACGGCGGGCCCGGACGAAGACCCGGGCGCGGCGGTGCGGGCCGGGATCGAACTGCTGCGCGCCGTGGAGGAACTGGAGCGCGTTATGGACATTCCTCTGAAAGTCGGGATCGGTATCCACCGCGGCGAAGTGATTCTCGGGCGCATCGGATCGCCCGAACGTCTGGAATACACGGCGATTGGCGACGCGGTCAATACCGCGGCTCGTCTTGAGGCGTCCACGAAAGAAGTCGGCGTACCCATGGTGGTCTCCGACATCGTGTTCGAGCTGTCTGACCGCGCCGGCTGGCGCGATCTGGGCGAACTGAGCCTCAAGGGAAAACAGAAAACCATGCGCGCGTACGGCTTTTCGCGTTCTATTGCTGTGGCTTGATTTAAGGCGAATCGTGTTCCGGGGAATCGTACTCGCCATGGGGCGGATGCGCATCTGGAGGCCCGGGAGGCCCGGCGGATCGAGCAGCTCAAGCAGGAGCTGGGCCGGGG
>CAZVZS010000038.1:0-8014 GCA_964631535.1 uncultured Leptospiraceae bacterium
GCGTATGCCTGTGGGGCGCATCATATTTTCGTTTCATGCATAATCCGGGGGGTAAGCCGGGCGTCGGCCAGGCGCCACCGAAAACGCGATCAGGCCCGCCACGCAGATGACGAGCGCGAAAACGAGATAGGTCAATCGCACGTCCACCGCCCGGAACAGAACCCCGCCGAGGATCGGACCGAAGGCGCGCGCCAGCGAACCCGAAGAACGAAAGATTCCGAGCGCGAGTCCCTGACGATCCGTCGCGTTCATCAGCGAAACCATTGCCGCCAGGGCCGGGGCGATCAAAGACGACGCCAGCGCGATCGGGGCGAGCACCAGCAGCGAAAGACCGACCGCGGGCGCCGTAAAACCGAACGCGAACAGCGGCAGGGGCATGAGCCAGAGACCGACCAGTGCCAGCGTCCTTTCGCCCGCGCGGCCGGAAAGCCGGCGCACGAGCACTCCCTGGCCGAGGGCCACGATGACGCCGACGTATAAAAAAATGAAACCGATCGCCGCCGGACCCAGGCCGAAGTCCAGCTTGTAAAAAAATGTGAAGGTGAACTCCCAGCCGGAGAACACCAATAAGTAAAGAAAATTTATGATCAAAACCCGATTCATTCCCGTACCGCGCATCGACACCAGATGGGCGACGGGATTGGTCACCCAGGGGTGCTCCCCCGGCCCGCGCACCGGCAGGGTTTCGGTGAACCCCACCGCGTTTCGAAACGCGCTCAGAAGCGAAAGCCCGCAGGCGATGAGCGCCGCGAACGAAAACGGATTGAGCGGTCCTTCCGGGAAGTACGCCGTCAGATCAATCTGGCTGCCCAGACCGCCAACCACCGGGCCGATGATGAACCCCATCCCGAAGGCGGCGCCCAGGAGGCCCATATCGCGCGCGCGCTGTTCGGGCGTGGACATATCGGCCATGGCCGCCGAGGCGACTCCCAGGTTGCCGGACATGATTCCGCCGATGACGCGAGAAAGTAAAAAGAGCGTAAAACTCGTGGAAAAAAACCAGAATAGATAAGATAACCCCAGGCCGATCGCGGTCATCAGCAAGACCGGACGCCGCCCGATGCGGTCCGAGAGTCGCCCCCAGTACGGCGCGACCAGGAAATTGAGAAACGCGTACAACGACGAGAGCAACCCGCCGGCCAGAACGATCGTTTCCTGGCGGCGTTCTTCGGGCAGGATCCCCTGCAACGCTGCCATGGCCGACGGAAGCCAGGCGTCCACGCCGCCGCGCCCTGTTCGCAGATAGTACTCCAGGAGGTCCGGAACGAGCGGAAAGATCAGCGAAAATCCCACCAGATCGAGAAACAGAATCTGCAGCAGTAAAAAACGGTTCGCGCGGAATCGCGGGGATTGATGGGTGGTTTCGGACATAAAAGTCAGGTCTCCGGCGCGGCGGAATCGGCCGGAATTTCTTGTTTCACCCAGGAAACAAGAGCCTTTCAACGGAGCCAGCCGAAAAAATTGTTGTATCCCTGACTCCTGGACGAAATCTAAACATTATCCTTCCTGTATGACCACTTCGGACAGAATTGAAGTCGCGGCGCTTGAAAAAGCGGACCAGGTCCTTTCGATCGGCCGGAATTATATTCCCACGATGGAAAAGGAATTGCGGCGGGCAATCTTTGAGGTCTTCAAAGACCCGTCCGGGAACCAGAGCGAGGAAATCAGCGATTACGAACTGCTGGCCGAAGCCGTCTTCTGGTCGCTGGGCGAACTGATCAACAACGCCAACAAGGCCAACAATCGCTGGGCCCTGCTCAAAAACGCGCTCTTCCAGCGCGCCAGCAAGGAAAAGCCGGACGAACCGCACGAAAAACTGAACGCGGATATCGATTACGCCATCCAGCACAACCAGACGGACTTTCTCAAAAAGTACAATATGCAGACGATTGATCTGACCGGATCCATTCTGAAGCTGATTGAGATGCACAAAACGAACAGCTTCGCGCTTTCGGAGAAGTTCGACAAAAAAATCGACGTAACCCTGCGCATCCGCGTCAAGGGCGGGAACCCCGTGCTGGTTCTGAATGTGATCAATAATTCGCCAATCACGGTGGTGGATAAAAACCGGGTGGAATACAACCTCGAAAAAATCAAAGAGGACCTGATCAACGCCGGTAAAAACCCGCTGGAAGCGGCGGCGCGTCTCTATGATAAACCGGAAGACCACGCCGGCGGCGGGTTCGGCGCGGGCCTGCGCAGCATCGTGCTGTTTTTAAAAGAGGGTTACGCGCCCTTCGGCGACGGTGTGGGCATTACGTTTTCGCGTTTGATTCAGTACCGCTCCGCGGGCGGCTCCACGATCTTTACGATTGAACTTCCCGTACCGGGGAAGTGAGCCCGCACGATTTTCTTTACACTGACCCGCCCGTTCGCACTTCCGCATCCGCCTGCGCGGTCTGACGCGCCAGCCAGTCCTGCGTAACCACGCGATTGAGCATCTTCTCGGTGGCCTGAATGGCCGCAACCACCTGGTCGGGGTCCAGACCAATCGTGCGAAAATGGCGACCGTCCGCGCCCTTCCAGGTAATGACAGTTTCCACCAGCGCGTCCGTGCGGCCGCCGGGCGGGATGCGCACCTCGTAATCGTACAGGGGCGGAATTTCGAGTCCGATTTTTTCCGCGATTTTTTTGAGCGCGTTCATGAACGCGTCGTACCCGCCGTCGCCGCTGGCGCTGGCACGGTGCGACTCCCCGCGTGCTTCCAGCACGACTTCCGCCGCGGGCAGGTGGCCGAGTTCAGTGACCACTTTCGCGTCCACGATGCGCACCGTCCGCGTGCCGCGTACGGAACCGAACATATCGTTGATGAGGAAGGGCAGATCGTCGGAGGTGACGAGTTTTTTCTGTTCGCCCAGTTCGATGATACGTTCCAGCAGGGCCTTCTCTTTTTCCTCCGTCAGATCGATCCCCAGGGTTTGCAGGTTGTTCGCGAGCGACGCGCGACCCGATAGTTTGCCGAGCGCGTACACGCGCTGACGACCGAAGCGTTCGGGGAGAATGGGATTCGCGTAGAGATTATTTTTTTTATCGCCGTCGGCGTGAATGCCCGCGGTCTGCGTGTACACATCCTGCCCGACGATGGGCCTGTTCGACGCGACGCGTTTGCCCGAAAACGTTTCCACCAGACGCGAAGCGTCCATGATCGCCGCTTCGCGCACATTCGTCCGGTACGGTGTCTTATCGTGGAGCGCGGTCACCACCGACTCCAGCGGGGAGTTACCCGCGCGTTCTCCCAGGCCGTTCACGGCCACATGCAGACCGAGCACACCGGACTCCGCCGCGGCCAGGCAATTGGCTGTGGCCAGTCCGTAATCGTTGTGGCCGTGAAAATCCACGGGCAGGTTCGGAAACCGCGCGAACACATCCGCCAGCAGCGACTTCACCTGGTTCGGGCTGAGAATGCCGAGCGTATCAGGCAGAAGAAAACGATGAACCGGTAGCCTTCGTAACGATTCGATCAACTCGAACACGTAGTCGGGCGAATCCAGTTGCCCGTTGGACCAGTCCTCCAGATACACGTTGACGCGCAGGCCTTTCTCCCCCGCGTACGCGATCGTCTTTTCGATGTCGATCAGGTGCTCGGTTAGCGTCTTGCGCAATTGTTGTTCGCAGTGGCGACGTGAACCTTTCGTCAGCAGGTTGATCACCCGGCCGCCCGCTTCGTGGATCCAGTTCACCGAATGGATGTGGTCGACAAACCCGAGAATTTCGATGCGCCCGCCGTAATCCTCACCCGTGCTCTCGCTCTTCTGGCGCGCCCAGTCGAACACTTCCCGTACGGTTTCCTGCTCGCCCCGGGAGACCCGCGCGCTGGCGATCTCAATCCGATCGACCCGCAGTTTTTCCAGGAGGTACCCGGCGATCTGCTTTTTTTCGAAGGTTGAAAAACTGACCCCGTCCGTTTGTTCTCCGTCCCGGAGGGTGGTATCCATGATCTCAAGAGTCTTGTCCATGTCTGTCCCGTACGTTCCCATCAGAGTGCTGAAGTTGTCCCTCCCTGGACTGCTTCAGCGCCCGGCGATACGATCCTTTGCCGCGGGGGCGGGGTGTAAATTGTAAATCTTTCCGTCTCCGGAAAACCGAAACGCTCTGGACGGATCTGGCCGATAATTTACCCGGGAGCCCCTCCTCCATTGTACTGAATTCCATGGACAAAACAAATCCATTTCGAAAAAAACAGTTTCTGTATTCGGCCGTGGTTTGCGGGCTCTGCCTGGGTCTCTACCTCACCATCCCGGTGGCCCTGCCGGCCATTCAGAACGCCCTGGGCTGGAAGGCGGACGGGTACCCGCAGAGCGAGGACAGGTACAACCTGGTGCCCATTGTCCTGTTTCACGACCTGGACGCGGCCGGCCCGTACGCAGTCAGTCGCCAGGAATTTCGGGGCTACTTACAGGAAATCAAGGACCAGGGAATTCGGGTCATCTCCCTGCGGACTCTTGTGGAGCTCTCGCGCAAAAACGAACTCCTGCGCGAGCCGAGCATCGTAATTACGATCGACGACGACTTTAAGAACATCGCCCGCGTGGCCGCCCCGGCTCTGCGTGAGTTTCACTACCCGGCCACCATTTTCGTCTATACTATGGGAATCTCGAATTTTCCCCTGTTTGGGATGTCCTGGGAGGACCTGAACCGACTGCACCAGGAAGGGTTTGACGTGCAGAATCATTCCTGGTCCCACTCGCGCTTCCACGAACCGCTGCCTGGCGAGTCACGCGTGCATTACTTCGCCCGGGTGGAGCGTGAGATCGTCCAATCCCGCGAAGTTTTACGGCGCAATATCCCCGGAGTCGATCCGTATGCCTTCGCTTACCCTATGGGATATTATAGCGATTTCTTACGCGCGAAGCTGCATGAAGCCGGATACCAGGTTCTGGTGACCACGGATGGGTTCCCGGTGGACCTGGCGGCCCCTTTTTCGGGCACTTTTCATCGTTATACGATCCAGAAATTTTTCGTCAAAGATCCTGAGGCGATGTTCCAGAAACAGCTTTATTACGCAAAACAAAAGTATCGCCCGGCGAAAGGCTGAGAGAAGAGTCCCGGAGCCTTTGTGTGCACCGCGCAATTTAAGAGCCCGCGCACGAAAAAGTAGTACGTGCGGGCCGGCGCGGGACGTGGATGTCCCACCGTTCGCAACCGGCGAATCTACCGGGATGTAAAAAATGCTGGCCAAGCCGGTCAGTATCCAACAGAATCGATGGCAGGGAAATGATGATGAATAAAACGCGCGTGCTCTTCCTGGTTCTGCTGCTGGGACCGGTTCTTACCGGCTCAGTGAACGCTGAAGTCGTCATTTTAAAAAATGGCCAGCAAATTTCCGGCCAGATTGTCGGTCAGTCCCGCTCGGCGGTGCAGGTGCGCACGGCCGGGGGCACCCAGACGATCGACAAAGGCGCCGTTCGCCGCATCGTGTACGGTGCCACGCTTGAGGAAAAAAAGCAGGACGAAGACCGTCGCAAAAAACAGGAAGTACTCCAGAAGAAACAGCAGGAAGAACTGCTCAAACAACAACAGGAATTGATCAAAAAACAGCAGGACGAGTTTCTGAAAAAACAGGAAGAAGACCAGAAACGCCTGCTGGACGATGCGGCTCGCGCCGAAGCCGAACGCCGTGCCGCAGCGGCACGGGCCGCGGCAGCCGCTGAACCGGAAGACGATAGTATCACCCTGAGCGGAGCGCTGTGGCGAAGCGCGGTTCTGCCGGGCTGGGGCCAGGCCTACCAGGGTCGCACGGGAGCGGCCATTGGCTTCGCGGCCGCGGCAGTCGGCCTCGCGGGCGCGACGGGCGGGGCCTACCAGGATTACTGGATTCAGCGTGCGAATTACCGACGCGCGGCCGATGCGTTTTTATATACCTCACCTTTCATGCTGGATCAGGTAAGCCAGACCCTCCCCACGGGCGGAAGTACTACGGAAAACCTTTCCCTGTACATGCTCGGGCAGGCCAGCGGGACCCAGTTCGGCGTTGAAAAGTACATCGCGCGCGGAGACGCGGCGGTGACCGGCATGTTTTTTTACGAATTCCGCAATTCCTCACTCAGCGCGAGTGACCGCGAAAAATTATTCGTGCTCAATAACCTGGCCACCTCCGCCCGTCAGCGCACGAACATGAAACGCGCGGCGTACAATCTGAACGCGGCGGCCACGGCACTGGGCGCGGTGTACGCCTGGAATCTGGTGGATGTGGCGGTCTTCGGGCCAGGCAGCGGGGCATTGAGCCTTATGGTACTCCCCGGTCAGTATGGTTTCGCGTACGGAACCACGTTTTAATTCTGGAAAAGGAAAAGCCAGAGCCGTCAACAGCCGGCGGGGTCAGCGGAGCGTATACGCCGGGTAATATGAATTCGCCTTAAAGGCTTTTGAACACACCGCGAAGGCCGCCAGGCGACTTTCAGACGGCAGCAGGATCGCGCCGTTCTGGATGTCCGGCAAACAGGGATCGGCTTCGATCAAAACCTGGCAGGCGGTCACTTCCATCCGGTCCAGATGATCGTCATCGGCGCAACCGTAGAAAATATCGCTCTCTTCGTCCGGATTACTCCGGCACTGGTTCAATGCCGCGTAATAGTACTGCAGGGCCCAGCGGTTTTTCGACGTCCGGATTTCAGCGCACCGCAGACTGAGGGCGAGGATACTGCCGCTGACGAGCTGGTGGGCCTCCGCCCGGGAGATCCGCGAGGAATCGGTCCGGAGCTGGTTCTGACGAATCGGTTCACCGATCCATTGCAGGCAGGCCTGGAAGCAAACCACAATCACCGGGAAGGCCAGAAAGCGCGGGAATTTACGCAAAAAAGTCACGTTGCCACCAAATTTGCTTTACATTTTTCAAATTAAAAAAAAAGATCAAGGCCATTGAATTTTCGAGGTCCAACATGTCTACAGAAGTTGAATCCACCGGTAACGCCGCCAGAATTAAAGACAGCCTGAATGCCAGCCTGGGGACGTTCAAAGAGAACGCCTCTAAGTACGGACAGGCCGCGGCGGAAGAAATTGAACACCTGCGCGGGCGCCTGGGCGAATACCAGGAAAAATCGAAAGAAATGCTCGATACGATTTCCGCCTTTGTCAGGGAGAACCCTCAGCACGCCGCCATGATCGCCGGGGCCACCGGACTCGGCATCGGACTGATCCTCGGCCTGTTATTGCGGCGGAATTAAACACGGAACGCTTCCTGAATCATTCGGGAAATCCCGCGTACCCGGCTGCCCATGAGCGCTTCCCGAAAGAAAAAAAAATCCGCCCGAGCCGCCGCTTCCCCCGGGAAACCGAAGTCCCCACATCCGGAAAGGGGCGGCGCAAAGCACACTACTTTCGTTCAGAAGTACTATCCGATTTTTGAGAATCTGGTACTGTTTGTCCTGGGAATGGGCACCTACTGGGAAGCCCTGCGCGCTTACCTCCAGGAGGAAGTTCGCTATCGGACGACCCTGGCACTGCAGGGGTTCGGTTTTTTTCTGGCGGGCTGTACCTTTCTCGTCGGTGCGGTCAGCTTCCTGATTCTCGGCCTGTTTTTCACGCTCCAGAAATTGACCGGAAGCGCGACCCTCGCGGCCTTTTTGATTTTTTTCGTAGCGATGCTTCTTGCGGCTTTCTTTTTCCTCTGGGCCGCCCGACATTTTTCTAAGACGATGGAAACTCGCTACCAGGACCGCGAAACTGACACCGAAGACCCCGGGGACTGAATTCCCGGCACCACCCCGCCGTGCAGAACGAAACGTTTGCCAAATATTATCGCCTGCTGGGCGTCGCCCGTACGGCGGAACCCGAGGTCATCAAACAGGCCTTTCGGACCCAGATCAAACAGCACCACCCGGATACGGCGCGGACCTCCGAGCAGTCGGAGCGCGCGCGTCTCTTGATCGAAGCGTATCGTTCGATTAAAGACGCGCCACTCAAGAACGTTCCCGAACCGCTGCCGGAACCTCCTCCCGAATCGGCGCGCCCCCGCAGCCGCACCGGACGCGAATACCCGGACATGCGCGGACCGGAGGATCTGGCCTACCGGCTC
>CAZVZS010000038.1:8038-37061 GCA_964631535.1 uncultured Leptospiraceae bacterium
GCGGAGATTTTCGGCCGGGCGGGAATCGAACCAGAGCCCCCCCCGGGACGGCCGCGAGACTACCACGATTTCTGGTCCCGTCTGAGCGAGGGCGTTTACGCCGACGATGAAGAAGCCGCCATTTATGGCGAAAATTCCGAAGTTCGCGAATTTCAGCCGAACCGCCGGCCACGCCGCCGCGACCCCCTGGACGACCTCGACTTTTTACGCGACGACGTGCGCCTGTACTATAAACGCGCCGAAATCGCGCTGCGCGAAGTCGTCGCCACGTACGATCGCCGGACGGACCGCGGGCGCAAAAGCTGGGCCCGCGATTATCTCAGGAAACTCGTGGAAGTGCAGGTGCTTTTTCGCGATTTGCAGAAGCGTTATCCCATTCTGAACACCCGCGCCAGCGCGCGCGTGCGCCAGATCAGCGAACTGGCGGCCGAGATCAAGAAGATGCTTTGAGACGGTGAAGGGTCGAGTGGCAGAATCAGGGGGGCAACGTTTTACACTTACGGCCTCTTTCGCTTTTCAAAATAAGGTTCCGAAATGATCCGCATCTCGGAACCTTAACCACCCGCATGGCCTTGAGGTATTCTGGTTGTTGCTCCTATTCCCCCGCCGACTCCAGAAATCGCAGATCGGCCGCGGTGGTCACTTTGTGATTGAGCGGACTCGCTTCCACGAGAGTGCCATGCATGTTCGCCGCCGCGCCCCAGAGTAAAAGGTCCGTGAAATCGGTCCGTTCGGGAATGGCCAGTAGTTCCTCCAGGACGCGCACGCGCAATGCCTGCGGAGTCTTCACCGCGAAAAGCGTATCGCGATTCAGTTTTCCGCTCACCACGCCCGGCAGTCCCGCGGCGGTCACGATCGTGTCCGTCACGCGTCCGGCAAGCGAAGCGATCCGCACTGTTTCGTCGGCGAACACGTCGCGCAGACGATCGAGCTCAGCGTGGTCGATCAGGGGACGGGCCGCGTCATGGATGAAGATCAGATCGTCGGCGCCGAGCGTGGAGCGCACAGCGGCGATTCCGGCCAGGGTGGAGGCGTGGCGTGTGCCGCCGCCCATCGCGAACGTCAGGGGTGTCGCGGTGTCGCGGACCGCGTCGGCCGCGATGGCCCGCACGCGCGCTTCGTCCTCGGGGCGCGTGATGAGGCAGAGAGAAGCCGTGTGCGGCCAGGCACTGAACGCGCGCAGCGAATGCGCGAGGAGCGGGCGGCCCTTGAGCGACAGGAATTGTTTAGGCTCGCCGCCACCCATGCGACTGCCGGACCCGCCCGCCAGAACGACGACGTGAATTTTTGACGCGGTCATTTCAAATTTCGCCAAAAGATACCTGTTTCACAGTTTGAGAACGGGGATTAAAAAGCCAATATACGTTTCGGAAAGCCTTCACACAAAATTCACCGATCCTCTGCAAATCTTATTCACAGGGAAAGCCATTCCGGAACGCTTCTCCCTTTCAACGAAAATGACCGAGCGTTCGGGGGTCAATTCAGGGCGCATCCGCTTACGCGGACCGGGCTCTCCGGCCGGAGGACCGTCCGTCGATCCCTTGCGCATTTACCAGGCTCCACTGGAGCCTGGTTCGGGAAAAAACTCCTCGCTCACGCTCAAAGTTTAGGGGGACCGCGCTCATAAGGCCCGTGCTCCCTATGGGTCGCACGGGCACGGGTTCAATCTGCTACGCAGATTGGGTCCCCCTCATGTCTCTTCCGGAATTTCGATATCGGCGCTTTCGTCACGGACGCGAGCGATGAACTCCCGCGTCTGGGTTTCTAAAAAATTAATGAGCACGCCCCGGTCCAGGTAGCCCAGGTTCACCAGGATCATGCCGATTGTCCCGCCTTTTTGCGCCTGAACGACCAGCGCCTCGTCCACCTGCGCCTGGGTTATTTCCCCCGCGTCGACCAGCATTTCACCAATTCGTTTTTTCACGTTACTTTCCTTCATTACCCACGAACCGGTTTTGAGACCCGGCTCGTGCGATCACACGACCTGTTCGCTTTCAACGCGCCAGCGATCGAGCGAGCGTCCCCGCGAGCGAGAGCGCGGTCCGCGCCCGAGCGCGGAGGCGCCCCGCGGATTCCGTGTTCAGGCCCGCAGGCGGTATTCGGCCCCGGCCCAGTTGCGAAAGACCAGGAATTCGCCGTCCGGTCCGTTTTCGCGTCCCTGAAAATATTCGTTTTCCAGGGGAATTTTTCCGCCCCCGCCTGTGAGGTCCACCACGAAGCGTGGCAGGGCGATGCCGGGGTTGCGGCCGCGCAGGGCCGCCAGAATTTCCAGGCCGCGCTCGATCGGCACCTGGAAGTGCGAGACGCCGCGCACCTCGTCGCACTGGTGCAGATAGTAGGGCTTCACCCCCGCGCGCAACAGTCCCAGGTGCAAATCCTCCTGGGCGGCCACCGAATCGTTGACCCCTTTCAATAACACGGCCTGGTTCAGCACGAGCACGCCGTGCATGCGCAACGCGCGGACCGCATCCACGGCCGCGGGGCTGAGCTCCGCCGCGTGGTTGAAATGCGCCACCAGGGTCAGCGGATAATTCTCTCGTAAGATCGCCAGCAGGCCGGGCGTAAACCGCATGGGCAGGGTGACCGGCATGCGCGAATGAATCCGAATACTCACAAGATGGGGAATGCCTCGCAATTCGGCCAGGATTTCTTCCAGTTGTTCGTCGCCCAGGGACAGGGGGTCCCCGCCTGATAGAATCACTTCTTTAATATCAGCGCGCGCGCGAATGTACTCCAGAATCTGGCTCCGGCCGTGAGAGTCCGGGGCGCTCTCGGCGCGCGATACCTTGCGCTTGCGCAAGCAGAACCGACAGTACACCGCGCAGCGATGGGATAGGTACCAGAGCACGCGGTCCGGATACCGGTGGGTGAGTCCCGGGAGCGGGCTGAAGCGCTCCTCTGCGAGCGGATCGGGCAGGGAAAAACTGGGGTCCGCGGATTCCACGGCCCGGGGCAGGATTTGCGCCAGGATCGGACAGTTCGGGTCCTCCGGCCTGGCCAGGCCCAGGTAATAAGGCGTCACGGCGAACCGAAAGGTACCGGCCTGGGAGGCGATGATCGCGGCCAGATCGTCCTGGGCGGCGGCGGGCAGGCCGCCCTGGAAAAATCGATCCAGGTCCGCGGCGCTCCGAATCTGGTTCCGCAGTTGCCAGCGCCAGTCCAGGGCCTCGCAGAGCCCGCCTGAAGAGTGTTTGACGCCGTGACTCATGATAGAAAAGTACCCCCCCATGGTAGACGCTATTGAAGTTAAGAAGGGGATGGTGGTCATCCTCGACGGAGAATTGTATTCCGTCAGCTATTCCCAGTTCGTCAATCCTGGGAAAGGCAGCGCGTTTGTCCGCACGAAATTGAAACACCTGCAGCGCGGCACGACCATCGAACGTACGTTCAAAAGCTCTGAGCGCGTGGAAAACGCCGAACTCACGAAACGTTACATGCAATTCCTGTACGAAGACGGGGACCAGATCATGTTGATGGACGTGGACGATTTCGACCAGCTCGGCATTCCGCGCGACATGATCGAAGACATTCTACCCTATATGAAAGAAGAGACCAAACTGGAAGTCACCTTCTTCGACGATAAACCGGTCGGGATCATCCCCCCCAATTTCGTGGAACTGGAAGTCACCTACGCCGAAGACGCCATCAAGGGCGATACCGTTGGCACGTCCAAAAAGAAAATCGAAGTGGAAACCGGCGGGGAAGTCCAGGTGCCCCTTTACGTGAAACAGGGCGATATCATCAAAGTGGACCTGCGCGATTTTTCCTTCGTGGAACGCGTAAACAAATAAGAGCCGATCCTGAAACCCCCGTTCGCGATAACAAAATCGCTCCGCGGGTTTCAGGATCGGCTTCAGGAATGAAAAGAATTCCGGCCTCCGGAGGCCTTCTGGTCGCGGAGGAAATTTTCGGAATTTTCTTGAAAAAAAGGACGCGGGGCGCGCGCGCACTCGCTCCCTTCGGAGAAAAAAATGGCAAAACTCATGGACGACGCGGCCGCCGGCAAGGTGCGCTTTTATCTACAATTCGGCGGCCAGGGCGCTCCCTGGTATAAAGAACTCGCCGCTTATTACAAAACCGGCGAGTTAAAAAAATTTTTCGACGTGGCCCTGGGCGCTCTGGAAGAGGAAATGCCCGGCCTGGGCGGCGCCATCGGCCTGCCGCTGGGACTCGCCGCGCGCAAATGGCTCGACGACGAAAGCAGCCTGCCGCCCGAAGAGTACCTGGGTTGCGCGGCCGTTTCGATTCCGATGATTCAGATCACCCAGCTGGCGCACTTCGAAAACCTGCACCGCCAGGGTTTCGATCGCCGCAAGGTGATCGAATTCGCGAAAGGCGCCACCGGTCACAGCCAGGGCCTGATCCCCGCCAGCCTGGTGGCCATGGGCCACGCGGATGACGCGTACTACGCGAACATGGCGCAGTATGTGAAATACCTCCTGTACCTGGGCGTGCGCGCGCAGGAGGCCTACCCTTATTTCGATCCCACGGACGACGAAATCAAAGCGTCGGAGGCCCTGGGCGGCAAGACGCCCACGCCGATGGTCGCTTCGCTCGGCGCAACGCACGAGGAGATCCAGAAACTCGTGGACGAAGTCAACACGGGCCTGCCGGCTTCCGAAAAAATTTACATCAGCCTGTACAACTCGCCCTCCAATCGGATCCTGTCTTCGTTCAGATCGTCTCTGATCAAGTTTCACGCGAAAATCAAGGATCGCGTCGACTCCAAAGAATTGAAATACGTCTACCTGCGCACCACCTGCCCCTTCCACTGTCCACTGATGGAAGGCGTGCGCGCCCCGTTTGAAAAGGACATTCAGCGTCTGAAGTTCAGTTATCCTGGTTCCGCACTCAAAATCCCCGTGGTTTCTTTCTTCGACGGCCGGAACATGCAGAAGGACGACGAGATCGCGTATAAAATGTACATCGATATGGCGATCAACCCGCTCTACTGGGAGAAATCCATGACCCCCGTCAAAAACGACGCCAGCATTACGCACATCATCGACCTGGGTCCGGGCAAAACCAGCCAGCGCCTCAGCCAGGACACACTCGCTGAAATGGGCAACGAAACGCCCGTGCTGGCGGCCGGCGTTCCGAAAGATATAAAAACGCTGCTGGCTTAACGAATCGCGGCGCGAAAAAGGCGGATAATATAAATGGCGAAAGTACTGGTCACCGGCGGTTGCGGTTTTCTCGGATCGCACGTATGCGAATTGTTCCGCAAGGAAGGCTGGGAGGTCGTCAGCTACGACAGCATGACGAAGTACGAACTCGGCCGCACGGGCTACGGCACCGAACGTACGCGTATGTTCAACTGGGATTATCTCAAGGGCCTCGGTTGTACGATGGTCAAGGCTGACGTGTGCGATGAAACCGCGCTCAAGGATCATGCCAGCGGCTGCGATTATATCGTCCACACCGCCGCGCAACCGGCCATGACGATTTCGTGGGAAGACCCGCGTCTTGATTTTAATACGAACGTGCTCGGCACCTTCAACGTGCTCGACGCCGCGCGCAAACATAAAATCCCCTGCGTGAATACGTCGAGCATTCACGTCTACGGTAATAAAATCAACGATACCCTCAAGGAGGGCCCCACCTCTTACGAACGCTCGCCCGTCGCCATCGGCGAAGACCAGGAAGTCATGGTGGGCGAACTGAGTCCCCTGCACGCGTCCAAGATGTCCGCTGAACATTACGTGCGTACGTTCACGGACATGCTCCAGACGCCCGCGGCCACGTTTCGCTACACCGGCATCTACGGCCCGCGCCAGTTCGGCGGGGAAGACCACGGCTGGGTGGCGAATTTTTCGATTCGCGCGGTCTTCGGTCTGCCGCTGCGCATTTTCGGCACCGGCAAACAGGCGCGTGATATTCTCTTCGCCCAGGACGCCGCGCGCGCGTACCTCGACTATTACAAAAATCCCGTCCCGGGCGTGTACAACATCGGCGGCGGGCCGGCCCACAAGATTTCGCTGCTCGAATGTATCGATCTGATCGGCGAAATTCTCGGCAAAAAATGCCAGGTCGAAATTCATCCCGAACGCCCGGGCGATATGCGCTATTTCATTTGCGACATTTCGCGCGCGAACCAGAAGTTTGGGTTCGCGCCACGGGTAAAACCACGCGAAGGCGTGGAACAATTGCTCAAGTGGACTGAGGCCAACCGCGACGTTTTCGAAATTAAATCATAGGCGATCGTTCCGAGATGAGCGCGCGCCGGGAAAGACCCATTCCTGAGATTCGCCCTACAGTACGCCCGGCGCGCCGGTCCCTTTTGCTGATACCGGGCCTGTGCTTTGCCCTGACCTGTCATCTACCCCTGCTCAACCCGCACTACCCGGGCGGGACCGTCATCACGACTAAAGCTCCGGGTGTGAACAATACCTACTGGTTCTGCCCGGACGGAACGATCGGCGCGCTGTTCTCGCTTTCGAATGTTCTCAATCATCGGCGCTACGGTCACTGGAGCGCCGAAGGCGATCACATACGCATTGTCTGGAACCGCGAACTCGGCTCCCGGGGTGTCGGTCAGCCGTTTCATTGTCCCGACAACTGCGTCTTCGCGGATTACGTCCCTTTTCAGAACACCCTGCTGGAAGAGGACGCGCTCGATTTCGGTGAGTGGGAACGCCGGGGCAGCCTCGATATCGAGGGGTTCGAAGGTGTCTGCGATCCATTCTGGCAGTGAGGCCCTGAATATGTCCGGGGGGCGGGTCCGATACTGTACCCGTGAAACTTTCCAGCCTCTGGATCGCGGTAGTGACGGGATTTATCGCTACGTTGCTCTGGGATACGTTTTTACTGCTGCCGCTGAAACTTCTGATCGTGCTGGTCCACGAAATCTGGCACGGCCTGTTCGCTCTCCTCGCGGGCGGGGAACTGGAAAAAATTCAGATCAATGGACAGGAAGCCGGGGAAACGCTGGTTTCGGGCCTCGATTCGTTCTGGGGATTTTTCGCGACGGTTTCGGCCGGCTACATCGGCTCCGCGCTCGTGGGGGCGCTGATGTTGCGCGGCGGCCTGGCGGGGAAATGGAACCGGGGCACGCTGGTTTTGTTCGCGATTGGCCTGGCCATGATGAGCCACGCGTTTACGGATCGGGGCTCGCTGGCTTCGTACGTGGGCATCGGCTGGAGTTTCGCCATACTTCTGTGTATCCTGCCCGGTGAGCGCCCCGCCGGGGTTTTGCTGATCGTACTCGGGACTCTATTCGTCTGGTATTCTTTTTTCGATCTTTTCGATTTTACCGGAAACGTGCTTTCAACGGACGCGGGCATTCTGGCGACCTATCTACAAAAAGTGTACAACCCGGCGGCGGAGCATCCACCCGTCACGCTCGCACATTTCATTTCCGCCGCCTGGTCTCTGCTCATTGTGGGGATCATCTACCTGGCATTGCGACCGGTCCTGCCCCGGGCCGCCCGGAGTCCAGCCCCGCTTCCCGTAGAGACCGAACCGGCCCTCGAAATTGGTTTTCCTGGCGCACTGACGCCGGAGATCGCCGCATGGCTCATGGAACGCGGGCTGGGTCCGGACGGGCAGCCCCTGGTGAGCCCGGCCCTGCTGGCGGGCCGCCCTGACAATTCGTCGGCCACCGGCCTGGCCGACGCCGATCCCGGGTTCTGAAAAGTATTTGTCCTGTCGGCCGGCTCTGTGAAATTGTAAGCCTCACGGTACGCCTGATGCAAAAAAATATTCTAATTACCGGTGGGGCCGGTTTCATCGGCTCCCACCTCTGCGAAGCACTCCTGGACCAGGGGCACTACGTCATCTGCCTGGATAATTTTTTTACCGGAAGGCACCGCAACATCCGCCAGCTCCTCGGCAGGCCGCATTTCGAAGTCATCCGCCATGACATCGTGGATCCACTCAAAGTCGAAGTGGATGAAATTTATAACCTGGCCTGCCCCGCGAGCCCCGAACACTACCAGTACAACCCGATCAAGACCATGAAAACTTCCGTGATCGGGACGCTCAATATGCTCGGTCTGGCACGCCGGACCGAGGCGCGCTTTTTTCAGGCCAGCACATCGGAAGTGTACGGTGACCCCACGGAACATCCGCAAAAGGAAACCTACTGGGGCAACGTGAACACAACGGGCATTCGCTCCTGCTATGACGAAGGCAAACGCGCGGCCGAAGCCCTGTGTTTCGACTATAACCGCACCCACGCCCTTGATATTCGGGTGATTCGCATTTTTAATACCTACGGGCCGCATATGGACCCGAACGACGGCCGGGTGATCTCGAATTTCATCGTCCAGGCCCTGAAGAACGAAGATATCACGGTGTACGGGGACGGATCGCAAACCCGCTCTTTTTGTTATGTAAGCGACCTTGTGCGCGGCTGCGTCGATTTTATGAACCAGAAAGGTTTTATCGGCCCCATGAATCTGGGCAACGACGGCGAATTTACAATCCTGGAACTCGCGGAAACAATCCTGCGTCTGGTCGATTCGCGCTCGAAAATTATTTTCAAGAAACTGCCCTCCGACGACCCCACCCGGCGCCGACCGGACCTGTCCCTTGCCCGAGAAAAAATCAATTATAAGCCCCTGGTTTCCCTTGAAGAAGGCCTGGAAAAAACCATACCGTATTACCAGGATTTGATTCGCGGTTGAATCGAACCTGACGGCCCTGGACCTGCTTTAAATTCACCGCCCGACGCCTAAAACAATGGACCAAAACTGACTTGACCGTAGTGCAGTGCACAAAAAACTGGTCATTCCTTTATGCGCTGCACAATGCAGCCGGGGAGGTCAGTTATGAAAAAGCGCACAGGATGGCAGTCGTTCTTCAAAGCAGTCAGGGTTTCCTTGACGGGGCTCACCCTGACGGTGATCTTTTTGATCGTGAACCCGCTGGTTCCGGAAGGGATCAGCCTGACCCGGGAAAAGCGCCAGGGCCAGGTCCTGAACGGTTTTATCGATCATTACAATCCGGCCGTTCCGAAGGCGGAGCGTGAAATTCTGATCGAAACCCTGCTGCAGGAATCCCGACGCCTTAAAATCCCCGACGCGATGCGCATCGATGACCAACCGATCGACCGCCTGCATTTCGTGGTCGCCTTCGTAAAGGTCGAGTCGACCTTCAAACGGGAGGCAGTTTCCTCCGCCGACGCGCGCGGTTATATGCAACTCATGCCGGATACCGCTCGCTGGCTGGACGAACAGAACGGAACGTCGAGCAGCGAGCCGATCGAACGGTTGCATGAGACTCGCACGAATATCGCCGCCGGGGTGGATTATCTCAACGAACTCATGGAAATTCTGCCGGAGGCCCGCCAGGTGGCCCTGGCCTACAACGCCGGGCCCGGGAATCTGGAAAACGGAATTTACGTTGAAGATTACTGGATCAAAATTCGCGGAGCCTACCGCGAGCTGCGGGAACGCGCGGGGAATTGACCCGCGCGCCCGTTCCTGAATTCGCTTATTTTCTATATTTCTGATAATACGTGCACTCGCGAATCACTTTTTTGTAAAATTCAGTGTTCGCGTACTGTTCGAACGTGGCGAATTGTTTTTTTTGTTCCGGCGTCAGGCGGATCGTGTTCGTATCTTCCATATCCACGTTTTTCGTCTGATCGATGTAGTCGATCCAGGCGATCATATAACGAATGGCAGCGGCATTTTCAGGGTCCGGCCCGAGCGCGAGCGCCTTTTCAAAATGCGTCCGGGCGACTTTTAAATCAGGGTCTCCCGGTTTCTCCGAGTATCGATAAAAACTGCTCCAGTACGGACGCATGGCGATCCACCAGTCGCCCGCGTGGCTCATATTAAAACGACCCAGCCCCAATCGATACTGCGCCTGCCAGGCCGCGCGCGGGTCAGCGGGTTTCGCGGCACGCGCTTCCAGATCGACGTATTCGCGCGCGATTTCCAGCTTATTCCAGTTCGGCCGGTAGCCGGTTCCCGCCGGGCGAAAAAACGGATTTTCGAACGGGTCTTTCTTTTTCGTGTATTCGCGATTGAGTGCGTCCAGGCGAGCCGCGGGCAGACCTGTGAATACCCGGACCGCCTGCGTGTACTGCCCTTCCGCGAGGTACCGGGACCCGGCCCGGTCGACCAGATCCATCCAGGGCGCTTCGCTCATGGTCCTGAGAAAATTTTGATACGATCCGCCCGGGTCCTTGAGAATTCGCGCGGCCTCTTCGATCACCGCGGGCGGGGCGTTCTGTAGAGGAGCCTCTTCGTCCGGATCAAGGAGCCGCGGATCAACCAGGAGTGCCAGTGCGTGCTCATCCGCCTGGCGATGCAGTCGCATCAACTGGCGGCGCAGATAGAGCGTGGCGCCGCGGTCCGCGTACCCGCAAGCACGCGCCTGCTCGGTGTCTCGTCCGGATAACATCACAGGATAAATTTCGATCACCTTTTTCTGGAGGGTTTCGTCCACTTCGTCCGAATTCATCGTCAGATTGAGCAGTTCGATCTGGGCTTTCTGTTTTTGTACGAACACATTCGCGGACGAGGCCAGAGCGGGAGTTTCCAGAACGCGGCGCACCGCGCGTTCCTCGCCCAGCAAAAACAACAAATACGCACGGGTAACCAGCCAGATATCTTTAAGCGAAACGCCCTCGCGTTCGGCGGTTCGCTCCGCGAAGGCGGCCAGTTTACGCATGTAATCGCGCTCCTCTTCCGGAATCCGCGCGGGGGCTTCAGCGTACAGTGCGCCCACAAACCAGCGTTCCACCAGGCGCATGACCGCGGCGAACCAGCCGACCGGTTTTTCTTCCGCGCCCGCCGCCGGGTAAAAAAGCGGATCTTCGAGCCGCTCTTCCAGACGGCGCACCTCTTCAAGGAATAAATAATCAAGGCGATCATCCACCGCGCCGGTGGCCACGATCTGTTCCATCAGGGGAAGTGCGGGCGCCGGATCGGCCAGGCCGCGCATAAATAAAAGCTGGACGCGCAGATCCGGTCCGGGTGCCTCCTTGAGAGCCCGCGCGAACGTTTCGCCGCGCGAGTAATAAATCCCGAAATCGCGCAGGGCGTTACCGACCTGGAAGGCCGGGTCTTTGAACAATTCCGCGAACAATAGAATCGCGCGCGTTTCCTGGCCGGTGCGCGCCAGGGCCCCGGCTTCCAGCGACTTGATCCGATCGAACAGGGGATCGCCTGATTTCAGATCGGCGAGGTGTTCGCGCTGAACGTTGAGTGCGCGCTGCGGCTGTCCGGAATAATGCAGGAGCCGCATGGCCTGGTAATAATGACGAATCTTTAAATCGCGCGCGCGGGTCTGTTTGCCGCCTGCCAGTGCTTCGTTGACCAGCAGGTTCACCTGAGACAGGTCCCACTTTTTCGCCTCCGGTTCCCAGGAATCCACGGTGAAATGTACGAGCGGTTCAACCCGTCTGGTATAGGCCAGGTACCGCAGATCGTCCGCGGCTCCCGCTTTCACGAGCGCGCGCAGGGCTTCGTTTTTGTAACGACCGGCTTCGGCGGGTTTACTTTTAGCGGCGGCCTGCAGCATCGCAAGTGGCAGTTTGTAGACGAGTTCCCCGACCGCCGCGGTTTTCAGTTCGCTCCCGGTACGTTCTTTGAGACTCTTCTGCCACGCGCCCAAATTTCGGTCCGGCAACACAGGCGCCTTGCGACAGGATTCATCCACCGCCGCGGGAATCAGTGACGAGGGGAGCGAGCGACTCCCGAGCACGCCGACAATTTCGACCGGAGAGAATAGATACAGCGGGTCGGGCCCGAACGAACAGGGCAGCAGAGCCGGGACGGTAGCGAGAAACAGGGTGATACTGATAAGAATGTGACGCACGCTGACACGAACCGCTCGCGCTCCTCAGAAAGTCAATCAAGTCCGGGCGATTCATTTTATCCGCGTCGTAGTCGAACAGTAACAGAGAACGAGCCGGATCGGCCGGAAGAACGGAACCGAGCCGCGCGAGCGCCCGGTTCAAATCGCAAATTGTGACCTGTTCAAGACGGATTTCTGTCCCGGCGGGAAGGGGAACCCCGGCCACCACTCGCTCCTCGTCCAGAACGAACCGCCCGTCCGTTCGTCGCGGACGGACCGGGCCGAGTTCGTGTGCGGTAAGGCCGGGCAGGAGTTTAAAAAACGCGCCGTGTACGAAGGACACACCCCATGAGAAATACGGCAGGGCCAGATCGAGCGGCAGGGGATAGGCCGCCGAATTGAAATCTTTCAAGTATGGCTCGGCGGTGTTCAAATTCAGGATGGAATTGGTTTCGGCGGGGTTCCGCAAATCTCCCATGTTATAAAACATGAGCACGCCCCGGTCTACCGGCGGGACACCGGTGCGCCGGTGGAATTTCAACTGGTGCAGGCGAATCGTGGCGCTCAGCTTCCACTTCGTTATTTTTTTTATTTCTTCAATTAAAGCGAAATAATGCGCGCGTGAGGTGTTTGTCCAGTCGCAGTCAAGCTGGAGGTCGGTGGCCGCGGGAACTAACACGCGAACGAGTCGCACGATCTGAGCGGCCAGTTCAGCGGTCCGGGCCGTACGCAAAGAACGCACGGTCAGATAAATGACGGGCGTGACCCGCACCCCGTACCCGGGTGGCACGGGCGACCTGGGGGCGACGGGAACGGGACGGCCCGTCCCGTCCAGGTCCACATCAAACAGACGCACGTAGAGATGATCCACTCTGAATCGCGCAATGGCCTCCGGAGCGGGGAGCGCTTCCCTGGTTTTCCAGAAATAAAACGAGCCGCGCGCGGCGCCGCAGGGAGTGGCCGGGCACTCCGGATCCGGGCCGGAAGCTGGCCCCCGGTCGCGACAATTCGCGATTAAATACAATACAAAAATTAAGGCGAATTGGCTGGTTTTCAAGAGGATCGCCGGCCGAACAAACGTTCGCGGTAGTAATACAACAGGCCGGTGGCCGTCAGCCCCACCCCGACTAACGATTCGAGCGGCCTGTCGTACGCAGTCACGACCAGAAACCAGGTGTGAATCGCGAGCACGACAATCAGAGTCACCGGATAACCCCACGCGCGGTACGGACGTTCGGCGTCGGGGAATTTGCGGCGCAGGCGCCAGAGGGCCAGGAAGGTGGAAATGTTAAAGACGGCCGAGGTAAACGAAAAAAAATCGATGAGCGTGTTGTACGCTTCGGCCGCGGTGCCCACGGCCACCAGCAACACGGAGGCCCAGACGCCCTGTACAATGAGCGCGCGGTTGGGTGTTTTGTAACGGGGGTGGATCTGGCCGAGCCAGCGCGGGAACAATCCGTCGCGCGCCATCGCGTACCAGGTACGACTTTTCACCATGACCTGGGCCGAAATATTTCCGAACGTATTGACCATGATCGCGAGCGAAATCAGCATGCCACCCGCGGCGCCCACGGTCATCTGCATCGCGTCCACCGCCACTGTGCGCGACGCGCCGATCTGCGCCGGCGAAAGTTGAAAAAGATAAGAACTGTTCGCCGCGATGTAAAGCACCATGATGCCGGCGATCCCGAACATCAACGCGAGCGGCAGCGTGCGGCGCGGATTACGAATTTCCTCGGCGATGTACGTCGGTCCTTCCCAGCCGCTGTACGCGAAGAACGCGTAGCGCAGCCCCGCCCCGAGCGCGACCATGGTCTGCCATGAGATCGTCTCCGGCCACCAGGCGCCGGTGAAATGTTCCGGGTGACCGGTTTTCATGAAGCCGATGCCGATGACGGCGCCGAGCGCGAGGAGCTTCACAACCCCGAAGATATCCTGGATCAGTCCGCCCAGCATGACGCCGAACAGGTTCGCGCCGGTCAGCGACCAGACCAGCGCCAGAGCGATGAGCACTTCCACGACACGCGAATACGGAGAGCCGGTCGCGGCCGCGAAGAGCGCGTTGCCGTACTCCGCGAACACGACGGCCACCGCGGCGATGGCCCCCGTTTCGGACACGAAAAACATGGCCCAGCCGCGCAGGAAAGCCCAGAGCGGATGATACGAAGCGCGCAGGAAGGCGTACGGCCCGCCCGAACGCGGCATCATGGCCACCATTTCGGCGTACACGATCGCGCCGAGGATCGTGGCCAGGGCGCCGAGGACCCAGACGGAAAAGAACAAACCGACCGAAAGACCGACCGCGGTCATGATCGGACCCGGCGTACGAAAAATGCCCGAGCCGATGATCCGGCCCACGACGATCGAAAACGCCTCGAACAGTCCGAGTCGCCGTTCCAGCTCCGTGTCGGTCGTGAAATAACTGGCGATTTCTTCGGGTGTGGGTTTCATTTACTATAAGCCGTCGGTGCGCAGTTTCGCGCGCGGCCCGAAGCAGAAGACGGCCGGTCCGAAGCGAAAAAAGTACGAAGCGCCGCGAAGAACCGCGCTCAGTAGAGCGGGGTGTTCCAGTCGCTGTAGGATTCGTCTTCGCCGCGAACCGCGCTCATGTACAGATCGCGCAGACGGCTTGTGATCGGGCCGATTTCGCCGGTGCCGACCGTACGACGATCGACCTCCCCGATCCAGGCGACCTGCGCGCCGGTGCCGCAGAAAAACACCTCATCCGCGATGTACAGTTCGGCGCGCGCGACGTCGCGCTCCACGATGGGAATGTTTTCACGCCCGGCGATTTCCAGGATGCTGCGGCGGGTGATACCTTCCAGAACAGAGCCGGCCACGTGGGGCGTGATCAGGACGCCCTCGCGCACCAGGAAAATATTCTCCGCGCTGCCTTCGCTTACGAAACCGCGCGAATCCAGGAAAATCGCCTCGTCAAAACCATTCTGCACGGCCTCCGATTTGGCCAGAGCGGAGTTCACGTACCCCCCGCCGACTTTGGCGCGCGTGGGGATGATATTTTCGTCGATACGCCGCCAGGAAGAAACCATCACGCGCAGACCGCGGCTGGTATCCAGGTAATCGTTCAGCGGCAGCGAATACATGGCGAAATCGTCGCTGACGTCGTGCAGGCGCGGCGAAAGTTGCAGAGCGTTTTTATATATAAACGGGCGAAAATAAACGTTGGCGCGGTACGCGTTGCGCCGGCCGATTTCCAGCGCGACAGAACGAATCTCCGCGTGGGTCAGCGGGCAGGTCATCTGCATCACGCGCGCGCTTTTCAGGAGGCGTTCGATGTGCCGGTCCAGGCGAAAAATAAAAACATTGTCCCGGGCAGGGTTATAATAACCGCGCAGGCCGCCGAACACCAGCGTCCCGTACTGGAGCGCGTGGGTCATGATGTTGATATTACATTCGGAAAGTTTGCGAAACTCGCCACGCAGATAGGCGATGCTGTCAGGGTTGTAACTCATGCGGATTTAACCCGGATTATGCGTGAATCAGCCAAATTTGGTCTTGAACTCATCCGGGGTGAGCATCACGAACACCGAATCGAGCCGGGCCATTTTGAAAACTTTTTCGATGGACTCGTTCAGGCCCATGATGTAGATCGTATGCTCCTGCTTGGCGGCCTCCATTTTGAGCTTGAGCAGATCCCCGATGCCCGAAGAATCGATGTATTTCAAATCCGACGTATCAATGCAGGTCCCGTCCGATTTCATATCGATCTTTTCCTGCGTGATGATCATGAATTCGTCTTTGTCCTCCACGGTAAAACGGCCGTTGATCTTGATCACCGTTACCCCGCGTCCGGACTTGTTCACTTTAAACTCTGCCATAAAAATGCCCTGTTCGCCCCAACATCAACCTTGCGACGAACGGGAATGTCAAGATGAAAACTCCCGCGCCGCCTTTTCCAGAAATCGGATCTGAGCGGTGAGTGTCGCATTGACCGGGACGGCAATGCCCCGTGCCCGGGCGAGGGCCGTGACCGCGCCATTCAGGAAATTTATCTCGGTCTTCCGGCCTTTTTTGAGATCGGCGCTCATGCTCGGGAAATGGTCGGCGGTCGCGGGAATCTGCGTGCCCACCAGGTAAGCCCGGTACTGTTCACTGTCCGCCCAGAATAAAGGCACTCCTTCCGCTTCCGCCACCGCGAAGGCCTCAGCCAGCAGATCGCGGATGATGGCCTGGGTTTCTGAACTCAGGAGGCGCCCGTAGGGCACGCCCAGAATCGCTCCCAGGGGATTTAAGGCGCAATTGTACAGTAACTTGGCCCAGAGCTGCGACTGGATATCGGGCACCACGGTGACCGGCAGCGGGGTTCCCTGAAAGAGGGCCCGCACCGCCTCCAGATCGCCTGGGGGTCCGCCAGGGCTCATGCGCCCGATTTTTATGTCTCCTCCGTACACCGTCACCCGGACCCTGCCCGGCACGGGGACGACGAAGCCGATGATGATCATCCCGGTGAGCACCCGCCCGGGGGTTAAAACATCGCGCAAAATTTCGTAATTCCCGATCCCATTCTGCAGATGCAGGACCGGACAGGTGGCGCCCGCGGCTCGAATCTGTTCGGCGGCCTGAAGCGTATCGAAGGATTTTACGGTCAGAATGATCAGGTCCGGAGCATCCGCGCCTTCTGGCAGGCGATCCGCGACAGCCGGAGTTGTGCGAAACTCGCCCAGAATGCCTTCGGTCACGAGACCCGTGGCACAGATGCGCTCCAGGTGCGATCCCGGCGTGATTGAACGACCCACCAGCGTGACACTGTGGCCCGCGCGCGCGAGAAACCCGCCGAGCGCCGAACCCACGGCCCCCGCGCCAAGGATCGTGATTCTGCGGCCGGTCGAACTCACGGCCCCGGCCCGGAGAGAAGCGGTGCGAGTCTTTCGCGCACCAGCCGCGCGGCCGTCAGGCCGGCGATGCTCTCGTCCGTACCGGAGACGACGCTGACGAACACCGGCGAACGCCCGTCGCGCCTGACCTGTCCGACGCACCAGTTCACGCGCGAGCCGTCCGGCAGCGCCAGAAATCCCGTTTTCGCGAAAACATCACCCGAATCTGTCAATGCGAAATCAGCCTCCCCGCCCGGGTTGGCCAGGGTTCCCGGTTTCTGACGAATCAGTTCTATCACCGTTTTCTGGTGCCGCGCCTGGACGAAAGGCAGTCCCGCCGTAAAAAATTTACGGAGGAACTCCAGCTGGACCGAAGCGGAAAGTTTTAGATCGCCGTTCAGCCAGAACATGGTGGGGTTCGCGGTCAGATTGCCCGGCCCGATGGCGAAGGCCTGGAGTCCCTGTCGCATCGTTTCGGGTTCGATACGACTGGCCACTTCCTGGAAATACCAGGGCACGCCGTGTCGAACCGCGCCCGCGAGATTCTGATCGTGGTTCCAGGCCGGGAAGGGATGTTCATAACCGTCCCAGGGTACCGTTTCGGTCGGCCGGGCGACCTTCGCTTCGAGTGCGATCAATGCCAGCGGAATTTCGAACGTGGACGCGGGAGCGAGCGGCGTTTCGCACACGCCTTCGCGCAGGAGTTCGCGCTGGCCTTCCACGACAATGATGCACTGCTCGCGCGACTGATCTTTACAAGCGGTGCTACCATGCAGGACGGACAGTACGATTAAAATTCGAATCAATTGTTTCATGTTTTTCTCCCCGGCCGATTGGCGATCCGGACCAGGTTCAGGAGCAACCAGCCTTCCTGTTCCACGGTTTTTTCCAGGCGCCAGACGGGCGGCCCTTCGGCTTCGCCCAGAAACGCGGCTTCAACTCCGGCGCGGTGATCACGCCAGATCCCGGAAAGCAAGAGACGCGGATACGCTCCCCCGGACAGTACCCCCTTGTTCCCGATCAGAATGGCCGCGGTCAGATTCGCGACCACGAGATTCGCGCGCTCCAGAAACGCGCGCAAGGCCGGCAGCTCAAAGCCGCCGCGTACGAGTTGAATGCGATCCGTGTGATCGTTCAACGAAAAATTATGCATGCTGGCCTGGATCGCGTTTTCCTCTACATCGAAAGCGAATACTTCGGCGGCACCCAGCAGCGCCGCGCCGATCGAAAGCACACCCGATCCGCAGCCCGCGTCGCAAACCAGGTCGCCGGGGTGGACGTGTTCACTGAGCGCTTCCAGACACAGGCGCGTGGTGGGATGGCTGCCGGTGCCGAAGGCCATGCCCGGGTCCAGTACGAGCGGCAGGCGACCGTCCGTGAGCACCGCCGCGGCCTCGGGCGAATCACGGTGCCACTGCGGGATGATGGCGAGGCGCGGTCCGACGGCCAGCGGCTTAAAATATTGTTTATACGTATTCTGGTAATCCTCCCGGTTCAGGAGCGATTCGCTGAGGGTCCAGTCCTGAATGTCGAGCCCGGCCAGGAGCAATTCCGCGCGCAGGCCCGCCTGTTCGGCCGCGGCGGGAAAGTACAGAATTACGCGCGACCGGTCACGGCGCGGGGAGGTTTCGTCGTACAGGAGTTCATAGTATCCCAGCAAATCGACGAAGGGACGGTGCGCGTCCAGTACGATGGTTACATCGAGCGCCCGGTCCGCGGGCAGATCGATGTCGATCTGGAGATAGAGAGCTTCGGCCACCGGGTTTACGCGGGTTTTTGCGATTCAGCCGCGGAGCCTGGAAAACTTTTTTCGAATTCTTCTTCGCTCATTTCCAGCACGCCGCCGAACAGATCGCCATTATCGATGCGCGAGGCCAGGGCGCCCACGAAACAGTACACTTCCATGACCGCCTGTTTGACCGGCTTGCCGTTGAGTCGTTTTTTCTGGTCGGCAGCGAGGTCGAATTTCACCGGATCGTCCGGGCTCACGAGGATTTGTTTTTCAGCCCGCATGTCCTTTTTGAGCGTGTCGAGCAGGCCTTCCACTTTCCGCAAGTAGTCCTTCATGGCATTACGGACTTCGCGACCGGTGGCGCCGCGGCGACTTTCCAGCATGGAGGCCTTCTTCGCGTGGTTCACGTAATTCGCGGCCATGCCGCCTTCCGATACGACTTTGTTGAATTCTTCGGTTTCGTGCCGGTATTTCTTGAACAGTTCGAATACGGGGCGAATCTGTTCGTACGTGTCCGCGAGCAATTGATGGTAGTCAACCTTGCGTCCATCGCGGTAGACCACGTTCAGTTTCATTTTAGGCGTGGTGAGGATGAAGGAGTATTCGTGATCGAATTCCTTGAAATACAGATACGAGATCAACACCTTGTCGCGCATGTTGAGCCCGGCCAGTTCGTCGCGCGGATCGTGCTTTTTACGCAGCGCGGGGAGGGTGTACAGCGACATCAACCGCATACCGTACTGATATTCTTTGTCCGCGTCCGTTTCTTCTTTTTTTTCGGCCTCCGCCTCTTCGCCTTCGCCTTCCTGGTCCGGGGCCCCTTTCGCTTCGTCCTGGGGTGTCTCTTTTTTGTCGATTTTCTGTCCCTCTCCCAGCGGATCGCCAGGTTTGCGGGTGCCGATTTTATCTTCGTGGACGACGCCGATCATTTCCTCAAAAATGCGCGACCCGGGTTCGGCCTTTTTCATCTCCGCGCGCTGGGCCAGCTTGACGAACGAATAGTACAGATCGTTCATCAGGTTTTTCCATTCAGCCTGGATTTTCTTGCGCTTGGCCGCGTAGAGACCGGATTGTTTTTTTTCCAGGCGCTGCTGAATTTCGATCCCGGCGTCCACCGCCATCAGATAGGATTCCTGGTAAGCTTTTAAGTAATAGAGCTTTCGTAGCAGGGAAAACAGCGGAATCCGAATGGCATCCAGGGGCACCGGTACATGCGGCGCGGCATTGTAAGCCGACGTCAGTTCGGAGAGTTCCGCGCGATCGTACAGTTTGGACGCCCGTTCGATCAACTCGACGAAAAGCGGGTTCTTCTGGTCCAGTTCCCTGGTGATGGCCTGGCCCGTTTTGGGATTGCTCATGAAAAGGTCATTGCCCATGATACTGCATTCCATCAGGGCACGTTTGGCCTCCAGATTTACCTTGGACATAAACGCGGGGAAAACCAGGTTCTGACCGTACGGGGTCAGACCGCTCATGCGACAGCCCAGTTTGATGGAAAATCGGGCGAAAAAATTGCTGACCGCGGCTTCTTCCTCTTCCCGCATCTTGCGCAGACGGGCCGTCCGGTCACCCTCGGAGCGCGCCTGTTCCCGCGCGAGCTGGGATGGAAGCTTCGGCCCGTCATCCTGGCCCCCGCGCCCGCCGGCGCTACCGCCCCGCCCCGCCCCGGCGCCGCCCGCGGGTTCCTCTTTTTTAAGTGCTCGTTCCTTCTGCACGGAGCCGCCGGCTCCGGAAAACTTGTCCATGAGGTGTTTGCGATCGCCCTCGGACAGGTGATCCGTCTTGATCGCCTTGCGGGTGCGGTCAAATTCGAATTCTTCCATAATTCATACTATAGATGCGGCGGGCCATTCGGAATCAAGCGAAAAAGCCCGCCAGGTGACTTTTCAATCGGCCGGACCCAATTAATTGCTTGAATCCTGACCCGGAGCATACGATACCAGAAAAGCCTTGGGACTTTTTACGCTGATCGCGACCGTTGTGCTCCTGTTTTTTTTGGGCATCGGCGCCTACTATCTTTACTCCAGTTTCTCCGGCCCACGCAAGGTGGAGGAGATTGAAATTCTCATAAAAAAAGGGCAGATTCCGGCCGCCGTTTTTGAACTGGAAAAAATCCTCGAAAAAGACGACCGGAATTTTCGCGCGCGCTTTCTATTGGGACAGTGCAAAAACCAGTCGGGGGATTTCGGCGCGGCCATCATGGAATACCGGCAGGTCATGAAAATCGCCCGCTGGACTCCGGAAATTTCCGAAGTAATTGTCCGCCGGGCCCTCGCGGAAAGCCTGCTGGAGGCCGGAAAAATCAACGAAGCTAAAAACGAATACCTGGTCCTCTCTCAGCAGGACTCGCGAAATTTTAACAACTTTTATCAACTCGGTAAATTGTTTCAACAGGGCAATGTCCTCGATAAAGCCGTCGGCTTTTTGAAAAAGGCCACGGAGCTCAACCCGCGCCACGCGGACTCGTTCGCCATGCTCGGCCAGTGCCTGTATCATATGAAGGCCTACCAGGACGCGAAGGCCGCCCTGGTCCAGGCCACGCAAATCAGCCCGGATTTGCAAACGGCCAATTATTTTCTCGGCCTGACCCTGCGCTATCTCGGCGACCATGAATGGGCCCTCAAGGTGCTGGAAAAGGCCGAAAAAGACGATGACCTGCGCCCCCGTGCCTTCCTGGCCAGGGGGATGGTACTGATCGATATGGAAAACTATACGCGCGCCATCACCGAACTGGACCGCGGCGCGAAGTTCGCCAAACCGATGACCGAGATCTGGTTCAACATGCGCTACCTGCTCGCGTCGGCGGCGGAAAAAAACAAAGATATGCGCGTCGCCATCGAGAACTGGGAGCAGATCGACGCGTTGAAACCGGGCTTTCGCGACGTGCGCGAAAAGCTCAAACAGTACGGCGATTTTCGTATCGACGATTCCATCAAAGATTTCATGATCGCGAACAACAATCAGTTCGAGACCACATGCCGCAAGATGCTTGAAAGTATGGGGTATACAGTCTCCACCGTTACTCTCAAAAACGAAACAACCATCCACGCGATCGGCCTGGACGAGGAAAGCAGGCGCACGGGAAAAAACCGGACCCAGTTTCTCATTTCCCGCGATATGGAAATTCTGGGCGAAAATCGCGTACGCGAATTCCAGGAATCGATGCGCAGCAACAACGCCTCGCGCGGCATTATCATGACCACGGGCGAAATTTCCGCCACCGCCCTGGATTTCGCCTCTTCCAGGCCCATTGATTTGCTGGATACGCCCAAACTCGTTCAGTACCTGAAGGCGATTAAATAAAGGCGCGCCTCAAAATGGGCCTTCGACGCGCGTGCTTGATTCGATTTTTCTGACCAATTGCGTATGCGTTCGCGCGAAATAGATTTTACCGTTCCGGTGATCAGCCGGGGTCCCGCCGGGAAAATTATCCTGGCGCGCTCCCCGGAAATTCAGTACGTCCTCGACATGGCCCTGAGCGAGGCGCTGCGCATGGTCAAAGCCTGGACCGGCAATTTTTATTTCTTCGACGAAAGCGGCAAGCTGGAACCGTACAACGCCAGCGTTCACACCGGCGAAACACGAATCATCAGCGAATACTGCATCACCAACCGTACGCATATCGTCCTGCGGCCCGACGGCATGGGCGACGCTCCCGACATGACCGATTTCGATTCGGGGCCCGGCTATCATCCCGTCCCCCGCGAACTCAGCGTAACCGCGCCCACGATTTGCGTGTACCTGGGGCTCCAGGAGGGCGACCTGGGCACCATTCTCATTCGCGACCCGATTTATTTTAAAAATTTTTTCGAGACCGATCTTTCGTTGATCAAAAATTTCGCGGCCACGTTTTCGCTGCTCCTCTCCAATTCCTGGAGCCACCGGTCCACCAGCGAAATATTTTTGAATTTCAAAACCAGCCTCCTGCTCCTGCTGGAAAACGCGCAGCTCAACCAGAAGGTCAAAGAATCCGATTACCAGCTCAATTCGGTCCTGGAAGTTTCGAACCTGATCAACTCATCGCGCGAGTTGAACGAGATGATCCAGACGGTGCTCTACTCCGCCCGCAAGGTCACGCGCGCGGAAAGTTCCTCGCTCTTTCTCGTGGACGAGGAAACCGGCGAACTCTACTTCGATATCATTTCCGGTGAAGAATCCGGCCTCAAGGGCATGCGCATCCCCCAGGGCAAAGGCATCGTCGGCATCTGCGCGCAGGAAAAAAAATCGATCATCGTCAACGACGCCCAGAACGACCCGCGCGTCTACAAGGCCGTGGACGAGGTTTCGCAGATGACCACGCGCAATCTCCTGGCCGCCCCCCTGCTCGTGGCCGGAAAAACGATCGGAGTCATCGAGGTGATCAATACGATCGACCGGCCCGCGTTCACCGAACACGATCTGGATCTCTTCGAAAGTTTTTCGGACTCGATCGCGATCGCCATCCAGCGGCGGCAGCTTCTGGACGATCTTCAGCACACCAACGTACAGCTGGAAAAAAATCTGCGCGAGGTCACCATTCTGCACAGCGTCGCGGGCGTGCTGGTGGAAACGCATACGATCGAATCTCTGTTCAAGAGCGTTCTGAAAATCATCCGGCGCGATCTGGGAGTCGGCCGCGCCTCCATCATGGTTCGCGATCCGAAAAACGGCCGGCTGGTGGTCGTGGCCGCCGATTCCGAAAAACCCTTCGCGGGCGATCTGGCCCAGGATACGCGGCTCTCGGAGTTCGTCCTGGAACACAAGGAGCCGGTTTACATTGAAAACTTCAACCTGGACGAGACCTATTCCAAATTTTTTAACCCGGATCGTTACACTTCGCCTTCGTGCATCCTGATCCCCATGCGCTCCAACCAGGACGCGGATCCCTTCGGGCTCCTGTGCGTCACCGAGCCGGTGCAGGGCAAATTTTACGAAGCGGATTATCGCCTGCTCATGACCATCACGTCCCAGATGGTCCGCGGTTACGAAAACTTCCGTCTGAACGAACAGATTTTGATCAACCGCGCGATGGAAAAGGAAGTGGAGATCACCTCCAAAATCCAGAAAAACATCCTGCCTTCGCGCATTCCCGACCACATGCACCTGAAGATGAACGCGCGGTCGGTGATGGCCCGCACCACCGGCGGGGATTTTTTCGATTACTTCGTCCACTCCCCGCACGGCGATGTGACCATGCTCGTCGCCGACGTGTCCGGCAAATCCCTGCCGGCCGCGCTCTTCATGGCGATTTCCAGTTCGATTCTGCGTACGATCATTCGTTCTGAAAAAGACCCCACGCGCATCCTCGAATTGTCGAACGAACTTCTTTACGAAGAGTCGGAATCGGGCATGTTCGTGACGGTGTTCCTCGCGCGCTACGAGCCGGCCACGGGGAAGTTGCGCTACGCTTCGGCCGGACACAACGATATGCTCGTCGTCCATACGGACGGCAGTTACGATCGACTGACCGGGAAAGGCGCGCCCCTGGGCGTCCTCCCGCGCTTACGATACCGCGGTGGGATCATCGACATTTCCCCGGGCGACATGCTCGTGCTCTACACCGACGGCGTCGTGGAGGCGATCAATCCGGAAAACGAGGAATACTCGCTCGAAAAATTCGTCGAACTGATCACCAAAAATCGCAACGACACGCCGGAAATGCTGATCGACCGCGTGTATCGTAGCGTGATCGATTTTTCCGGATCGGATTTACAGTATGACGATTTTACGATGCTGGTTACCAGGTTCCTCGGCACGATCCGCGACCTCGGCACGTACGAGATCAAACTGCCCGCGCGCGTGGAGAGTATTCCGTCTCTGCGCGATTTTATCGGCAAGGTTTGCCACCGCCACGGCCTGTCGGGCCAGGAACTGGAAGATATTCTGCTCGTGTCGGACGAAGCCGCCACCAACATCGTCCTGCACGCGTACCGGGATACGGAACTTTCGGAGCCGGAATTCGAATGTAAACTGGTGATTGAGGCCGGGACGAAAATTACGCTGGAATTCCGGGACCACGGCCAGGCCTTCCGGCTGGACGAAGTGAAAAATCCGGATTTATCCGAAAATATGGCCGGCCGCCGCAAAGGCGGTTTCGGCGTCTACCTGATCAAATCGCTCATGGACAGCGTGAATTACCGGCGGGAGGCCGGAATCAATTATTTGCTGACAGAAAAAAACCTTCGTAGATAATCGCATCCTGGGATCGGTCCAGGACCGAACCGACGGAGCGCGCGATGAGTCTGAATTATAAGGAATCCGGTAATAATCTCGTGGTCGATCTTTCGGGCCGCATGGACGTCCATCTGGCTTCGGAGATGGAAGGGGAATTAAACGGCCTTATTAAAAAATTTCCGGATCACAATCTGATTCTGAATTTAAGCGACGTGGAGTACATGTCCTCGTCCGGCCTGCGGGTTTTCGTTTCTCTTATGCGCACGCTGAAAGAATCCAACCGCTCCCTGAAATTGAGCAATCTGTCCGTGGCCGTCCGCAAGGTATTTGAGGTGGTCGAGCTGATGGATATGTTCGAAATCTTCGAAAGCGAAGAAGAAGCCCTCGCCGCCTCCAATTAGAGATCATCCCCCAATTACGACGCGCCAGCGATGGAGCCGGAGCGATGGGTAACCCCGGCCGCAATCGCCTTCCATGGCTCAGCGTCCGGGGGCGCGGCACTTCCTGTGCCGCGCGAGTTACCCGTCGCTCCGGCTCAGAATAGTCACTGACCCGGATTGCGGGCGCTTTTTCACAACATTACTGGCACGAGGAGCACGGCGTGCTCCGAACAATTAGCAACCCTTCGAGCGCGAGGCGCCTTCCGGAGCGAGCAAGGAGTGCGAGCGGTAAGCCGATCCGCAACAGGATGTTGCGAGTCGGCTTACCCGGATGCGCGCCGAGTGCCTATTTATACATCGACTCGATCTTGTCGTTGTATTTATCGGTGATCACATGGCGTTTGAGTTTGAAGAGATTGGTCATCTCATCGCCGACCTCGAACGCTTTCGGGAGAATGCGGACGTCCACCACTCGCTCGAAGGATTTGAAGCCGTTCTGATCGTTCACCAGGCTTTTCACTTCGCTCAGAATTTTTTTGTACACTTCCTCGCTTTTCGCCAGTTCTTCGAGCGTGGCGCCATTTGACGCAAAAGGTTCCAGCGCGGGTACGATGAGAGCGCCGAGAAATTTCTTATCCTGGCCGACGACCATGACCTGGTCCACCAGGGGCGATTCAGCGATTTTGCCTTCGATTGGTACGGGCTCCACGTTTTCCCCGCCGAGCAGGACCACGGTCTCCTTGGAACGGCCCATGATCTTGAGGGTATCGTTGTAAGTGATCATGCCCACGTCGCCGGTGTTCATCCAGCCGTCTTTCAGGACCTTGTCCGTGGCTTCCGGGTTTTTGTAGTACCCTTTCATAACCTGCGGACCTTTCACGTGAATTTCGCCTTTGCGGCCGCGACCGGATTTCGGGGGGTAGATGACGCTACCCGATCCGAGGTCGACCAGGCGAATTTCCGTTTTGGGGAAAACGGGACCGACGGTCCCGACTACGAGTTTACCGGGCGTGCGCACGGCCAGTACCGGAGCGGTTTCGGTCATGCCGTAGCCTTCGAGTACGGGAATCCCGATGTTGTTGAAAAACTCGTCCACGTGCGGCGGCAGCGCCCCCCCGCCCGATACGGAGCCTTTCAAAGCTCCACCGGTCGCGCCGCGAATCTTGCTGAGGACGATAGCGCCCAGCAAAAGATTCGGCAGGAAGGTGAGCAGGGCCACCGGCAGATGAAAAAAAAGCGCGATAATCAGCGACACGATCGGATTACGGCCGTTCATATCCAGTTGACGGCCGGAGAGAAACCGAACCGCGCCTTTGAAATGCCGCGAGCAGAAATAAGCGGCGGTAAACAGACCGCGCCGAATCGCCGGGGCTTTTTCCACACCACCGTAGATCTTGAGATAAATCGATTCCCAGAGACGCGGCGCCGAAGCCATGAAGGTCGGCTTAACGATTTTCAGATCATCACCCAGGTTACGGATGTTCGTGTAGTAGGTGCAGGCACCCTGGGATACGGCGATCATCTCGAACACGCGTTCGAAAATATGCCAGACCGGGAGAATCGAAAGAATCCGGTCTTCCGGCGAAATTTCGATGGGCATGTTGTTCAACTGGAACAGCATGTTCGTGTGCGTGAGCATTACACCTTTGGGCGCGCCGGTTGTGCCCGACGTATAGATGAGGGTAAACAAATCGTCCGGCTTGATGCCCGCGGTACGCTCCTCCACGCGTCGATCACCGGCCGCGCGCAGTTGTTTGCCTTTTTCCATCAGATCGTACAGATGCAGAACGTCGGACGGGACTTTGGTTTCCCTGTCCATCATGATGATGTGTTTCACATTCGGCAGCTTCGCCAGGTTGCGCTTCAACGCGTCCAGCATGGCCTGGTGCTCCACGAAAACCACTTTCGCGTCCGAGTGCGGCAGGATGTATTGAATGTCCTGATCGGTAACGTCCGTGCCACGGGGCACGTCCGCCGCGCCAGCCAGCTGAACGCCGTAGTCCGCCACGATCCATTCCAGGCGGTTGTCCGCGAGCAGGCCCACGTGTTCGCGCGCTTCCACGCCCAGATCAATCAGGCCGGTGGCCAGATTGACTCCCATGTCATACAGGTCCTTCCAATTTATGGCCTCAAATTCTTTCTGTTTATTCCGGGAGGCGAAGGCCGATTTGGAGCCAAATTTCTCCGCCGTTTCTTTGTACAATTCCGCCAGGTTAGTAGCCACGATTCACCTCTAAGTGGAGTTTTGCGGAAAAAACCATCCATAGCCGTTTCCGCTGTCAGAAGCGCGGGTTTCCCGCGCTTCACCCCATTCGTTTGCGCGCACGGTCTACATCCGTGTAGACAGACAGGCTTTTTTTCCGGCCCGCAAGAATGGATGGCGTAAAGTACGGGTATTCATCCTTCTGTCAACTTTTTACCAATGCGCGCGCCTTTCTCCGAACGTTTCCAGTCGCTCCGCCGGGTGCGACAATCCCTGCTCTGCGTCGGCCTTGATCCGGATCCCGCGCGGATCCCCCCCGAATTTGGCGCGACGATCGACGAACGAGTCCTCGCGTTTTTGAAAGCGGTGGTGAACGCGACGCATGACCTGGCGGTTGCGTACAAGCCAAACCTGGCCTTTTTCGAAGCCCTCGGCCCGGGCGGGATGCGCGTATTCGCCGACCTGACCCGCTGGATTCGTGAGCGCGATCCGGAGGTGCTCATCATCGCCGACGCGAAGCGCGGCGACATCGGCAACAGCGCGAGCGCCTATGCCCGGGCTTTTTTCGACGAACTCGACTGCGACGGGCTCACCGTGAACCCGTACATGGGTTCGGACACCCTGGAACCGTTCCTGGCATATCCAGATCGCGCCGTGATCATATTATGTCTCACTTCGAACCCGGGGGCGGAGGAGTTTCAACTGGCCGGTGATCCGCCCCTGTACGCGCGGGTCGCCCGGCGCGCCGCAGAATTACAGGCCGCCAGCGGCAACGTCTGGCTGGTCGTCGGGGCCACCCGGGAAAAAAAATTCCTGGAAGTCATTCGCGCGGCGGCGCCCATGGTTCCCTGGCTGGTGCCCGGGATCGGGGCGCAGGGCGGAGAAATGGCCGGGGTCATGCAAGCGACGGATGGGATGGCGCTGATCAACGCAAGCCGTTCGATTCTGTACGCGGCCACGAATGCCGGGGGAGTTGCGAGCGCGGCTCGATCGGCGGCGGAAGAACTCGTCCTGGAAATGAGAACTCATCTCAAAAAATTTTTTTAACGACGAACGACGCGCAAATTCCCGTTCGTCGTCCCGAAAGATCCCGAAAGCGAGCCCGCCGTCTTTTTCTTGTTTACGAGCATCTTCCGCTTTCCTACGCTGTACCTGTATGAGCGCCCTAATTGGTTTTGTTCAATCTTCCATCGGCCGAAAGTACATCATGGCCGCCACGGGCATGCTGCTCTTCGGTTTCCTGGTAGCGCACATGTCCGCCAATTTATTGATCTTCGTCGGACCGGATGCCATGAACGCGTACGGACACGATCTGCGCCAGGTATTGCACGGGGCCGGCTTGTGGGTCGCCCGCGGCGGACTGCTGGCGCTGTTCCTGGTGCATCTCGGCTGCGCGTTTTCGCTTACGCTCGAAAACCGGCGCGCGCGTCCGGTGCGATATAAATACAACGCGACGGTGGAAGCGTCGCTCGCTTCGCGAACGATGATCCTGACGGGTTTCGTGATCCTCGCCTTTCTGATCTATCATCTTTTGCACTTTACGACCGGGCACGTTCATTCGCGATTTTTTGACGGGACCGATTATCTCGGCCGGCACGACGTATTCACGATGGTGATTCTGAGTTTTCGCGAATTACCCGTGGCCGCGTCGTACGTGATCGCCACCCTGATTCTCATGATTCACCTGAACCACGGTCTGGCCAGCTGGTTGCAAACCGTCGGCCTCTATAAACCGGAAAGCGCCGCGCGGGCGCGGATGATCGGCGTGGCCGTTTCCGTCATTCTGTTCCTGGGCCAGATTTCCGTTCCGGTCGCCATTCATCTGGGCCTGGTGCATCTTCCTGGAGAGGGTTTATAACATGTCGCTTAATTCAAACATACCCGCGGGCCCGATGGCCGAAAAGTGGTCGAAGCATAAATTCGAAATGAAGCTGGTGAACCCGGCCAACAAACGTAAATACGAAGTCAT
>CAZVZS010000038.1:37071-51787 GCA_964631535.1 uncultured Leptospiraceae bacterium
CGGCACGGGCCTGGCCGGGGCCTCGGCCGCCGCCTCTCTGGCCGAACTGGGCTATCGCGTGAAATGTTTTTGTTTTCAGGATTCGCCCCGGCGCGCGCACAGCATCGCCGCGCAGGGCGGGATCAACGCGGCCAAGAACTATCCCAACGACGGGGACAGCGTGCATCGCCTGTTTTACGATACGGTCAAAGGGGGCGATTTTCGCTCCCGCGAAGCGAACGTGCATCGTCTGGCCGAATGCAGCGTCAGCATCATCGACCAGTGTGTGGCCCAGGGTGTGCCCTTCGCGCGCGAGTACGGCGGGCTGCTGGCCAATCGCAGTTTCGGCGGGGCCCAGGTATCGCGCACGTTTTACGCGCGCGGGCAGACCGGTCAGCAACTCCTGCTCGGCGCCTACCAGGCGCTTTCGCGTCAGATCGGCCTGGGCAATGTGCAAATGTTTCCTCGAACCGAAATGCTCGAACTCGTGCTCGTGGACGGACACGCGAAGGGTATCGTCGTGCGCGATCTGGTCACCGGCCTGGTCAGCAGCCACGCGGCGCACGCGGTGGCGCTGTGTACGGGCGGATACGGCAATGTGTTTTTTCTTTCCACGAACGCGAAAGGCTGCAACGTCACCGCCGCCTGGCGCGCGCATAAAAAAGGCGCCTTTTTCGCCAATCCCTGTTATACGCAAATTCATCCCACCTGCATCCCGGTCAGCGGGGATTACCAGTCGAAACTGACGCTCATGTCGGAGTCGCTCCGCAACGACGGGCGCGTGTGGGTTCCCAAAAAACAGGGCGATACGCGCAAGCCGGAGGAGATTCCCGACAGCGAACGCGATTATTTTCTGGAACGCAAATACCCCAGCTTCGGCAACCTGGTGCCGCGCGATATCGCGTCGCGCTCCGCGAAGGAAGCCTGCGACACGGGACGCGGTGTTGGTCCCGGCGGACTCGGCGTCTTCCTTGATTTCGCGGACGCGGTGGGTCGCCTCGGCGAAAAGACGATCAGCGACCGGTACGGAAACCTGTTTCAGATGTACGAAAAAATCACGGGGGACGATCCGTACAAAACGCCCATGCGCATCTACCCCGCCGTACATTACACGATGGGCGGACTCTGGGTGGACTACAACCTCATGTCCAATCTGGACGGCCTGTTCGTCCTCGGTGAAGCGAACTTCTCCGATCACGGGGCCAATCGCCTCGGCGCGAGCGCGCTCATGCAGGGCCTCTGCGACGGTTACTTCGTCCTGCCCTATACAATCGGCAATTATCTGGCACGGGTCCCTTCCGACAAAGTTTCCGCGGACGGACCGGAATTCAAAAAAGCCGAAGCGGACGTGAACGAGCGTACCAAAAAATTTCTCGGCATCAAGGGCAAACGCACGGTCGACTCCTTTCACCGTGAACTTGGCCTGCTCACCTGGGACAAATGCGGCATGGCACGGAGCGCCAAAGGCCTCAAAGAGGCCATCGCGAAAATCCCCGCTATTCGCGAGGAATTCTGGCAGAACGTAAACGTGCCCGGCGATTCGGATAATCTGAATCAGTCGCTCGAAAAAGCCGGTCGCGTGGCCGACTTCCTCGAATTCGGCGAATTGATGTACCGCGACGCCCTGCACCGCGAAGAAAGTTGCGGCGGCCATTTTCGCGAAGAACACCAGACTGAAGAAGGCGAGGCCCTGCGCCATGACGATAAATTCGCCTACGTAGGCGCCTGGCAGTTCAAAGGCGTGGGCGCTGAACCCGTTCTCCATAAGGAGAATCTGGAATTCAGCGAGGTCCACCTGACCCAGCGGAGTTATAAATAGGGCCCGACCCTTAACCCGGCGCGAAAGCGCGCACCGGGCGAAAGTCCGGCACCGGCAAAGCCGGTGAGTGCCGCCCGGTAACGAAATATAGCGAGGCCACGGATGGCCGAGCGTCACAATAACGAGAAGGACGCGCCATGAGGAGGCTAAGGATAGCCGAGTCATGGCGCACTACCCCATGAAACTGAAACTATCGGTTTGGCGTCAGAAAAATTCCGGCGATAAGGGTCGCATGGTCGACTACCAGCTGGACAATGTCAGCGAGCACATGTCCTTCCTGGAGATGCTGGACGTCCTCAATGAAGGACTGGACGCGAAAGGCGAGGAGCCCATCGCGTTCGATCACGATTGCCGCGAAGGTATCTGCGGCGCGTGCAGCCTGATGATCAATGGCGTCGCCCACGGACCGGAAAGCGGTACGACGGCCTGCCAGTTGCACATGCGAAAATTCAAGGACGGGGACCGGGTGTTCGTCGAACCCTGGCGCGCGAAAGCGTTTCCCGTGCTGAAAGACCTCGTGGTCGATCGCGGCGCCTTCGATCGTATCATCCAGGCGGGCGGTTTCGTATCCGTCAACACCGGCGGGGTCCCGGACGCGAATTGTATTCCGATCGGCAAGGACACCGCCGACCTGGCCATGGACGCGGCCCAGTGTATCGGTTGCGGGGCCTGCGTGGCCGCCTGTAAAAACGCGTCGGCGATGCTCTTCGTCGCGGCCAAAGTATCGCATCTGGGACTCCTGCCCCAGGGCAACGTAGAAAGTCGCAAGCGGGCCCTCAATATGGTCGCGCAGATGGACCGCGAAGGCTTCGGCAATTGCACCAACCAGCGCGAATGCGAGGCGGCCTGCCCGAAGGAAATCAGCGTTCGATTCATCGCGCGCATGAACCGCGAATTCGCGAAAGCCAGTTTAACGGGCGAATAAGCGATTTTGTCTGGCAGGCGCCCTTCGGCGAACGAAAACCCCGGTGGCTTGCTCCGGGGTTTTTTTGTTTAGCCGGTCAAATTTTGATCGACAAAATTTTTTAATGTGACATAAACCGGGATTATGATGCTGGCTCCGCCCGTAAAAGACCTCACCGCCGTCGAAATCGTCGCGGCGCTCAAAAAACAAAAACTCGAACCCACCCGGGTGCTCTTCGCCGCCCTGTCAGAATGGCAGCACCCGGATTTCCGGATCACGAATTTTTTCGGTACGGTTCTGGGGGATCGAGTCCCTGAATCTGAGCGAACTCTGGAATCCGAAATCCTCGCGCTCGGGCTTTTCTGGAATTACCTCGCCTCATTTCATTCACTTTTTCGCGAAAGCGAAGATGAGGACCGGATCGAAGGATGGCTCAATAGCTTTGGAAAGGAAATTTTCGCCGGGGAGAGTCGCGCGGTCAGGCGAAACTATCGCGAACACTTAAACACAGCGATCATGGGTTTTCTCGATGAGGTCTTCGCCGCCCACATCCCCGGCGAACCCGAGGACCTGACCATTGACGAGGACAACCTGGGCGACTTACTGATCAAGGCCCAGGACTGTTTCCAGCCAGTCAATATGGAAATTATCAAGGAACTCGTGCTCTACACCTCCCTGGAAGGCCTTGACAGCGATTCCACAATGAACAACGAATTGATTTCCATTTCCATAATTCTGGCGATGAACCTTTCCTGTGAGAATGAAAATACGAAAGAAATTCGCGCGCTGGGCGGACGGGCCCGGAATTCGCCCTGTCCGTGCGGCAGCGGACGCAAAGTAAAACAGTGTTGCGGAAGGTGAGCAATCATTCCACGATCCGGTAGCGTGCCCGCACCGTCGCGCCTGGCAACGCGTCGTAGTGCCACCATTCGTGCGGAAGCTGGATAAATCCCGCGCCTTCCATCACGCCCCGGAGCAAAAGGCGATTTTCGCGTTGAGCGCGTGTCAATCGCCCCAGGCGAAATTGTTCCGCTTCCCGGCGCGGCTCGGCCAGGGGCGTGAACGCATCGTACGGCGTGCCCATATCGACCTCAAGTCCGCGCTGGTCGCGCAGGGAACAATCGACGGCGAAACCGAAATTGTGCACCGAACCGATTTCCGGGCTGGCCACGTAACTCTGAAGGGGACCGCCCCGGACCCGGTCCCAGAGTCGTCGCTGGATGGAACGCGGGCGCAGGCAATCGAACACGAGCAGTTTCCAGCCCGGCCGGACCCGCTCCAGCGCCGTTACGGCCGCGCGCAACCGAACCGCGGCCTCCCGGTGGAGGAAGCAGAAGCGGAACTCGCCGTAGAGATTTTCGCCTGTAAAATTATTCGTCGTGGCGTAGCGAATATCGAGGGCGACCCCCGGCAGGGCGCTCAGGTCGACGAAATCCGGATCGCCCCGTAGCCGGGCGGCCAGGTCGCCTGCGGGAGAGTTTTGCGCGGGCATCACGGCGGCTGGTTCCCGCTCGGTCGCGGGAACCGGGACGCGAGTGCCGCAGACGAGAATCGCCGGGAACAGCGGGATGAGTAAGATATTTTTGCGTACAGATCGCATGTCGAATAGTCCGCTGTGAATGCTTTTGAAATGAATTGAGTTGTTGTTAAAACAACTCGTGGCCTACACGGATGGAGGCCCATTCGCGTAAGCGCAAATATCCAAGAAAGCCACTCCGGAACGCTCCTCCCTTTCAACGAAAAAGAGCGAGCGTTGGGGTCCGGGGGGACCGCAACCCCCCGGCGCGGGGGTTTGAGGGGGAGCTCGTAGCTCCCCCTCAAGGATCAATAGGAGTTCGCGTCCAGTTTCACCTTACCCCCGAAGACACGGTAGATGATCACGGTATAAGCCACCACGAAAGGCATGCCGATCAGCGCGATTACGAGCATGATGCCGAGCGTTTTTTGCGACGAAGCCGCGTTGTAAATGTCGAGGCTGTTCTCCGGATTGGGAATCGATAAAATCAGATTCGGGAACAGGCCGATGCCCACCAGCGCGAGGAGCGACGCGACGGCGAACGAGGACGACAGGAATCCCAGAAAATACCGGCCGCGCGTGATTTCGCGGGGAATATTGGCGATGGCGAGCATACTTGCCAGGGCCACGACGAACAGAGCCGGCCGCGCGCGAAACGGTTCGGCCATGTGCGGCACGAACACGAGCGTGGCCACGGTCAGCGTCGCGTAACAGATCGTAAAAAAAATAATTGTACCGGGCACGCGGGCGATCAGGGCCCGTTGTAATTCGCCTTCGGTTTTCATCACCAGGTAAATCGCCCCGTGCATCAAAAATAGGGCGACCGTCGCCAGGCCCGTCAACAGAGCGATGGGGTTAAACAGGTCGAAAAAAGAAATGTTCAACTCATGCGCGGCGTCGAGCGGCAGGCCCTGGATCAGATTGCCGAGGGCCACGCCCATGAGCAGCGCGATCAAAAGCGACGAAACGAAAAACGCCCCGTCCCAGAGGCGACGCCACCAGCGCATCGGTTGTTTGCTGCGAAACTCGAGCGCGACCGCGCGAAAGATCAGGCCGAAAAGCAACAGCATGAAGGCCGTGTAAAACCCTGAGAAAGCCGTGGCGTACGCTTCCGGAAAGGCCGCGAAGAGCGCCCCGCCGGCCGTGACCAGCCAGACTTCGTTCCCGTCCCAGACCGGGCCGATCGAATTGAGCAGGATGCGGCGTTCCTCGTCGTTCTTAGCGAACAGATGCGACATGCCGACGCCGAGATCGAAGCCGTCGAGAATCGCGTAGCCCGCGAATAAAACGCCGATGAGCAGATACCAGACGATGTTCAGATCCAACCATTCCATACACTTCACCGCGGAACGAGCGTTCGTTCGATGTATTCATCCACCCGGCGACCCAGAAGTTCGAGCGGCAGGGCGCCGCCTGACAGAATCGCGTTGTGAAATTGTTTGAGTTCAAAGCGTTCGCCCAGTTTCCTTCGCGCGCGCTCGCGCAGTTCCAGAATTTTGAGCTGGCCGATTTTGTACGCGCAGGCCTGCCCCGGCCAGACGACGTACCGTTCGATTTCGGAGTTCGCCTCAATTTCGCTTGAACCCGTGTTCTCCAGCATATAGGCGACAGCCCGCGCCCGGTTCCAGCGTTTATGGTGAATCCCGGTATCGACCACGAGCCTGGCGGCGCGAAACAGTTCGCTCGATAAATATCCGACCCGGTCCATGGGACCCTCCATGTAACCGTTTTCGGCGGCCAGTCGCTCGGCGTACAGAGCCCAGCCTTCGATGTACGCCGTGAACCATGGAAAACGACGAAAGATCGGCAGATCCAGGTGCATGGCGATCGTGATCTGAAAATGATGGCCGGGAATGGCTTCGTGGTAGGCCAGCGTGCGCATGCCGAAACGCGCGATCGAGCGCACGTCCCGTAGATTCGCGAAAAACGTACCGGGCCGCGATCCGTCGAGCGGGGGCGGAGTATAATAACCGCCCGGCCCGCCCTGTTCTTTGAACGGCGGAATTCGTTTTACAACAACGCCGGTCTCCGGCCGCAGATCGAAGAGGCGGTCCATCCCGCGGTCGACTTCGTCGATGATGGTCTGGTAATCGGTCAGGATCCTGGCGCGCCCGACGTCGTCGTCCGAATACAGAAACGCGGGGTCTTCGCCCGCCGCGCGCAGCGAAGGCCCGACCGCTCCGCGCCAGAACCCACGTTTTGTTAAGATTTCGCGAATTTCAGCCTGGAGCGCTGCGACTTCTTTCAGCCCGATCGCGTGAATTTCGTCCGGTGAGAGCTCCGTCGTCGTTTGCGACTTCAGCGCGTACCGGTAGAAGGCCTCGCCCTCAGGCAGTTTCCAGACGCCGTCGTCTTCGCTCGCTTTCGCGCGCGTGGAAGCGTGGTACTCGATCAAACGTCCGTACGCGGGGTACACGTTATGTTTCAGAATGGTTTGCGCTTCCGCCAGCAGTTCCGTTTTTCGCTGCGAGTCCACACCCAGTTCGTCGAGCTTCATGCCCAGGTGGAGCGTAAGATCGTGGTCGGCGGGGGGCTTCGCGCTGAATTCGCGCATTTCTTTTATAACACGATCGAATACGAAACGCGGGGGGAGGATGCCCCGCTCCTCGCGAAAACGGAGCGAACGGAGGAGTTCATCCATGGCCGGGGCGATTTTTTCCATGCGCGTCAGGTACTCACGCGCGCTGGTCAGGTCGTCGAAGGGATGATGGTTCAGTAAAAAATCGGGCAACTCCGATTGCATGCCTGCGGTCTGGTTCACCGGATAATCGTGGTACAGAAATCGTTCGCCTTCCAGACGCGACGTGAGGAGCCAATCCAGCACGTCGTAACTCGCCCGGTCGTCCGCCGAAAGTCCTTCCCGGTCGTACGCGCGCAGCGTGGCCAGATTCCGGCGGTCACGTTCCAGGTCGGCGGCCGCGAATTCGACCGACATGTCGTCCCAGTCGTCGGCGTGGAAGCGAATCCCGTACGGCTCCAGGACGTGCAGGCGCGACAGGAGCGTGGGCCGTCGCAGGAGATAGAGCAAATCTGCGCGCAAGAAAAAATGCCCAATCCGCCAGGGGCGAAAGAACAATGTGGGGACCAGGAAAACCGTGGCTGCCGCGGCGACGAGGCCAATCATTAATAGAATCATTTTGCGTTTCCGGGACATGGGCTACCTCAGGCGTCCGCACGGTGCAGACCGGGCTCCGTGCGCGCGGGTCCGTCCTCCGGTCCGTGTTTGATTTTTCCGTTCAATAAAAAGATAAACAGCGCGAAGAGCAACAAATAGACGAATGAAAACAGGAGCACGGAAAATAAAATCTGCCCCGCGTCCACGTTCGGCGAAATCCCCGCTTCGGTGCGCATGAGCCCGTACACGATCCAGGGCTGGCGACCGACTTCCGAGGCCGTCCAGCCGGCCTGGTTCGCGAGCGGCGGCAGGCCGACCGCGAACACGTAACACCAGAGCAACCAGCGCGCGCGAAACAATCGCTCGCGCCACAGAAGCACAACGCCCGCGAGCGAAAGTCCGATCAACGTAAACCCGATCGCCACCATGAGATGGTAGGCCTGGAACACGCGGTTCACCGGCGGACGATCCGCGGGCGCGAACGCGTCCAGACCCGGGATGGACCGGTGCGGGTCCCCGAAGAGCAACAGGCCGAGACCGCCGGGGATGGCGAGGCCGGTGGTCACCCCGCGTTCCTCGTCCGCCCGGCCGAGAAGATAAAGGTCGGCCGGTCCTGTTTTAAAATGGCCTTCCATGGCCGCGAGTTTGGCCGGCTGGTGCTTCGCGACGATCCCGCCGCCGCTGTGGCCGGTGATCAACTGGTACAGGCCGACCGTCAGCGCCACCGCCAGGCCGAAGCGAAAACCCGCTTTCGCGAAATCGAAATGTTTTCCTTTTAAAGCGTACCAGGCCGAAATCGAAAGCACGAGAAACGCCCCCGCGAGCCAGCAACCACCCAGCACGTGCGCGAGCCGCGTCATGGACGAAGGATTGAAGACCATCGCCCAGAAATCGACGATCTGCGCGCGGGCCGCGTGGCCTTCGCCCACGATCCGGTGTCCGGCCGGGGTTTGCATCCAGGAGTTGGCGATGACGATCCAGACCGCGCTGAAGGTTGAACCGAGGGCGACCATCGCGGTCGCCAGAAAATGGGTTTTTTTGCCCACGCGGTCCCAGCCGAAAACGAGCAGCGCGAGAAATCCGGATTCTAAGAAAAAAGCGAAAATGCCCTCAGCAGCGAGCGCCGACCCGAAAACGTCGCCCACGAAACGCGAATAGCGCGACCAGTTGGTGCCGAACTGGAACTCCATCACGATGCCGGTGGCAACCCCGACCGCGAAGGTGAGCGCGAAAATTTTCACGAAGAACCGTGTCATGCGTTCGTAGAGTTTGTTGCCCGTGACCAGGTACGTGCCTTCCATCAGCACGAGCATCAGGCCCAGCCCGATGCTGAACGGCACATAGAGATAGTGGAACATGATCGTGAGCGCGAATTGTACGCGCGCCAGTACCAGGACGTCCATGCGACCAGGTTGCGGAGGACGCGGCCGGACCGCGAGGCAAATGTTTGGCGCGGGCGAAAAAAAGCTGGCGTTGCGCGAGCGTTGCGCGCACATCCGGGTCAGCCGACTCGCGCCGTCCATGGGCGCGGATCGGCTGACCGCTCGCTGTCCGGGCTCGCTCCGGATGGCGCGCAGCCGCTGGAGTTGTTGCAATTCCCGTTCGGGCTTTGCATTTCGCCGGCTGTTGCGGGGCGTTATATGAATGCAGCTGGCGACACGTGAAAACGAGAAGCGAGTGCTTTGATTTGTCGCAGGTTCAACGATCGTTTCCCGCTCAATATCTCCGACACGACCCCCTGCGACCCGATTTCCCGCAGGTCGTTGTGCGATACGTCATGCTCGGCCATTAAATACTTCAATATAAAACCCCAGAATCTCTTTCTTGAAATCCTTGAGAAATTCGCCGAGGAACACCGCGTTGCGGCGAACTTCGACGATTCCATTCGCGCGCTGCTTGGGCGGGGTGTGTGGTTGGGTAAGTGGAAAATGGTTAAACGCTTTCCTTGAGCCGTTCAAATACAAACACGAGAGTGCCCAGTCCGAGCGTATTCAAAATTAACGAAATAAAATACACTCGATCCGGAAAGCCGTTCCAATATATTAAAAACGGGTACAGGGAAAAGGCAAACGTCAGAACAGTAACGAGGCCCTGTGGACCAGGCCGACCCCAGAACTGCCCCATGGAAATCCCGAGGGCGACAGAACAGGATAAAACATCCGTTAACAAAAAAAAGGGAGTCGGGACACTCATCATCCCAAGACATAAGCGCAGAACGACCGCGAGAAAAAAACCGGAAAGGCATGCCAGAACAAATCGATTTTGATTAAACCATAAATTCTCCCGGACGGACGAACCCGAACCCGAACCCGTAAGGTTATGTTCCTTTTTTTTGAAAATTCCGCGCAAGAAAATCCCATTCAAAATATTATGCAGCGAATCGCCCCCCGCGTAAATTTTTCCGTTTTCCGAGTCCACCCCGATGGCGCTAAATTTTATTCTCGCGTCTGAATTGCTCGCGAATGTTTTAATTCGTTCAAAGTCGTAGTTCGCGACTTCGGAACCCCTCAATAAATAAAGTACGCGAAAGTGAATTGTTTTGACAACACCGGGATGGTTTTCGATAAAAGAGTTGCCGACGGATTTTAAATAATCGGCCGTAAACGTATTTTTCGGAAACCGGGTTTCGTCTTCCAGGATTATCAGAACATCGAGGATATCCCTTCGAATGCGTACGAGAAGTTTCCCTCCCCAGGAAAAAAGAAGGGCCAGTTCGTTCACTGCGACCCTCTCGAGTCCTCTCCCGTTAGCGGTCTCCAATTCTTTCTGAGAGAGAAAAACATAACCTCTTTCGAGCGCGAACCATCTGGCGAAAAAATCGATGTTCATAATAAATTTGTTTTACAATCGACGTCCTCCTGCCAATGTCCACAATATTTCCTCAAGTTAGAAATGGTTGGGCGTGGATCGACGTGTGCCTTGCATATTAATGCTCATTCCGGCATTTAACGCGATGGAAAAGTTTCAGGGGAAAAAATGGGTGCGTTTATTTTTGCCTTTATTCTGTTAGGGGCTACATTCGTTTTACGATATATTTTAAAGAAAAAAGGGATTACTAACCCGGCTCCCGTCAAGCTCGCGGATTTCGGGTACGCTTTGAAACTCCTCGCTCTCGCTCCACTTTTAACCGCGATTATTGTCTCAGGATTCTTAATTACCCGCCGGTTGAAGACAACGATACAGCCGGTTACCACTATTTTTTACCGACAGAACGGGCAGTTGCGGGGAGTCGTAGTGGAGCGCGTGATCGCTCCAGCGCTCGCTGTTCGAAAAACCCGCCCCCGAACGACTCTGCCTGGCGGTCAGGAACTTCAATTTCGGCTGTTTGACTTTTCGACGATGGAAGAAATCGCCGAATTATACGGCCGGCCAATTTTTAGAACGGAATTACTTCCCGCCTATGAAATGGCTTATTTAGGACGAAGCGGCCAGTTCATCTGGATCGAGACCGATCTGCAGGGACTCGTGGCGATCGACGTTCGAAATCTAAAAGTTACGGACGAAGCGGAAATCGCCAGACGGAATCCGTCCATCCCGCTGGCGAACGCTGCAATCCAAAAACGCGGATTTGATTGGAATCTGGAACGGCCATTCCTTTCATTCGCGGGCCTTACGTTCACGGTAAATCCTGATTTTACTTTGAGCAAATCGACCCGGCCGGCGCCAGTCGATGTTTTCCCGAATTTCGACTGTGATGGGCGAAAACTGCCGGCCGGATACGAATTTGATTCCGAAAACAGGAACGGGGAAGTATATTTTACGCTTCGCCAGCGCGAAAAAACCGGAATGCGCACATTGCTGGAGCAAACCATCCCGACCGAAGGGACCGGGGGTTCCTGTCTTGATCAAGACGGAAGCCTGTTTGTTCTTGGTGTAAAGGGGAGCACCTTCCCGGAATATAATATCACGCATTTAAAACTGTAACGTATGTTTCAATACCCCTGGTTCTCAAATTTTTTCAAAAATTTCTTTCCATGATTCGAGAGGGTCATCGTCATACAGCCACCACTCGACGCCTTCCATTGTATCCTTATTCTGAAAGTAAAATATGGAAGCACCGTCAATTCTACTGTAGGAATCCTCCACGAATATCAGTTTATCGCCCGCTCTGAGTTTCCAGAATCCGGAAGCCGCTTCCTTTGTAACCAGGTATGTTCCGCCAGGTGTAAAAGGGCAGGGTCTCCATGTCATAAAATTACCTCGGAGTAAAATTCTTTTTATGCGGAGTGAAATACTGAGTTCCTCCGCCTTCTGTTTCAACCTTCCACCCGATCTTTTTCAGTGACCACGTATCGGTTATGTTCGATGCGGTCGAGCGTAATGCCGGGACATCAGTACTGGCGGTGTATTGGGTTTCAATCCGACCGCCGGTATAAATGCCCAACTGGCTGCCGGGTGTGCCCGGGTTGGCAAAGTAATTTCCTATCTTGGAATTCGGGACCTGGAACTGGGAAAGCTGCGTTCCCTGTGGAATACTTACTACGTCCACAGGCTGACTGAAATCAATGCCTTTAATGTGATCCGCGGTTCTGGATTCCGAAAATCCCGCCTGGCTGTAAAAATCTCTGGCCGTCTCAATTCGCGTCTGAACTGCAGCCCTGAGATCGGGTGGAGCGGCGGCAATGGCCGCTTCAATGTCCTGTCGCGTCGCTCCCAGACGCATCTGTTCCCGGAACGTTGAGAAGAACGGTGAGCTCTGTCCGAGTCCAACGCGTGGTTCTGGCTCGTTGAAGCGTCCGTCAATCCCGTGCAGTTTAGGGTTCGCGTTTACATCGAACGCGGAGCTACCGATATCGAGAAAACTGCCGGGCTTAATCGAAGTACGACCGTGGGTCGCTTTTTTCAGGAGATAATTCGCCGCCACGCTGGATCCTAACTCCCCGATGGTTGCGAAACCGTCGAATTCGTGCGGGCGATCGTTCGCCATCTGTTCAAGGCTATGAGCAATGCCCGTTGAAAGCTGACCGCCAATAATACCCAACGAAACGCCAGTGTTTAACCTATCAATCCTCTCAAGAGTGCGAATTCCATTGGCTATTTTTGTACTGGCCGTTACTGAACCGGCCCCCATTGTAAAGAGAGTACTCAGAACTCCGTCCGACACTTCCCCGATGGCCGAGTAGATTGCTTGCTCTCTGAGAGCATTTTCTCCGTGGATTTTTTTGGCGGTCCATTTCATCGCATCGCCGAGGACGGAACCATTCTGCTGACTGAAGTCGTAATCCGCTCCAAGTCCCGCTTTGGCCATTTTGACCATGTTCTCGCCTTCGCGCCAAAAATTGACGCCACCGTGGATAACGGCGAGGGCTCCAGGAATAGTGGCGGCACCACCCGTTCCCGCAATGACCGCGACACCGAGGCCAACTTCCACGGAACTGCCGACCATGGAAAGTCCTGAAAGGGCGAAGTCCGTCCATTCAACCTTACGCACGTATGCGTTTGCGGGAGGACCGAGTTCTTCCGGTTTTATTGCACCCTTGCTATCGATGAATTTCTGAACCTGGGCCTCATTAAACTTCATCTTCTGCAATTGAGCCCGCGTATCTTTTTCCCAGCGCTCCATCGCAAAACGATTTGAGTCCTGGCCGCGAACAGTATTCGCCAGTTGCCGGGCCGCGCCCCAATCGGCCTTGAACTCGCCACCCTTCGCTTCCACCATTTGTTTGGCGACATCCTGGATGTCTTCCATGGAGATGTTTCCGCCGTTTTTATCGCCAATTTCTTTCAGGCGGCGTTGGGCTTCCGCATATTCCCCCTGGCCCGGCGAAAGACCATTGGCCTTCATGAAACCCCAGACGTCATACGCTCCCATTCCATCGGAAGCTTTCAGACTGCGTTCCTGGAATTTATCGCGGGCAGCCGCGATTGCTCTCGCGGATTGCATTTGCGCGGGCGAATAGATCCCGCTTTTCTCCATATCAGCCAGAACCTTATCACGGCTTAGCTTATCCGAAGCTTTGCCCATACGGGCATCAAGTCCGCTCGCAACTTCCTCCTTCGTCGCGTATCCGAAGCCTTTCTCTTTCATATCCCAGGCGTCTTCATCGAACCCGAGGGACGACTGGAAGCCGCGACGGAAACGATCCCATGCCCCGAGCCCCTGCAGAGCCTCAGCCGCCCGACGAGTCTGGTCGGTCTGGTTCGGGTCGGGTTGTTTATATTTCCCCGTTCCCGCAAGGAAGTCCTTTGCATCCTTGCCCGGGGCCAGATTGACAAGGGCTCGTTTTAAAGGATCTGCCGCCAGCTTCCCGAGCGCGCTCCCCGCACCCATGGCGTTCGCGAAAGCGCCGAGTGCCTCCGCGCCCGGACGCTGCATCGCGTCGTATTGTTGACAGGCCGCCGCGCCCCCGGTCCGACATTCCGCCCAGGTCGCGGTGGTGGAAGCGAGCGTGCTGCCGAAGGCATTGGCGATATCCGATCCACCCAGCGCGCCGCCGATGCCGGCTCCGACCGCGCCGATCAGAGCGCCTTTGCCACCCTGGACCAAACCGCGTTCCAGATTGAAGCGCCCACCTTCGTCAAAGCTCGATTGAACCACCGAGCCCGCGATACTGTTCACCGTATTGAGGGTTTGCTGCATCGCCTGGCTGATCGTTCCCGCGACCTGCAGCGCGGCCAGGCCTCCCGTGACCGCTGTAGTGACACCGCTGATCAGGGCATTGCGCCAGATCGTTGCGTTCGACTTAATGGTGACCTTCCCGTCGGCGCCGACCTGAATCGAATCGACCAGCGCGTTGCCGGCCACGGCGATGGCCGCGCCCAGAGCGACGGCGACGCCCGGGGCGATGATATTCCCCGCCGTCGCGACGGCAGCGGCCACGGCGTTCACGGCCACCTTGAGCACGGGCTTGGCCGCTTTCATCACGGCGCCGCCGATCATCGTGCCGCGATCGTGGCCGTAGACGCGCGTGCCGACTTCCACGTCGCGATAGATGTTCGCGGCCATGGCCAGCGGGTTGAACGAGTTGAGCGTGGTCGAAATCGGATTGATCGTACCGCCCGCGCTGGCGAGACCCTGTGCGTCCTGCTTGCCGACGTATTCGCTCATCATTTCCAGTTCGGGATAAAATCCGAGCGGGGCCCCGCCGGGGCGCATGCCGGACGAACCGAGTTCGCCGTAGCCGCCGTAGACGCCGTACTTCATGATCTTCGCGCCCATACCGCCGCTGATTTTTTCCAGGGCCTTGCCGCCGGCCTGGGTGGCGTAGCCGGCCATCTCGCCGTCCGGGCCTTTGCCGACCCAGGCGGAGAAGAGACCGATCACGCCGGGGTCGCGCGAGGTTTCGCGCTGGGCCTGGGTTCCGCGGCCCTGGATTTTTTCGATTACGCTCTGGATGACGAGTTTCTGGGTGTAAAAGAACGCTTCGACTTCGACGGTGCTGC
>CAZVZS010000039.1:0-6949 GCA_964631535.1 uncultured Leptospiraceae bacterium
CTAAAATTCTCGCCTCTGCGAGAATTTTTTTCACGCACCGCGACCAAAGGGGAGCAGTGCCTTAATTTCCGGAGCGGAGCCGATTGCGAGCGGTTTTCGGACATGTGCCGAAAACCGCGACAATCTCAAAACTGCATGGAGGCAGTTTTGAGATGAACTCTAAATAATTTTTCGTTCTCCAGTCAACGAATCACGGGCTCCCGGTCAGGTTTTCAATTTCGCGCACCAGGAGTTCGTAGCCGCGTCCGCCGGGTCCACCTAGCGGCACGGTCAATCCGGCCGACCTGTCGCTGAGCGCGGCGAACTCTGCCGGCTCCTTCACAAACAAAATCCCGGCGCGCCGTTCCAGATCCTCGCTCAGGCGATCATGCACGGAGCTGTCGATGCTGAATTGAACCGGCACCGCGCCCGCGTACCAGGCCTCCAGAATCGTCATGCCGAAGTACGCCAGCACAAGTCGCGCGTTCTGGAGTTCGCTGAAAAATTCAGTCGACTCCAGTCGCTCGCGCCGGGTCAGACCCGCAACCGGCGGTCCCGTCGACGCCCCCGCAGCCAGCCCGCCGCCGACGATTACGATCCGCGCGGCGGGAAAACGCTGGCGGTGGTGAGCCAGAAAATCCATCAGGCCGCGCGGAGCGACATCCGGACAGTACACCAGAATGTTCTGCCCGCGCGCGGCCAATGGTCGGCGCTTCAGGCGCGTCAGTTCAGGAGCGATGAGCGCGCGTTCCAGAACCGCGTCCAGTTCGATCTGTGGATGCGGGATGGTGTCGTAATAGATCAGACCGGGATCGGTGGCAGTCGCGCGCGAGCCATGGCGATTGTCGAGCGCGAGCACGGGACCATTGCCGCGCAGCGGGCGCGGGTCCGCGTCACGCGCGTCCAGCACGACGACGGCGGGGGATAACGCGGTTCGCGCTGCCTGGCTGGCAGGGGTGTCCGTCGCTCCATCCGCGAAAAAGCGCACGACCAGGCCGCGCGCCGCGAGTTGATGTTCGAGCACGCGCATGCGCGTCAGATGGCCGGTGCCGAGGCCCTGACCGCTACCGGTGACGATCGAGACGGGGCGCGTCACGGTTCAGGACAGGAACATCAATTGTTCGACGTGTTTATTCGCGGAAAAAAATTCCTCGCCCGCGGCAAAGAGGTCCATGACCTCCTTCGTCGTGAACGAATCGCCCAGCAGGCGAAAGACCCCGCGCACGACTTCCAGGTCTTCCAGAGTATCCACCGTCAGACGCGGGGGGCGCAGACCGGCGTACTGATTCATCAGCGGGTGTTTGAGGTGCAGGACTTTGAAAAGATCGCGATTTTGTTTGATATGAATGCTGACGTGTTCGCGGTGCTCGGGTTTTGCCGCGATGCGGTCGTCCAGCAGAGCCTCCGTCCGGAAGGCCTCCACGGCGATGCCGAGCGGCAAATTGGCGTAGGACAGGAGATCGACGTCCGTCTTGAGAATCTGAGCGATGGTCTCGTCAGCGATCCCGGGGTCGACGCAGGGATTGTCGCCCGTGGCACGCACCACGATGTCCACCCGGTACGCGCGCGCGGCCTGGCGATAACGTTCGCGTACGTCCAGTTCGGACCCGACCGCGTACGGAAAGCCGTGTTGTTCGCAGGTTTCGATGAGGGCGCGGTCGCTATCGGGAACCAGAAACAGCAGCAGATCGGCACCGCGCACATCACCCAGTCGCCGGTAGATATGTTCCAGAATGGCAGGATCGTCCGGACCGGGCAGGCCCTCGAAAATCTTGCCGGGCAGGCGGGTGGAGGTGCTCCGGGCCTGGATAAACATACCGACGCGCGGGGTAGCCATAATCTTCTTATCGGTGGGGCCGAACGATCCTGAACGAATTTTCGCCCTCGAATATGCCCCTTCTGATTGGACGGCCGGCCCGGATGGTCCCGTAGTTTTAAAATAAAAAACCCGGCAGTGTTTGAACTGCCGGGTTTACCCCGTGGGTTACGGCCTGGGTGTTTTATTTCGCGGGGATTTTGAGTTTCTGGCCAGGTTGCAGGCTCATGGCGCCTCTGGGCAGGATATCCTTATTCAAATCAAGGATTTCCTTATATCGTTTGGCGTCACCAAGGGCCTTCTGGGCAATTTTACCGGGAGTGTCACCTTTTGCAACCGTGTAGGTTTTGCCAGCACCGGGAGCCGCAGCGACTTCGGTCGGTTTGGTGGCTTCGGCGGGCTTCGCGGCCTCAGCGGGTTTGGCTGGTTTCGCGGCTTCAACCGGTTTGGCCGGGGCAGCTGGTTTGGCCAGTTCGGCCGGTTTAGCGGCTTCAATCGGTTTGGCACCGGCTGGCGGCACAACAGCTTCGTCCCCGGGCGGGGGAGCGATGGTATCAACCGATTCGCTCATGCTTTCATTGGAAGCGACATTCGAGGAACCGGGGTTGAAAACGTAATAAATGGCACCGAGAATCACAACGACGGCGACTACCGCCGCGATAAGGCCGAATCTGGAAACGCCTTTCTTTTGTTCTTCACCATACGCGGTATAGGACCCGCCTGATTCAGCGGGATATTCCGGTGAGTACTCACCGCCTGCGAAACGGGACATGGAATACTCATCCACGTCTGATTGCGCGGCCGCCGCTACTGCGGAATCTTCAGCGCGACTGCGTGAACCGCCGCGGGCTGCTTTTTTAGCCGGCTTTCTGGCGGCTTTTTTAGCAGTAATTTTCTTCGCTACTTTTTTCTTGGCCATATTCACCAGGGTTTTGAAAACGTTTGATTTTTCAATCAATTAATTCCTGGAGGGCCTGATTTATTACGGGCACAGGACACCCTGGAAAGCGCTCCCATCAACATGGATAACCACGATCAACCCTGGCGCGGCTCCCCGCTCTGGCTCTGGGCCAACCTGGCCGCCGGGCTCGGCCTGTTGCTCAGTTTCATCGCGGTCGGTCATCTGGCCGGTCGTCCCTTTCGGGTGCTGTCCCTGCTCCTGATAATCGGAAGCGCCGGAATCGTTTTATATAAACCGGCCCTGCGTTACCTGCTGCTCGGCCTGGCGATTATCACGGCGCCACGCCTGGTCTCCCTGACGGCACAGGTCGAATCGCATCATGTTTTGTTGCCGATTTTTCTGGGAATGTCCGCGGGCCTCCTGATCGGCCGCGGCCACCGGACGGAATGCGCGCGTGGACTCACGGCCCCGGAAGTGAAAATCGGCGCGCTCTTCGGATTGTTTATCGTGTTCAACTGGTCGCGCGCGCTGGTCGATTATTATTCACCGTTCATCCTGTTCGGTACTCCTTTACAAGACTTAATCGTCGCGCCCGGCGTGAGCGCGAACTACGCGTTTTATCTGAGCCAGTTGTTACTCATACACATGGCCGGTCCGGTACTCTTCATCTTCTGCGATCAAAAATTTCGCGTGAATACCGAACAGGACCCCGCCGGGGAAATTCTCACGGGCCTCGCGCTCGGGACGGGCGCGAATCTGGTTGTGGCACTCATGCAGTGGATCGGCGTCGACGCGTTCTGGACCGGCACCGGACGCAGCCGCGAAGCCGCGCGCCTGCCTGGACTGTTTTCGGATTCCGGGGCCGCCACGATTCTGTTTCCGGTACTCCTGGCCGGCCTTCTGATTTTTTTACTCGCGCGCGCGCGGAGTCGGACGCGGCGAATTTTTATCGGCGCCGCGCTGTTGTTGATTTTCGCGATCCTCGGTTTGTTCGAGGGCCGTGGTTACTGGGTCGCCGCGGCGGGGACTCTTTTCCTGCTGGTTCCTTTCGCGCGCAGCGCGTACTCATCGCTCGCGAACATCAACCGGAGCGCTCTGCTCACCGCCGTCACGTTCGCACTGTTGGGCCTCGGCGGGGCACTCTGGTTCGCGACCCCCGCCGGGCGACCGGGCGACCAGGGTGGACGTGTCCTGCCCGCGGCGCTAAAGCGCGTGGCGGCGGGCGAATTCCTGGCGGCGTATCGCAGCCTGAACCGGCCACGCGCGCTACAGGCGGAAGGCGGCTGGCTTATCGTTCGAGAACGCCCGTTCGCGGGCGCCGGGGCCAATAGTTTTATGGTGGAGATTCGCCGCTTCGAGAGCCGGCTGGCTGGCATCGAAATCGACAACCCGGCGCATCTGCTGGCCGGACTTACGGGCGATTTCGGTCTTTTCGGCACCGCCTTGCTCCTGCTGCTCGCCTGGCTGGCCTGGCGCGGACGCGCGGTGGGAAGGTCCGCGGCCGGGTTGTATTTGCAGGCGCTCCCGATCTGCCTCGCACCGACGTTTCTGTTCGGTTACCATCTCGTCTTCGCCGAATTTTGCGCCCTGCTCTGTCTGCCCCTGCTCCTGCCGCGCGCTCCAGAAAAGGAAAACAGTCCAGGCGCAACGCTCGGGCTATCCCTGGCCGGATTATTTCTGATCGCGTTTGTCCTGGCATGGTGGTTCGATGCGGATTTTCGCGTGCCACCCGCGTACTGGCGCGCCGAGCGCGGAGCACCGCCGCAACTGCACCCGGACCGGGTGGCCATGCAAGACGGGAAAACTTTTTTTTATTTTAATGCCCGCCGCGATTTCGCGCTCGATCAGCCGGGTCCGGTTGTCTGGGGGGACGCTGACGCCGACCTTGCGTTTTATTGTTACGGAACGGCGGGACCCGAACCGGTGCATGTGGAGCGCACCGGGACCCGGGCCGCGGGGGCGCCGAACCGGACCGTTCTGTTGCGCCTGACGCCGGCCTGTGTGGCCCGGCCCAATCTGGAAATTCGCCACAGAAACGGCGGGCAGTTCGCGCTGGACGCGACGCGCTTTCGGAACGGATTTTTACTGAGGGACCCGTTATAAATCGAAGAACGCTTCCGGCGGTACTTTAAATACCTCGCAGAGCGCACAGATGGTTTTCGCGGAGGCATGGTGGCCGGTTTCGATCTGGTGCACGCGCTGGCGGGTCTTCCCCTTGAATTTCCCGGTGGCCGCCAGCATGTGCGCGACCTCGACCTGCGTCCAGTTGCGCTCCTCGCGTAAGTCTTTGACTCTGGTCCCGTTAAACCGCACCCAATAAAACCTCGGTCAGTTTGAACCGAAGATTTCACGAACGGAAAACACCTGTCAAGGTTTTTTCCGAAAGCCCGGGCTCCAAAAAAATTTCCGTTCCCGCAAACCGTTGCCCGGCTTCCGGCCGCGAACGCGGCGTCCGGCCCGAACATGTAAAAATTCAGGTCCCGGTGGGCGGGTTTTTTTGTGGTAAAATCGCTCGGGGTCCTTTTTTTGAACTGGAAGCCGCGTCGCGTGGCTGTACCCCACATGTCAGGCACAACTATTCCACAGGCATTCGATCCGACCTGGATCAAAAAGTATTCCCGCTCGGGCCCCCGGTATACGAGTTACCCGACAGCTCCGGTATTCGCGGACGATTTTAACGCCGAAACGTACGGCACCCTGCTCTCCCAGGCCGACCGCGCCGGGAAGCCGCTTTCGTTATACTTCCACATTCCCTTCTGCCAGAGTGTCTGCCTGTTCTGCGCCTGCAGTGTAATTTTTACGAATAAACGCGAAAAAGGCGCGGCGTACATCGAACTTGTCGAACGGGAACTGGATCTGTTGCTTGAAAAACTGGCCCCGGGCCGGCTCGTGGACCAGTTACACTGGGGTGGCGGCACGCCGACCTTCCTGCCACCCGCTGACATGGCGGCGCTCTGGAAGGTGATCGCCGACCGGTTCACCTTCACCCCGGACGCGGAAATCAGCATCGAACTCGATCCGCGCGAAACGACCGAAGAACATATCGCCGTTTTACGCGAATGCGGCTTCAATCGCGCGTCCATGGGCATCCAGGACGTGGAGGCGAAAGTACAACGCGCTGTGAACCGGGTCCAGCCGATCGAGTTGTCCGCCCGGGTACACGACCTGGTTCGCGCCGCCGGCTTTCGCGGCACCAGCTTCGATTTGATCTACGGTCTGCCGCACCAGACAGTCGCCACCTTTCGCGCCACGCTGGACGCGGTAATCGCCCTGCGGCCGGATCGTTTTTCGTTGTTTAATTTCGCGTACGTGCCCTGGCTCAAGAAACACCAGAAAGGTCTTAAAGAAGCCGAAATGCCAGGGGCGGAGGAGCGTCTGGAAATTTTCGCGCTCGCGGTGGAAAAGTTTCTGGAGGCCGGTTACGAATACATCGGCATGGATCATTTCGCGCGGCCCCAGGACGAAATGACCCGCGCCCAGCGCGGCGGCACTCTTCATCGTAATTTCCAGGGCTACAGCACGCGCAAAGGACTGGACCTGCTGGGCGTCGGCGTGACCGCCATCGGCGAACTGGACGGGGGCTACGCGCAGAATTTGAAAACCCTGCCCGACTACGAAGCGGCCCTGCGCGCCGGTCGCCTGCCCACGGCGCGCGGCTGCGTGCGCACGCCCGACGATCGCATTCGCTACGACGTCATCATGGAACTCATCTGCCATTTTCGCCTGGATACCGACGCGGTCGCGCGAAAGTACGCGATCGATTTCGACCGTTATTTCGCGAAAGAACTGGAACGACTCCGCGAATTTCAAAATGACGGACTGGTCACCCGCGATGGCGCGCGCATAATCGTTTCCTGGCAGGGGCGATTTGTGATTCGTAATATTTGTATGATTTTTGACGCGTACCTTTCGGACCTGGAAGGCCAGGGCCAGAAGTTCAGCAAGACCGTTTGAAGATGATACGCGCGCGACTGGTGAGCGGGGTTTTGTTGCCGGCCCTGTTCCTGTTCGCCTGCGAAGGGGAAAAAACCGCCCCGCGCCCGACCGAACTGGACGCGGCCGGCCAGGGACGCGGGCGAGATTTGTTTCGACGGCACGGCTGCTCCGGGTGTCATGGAGAAAGCGGACGTGGTGACGGTCCCGCCGAGGCGCGCCAGCGGCCGCGGGACTTTCGCGACCCGGCCGCGTTCGGGCGCGGCGCGGAAGTGGAAGCGGTTGTGCAGCGCGTCGGGCAGCGCGGCGAAGAGGCCGGC
>CAZVZS010000039.1:6959-20940 GCA_964631535.1 uncultured Leptospiraceae bacterium
CGGTTGTGCGCACCCTGCGCGCGGGCACACCGGGGTCGCCGATGGTCAGCTTCGATCACCTGACCGAGGCCGATCTGAAACTTCTCGCGCGGTACGTGTTATTTTTAAGAGCGGGTCCCAGAACCGACTCTTAACCGATACATTGGTATCGCCCATCGGCGAGCACCGGCGGAGCGCGTTCGATTGCGAAACAAAATGAGGTTAGCGGTAGCATGAAAATTCGAATGTTCCTGATCATCGGCGGAATCCTGATAGCGCTGGGTGTGCTCTTTTTCGCCACCGGCCGCGGCGTGGAGGGCACGGTGCTCCTGGCCGACGTGACCGACGTGCTCAACCGCCCCGATCACTACCACGACCGCGAGTTGCGCGTGCGCGGTTTCGTTAAACCTGGATCGATTTTACGTTATGGCGAAAAAGCTGATTTTGTCATGACGCTGGATGGCAGGGACATGTCTGTCCATTTCGACGGCAGCACCCAGTTGCCGGATACCTTCGCGGACGGCGTGCCCGCGCGCGCGGACGGCCGCCTTGTGGGCCCGGGAAAAATGGTGAGCCACAAAGTGGAGGCCAAGTGCGCGTCCAAGTACGAGGCCGGTTACGCCGAAGGCAAACAACCGCCCCACGGTGAACTCAAATACGACGGTTAGCGCGGTACTCGGGAATTCCTTTGACGTTGCCCGTACCGCATAAAAAATTGCCTCTGCTATGAACGAACTGGGCGCCATCACTCTCGTCATCTCGGGCGGCTCTGTTCTGTTCTCGATTCTTCTGGCCCTGCTGGGCCTGAGCCTGCGCCAGGAACGAAACCTGATCCGTTCGCTGGCGCTGGAGCTGGCGGACCGGGCCGGCGGCGCGCGCGGTCGTATGCCCCTGGCCGCCCGGGCAGCGCGCGGCGCGCTCGGACTCTGGCGGCCTTTCAAACGCGCCGTCCTGCGCGGAACGGGCCTGCGCACCCAGGCCATGGCCCTCGCTCTGTCCGGTCAGGCCCTGATCATCAACGCGGCCCTGGCGGGGCTCGCGTTCGCCATTCTCATGATCCTGATGGTCACGAGCGATCTATCCAATCGTTACGTGGTCATGAACTCCGCCATCGACCTGCCGTTTTTTTATCGCATGACGGGCGCGTGGGCGGGTTCTTCCGGCAGCCTCCTGTTCTGGTACTTCCTGCTCGCCCTCTTCAGCGCCATGGCCGTGGCGCAGTCGCGCGATCGTCTTCCCGGGCGTCTGCCGTTCCTGTATCTGATTCTGGGAACTCTCCAGGGGCTTTTCGTATTACTGAATTTATTTTTCGATGACGCGCAACCGTTCCGCGTCTTCCCGGTGCGGATGGTTTCGGGTACGGGCATCAATCCCCTGCTCCTGCACTGGGCCATGATCATTCACCCGCCTTTGTTGTACATCGGGTACGTCAGTTTCGCCATTCCTTTCGCGATCGCGATGGCGGCGGTCCTGTCCGGTAAGACGCGGGAGGACTGGTTGCCGTTCATGCGGCGCTGGTCGCTATTCAGCTGGTTTTTTCTCGGCACCGGCATTTTGCTCGGCAGCAAGTGGGCGTACGAAGAACTCGGCTGGGGCGGGTACTGGGCCTGGGATCCGGTCGAAAACGCTTCGCTCATGCCGTTTCTGCTGGCCACGGCGTTTTTGCATTCGCTCATCGTGCAGGAACGCCGGGGTATGCTCCGGTTCTGGAACATTCTTTTAATCACCCTGGCCTATCATTTCTGTCTGCTCGGCACCTGGATCACCCGCAGCGGCGTTTTACAGGGACCGCACACCTTCGCCGAATCGACGATCGGCACGCCCTTCATTATCTACATCGGCGCGAGCTTTTTCTTTTTTACGCGGTATCTGTATTTCGCGCGGACACATCTGCGGCCCACGCGTCAGCTCGAGGCGGTAACCTCAAAAGAAGGCAGCATGCTGCTGAACAACTTCCTGATGGCGCTGTCCACGACCGTCGTGCTCATCGGGGTATTTTCGCCGCTCCTGCCGCTGGACTGTACCTTCGACGGCGGCTTCGCCTGCCACGCGGTGGAATGGAAACTGTCCACGTACAATAAAATCATGGTCCCCATCGGTGTCCTGACGCTTTTTTTGATGGGCGCGTCCCCCCTGCTGGCCTGGCGCAAAGGGGCGGACACCGTGTACCGCCGCACCCTGCGTGTGCCGCTCATGGCCGGGGCCGCGGGCACGATCATTTTCGCTATTTTTTATGGTTTTTTATTTTCAGGCGAAAAAGAAACGACCCCCGGCCCGTGGGGCCCGGCGATGGTCACCGAAATTTTTTCGATTCTGACCGTGGGTGTGGCCTGTTTCACGCTGGTGGGCCTGTTCCAGGAGTACGGCCAGGGCCTTCGTTCGCGTCGCAGCCGCTTCGGTGAGAACCTGGTCGTGGCCTTCAGCCGCCTCGTGCTCCGTAACAAACGCCGCTACGGCGGATACCTGGTGCATATCGCGATCGTTTTTCTGTTCGTGGGCTACGCCGGGTCCGCGTTCAAAAAAACGGCAAAGTTCGATTTTCACTACTATAAGATGCGGCCCGAACCTGGCGCGGAATACATACACTATTACAGCGGGGACCGGGCCTTTTTCGATCATTACGAAATCGAAGCGCGCGATTTATTTCTGAAGCCGCAGTTTCAACCCGGCGCGGACCACGCGAATCCCGTTCATTTTACCGTGGCCCAGCAGGCGCATTACCATGTGCAGCCGGGCGGAAACAGCTCCAGCGGTTTCGCGCGCACACCCGAGATCAAACCGCGTGAACAGTCCACGCTGGCGTTCGTGAACCGGCCACCCCCGGGCCTGGACCGGTTTCTCAAATTCTGGACCGGATTTACCAGGGACGGGCGCATGAAAACCGAGCGCCATTTTCACCCGCGCATCGACCCCGTATCCGGACGCGTGCAGCGGGACGAGCGCGGCGAAGCGGGACGCATTCCAACCAGCAAGCCGGACATCCGCTCGGCCTGGAACGAAGACATCTATCTGCAACTCGGCTCGCTCTACGATCCGCTTTCGGGAGCCAATCCCCCGCTCAACCACCACTACGAATTTTTTTACCACCAGACCGAACGAACCATCGAAGCGAACGCGCAGCTTTTCCCGTCCACCCTCGTCGGCTCCCTGGAAGTCTGGATCAATCCGCTGGTCAAATTCATCTGGCTCGGGTCGATTTTGTTTTTTCTGAGCGGCCTGCTCATTCTGTTACCTTTCGGAGAACGGAACCTTGATTAAATCGACTTCTTTTTCGCGCGCAATGCGTTTATCAGTTTTTTTAGCGCAAATCATTCTGGCCGCCTTCCTGGCGGACCCCGGACCGGCCTTCGCGCAACGCGTCTATAGCGAACTGGACGACGAAGCGCAAATCCAGGTCTTCACCGAAGTATCGGACGGGCTGGTCTGTCAGTGCGGCTGCCACATGGTCCTCTCCACCTGTCCGCACGTCGAATGCCCCTGGGGCATTCCGGCCCGGCGTTTTATTGAAAATCGAATTCGCGCGGGGATGGACGCCGAACAAATCCTGAAAGGATTCGAATCCGGGTTCGGGATCACGGTCACGGACGATCCGGTGGTTCTGGCCCTGCGCGCGCAGGGACGCGCCGACCTGGCGGAACGTTTTATCGCCGGTTTCGGCCCGAAAGTGCGCGCGCGCACGGGGCACACCGTACCGGCCCTGCTGGTTTTACTTTTTTCCGTGGCCATGTTCTGGCTGGGGCGACGCTGGTTGCGGCGGAACCGGACGAAAGCCTCCCCCGCCGCGGCAGGCAAACCGGAAAGTTCGCCATCCCCGACCACGGATACCCTGGATCGAAATATTAAAAAACGCAGGGAGGACCTGGAACGGTGACCACCCTGTTTTTGATTCTCTGCCCGGTTTTTCTAACGATTTTCGTAGCCGCCATCTTCCTGCCGCTGCTGCGCGGCAGGAATCAGGGCCCCGCGTACTTTTCGGGAGGCAGCGGGGCGGGGGGGGACATTCGCCTCAGACGCAGGGTGCTGGTCGAAAACCTGCGCGATCTTTCGATCGAAAAAGAAAGCGGCAAGTTCGATTCAAGCGAGTTCGAGCGCCTGGCCGGTCCCCTGGCCGCGGAACTGGACCGCATCGAACAATCGCCCGGCGCACAGACGGGGGCCAGACCCGGGGGCGGGACGCGCGCGAATCGCCATTTCTGTCCGGCCTGTGGCGCGCGCGAGAGTCTGTACCGACCGCGCTCGGGTGCGGTGTACTGCGAACAATGCGGCACCGAATTTCCCGATCAACTGGCATGAACCAATGACACGTACGACCTGTTGGGTTTTGATTTTATTCGCGGTGACCGTAGCTCCTGCCTTCGCCGAGTCCGATTCCGTCCAGTTGCGGGGTACGATTCGTAACGGAACGACCGGTCGCGCGCAGAAGGTGGATCAACTCCAACTCCTGCGCCTGGAAGGCGGGATGAAAACGTTGCAGGTCATCGCGGACGCGGGACCGGATTTTCGCTTCGACCCGGCGCCCCGCGACGCGCCCCTGCTCATCAGGGCCACGTACGGCGGGACGTTTTACACGCAGATGGTTCCGCCCGCGCCGGAAAAACAAAACCGCGAACACACGCTCACGGTGTTCGATCCGGGCGCGTTACGTTCGGATGTGAACATCACCCCGCTCTATCAACTGGTGAATACGAAGGACGGCCTGCGCGTATCCAAACTGTACGCGATCGAAAACGAAAGTAAACCGCCGCGTTCGTACACGGGTGATCCTCTGATTTACGTTCCGCCAGGGGCGCTTGAACTTTCCGTTCAGTTGCGCAACCCGGATTCGAGCCTGCCCGTTCCGCTTTCCCTGGTGAAAGAAGGCGAATTTCTGCGCGCTGACCGGGGCTTTCGCCCGGGAAGGTCGCTTTTGACCGTGGACTTTTCGCTTTCCGCGCGCGAATGGTCGGACCGCACACCCCCGGGCGAAACCACGACGGCGATCGTCTTCTGGCGCCCCGAAGCGGCGCAGCCGGAAATCGCCGGCGGCAAAAAAAAATTACTGGAAATCCCGGACGAGGGCCCCGCGTTTCAAGTGCGGTATCCACCCGACGGCGCGGTGCGATTTCGCGTAAACAGCGACGCGTATTATTTTGAGAACCCGATGGCAGCGCACGAAAACGCGTTTCTGAACAGCACCGGCCGCACGATCCTCGCTCTGGTCGTGACTCTGTCATTTTTCTTTTTGTTGATCAGTATTCTCTCCGCCCTGCGCCGGGGAGGCGGCTCTTTCCCCGAATGAACGCAGTCCCCCTCCTCGAAACCCGGGGCCTCTGCCGATCGTACGGGTATCGTCTCGCTCTCCGCGGCCTGGACCTGACCGTTCAGGCCGGCGAACTGCTCTGTTTGATGGGACCGAACGGCGCGGGCAAATCGACCCTGCTTTCGGGCCTGGCCTCCGCGCGGCATCCGGACGCGGGGGAAATTGTTTACCGCGATCATCCCGTGCGTACCCTGTCGGAGCGGCGGGCGTACCTGGCGGAACTGGGGTTTCTCGGTCACGAACCCGGACTCCTGTACGATCTCAGCGCGCGTGAGAACCTCCAATTTTTTCTGGGCCTGTACCGGGGGTGGCCCGGCACGGCCGGTCGCGCGCGGATCACGGATTTGCTGGAACGCGCGGGACTCACCGGCCGCCAGCACGATCCCGTGCGAACGTTTTCGCGCGGACTCAAACAACGCCTCGGCCTCTGCCGGGTCTTTTTAAACGATCCGCGCCTGGTTTTGCTGGATGAACCATTAACGGGCCTGGACAGAGCGGGCGTGGCCTTTCTGATTGAACTGTTACGCGAACACTCCAGGACGGGCGGCGCGGCCCTGGTGGCCACTCACGACGAGCAAACGTTTCGCGAATTAACAACTCGTTTTGTTTTCTTACGAAATGGGGAACTTCTGGCCGACGTCCCTCAGGATCGGTATACCGACGAAGCCCGCGCGAAAGTCCAGGCCATGCTGTACTCCGGAGTCCGGTAACCGCCATTTTCCGCCATGCGCCCTCCCCTGTCGTATCTCCCTGAATTGACGCCCCGTCAGTGGAAGGTACTGCTTCTGGTTTCATCCGCCACATTTTTCGATTATTATGATATCATCCTGATCTCCCTGGCCCTCAAACAGATCCAGACCGACCTCGGCATCGACGACGTGTACATCGGCTGGATCGGCGCTGTCGTTCAGTTCGGAAAAATCCCGGCCATCTTCGTGGGCGTCGTCGCCGACCGCTTCGGCCGCCGTCCGGTTTTACTCTGGACGATCGTGGGTTATACAATCTTCACAGGGCTTACAGCCTTCGCGACCGGGCAGTTCTCCTTCGTCCTGTTTCAATTTCTCGCGCGATTGTTCGCCACCTCGGAAGTGATTCTGGCGCACGTGGTGGTGGCGGAGGAAATCCACGCGAGCCACCGCGGCTGGGGGATCGGTTTCATGAGCGCCCTGGCCGCGCTCGGGTCGGGTATGGCCTATTTGTTATTCGGTCTGGTCGATCTCCTCCCCGGGGGCTGGCGGGGCCTGTTCCTGATCGGGCTCGTTCCGCTCCTTCTGCTCATCTTTCTACGTCGCGATCTGCCGGAAACGCAACGTTTCGCGGCGAGTTCGGCCGGCCCGGTATCCCCCTGGGCTCTGGCTCTGGACTTTCGCGCGCATCTGCGACCACTGCTCGATATGGTGCGCGTGTACCCCGGTCGTTTTCTGATCGCGGGGTGCGCCACGTTCTTTTTTTATTTTTCGCAAGAAGTTGGTTATTTTCTGACTCCGCGTTATTTACAGGAATCGCACGACTGGCTACCGTACCACATTTCCCTGCTGGCGCCTTTCGGTGTGTTCGCGGTTCTCTTGAACGTGATTGGCGGCTGGTACGGCGACCGCTTTGGACGCAAACCCGCGACTCTGCTTTTTCTGTTCCTGACCGGGGTGGCCGGTTTTTTTCTGTTTAACGGATCCGGATTCGTTTTCCTGGCCGCCGCCTTACTCTGCGTCGGGGGTTTTTCGGCCGCGGCGCGCACGAACTTATTTATATATTCCGCCGAACTGTTTCCCACATCCTACCGTTCCACCGCCGGTGGAGGTCTCATGATTCTTAATTCGCTGGGCGGCATGGGGGGGCTCGCGGCCGAATCGGTACTGTTCGCCCTCACCGGATCGCACCAGGTGGCGCTCACGATCCTGGTCGCCACGATTTTGCCGGCTTTACTGGTCGTGGCTTTTTTTCCGGAGACCAGCGGACGAACGCTGGAAGAAATCTCGCCAGAACGAAATTAATTCGATTTTGGGCGTCCCCCGCCCGGTCTGTTCATATTCCGATGGCCGTATGCAGTGACTCAGGTCAGCGCTCCAGAAGGCCGTTGAGCAATGTTTCCACGACGATATCCGCGTGCTGTTCGATGATCCTCTGATCGGTGGGATCGATGCGGTAATGTTCGCGCAGCACCAGCGCGTCCAGGAAGTAAATCGACACGGCGCCCGTGATCGTGCTCAAAAAATTCAGAAAGGGCAATTTCTTGAACGGACCCTTCGGCCAGATTTTTCGAAACGTTAGTTCCACCCCGCGGTGCATCGGTTTGAGATGCCGCTGAATCAGCCAGCGCGAACGTTTCGTACCGCGCGGCGCTTCCGCGATGATGATCCGGCCCAGTTCGGGACGCCGGGCCACGAAATACACGTACCGGCGAATGAACACTTTGAGAAATGACACCGGGTCCAGGTCCTGGAGTTCGCGGGGGATATCCTCGAACTTCCCGCGCATTTCCCGGAACGCGAAATTTACCGCCGCCTTCCAGAGGTTTTCTTTATTGCTGAAGTGATAGTGAACGAGGGCCTTGGCCACGTCCGACTGGCGCGCGATTTCGGTGATGCTGACGCCGTCGAAACCGTTCTGCGCGAACTCGCGCAGGGCCACCTCAAGAATCACATCCCGGGTGGACGATCCCGCGTCCGCGGCCCGCGGCCGACCCGGGCGCCGCTTCTCGGAATTTTCCAGCATCACAGGCGGAGGATATTCAACCCGCCCCTGGTCTGGCTATCATTTTCAATTCTTCGGAGGCGGAAGGGTCGTTGTCATGGTCGAATTTTTGACGGAGCGACTCCCCGCAATTTCTTGAAACCAACGTTGAAAGCCGTCTTTGAATTAAAACCGGACTCGTAAGCGATCTCGATCAGGGTTTTGTCTGGATGCGCGCTCATCAGACGCTCCGCCTCGCTCACGCGGTAGTGTAACAACAACTGCGGAAAACTCAGACCCAGGCGGGAGTTCAACAATTCGGAAAATTCGTGGTTCCTCAACCCGAGGCGGGCGGCAAGCGCGGCCAGCGTGAGCCCTTCGTCCCGAAAGACCTTTTCCCCTTCCATGATTTCATTCAGGCGCAGGAGCATCCCGTCCACGTCGAGTCCGGAAAGTCGACTGCGCGCGTACCGCGTTCCGGCGTGCCGAAAAGACTCCATCCGGGCGAGAATCTCGGCGTTTTGCCGGGCCAGCGCCTCCTTTTCCCTTACGATAGCCCGGTAGCGCTGAAACAGACCCCCGGCGAAGAGCAAAGCCTCAAGGGGCAGGATCAGAGCGGGCCCGAACACGACCGGCACGCTGTGGGGCAGAATGCCGAGCAAATACAGAATGTGCGACACGGCCGCCAGATAAAAGATCGTCCACCCGGCGGCGAATAGCAACAGCGACTTCTGCCCGTACCGAAAGACCAGACGGAAAATGACCAGTAGAAAGGCCAGAATCGAAACCAGGTAAAGGAAAATATACACACGCGCCAGCACATAACGCGGCGCGCCGGTCAGCGTCAGCGGAATCAGCAGGATCGCCAGATACTGTAAAAAGACCGCCACCTGATCCGCCCGCGGCATAAATTCGCGTAAACGAGTAAATTTTCGAAAAAAGAGTAATGAGAACAAATAGGTACAGCCGAGGGAAAACAGAACGACGTGCTGCGCCACCCAGGGCGAATCCGGATAGAGCAGGCGAAAGGAATTGCCGTAATTCGCGTTGCGGTTCATCCAGAGAAAAAAGAGATACAAACCGTACCAGGCGTAGACCTTTTCGCGCAGGCCGATGGCGAACAGGAAGGCAAGCGCGACCATCAATAAAAAAATTCCGCCGTACGCGAACTCCACGGCCGACTCAAGCTCCGCGCGCCGCTCGAATTCCTCCCTGGTCCGCACGGAAAAGGGGAAGCTGAGGCGAACGCCCCCCGAGTACAGACGTAGATACCAGGTTTCGCCCTGCGCCGGTTCGATCGGAAAGGCGGGATAATCGCCGATCGGTACCGGCCAGGCCGAACGCACCCGGCGCAACCCGGCCTGAAGGTGTTCGACTTCCCCGCCCCGGCCGGGCAGGAACAGGTCCACTTCCCAGAGGACCTTCCACTCGAAGACGACAAGGAAGGGCCGCATTTCGATCGGACCCTGTAAGCGAAACCAGTGGGTCGAGCTTGAAAAGCCGCGGTCCATCCCCCTGGGCGCGCAAGGTTTCCAGTCGGGAGCGTCGACCACTTCGGCCAGTTCGTCCCCGGCCGCCGGGTCCTCGCGGGTCAGGCAGTCCACCTGGCGAAAAACATCGGGCAGCGCGCGAAACTCCCCCTGACAGGCTGAAAACAGGGCCATGCCAACAAGCAAGACCAGGGTGCTGAGAATCGGGCGCGGCAGCATCTGAGACCAGCCTGATTGGAGGAGGCCCAATTTTTCAATCCACAACGTGATTTTTTTGGTTCGCTGTTATAACACGGGGCGACAGCGCTTTTTCAAAGAATTATGATTCGTTCACCAGGCTGCCAGGGCGACGCATCCGCCCACCCGGGAGGGACAAGTGAACCTGAAACGAATCGCAATGTTCTGCTGCCTGGCAGCGCTGCCGCTCCTGCCGGCCTGTTTTCCTCTGTACGAGGACTGTGCCCTGAGCGACGTCTCATGCAGCCCGGCGGCCCTGTTTTTATATTTAACTCCCTCAAAACCGTCCGCCGCCGGCCCTGCCCAACCCTGCGGCGGTTCGGGCATGAACCTGCCGTCCTTTCATTCGTATTTGTCCAGCGGACTGAATCTGCAGGGTCAGGCAGTGTGCGCCCTGAAAGACGGCGGCCTGATCGCGGTCGGAGAAACGAATACCGGTACAACGCTGCAGGGCCTGTCACCTTTGATTCCCCACAGCGGCTCGCTGGGCGACGCGCTCGTCATCAAATGGGACGCCACGGGCAATGTGGTCTGGTTCACCTATCTCGGCACGGGCGCCTCGTCCCTCAGGTTCAAAAAAATGGCGGAAACGAACGACGGCGGCGTCGTGCTTCTCGGCTACATGAACGGTCCGGATAATTTCGTGATCGGCGGCCTGAGCCCGATTCTGCCCGCCACATCCGGCGACGATACGGATATCTACGTCGTCCGGCTGCGCGCGGACGGCAGCCTGGCCTGGCACACCGCGCTCGGCGGCGGGGGATCGGGCAATGAATACGATGCGGGCGACGTGGTCGTCACGAACGACGGCGGCATCTATCTGTCCGGCACGGGCGGATCGGGCGCGCCCTCGACCATGGGTTCAGTCAGCGCGCTCGTCCCGTTTACGGCCGGCGACAATAACAACGTCCTCGCCGCGAAGCTCTCCGACGCGGGCGAGCTCCTGTGGTTTCGTTATATCGGCGGCGGTGGCGCGGGCGCCAGTTACTACGGTCTGAGTCTGGCCTTAACCGGCGACGGGAATCTCGTCATCGGCGGCAACGCGTCAGGCTCACCTTCGAATACCATCGCTGGTCAAACGGCGATTCTGCCCTTTACCGCCGGAGATACGGTGGACGCGCTGGCGCTGAAAATCGACCTGGAAGGCAATCTCCTGTGGTTTTCGTACCTGGGCGGGAATGGGGCGGGAAACACATATACCGGTGGCGACGTCACAGCCCTGAACGACGGATCGGTTGTGCTGGTCGGCGAGGCCCAGACAGCCGGCGTGGCCACGATGGGCGGCGTGACGGCGCTCCTGCCGTACACTCCGGGCGATCCGTCCAACGGACTGGTCTGGAAGCTCGATGCGGCCGGCAGTCTCCAGTGGTTCACCTACCTGGGCGGTGCCGGCGGATACTATGCCATGGTCGATTCGACTCGCTCGGCGGACGGAGGCGTGATCGTCGGGGGCACAGCGCAGAATGGAACGGCGACGATGGGCGCGGTGAACGCGGTCGTTTCGTATCAACCGTCCGTGAACGCCGTATTCCTGGCCAAACTGACCGCGGCCGGAAATCTGGAGTGGTTCACGTATACGTCCGAAGGCGCGGGCAGCACCTACGGGCTCAGCGGACTGGCGGCGACCCGCGAAGGTGGACTCATCGCCGTCGGGTACGCCCAGGACGGCGCGGCCACGCTCCAGGGAAAATCACCCCTGAACCCGTACAACGTCGGCGACACCTACAATCTCTTTGTCATGAAGCTCGACGCGCAGGGCCGATTGTAGACTGAAGCTGTGCCCGATCTACAGCGGCGCCCAGGTGGCGTGAAAGCCGAAAGGCACACGCCGCGGGATCCGAACGCGCGCCACCGGCCCGGCCGTGATGTCGGACGCTCCGATTAAAACAAACTCCGCCCCATCGTCGTTCAGGTCGTACACGAAAGTACCGATCCAGCCGTCGTCCTCGGTGACCCCGGCTCCGGGAATGTAAACTGTTTCGCCCCCGAACCGGCCGGGGCCGTAGCGGTGGACCTGCGAACTGCCGGTGACCGTATCATATTTGATCACACCTTCGAAATAAATTTCACTGCGCGGGGCGATCAAGGGATGGTAACTGAACCGCGAAGGCTCGCCGAGCACCGCGTCGTTCATGCGCGGGAATTCGGTGGCCTGATCGTCCAGTTGCTCGCTGTGGACGGCGCCCGTTCGGAGGTTGAAACGCCAGCGATGAAAAAACGGACGCACCTGTAAAAAATGCAGAATCGGACCGTTCGCGGGATTGAACCTGCGACCGGGAATCGGATTTTCCAGACGGCAGGCCGTGAGCGTGATCTCGTCTTCACCGGCCGCGTTCTTCGACTCAAACGCGTTAATCGTATGTAATACGTAGCATGGGTCGGTTTCAAACCAGCGCACGTCCGCGTTCGTTCCGTGCCGGGGCAGAATCCCGAAACGGGCGGGGAGGGTGTGATCGAAATACGCCAGACGCTGGCCTTTTTGCATGCGCCCGGTGTGCCAGACGAGGGGCAGGTCCAGCAAGATCGTGAAATGTTCGGTAATGGCGATATCGTGAAAAAAACGCGGTCCTGGAATTTCAATCGGCGCGCGGTGCGCGAGAGTTCCATCCGCGCCGATCACCCCGTACTGCAGATACGGGCGCCGGTAGACGTTAAAATCGATGAACATCATCTCCCCGGTGCGGGGGTCGACTTTGGGATGCGCGGTCATGCGACTGGCGGCGGCGATCTGTCCGGCGGCGTTCTGGCCGTTCGCGAAATCACGCACGCCTTTCGTTTCCAGTCCGGGCAGACCGAGTTCGTACACCGGGGCGCCCTGCCACCAGAACGAAAGCAGGCGACCCGCGTGGAAGGTCAGGTCCGTGTTCGCGGTGAATTTATCCGGGTGTTCCGAAGCCGTGTCGAAGGGTTCCAGGATGCCTTTATAAAGCGCCCGACCGACCGCCGCTTCTTCCTGAAATTCGGCGGTGCGAATATAACGATTGCGATAGGTCACCTTCCCGTCCGCGAACTGCATGGCGTGTACCATCGCGTCGCCATCGAACCAGTGGTGCTTGCCCGCTGGCTCAAAGCGCGGATTGGGCCCGTTGCGGAGAAAAAGCCCGCGGAGGCCCGGGGGGATTTCGCCCTCCACGGCCAAATTCGCCAGTTCGGTTTCTTCCGCGACCGGTGCGAAAGGACCGGTCAGATAGGGATTCGCGGCGGACCGGGTCCGGTCGGCGGTCAGAGGTTCAGGGCGCATAGCCAACAAAAACCCTTTATTGGCCCATCAGTCAATTAAATTACCTCCGCAGGCAGCAAAATAGTCTGATCGGGCATTTTTATTGACTTTTTTCCCCGCCGCGCGGGCCTATGGCGCATGAGCGCGACTGTGGCGATTCTGGGCGGCGGACAGAGCGATTTCGCCCGCAACTGGTCGCGGGAAACGGCGCCCCTGACCGACCTGCTGGCCACCACCCTCCAGGCGGGCCTGACAGACGCGGGCCTTGACTTCGCTGACCTGGCGGAGGTCGCCCGCGCGGGGCGGCTCGGTGCGTACGTCGGCAATTTCGCGGCGCCGAAGTTTCTCACCCAGGGTCATCTGGGCGCGTTCCTCACTGAAGTGGACCCGGTGTTTTACGGTGTGCCCGCGGCGCGCTACGAAGCGGCCTGCGCTTCCGGCTCGGTGGCCCTGCACGCGGCCGCCACCGCCATTCGCGCGGGGGATCTCGATCTGGCGCTCGTCGTCGGCGTCGAACTTATGAAAAACGCGAACCCCGCGGCGGCCAACGATTATCTGGGGCTGGCCGCCGACTACGAACACGAGGCGCGCGGCGTGCCGTTCGTGTTCCCGCGCATCTTCGGGCGGCTCACGGACCTCTTAATTGAAAGCGGCGGCGACGAGGCGGGCACGATGGCGGCCCTCGACGAAATCGCCCGCATCAATACTGAAAACGGCAAGCGCAATCCGTACGGCCAATTACGGGGCGAAGACAGCTCGCCCGAGCGCCTGGCCCGACTCAACCAGCGCTTCGCCGCCTCGCTCGGCGGCCGCACGCGCTACTCGGACAGCGCGCAGATCACCGACGGCGGGGCCGTCCTCCTGCTCGCGAGCGCTGACTTCGCGCGCGCATACCTGCGCCGGACGGGAAGGTCACAGCGAGACATCGCCACGTTGCGCGGCTGGGGTCATCGCACGGCGCCGCTTTCGTTCGCGACGAAGTTCGAATCGAAGGAAGGCGCGCGTTCGCCGCATGAGGGTACGTTCTGGACCCGCCAGGCGATCCAGGACGCGTACCGCCGCGCCGGTGTGCGCGCGGACGATGTG
>CAZVZS010000039.1:21003-49373 GCA_964631535.1 uncultured Leptospiraceae bacterium
CTGCTGGACAGCGGGGCGGTGGCGCGGGGCGGCGCGCGCCCGGTGAATCCTTCCGGCGGACTGATCGGCGCGGGTCATCCGGTGGGAGCGACGGGTGTCCGCATGGCTCTGGACCTCTGGCGCCAGGTCACCGGCCGCGCGGGAGCGACTCAGGTGGAGGGAGCGCGCACCGGCGCCATGCTCAATATCGGCGGAAGTTTTACGACCAGTTTCAGCTTTGTTCTATCGCGAGCGGAGCCAGCATGAATAACGTACGGATCGTGGCGACCGGCGCGTACAGTCCACGGACGCGCGTCGATAATTCCTTTTTTCGCGAAAAATTGGGACTGACCGTGAATTCGCCCCGACAGCGCGGCCACGCGTCCCCGGAAGAAACGTCCGTGATGATGGGTACCGCCGCCGTCCAGGCCGCGCTCGCGAACGCGGGACTGAACGCCACGGATGTGGATCTGCTCGTGAGTTTTTCGGGCATGGGCGATTTCGAGTTTCCGAAAGACGCGAACGCCATCCAGGTCGCGGCCGGGTTATCGAACGCAACTTGCTGGAGCATCGATACGGCCTGCGCCAGTTTTATCTCCGGGATGAAATGCGCGTACGCCCAGCTCCGCTCGGGCCTGCACCGCCGCGCGCTGGTCCTCACCGCGATGAACTGGGTGAACCGCGGCATCGATCAATCGCGCGATTTTTCGAGCATCGGCGACGGTGCGGCGGCGGTTGTGCTGGAAGCCGTTCCGGAGACCGGGGCAAGCCCGGCCGGGGGCGCGGGGGACGGTCTGATCGGCGTCAACGAATCGACGCGCGGCGAGTTTTTCGAATTTATTACGCTGCCTTCCCCGTTCGCCACGGGCGCGCCGGATTCGTTTCATTTTTCGGAAGACACGAAACACGGCCGTTTCCTGGCATCCGGTTCGCTTCAAATCGCAAAAGATCTTCTGGTGCGGGCCGGCCTGACCGGAGCGGACGTCGACTGGTTCATCGCCCATCAGCCGGGCGAACGTCTGCCCGGCATCTGGGCGAAGGCGCTCGGCATCGCCTCCGCAAAAATTTTGCACACCTTTGACGAGAACGGCAATATGTCGGCCGTCAATATCCCCTTCACCCTGCATGAATATTCGCGCCAGCAGGCCCGCATCAAACGCGGGGACCGGATTTTATTTTTCGCGCCGGGCGCGGGTTTGCACGTGGCCGCCATGCTCTGGCAATTTTAGCAGACATGGAGGGAAAAATGCTTGAAAATGGGGTAAATATGACTATAGTAGGACTATGGTTATATCGAAAGCAGTATTAAAAGCCCGGTTGCTCGAATTTCTGCGCAAAATGCAGGAAACCGGTGAGGAAATCATTATTACCGACCATAAGCGGCCAGTTGGTCGAATTACGCTCCTCCAACCACGCAGAAGTTTCGCGGAATTATTCGCACCCTACCGGGGACAGGCGGTTTATCTGGAAGACCCCACCCATTCAACCCAGGCGGAATGGTCCGAAGTCTGATGGTTCTGCTGGACACCCATGTATTATTGTGGTGGGCGTTTAATCCGGAGCTGCTTTCGCGGCCCGCCCTCGACCGATTGCAGGCAGAAGAAACGACGGGCCAGGTTCTGTACAGCTCCATTTCCCTCTGGGAAATCGGGGTAAAATTGCGGAACGGCAAATTACGCCTGCCGCTGACGGTCGACCGATTCGCGAAACATCTCCAGGCGAGCGGCTTCGTACGCAGCGTCGATATCACCGACGAAATCTGGCTGGAGAATTTACGGCTCGACTGGAACCACAAAGACCCCGCTGACCGAACGATCGTGGCGACGTCGCGAATGCTCGCCCTGTCCCTGATTACCCGCGACGAGGAAATCCAGAAATTTCCCGGAGTGCACTGGCTCTGGTAAACCGCGCGGCCGTCCCGCTTCGCAACGCATAATCCGGGCGCGGGCGTCCCTGTGAATCACACGCGCCAGAGACCCGGAGCCGCACGCGCGCAGCGCGTCGGCCCGAGAGCCCGGTCCGCGCTTTGCGCGGAGGCGCCAAAATTTTTATTTTTCGCGAAATATGTCGGTTGGAGCGGAGACGATTTCCGCAAGACCGCGCACTTCGATCCGCGCCGCGAGGGGATAAACGTCCCTGCCCGGAATAACCACGATCAGTTTTTCCAGTTTCAAATCCGCGAGCGCCGCGTGCATGGACCTGGTGGTCGTCGGAGCCGAAGCGCGTTTGATTTCGAAGCCGTAGCGCCTGCCGTCACGGGTGAGCAGAAGATCGAGTTCAGCCCCGGCGCGGGTACGCCAGGTATACGCGTGAGAATCGCCGTAGAGCGCGATCAACTGCTCCAGTACGAACCCTTCCCACGAGGCGCCGACAACCGGGTGGGAAAGCAACCCTTCGTCGGTCTGGATCCCGAGCAGCGCGTGCAGGAGACCGCTGTCGCGTATATAAATTTTCGGCGATTTGACCTGGCGTTTTTTGATGTTCTCGAACCAGGGTTGCAGGGCGCGTACGACGAAAGAGCCCGTCAGGATGTCGAGGTAACGTTGAGCCGTTGGTTGCGAGCTGCCGATTGCCCGGGCCAGTTCGGCGGCGTTCCAGAACCGTCCGTGTAAATGCGCGAGCATCGTCCAGAAGCGCCGCATGGCGACCGCGGGAATGGAAATTCCCAGTTGCGGAAGATCGCGCTCCAGAAATGTTCGAATAAAATCCTCACGCCAGGCGTAACTCTCCAGCTCAGTCGCGGCCAGGTACGAACGCGGAAATCCCCCGCGTATCCAGAGCCGATCCGCGAAACCCGGACCGACTTCATGCAGGCGAAACCCCGTCATTTCGATAAAAAAAACCCGACCGGCAAGCGATTCCGCCGCGTCCCGCATCAGCGCGGGCGAGGCGCTGCCGAGGATCAAAAATCGCGCCGGCAGGGGATTGCGGTCGGCAAGCACGCGCAGCAGGGGAAACAATTCGGGTTTGTGCTGGATTTCGTCGAGGATCACGATGCCGCCCAGGCCTTCGAGGGCGAGCAGCGGGTCGGCCAGCCGGGCCAGGTCGCGGGGATGTTCCAGGTCAAAAAAATGGACGGCGCCCGGCCGCCCTGCTTCTACCAGACGGGCCAGGGTGGTTTTTCCGCACTGACGGGGGCCAAGCAGAGCTACAATTGGGGCCTGGCGGAACCCGCCGCCAATTTGCTCAGAAATGGCATTTCTGGCCAGTTTTGACAGCATTTCCTTGCCAATTTAAATATCTTGTTAAAAAATGCGAGATAAAAATAAAAAAATCATCCTCCTCTGACCGGGCTACGAGTAACCACTGGCCGATTGCTTTAACCTTCCGGAGTGAGCGGAATCCAGAAGCCGAATTCGCTGCCCTGGCCTTCCTGGCTGCTAACCCAGACCTCGCCGTGGTGGCGTTCGATCACGTTCTTCACGAGTGAAAGGCCAAGGCCGAAGCCAGCCGCGTCCGCGCGAACCCGGGCGGCCCGGAAAAAGGACTCGAAGAGGAAGGGTAAATCCTCGGGCGAGATCCCTGGTCCGGTATCTTTTACGCGAAAATTGATCTGCCGCTCCGAGGCATCGGCCCGGACCGCGATTTCGCCGCCGGCCGGGGTGTATTTCATGGCGTTGCCGATCATGTTTTCCATGGCCTGGCGCAACAGCAACGGGTCGGCCACGAGTCGCACCGGTCGCGGGAAATCGACGGTGGTCGTATATTTCAGGGTTTTCAGGCGCGCCTGCGGGACCTGCGCCTCGGATACCTCACGAAACAATTCGGCGAAATCGACTTCCTGTCTGTTTTCAAGCGGGGAGCTGCGGATGCGCATGACCTGGACGAGATCATTGAGCAGACCGTTCATACGATTCGAAAGGCGGAGGATAAAATCCATGTTCTCTTTAAAATGTTCGTCGCTGCCTTCCTGCGCGACCAGGTCGGCCATGCCCATGATCCCGGAAAGCGGATTGCGCAGATCGTGCGAAATCATGCGCAAGACCTCGTCCTTGAACCGGTTCAGTTCATGGAATCCCGTCACGTCGGTAAATTGAACCGCGTATCCGTTCGCCTGGCGCGAATCGTCCCACCAGCGCGTGATGGTCACGACGTAATCTTTTTTACGGTGTTCCGATCGTCCCTCCAGGCGCAGGTTCACCGTTCCCGGGTTACTTTCGATCATGCCGCGCACTTTTTCGAGAATCGGCTCCCGTCCCGAGAAATCCGCGAGCGGACAACCGACTAACTCTTCTTCCGTCGCGCCCAGCAGGTCCAGCGCGGCACGGTTCACGAGCAGGACCGAGAGCGATTCGTCCAGTACGAACAGGACGTCAGGTACGACCCGGAGGATGGCGCGCATCTGATTGCGCTGATTTTCCACCCGATAAAATAACTGCGCATTGTGCAAAAAGGCCGCCGTCTGACCGGCGATGATCGCAATCAGCTGCGAGTGACGTTCCGTGAAATGGCGTACGGTGGGATGCACGAGCGTCAGAATCGCCAGGATCCGGTCCCGGTAACGAAAGGGGACCGCGAGCGCCGACCGTACGATCAGCGGATCGTTCGGAAACACCAGCCAGCGTTCGTCGGCCTGGGTGTCTTCCACCAGGGCGGGGATGCCGTTGCGATGGACCCAGCCGCCCAGACCGTGTTCAAGCACGGCGGTGACCACCCGGATCGATTCCTCCGGGTCCAGATCGCGGGCGGTCAGGAGGTGCTTCCAGTCCACGCCGGAATTTTCGAGCAGGAGCAGGCTTGCGTGGCTGGCACCGCTGGCTTTTTTGCAGATTTCGATGACCCGCCGGATGACCCGTTTGAGGTCCAGTTCGCCCGCAAGGCCTGAAACCTCGGTCAGCGCGTCCAGCTCCGACATCGACTGGCTTTCCTCCGCCTGAATTCCTTCGCCCACGACCGCAAGATTTTCCTGGAGCGCCAACTGGCAACCCGGAATAAGAGCCCATCTCAAAACCTGTTTTGAGATGGGCTCGGGGCTACAGGAGGTAGCCCCAATCGGCGAGCACCTAAAATTCTCGCCTCTGCGAGAATATTTTTCACGCACCGCGACCAAAGGGGAGCGGTGCCTTAATTTCCGGAGCGGAACCGATTGCGAGCGGGCTCCGGGGTCCGGGGCAGCCGGAATCAATCGTAAGCGGCGGACACGACGGCCAGGGTTACGATGGCGCGCGCGACGTGTTTTTCGCGCGAACCCTTGCCGGCAAACACGTCGGACTCGGCGACGATGACCGTCTTTCCGTGCTGAAACACGCCCGCCACGCAACGCAGCCTGTCGCCAACGGCCGGACGGAGGAAATTGATCTTGTACTCCACGGTGAGGATCACTTCTTTCGGAGCGATGAGTGTCCCCCCGGCCCCGCCGGCCGAATGATCCGCCATGGTGGCCATGACCCCGGCGTGAACGAACTTATTCTGCTGCAAATGGCGCGGTTGTAAGACAAGCGACGTGACGATGCGACCCGGTTCGAACGAATCGAGTTCGATGCCAAGATCCTGAATGAAATTCGCGCGCTCCCAGATTTTCAGGACGCGCTCCCGAAAATTCGGGTCACGAGGTTTAAAATCGCGAGAGGCCATAGTTTCTCCTTACCCGCGCCTGAGCACCAGCAGGGCCACGCTGGCCGGGGCCCGGAAACGCACCGGGGCGAAGGTCAATCCCAGGCCGTTGTTGACGTGGACCGGCATCGGTCCCTGGCGGTACAGGCCGGAAATAAATTCAGTTTCCCGCATGGACGCGGACAATTCAAAACCTGGATACCAGAAGGCGATCTGCCCGCCGTGGGTGTGCCCGCCCAGAAACAGGTCGTAATCTTCGCGTGCCGCGAAATCAACGACGGCGGGAATCGGCTGGTGGGCCATCATGATCCGCAGCGCCGCGCCGCGGGAGGCGCGCGCGAGCTGCCGCAGGCGCGCGGCCCCGGGAGTGCGGCGATAGACCGTTGTCAGAACGGAGAGAGCGATCGTTTCGCCGCGCACCCGCAGGCGCACATTTTCGTCTTCCCGTAAAATTACATGATTTTCGCGTAAAGAACGCCGCACCATCCCGGGCACATGCCAGATGTCATGGTCGCCCATGCAGGCGTAGACCCCGTGCGGCGCGCGCAGGCTGCCGAGGAGCGCGGCCCCGGCCGCGACGTATTCCGGATCGTGCGTGATCAGGTCCCCGGTGAATACGACCAGATCGGGTTCGAGCGCGTTGATCGCCGCGGCGTACCGCGCGAGCTTCGCGGGGCCGGTGTAATAATCGGCCTGGACGTCGCTGATGTGAACGATCTTCAGTCCGACGAGTCGTTCAGGCAGGCCCGGCAGCGCGATTTTTAAGCGACGGGTGGCTACGGAATTCGTGTCGAAGTACATCCGGCCGCCCACATAGAGCGCGCCCGCGCCCAGAAAGATGAGCACAATCCAGGCGCGCAATCTCGCGGGCGAAGGGCCGCGCGTCAGTCGCCCGAAGGGCATCAGGAAAAGCGCGAGTTCGAGGAGCACCAGAAGCGGTCCCAGCTGGAACGTGGCGATGAGGCCGAACCAGAACGGGTACACCAGGAAAGCGTCCGTGAGCGGATAACCGTACAGAATTCTTTTGAACCAGAACGCGGCTTCCGCCATGTACGGCCCGCCGGTCGAAAGGCGATACGCGCCGAGGGCCGCGAAGGGCGCCGCGAGGAAGAGAACCCAGGCCAGGAGGGCCAGCGCGAAAACCATCAGCCGGGGCAGGCCCAGGGAAAGCCGGGCGGCGCGCGCGGCCCGCCACAACACGAACGCGTGCGCGGGCAAAAGTACCAGCGCCGCGTACAGCTGCATCTCCAGATACCAGGGCAGATCAGGTGAAGCGAGGAAACGCACGATTTTTTTATTCAACCAGCGCTGTGCTGATCGCGATGGTGCCAGACAGGGTTTTATGCACCGGGCATTTGCCGGCGATACCCAACAAACGCTGGCGCTGGTCCGCGTCCAGGGCGCCCTTGAGTTCAAGCGTACGGACGAAGCGCGCCTGGTCGCCTTCTTTTTCAATATTCACGCGCACGATCACGTCGTCCAGCGGCCACTCTTTGCGCCGCGCGTACATGCGCACCGTAATCGCGGTACATCCGCCGAGAGCCGCGGCCAGATACTCGTGCGGATTCGGCCCGCGGTCTTCCCCGCCCAGCTCCGCGGTTTCGTCCGCGGTCAGGCGGTGGTTTCTGATTTCGATGGTCTGGGTCCAGGTGCCCTGGCCGCCACGTACCGTGATGGGTTCCATTTTGTTTTCGCCCGGTGGGGTGCTCCCATACGATTCAGGGCGAGTGCCGCCTGGCGGGCAACCAAAAAGCGGACGCGCGCGTGGAGGAACGCTCAGGGTCGAAACGTCACCGCGTTGATCGTGCCGGTCCCGACCGGGGAAGCGTCGGTCCAGGTGGAGCCGTCCGCGCTGGAGTAGATCAGAAAACTGCCGCCCAGGTCTCCCGCCACGATATATTTATTCACTCCGTACGCGAGCCCGTACAGGGACGCGGTTACGCCGATAAACAGAGCGGTCGACCAGGTGGATCCATCAGTGGAGGTAAAATACTGTCCGCTCGAACTCCCTTCAATGGCCAGATACTGACCATTGCCAAACGTTATTCCCGTCACCGGGGCGGCAGAACCGCCGGCATTGACGGAGGTCCAGGGTGAGGTGGTCGGGTCTGTCGCGAAAAATAAATTGTTACCGGAAGAACCATCGGAGGTCGCGAAAAATGTATTATTCAGGAAACTCATGGAATTGAGATTTCCAGAGCCGGCGTCGATGGGCATGCTGGTCGCCCAGGTCTGACCGTTATCCGCGGAAACGGTTCCGGAACCGGAAGAGTCGCCCGCTACATATTTGCTGAGGCCGAAGCTTACATCTTTCTGGTTATTCCCGGAAGGCGGACTCGTCTGCGTCCAGGTGATCGCGTCGTCGGTATAGTACGAGTCCGCGTCGTTGGCCTGGTTGGTGACGAAGCGAGTACCCGAACAGGTCACGCCGCCGAGCGCGACCGGACCGCCTACCAGCGCGGTCGACCAGGTTTTTCCATCCGTGGAATAAACGACGATTCCGGTGCCACTGCCGCCGACACCTACAAATCGTCCGGCACACCAGGCAACATCCTTCAATTCCACCGCGACTGGAGAGACAGCCTCGGTCCAGCTTACACCGTTTGCGGAATAAAAAATTTTTCCGCCGGTGCCCACGGCAACGAACAGCGGATCGGAAGCGGCCGCGGCCTGGGCCGGCAGAAATCGCGAAAAAAGCAGCCAGCCGATGGGCGTGGAAGTATCCAGGGCGTCGTACTCCGCGCGCAGACAGGCGATCGACAGCAGCGAGACCACGGCGATTGGTAAGAATAAAACGGATTTCATGGTGCGTCTCCCAGGAAAAAAGTGATCCTGGCCCGCGCGTCCCAATCGCCGTGGCGACGATCGTGATCGGGGCCGTACCGCGGATACCGCGACGCGAGTTCCGGAGCGATCGCGAAATTGAACTCCGGCGCGAGCGAACCCGTTGCCTGTGCGGGCGGGAAAAATGTGATATGCGCAAGTTGCAATAGGTACAGAACCAGATCCGCGCCGAGCATGGTGTTGTAGTCATTCACGGCGGACGCGTACGGTTCATGCGCGGAAACGTTGAGCAAGTAGCTCACCAGCAGAGTGCGACGATTATCGTCATCGGTAACGGAAGTCCCGCCGCCAACGAAACGAGTGGCGAAGATATTATTCAAGAGCACCGAGGTGTGATAGCTATCCCCCGCGCGCAAGGCCTGCGCGCGTAATCCGTATGTGGCCCCGGCCGCGACGGCCGTCAGGCCCAGGTACAACCCGCCGGTGATGGGAGCTCCCTCGGAGATATGGCCCCAGCCCGGGAGAACGGCCGATTTAACAATGCGCGAAAGCGCGGGGCCGTCGCTCTCGGCGGCCGCTTCTTCGGACTCGTCCGGAACCGGTTCGGCCGCTTCCTCGGGTTCGGCCTCGGGTTCGGCCTCCCGTTCCGCCTCCGCGCGGCGTTTCTCGTCGGCGAGCCGTTTTTGTTCTTCGATTTTTTTGCGGGCCTCTTCCTGTTTCTTTTTCTCCGTTGGATCTACGTACGGACCGTACGAAACGCGACTTACCGTTTTTTTGGAAATCGTCTGCACCCCGGCTGCGTTGCGGATGGTGATGGTGGTTGATGTGAAACCGGTTATTTTACCCTCGATCGTTTTGCCTTCGCGCAAGAAGAGGGTGTCGGCCCGCAAAGCGCCGGCCAGCAGAAAAACGATTAAAAACACCGATCCCGGTAGTTTCAATGTATTCAGTAACATCCCGGCTCGCGTTTTCTTGCGTTTTTTTTTCCGCGAACCGGGCCGGATCCAGGTCAATTCGCCACCGGTACGGGGAGATCGAACGAACTGGAGACATTCTTACCGAACTGAAACTGGAACGGATGCGGCTCAATCTTGAGCCCGCGCAGGGTATCCGCCATTGGACCGGTTCCCAGTCGTAGATATTCGCGTTCGGGAACGGCGGCCGGATCGCCCAGCAAACGACCCGCAAAGCGGCGGACCAGGTAAGTGCCACGACCGCGCGAGGGGGCCCGCAACAACTGGCCGCCGTGTACGGTATAAATCTGAAACGTTCGATCAATTTCGGTTTCATCGCCAACGAAGGGCACGAAAAAGGAGAGGTACGGCCGGCCCTCTCCGTCCGTGGCCGAAGTTCGGTAGCCGCCCGCTTCCACGGCGAAATCGATTTTTTCCACGTTTTTCGCGAGGCCCCAGATTTCACGGCCGCGGATTTTGTTTTCGAGCGTGGTCACGGGCATGGAAAGCACGTACACGCCCATCCCGGGGAAATTTTCGGCGACCATCGGATAAAGCGGTAACATCGATTCGGTCCGCACGAGCACCGGAATCGAAATAGCGATTTCGCGGTACGGTTCGATCCCGAGGACACGGTTGTACTGGTAGGAAGAAAAAATGACCATCGCGCGACCGCGGCCCATCGAAACCGGTCGCATGTCCGGCAGGGGCATGAGCTTCGACGCCGCTTCATACGAACAAAAAAACATCGCGACCGCGACGGTTACGCCGTCGTAAAACGTGGGGAAAAAATAATTTTTTTCGACCTGGTCGTTCAACCGCAGAGGAGCGGGAGCGTGGCGCAACTGAAATTCGCGAAAAAAAGGAGTGTCGAATTCGCGCGCGTTATCCAGCAGGCCCGGAACCACTTCGTCCCGCACCCCGATCGGCACGATGTCCGCCAGAGCAAAATAATTCGCGTGAGTCCGCTCCGCGCACCGGAGCAGAGCGATGCAGCCCGCGAGGGCGATCGCTGAAACGATTGTTCGGTACATTTTTTTTCTCCTGTTCGCTGAAAAAGTCCCTGGAGGGATTTTTTCAGCAACCTGTTTAGAACATCTCGACAAAAACTGGCATCCGACCACAATCCGGTCAATCAGTTTCCTGGTTTGCGCCTTATCACTATGGAGCCCCCGATCGAATACATCCCCGATTTTTTTCCCGGCGAACCTGGCCGCGCGTTCATGGAAACGATCGTACGCGAAACGCCCTGGGAACAACGCGAATTCAAGATGGGCGCCCGACTCATCCGCCAGCCGCGTCTCGTCGCCTGGTTCGGCGATCAAGGCATAAGCTATCGTTACTCGGGGATCACGCACGAGGCGCATCCCTGGACGCCAGAACTCCTGCGTCTGCGCGATCAGGTGATGGAACGCAGCGGGGCGCGTTTCAACGGCGTCCTCGTGAATTTTTACCGCGACGGCCGGGACTCGGTCGGCTGGCACGCGGACGACGAACGGGAACTCGGGCCCGACCCGATTATCGCCAGCCTGAGTTTCGGCTCAGTACGCGTATTTCAATTTCGACACAAGTCCACGCGAAAACGACTCGATCTGCCCCTTGCGCACGGCTCGCTGCTGGTGATGCGTCCGCCCTGCCAGCGCGACTGGTCGCACTGCATTCCAAAAACGAAACGACCCGTCGACTCCAGGCTGAATCTTACCTTTCGATGGGTATTCGGGTGAGGTGAGTCTCCGGGAGAGTTTGCGCGGTCGTGCGACTGTTCTCACGCGTCCGTTGTCAATATTTCGACAATGGCCCACAGGGCGACCAGCGACTGCCGGGCGGCTGTGGCAAGTTCAATCAAACGGCCGGCTTCCGCAGATACACGTTGCGTCTGTTCACTTACGCTCGCGATACTTTCGTTTATTTCCCGGACTGCCGCAAGGTGTTCCGTGGCGGCCGAGGAAATGTCCTTCGCGAGGCTATCGACCCTGATCGAGCTTTCCAGAATGAACCCGGCGCGATCGAGGTGTTCCTGCATCGTGGAAATAATTCCTGTGTTGGAAGTTCGCATTTCACCGACGAGATCAAGTAATTCTTCAAATGCGCCCATCGCGTCCGTGACACGACCGGACCCTGAATTCACCGATTCCGATGCCTGTCGCGCGAGTTCTGATATATCGCGAACGGATCTGGCCGCCTGATCCGATAGCCGTCCTACTTCCTCGGCAACTACCGAAAAACCCCTGCCATATTCTCCAGCGCGAGCGGCTTCAATGGCGGCGTTCAACGCGACGAGATCGATACGGTCGGAGATATTCTCGACCGTCATGGCGATCGTCGAAATTTGTTCCGTCACGTCCTGGATCATACCCATCGCTCCGGCCGCGTGCTCACTTTTTTTTCGCCCTTCTCCAGCAAGGTGACTGGCATTTTCACCCAGGGTTTTCAGCTTCTCCATTCCCGCGCGCAGAACGTCCATAAAATCGCCAAGATCCTGAGCCGAAGCGCGGATCCGACGTACCTCCCCGGCATGGGCTCTGAGGGTTTCCGCCACCGAATCCATTCCGGCGACCAATTGTTCGGTTGCACCTGCGGCCTCCTCCGTCGCGGCAGCCTGCGCCTGGGCGCTTTCGGTCAGGAACTGCGCACTTGCGCTTACGGTTTCCACCAGATTTTGACTTCGCACGAGGGAGCGCTTAATCTCCGTAACCGTACCCCAGTAGGTTATGCTCAAGACGCGCAGACTTTTTAAAATCTCGGAAACACCCTCCTGGTTCTGAATTTCGTGCGTCTTCCTGAAAACAGTCAGCTCTCCCGATGCAATGCTGCTGGCGGTATCGACGGCCATCATGACCATGCCCGATATTCGACTTTGCAGGGAAATGAGATACAACCCGATTAGAGCGAAAACAAGGGAAATACCCCCTTCCCCGAACAAAAAGGAAAAAAGAACCATACGGCGTTTGGCGTTCAACCGGGCACGGGCAATATCCTCCGCGCTTTTTTGCATGATGCGCAGGGAACTGATCGTACGATTGCAAACCCGGGAAAAAAGGTCGGGATCGGCTGAAGGGGATTCGTTCAATTGAATCACTTCTTCGACTCCCCGGGCGGCATCGTCGAACGCAAGCCTGATGTGCCCTGGCTCCGGCAATTCGCCTTCAATATACTTGAGATCGTTCAACAATTCCCGCATTTGCTCCCGTGCAAGGATGACGACCTCCCGGTTGCTACCGAGTAATTTTTCGTCCCCGGTTTTCGCGAATAGAGCGAAGTTTACCCGCAACCGCGCGAGAGATTCGCAAATTCGATAAGCGGGCATATCCGCCATTTTCAGAAGGCGGCCGGTAACACGATCGGATTCAGAATGATGCTCAGCGGAAAGATGCACATCCATTCCAAGCCGCAGAATGTCCGCGATCGTCGCGTTGTGCTCGAAAAGTAAAATCCCTGGATCGTTCCCTGCCATTTCAGGTTCAAGCAGAGCGATAATCTTTAGCCGAATTTTTTTATAAAACTCACCCTCCGGGGTCCCCGGTTCAAGAACCGACTCTTCGTCCATGGCCATGAGCGCCGCGCGGGCGGTTTGTTCTATTTCTCGCCTGTCTTTTTCGAAACCCGATAACCCGAACGCGCTTACAATTGACAATTCTCGGTGACGGGCAACCGCCAGACTGACTTCCCCCAGCCCGTGAATGGCGCGCAATCCATCCAGCTGCCGGTTAATCTGGATCAAATCCTCGGCCCTTTCGATCACCGCCAGTCCGAAATAGCAGAAAAAAAGGATTCCGCCCACTGCAATCCCAAGCCGGAGACGATATCGCAGAGCGACGTTCCGGGTAAGAGTGTCGATGAATGGGCGGGCCGACCTTTTCCCGCTCCCCCTGTTCCGCAGAGCCCTGTAACGCTGTTCCCATTGTTTGATCTGCGCCGGTGAGGGTTTCCGTCGTACCGAGATATAACCCACATGGGTACCGGCCTTCTTCAAGGGAGCAACAGTTGCGTCCACCCAGTAGAAGTTACCACTCCTGGCCCGGTTCTTTACAACCCCGTTCCACAGGCGACCGGATTGAATCGTATACCATAAATCCTGAAAAATCTCCGGAGGAACGTCCGGATGGCGGATCATGTTATGCGGCTGCCCGACCAGCTCCTCGACACTGAACTCACTGATGCGCGCGAAATCGTCGCTGACGTATGTTATTCGCCCTTTCTGGTCTGTCCTGGAAACCAGCACATCCATGTCCCGCACCTCATTTTCGATTTGTGTTACTGGATGATTTTTCCGCACCGTTTATTCCCGTCCTGACAACTTATAGATTGAAATGTTGACAATTATCAATCTCCCGGACTCTCACGCGCGCGATCGGTTCCGATCCGGAATAGTGATGGTTTAGAATGTTTAATATAAAAATTTACAACAACATTTTTAAAGGAATTCGCGAAAAAAACGGGCGCCGAAACGGCGGACGGTAGCAAAGGAAGGTATATTATTTTACAAGGGACGTATTCGCATATTTTAATTAAACTAATAATTAAGAGAAAATAAGGTGATTCAGGATGAGCCCGTAGAAAGAATGTTCTCCACCGGAAAAAAACCAGCCGATCTGATGCTGGCAGGAAGCGCAGAGCGCAACCTGCCAGAGATATCCGGGAAACCAGGTGAAATCCGCTGTGGGCCGCCACGGGCACGCGCAACGCGCTTCTTTGAACAGTCCGATCGTAAATTCATCTCCGGCCGGATTTTGAAACGAACGCGCCTCCGCTCCGATGCGGTGCGCCCGCCCCGTTACTGGACCCGCGCAGAACACGCAGAAGATATCCCCGTCCGCGGCGGCGGCTGAGAATGCCTGAGGCTCCAGTTCGAAGGGCAGCATGGGATCAGGAACCATGGCACGGGCAATTCGTCAAGACTCCCGCAGATCCTCCGCCAGACGCCGTCGTTCGAACCACTCCTCCACGCGCGCGTAGAGCGTCGGCAGAATGAGCAGGGTCAGAATCGTGGACGAGACCAGTCCACCGATGACCACCGTGGCCAGCGGTCGCTGGACTTCCGCGCCGGGCCCGGTGTTGAAGGCCATTGGCAGAAAGCCGAGCGTGGCCACCAGCGCCGTGATCAGCACCGGCCGCAGGCGCGACAGGGCTCCTTCGCGGACCGCGTCACGCAGAGCGGCCCCTTCAGCGCGCAGGCGCGCGAGAAACGAAACGAGCACGATCCCGTTGAGCACGGCGATCCCCGACAGGGCGATGAAGCCGATCGAAGCGGAAACGCTGAAATTCATGCCGCGCAGCCAGAGAATCGTAACGCCCCCCGTGGCCGCGAACGGCACGCAGGAAAAAATCAACAGGGCCTGGCGGACCGAATCGAAACTGCGCCAGAGGATGAATAAAATCAAAACCATCGTCAACGGCACCACCGCCAGAAGTCGCCCGCGCGCTTCCACCAGGTTTTTGAATTGGCCGCCCCATTCGAGCGTGTATCCTTCTGGAAGATGCAGGGCCGCTTTCAGGGCCTGGTCGGCCTGGTTCACGAAGCGTTCCACGTCCCCGCTTTCTTCCATGTAAATGGCGACGCCTGCGTAGCGTCGGCCGCCCACGCGCGAAATCGTGGTCACCTGTTCGCGTCGTTCCAGCCGCGCGAAACGACCGAGGGGCGCGGCCTGACCGCCGGGCAATTCCACCGGCAGGGTCAGGACCAGCTCCAGGTTCTGACGTGCCTTTTGATCGAGGATGACCCGCACCGGAATGCGCCGGTCCTGACCGAAAAAATAACCGACCGTACGACCGGCCATCGCCGTTTCGAACACGGACTTCACATCCTCCGGGTGCACACCGGCCGCGCTGATGCGCGCGGGCTCCAGACGAAAATCGATCACCGGGCTGCGCCGCAGGGCGGAAAGCGCGTCGAGGGATACTTCGCTTACACCGGGAATTTTTTCGATTTCGCGCTGCGCGATTTCGACCGCCTCCAGCAAAACCTCAAGGTCCGGCCCGAAGATCCGCAGGGAAACGTCCGCGCGGGATCCTTCCAGCATTTCATTGAAGCGCATTTCGATCGGCTGGGTGGCCGAAGGTTCCTGGCCGGGGACCTTGCGGTCGATCGCGGCGCTCAGGGCGCGGTACAGTTCGTCTTTAGTCCGGCGCCGGCCGTCGATTTCCGGCCAGAGTGCGCGGTCCTTTTTGAGCATGACGAACGTGTCCGCGAAGTTTACACCCATCGGATCCGTGGCCGATTCGGGCGTGCCGATCCGGCTGAACACGGCTTCGACTTCGCCAAATGTACGTATCACTTTTTCTGAGCGAATTTGCTGCGCGACCGATTCCTCCAGGCTGATATCGGCCGGACGCACCAGGCCGATGATGAGATCACCTTCGTCCAGCGAGGGCACGAACTCGGAGCCCAGGCGCAGGAACAGAATCCCCGCGAACGCGAAGACGAGCACGACCGGCGTAAACACCCAGACCGCGCGCAGGCTGAGAATCCGGTCGAGCAGGGGCGCGTACACCGCGTTCACCCTGGCCATCACTCTTCCTTCGTGTGCACCACGGTGCCCCTTAAGCACATAGTACGCGAGCACTGGCATGAGCACGAGCGCGACGACGAGCGAAGCGGCCAGGGTGAACAGGACCGTAATCGCCATCGGCCGAAACAGTTTACCCTCGATGCCCGTCAGCGAAAGCACGGGCACGTACACGATCATGATCACCGCAAGGCCGGCGAATACCGGGCGCGCGACTTCGCGACCGGCCTCCAGCACCAGCGCCATACGTTCGTGCGCGGGGACCGGGCCCGGCGTCTGTCGTCCGCGTTCTTCCAGCCGACGCACCACGTTTTCGATCATCACCACAGATCCATCCACCAGCAGGCCGAAATCGATCGCGCCGAGCGACATGAGCGAAGCGGGGATTTCAAGGTACCGCATACCCGTGAACGCGGCCAGCATGGAAAGCGGAATGGCTGAGGCGACGATCAGGGCCGCGCGCCAGTTGCCCAGCACAAGGACCAGAATGACAATGACCAGCAGACCGCCTTCCACCAGATTCTTCGCGACGGTATTGATCGTCGCGTTCACCAGATGGCTGCGCGAATACAAAATTTTTACTTCCACATCCGGGGGCAGCGCGAGGCCGGCGATCGCCACCTCCGCTCCGCCGGCCACTTCCCGGCTGTTCGCTCCGATGCGCATGAGCACGGTGCCGAGTACGGCCTCCACTCCGTCCGCGGTCGCGGCGCCCACCCGAAAATCGCTGCCTTCCCCCACGCGGGCGAGGGTCCCAACGCGCACGGGGCCTTCCAGGGCGTTGGCCTGCACCGGCATCCCGGCCAGTTCCTGGGGATCCGGATTTCCGGCGAACGATCGGACCACAATGCGTCGCCCCTCCTGTTCGACATACCCCCCGCCCCGCGTGAGGCCGATGTCCGCCAGGGCCATGACCAGTCGCTCCAGGGGCACGCCGTGTTGACGCAATTTCGCCGGATCGACCGCAACTTCAATCATACGCGAAAAGCCGCCGTTGGTATCGATCTCGGCCACGCCGCGGACGCGTTTGAGCCCGGGGGCGATCATCCGATCCTGGACGAAACGCAACTGTCGCAGCCGTTCTTCCTCCCCCAGCGCGGCCAGAGGCGATCCGGGCCGGGCCGAAACCGTATACATGAGGACTTCGCCCAGCCCGGTGGATACCGGTCCGAGTTCGGGACGCAGGCCCTCCGGTAGCTCCAGGGACTGCAGGCGTTCGGCCACGACCTGCCGCGCGAAATAGATATTCGTATTATCCTCAAAAACTACGATTACTTGCGAAAGACCGTACTTTGTGATCGAGCGGATCTCCGCCACGCCGGGCACTCCCGCCAGTTGATTTTCCACCGGGAAGGTAACGGTTGCCTCAATGGCCTGCGGGTCCAGCGCCCCGGTTTTGGTATTGACCATGACCTGGATGCCGGTGATATCCGGGACCGCGTCCACGGACAGGCGCAGCATCGATTCAGTCCCGCCGACGATTAGCGCCCCCACGCCCAGGAGCACCCAGACCCTGGCTTTCAGAGAACCCTGGATCAAACCGATCATAAATTTCCCCCGAGGTCCAGGGCGACTCCGGTCAGGGACTCAAGACGTCCCCGCGCTTCCAGCGCCGCCTTCGTCGTCGCGATGTATTCCAGTAATAGTTCGTGGTGGCGGTCGTGTTCGGTCCAGAATTCCAGAAAGCTGAGTCGCCCCGATAAGAGCGCGTCGATCAAGACGCCTTCCGCCGATTCCGCGCGTTCGACGGCCTGCGCGAGCCGGAGCGAGAGCGAAGCCTCGCGCGTGAAAAATTCGTACTCCAGGCGGAGCTCGCGCTCCAGCGAACGTTCGCGGGCCGCAAGGGAAGCCAGCGCACCACCTTCGCGGGCGCGAGCCGCGACACGTTCACCCTGGTTGCGGTTCCAGAGCGGCAGGGGGAAGCTCAGGCCCGCGCGTACGTAACGATTCGATTCGGAATCCCCGCTCGCGTCCACCGCGGCAAATCGTCCGGTGCGGTCCTCACCCACGTACGCGAACAGGGTAAGCGAGGGACTGATTTCACGCCCGGCCAGTGCGGCCTCCGCTCGCGAACGCTCGACGGCGATGCGCCCGAGGGCGAGCACGGGCGAATCGTTTCGGGCTCGTTCCACCAGATCTTCCAGGGGCGGCAGCCGGCTCGCGTCCAGCAGGCGCGTCAGCGTTTTCGGGTCGTCCACGAAGGTGACATCTCCGCCGCACGCGGCGCGCAGCCAGTTCAGATGCGTATTTTTTTCGAGGGTTGCGCGCTCCCGGGCCGCCTCCATGTGCAGGAGGTTCGATCGCATGGCGCCCTGCACGTATACTCCCAGCCGTGGGTCGCGGTATCCCGGGCCGAGGCGGGCCATCGCGTTCTGAACGCGCCGGTAGATCGCCTCCAGATGGTGCTGCATTTCGCCCTCCGCGTGATAACCGAAAAAGTGGCGATTAAGTTCGGCGCCCAGTTCGATCCGCCGCCGGGCCAGCAGCCGTTCCTGTTCGCGTACATCCATATCCTTTATGTTTACGCGAATTCCTCTCTGGCCGCCGGTTTCGATCTCCTGGCGGATGCCCGCCTCCCAGCCGGGCCCCGCGCTCGCCCTGTTCCGGAACACATACGGTTGATCCGGGAGGAGGACCTCGCTCTGGCGACGCGTCAGGTTCACGGCGCTCACCTCCAGCTCCGGGTTGCGCCAGCGACCGGCGGTGATCTTCTGCCCCAGCCGCGCCTGCCGCTCAGCCTCCAGGGCGGCGAGTTCGGGATGGTGGGCGAACATCCGCTGCCGGGCGGCATCGAGGTCCAGGGCCAGGGCACTCGCCGGGCTGCCCGGCTGTTCGGCGAGAACGGGCATAGCCTGCGGGATTCCCGCCAGGCAGAGGGTAAAATAGAAAAGAAGCGCAGGCTTCCTACCGGTGGAGTTGATCATATGTTCAGTAGAACATGTTCCAGGGATTTATGCAATAGGACAGATGTCAGAACGGGCGGGATGGGACATTTGTCCCGGGATTGCTTTACACACCCGGGCCTTTCTGGTCTCTGGCCGCCATGGAACGCCCCGGCCTGCGCGCCGCGTTTGTCGCCCTGCTCGTGTTTATCACGCTCGTTTCCCTGGTGAATATGTACAATGACCACGGGGGTGGCCGAATTACGGTTCACGTGATTTCGGAGGTTCTGACTCTGATCGCGGCGGTCGTGGGTCTGTTTCTGGTCTGGCGCTTCATGGGGGCGCGACTGGAACGCGCCCACGAGGAACTTTCCTCCGCGCGCCATGAACTGGAAGGCTTTCGACAGCGCCACGGGGACACGCTCAAACACATGCGCGAGGCAGTGCAGGAACAATTCGAACGCTGGAAATTTTCACCCGCGGAAAAGCAGATCGCCGAGCTGTTGATTCGCGGCTATTCGCTCAAACAGATCGCGGGGTTGCTGGGGAAAAGCGAGCGTACCGTCCGCAACCAGACCACGGCGCTGTACGACAAAGCCGGCATGGTCGGGCGCACCGAACTGGCCGCGTTCTTTTTTATGGACGTACTCGGCGAAAGCGAACTGGAGTAGACCGGCCGCCATCCATTTTCGCGCAGTTTACGCTCCGCTCGGTTCAGGTGAAATAACGCGGAATCAGATAGATCGCCTGGCGCGCCAGATTGGCGAGAAATCGCCGCTGGCCGGGTCTCAGGAAAACGAAAATCAGCGCGGCCAGAATCAGAACTGCGATTACAATCAGTACGGTACTTTTCATTTCAATCCTCGTATTTCGCGATCAAATCAGCGGCGATGACTCCGCTCGCCATCACGGTCGGCACCCCCCCGCCCGGGTGCGTGGAAGCCCCGGTCAGGTACAGTCCCTTGATCGAACGCGATTTCGCCGATGGCCGAAAACAGGTCGCGTTCGTGACATCCTGCCGGAGCGCGTAGATCGCGCCCTCGGGAGAAAGGAGTCGCCGTTCAAAATCGACCGGCGTGGCGAACTCCGCCACCTCCACGTGATCTTTCAGGCCGGGGATGTAACGTTCCGAATAAAATTCGATGACCTTTTCCATGATCTCGTTCTTGCGCGAATCCCAGTCGCCCCGCGCCAGTTTGTACGGCCCGGGAGCCAGAGTGAGCACGATAACGTGTTTGCCCTGCGGGGCCAGACCGGGGTCGCTCCGGGTGGTCCAGCTGATGATCCCGAATTGTTCGGTCGGGAAATGACCTTTCAGATACGAATCGTTCCAGTACGCGTTCGTGTCATCCAGCGGCAGCGTGGCCAGGGTATGGTGCGATTCGAGCGGGGGCGTGTAGTTCAGGCCCAGGTAAATCATGGGCGAGGCGATCGAGTACCGGTAACTTTTGATCCCGACCTTCGCCAGCCAGGGGAGATGCTCTTCGCCAATTAAATTTAAATACAGGGTTTTCGCGTTAATGTTCGAAACGACCAGTTTCGATCGAATTTGCGTTCCGTCCATCAACTCGACGCCGATTGAGTGGCCTTTTTCCACGAGCACTTTTTTTACGCGCGCGTTCAGTCGGGTCTGCATGCCGGCCTGTTCGCCGAGGCGTTTCATCGCTTCGGGAATCGCGCTCATTCCGGTTTTCGCGTAGTACATTCCCTTGTGTTCGGAGTAGGGCAACATCGCGTAGTACGCGGGCGCGAGTTCCGGCGGCAGGCCCGTATAAAACGGATGAAACGCAAGCGCTTCCCGAATCCGTTCGTTCTTAAAATACTGGCGCATGACGTCCTCGTAACTGCGCACGAACAGCGACCCGAAGCGCAGCAGGGCCGGTGTCTCCGCGAACATGCGCACAAGGTCGGGCAACGTTCCCGCGGGTTTCAGAAAAAATCCGCGGATGGCCGCGTCCACGAATCCCTGCATCTGCCCCGCGTAACGTCCCCAGGCCTTTCCGTCCGCGGCATCGATGCTGCCGAACAGGCGAGCGGTTTCATCACTGGAGGCGGGGATTTTGAGGCGCCGACCGTCGCGCTGGATGACGTCGAACACCGGATCGCAGGCGATGGTTTCCACTTCTTTCCACAGCGAACTGCCCATCCGTTGAAAGGCCACATCAATCGCGTCGACGGCCTCGACAATGGACGCGCCGAGATCGAACCGGAACCCCTTGCGCTCAAAAGTGGAACAGCACCCGCCCACCTGATCGCCCTGTTCCAGGAGCAGGACGCTGCGTCCTTCCTTCGCAAGGATCGACCCGGCCGTCAGGCCGCCCAGGCCGCCGCCGATTACGATTACATCAAAGTCGCTCATATTCGGAGCGTAACGGGTTTCGCAAGGTTGCGCACTGACCGGCATCAGCGCTAAACCCTGACCGTGCTCAGGTAGCGGCGACCTATCCCGGCAGGGCGCCCCCGGGGGGTCGTCGAAAACGCCAGAGTGGGCCACGCCGGAATTGGCAGGGGAAATGGTTCATACGGCGGATTTTTTCGACTGGACTTCCCTCCGGCGGTTCGAAAGATCCGAATCTTCAATGGCCACCGTCGATCTTGTGTTTCGCACAGTCCACGAACGGACGGCGGAAATTTCCCTTGAACTCGCAGAACGTTTTATCCAGCCGGACAACACGTTTGTCCTGGAAGGGGTCAAACCGTTTTCCGAAACGGTCCGGAAGATGCTCCGGATCGAACACCGGTGCGATACCATCGTCTACGTGGACGCCGATTGTCTGATCATGGAAGACATGCGGCCGTTCATCGATCGCGCCCGAAACCCGTACATCGATTGTTTCGTCCTCGACCGTTTTCGCGGACGGATTCACTGCGGGGTTCACATCACGCGCTTCGATCTATTCCAGGCCATGGCCGCAACGCCGCCGCCCGAAAACGATTACGCGTTCGTTCTGCGCCCGGAATCGTCCCTCCGCGCCATCGCGATGGAAAAACTGGGCATGCGCAAGGAGTTCCACAGTTTTCGCATTTATCACGATTTTTTTCAAAATTACGAAACGATCTTCCAGAAGTACGCCCTGCGCGAGTTTCGCAGCCGCACCGCGGACCAGCGGGCCGAACTGGAGACGGCCATGGGCTCCTGGACGGACGATCTCGATTTTACGGTGGCCCGCCATGCCATCGAGTTCGCGCGCCAGACCGTACGTTCCTCCGACACGCCCGACCAGGTCGCGCGCGTGATCGCCGCCCTGCCCGAACTGAGCCGCGAACACATGCTCCGGCTGGGCATCGCCGAAAAAGGCCCGTTTCGCCTGGAAGAGGTTGAAGACGAGGAACGGCGCAACGCGCAGAGCAGGCGCGCCTGGAGCGGGGGGAAAATTTTCGTGATCGGTTCCCAGTTCACGGGCACGAAAAACGTCGGACAGGCTCTGCGCGTGCTCGGCCTCAACCTGGCGAATTTTCCGGAAGAACGCGAATTTTTTGAAAACGCGGTTTTACGCGAAAAAGAAATCATCAGGCTCCTGATGGACCAGGACGGTCTGTCCGGGGCCGGCGCCCTGCTCTTCTTTCGGGAACTGGACCGCTCCTATCCGGGTAGCAAGTTCATCCTGACCAGCCGCGACCCCCGGGGCTGGCTCGCTGACTGGGACGACCGCGACGAGACCGGGGTGCCCCCCGCGCGCCGTGAAATTCGACGGTATCTCTGGCGGGTCCTGTACGGAGCGCCCGAATTCGACCAGGAAAAATTTCTGGCGGAATACGAACGCGGCCTGGCCATGGTGCGGTCTCATTTTCGGGATCGCCCGGGCGATTTGCTCGAGTTCCGGCCGATCGAAGGCGAAGGCTGGGCAGAACTCTGTTCCTTTCTGGGTCTGGCGGAGCCCGCCCAGCACTTTCCGCTCAAGTTAAAAAACCGCCGTGATCGGAACCTGAAAGGCTTCGGTCCGAACAATCGTTCCCGGCCGGAACAATGATCCGCGTACGACCGCGGCGCCGAGCGAGCGACCGTCCCGGGCGCGAGAGCGCGACGGGCGCGCCGTCCGCACGCGGCCCTGGCGCGCCCGGGCCGCCCTGAAAATTGCGCAAGAGCCACACATTCCCCACTTGACGCGCAAGCGGCCGGTCTGGATGGTTTGTTCGTATGGAAAAAGCCACCCTCGATTTCCTCGCGAAACTAAAAAAAAACAATAATAAAGAATGGTTTGCCGCGAACAAAAAATTGTACGAAGCGGCGCTGACGGACTATACCGCGTTCATTGAGGCGCTGCTCGGCGAAATTGTCAAATTTGACGCGAGCCTGAAGGCCGTGCGCGCGAAAGACACCCTGTTTCGGATATACCGCGACGTGCGTTTCGCGAAGGATAAATCGCCGTACAAACCGAACTTCGGGGCGAACATGGCGGCCGGCGGTCGCATGGGCGGGCCGGGGTATTACTTTCACATGGAAGCCGGCGGTTCGTTTCTGGCGGGCGGAATCCACCAGCCTGAGACGAAGACGCTCCAGAAAATTCGCGAACAGATCGCGGAGAGGCCCGACGAGTTGCGGAAAATCATCGCCGCGCCGGCGTTCAAAAAAAAATTCGGCGGTCTTGCCGGTGAAGAACTTAAAACCGCCCCGCGCGGCTTCGCGAAGGATCACCCCGCGCTCGATTTACTCAAACGCAAAGAATTCATCGTCTTTCAACAGCTTACCGACGCGGAGGTGCTGGGGCCGAAACTCAAAAAGCTGGCCGCGGAGTCGTTTTTCGCGATGCTGCCGCTCAATCAATTTCTGGCGAAATCGGTGGGGCGGAAGTGATTTCTGGTGTGTTGCTGAAAATCAACCACGGGGACACGGGGGGCACGGGGGATCAGGGAAAGCAACGAACTAAATGCCAATCCTTAACCCCTTATCCCGGATTAGCCTTCTTTTTCGGAAAAATATTCTGCTAAAGAATAATAGTGAAAATATAATAAAAAAACGAGATAAACCCCAAAAGAATTCCTTTTCTTCTTGCCGCGGTTTCCGCAGTCCTTATTTTGTTGGCATGGCCGCGCCCGGGTTCGTTATTCCACTGGAAAGCGTCAAACGATTCAGCCTGGAGGAGTACCACCGCCTCGGGCAGAGCGGAGTTCTGCCGCGTGATACCGAACTTCTGGAAGGAATTTTAGTAAATAAAATGACTCTTTCGCCCAGGCACCGGCTTGTCGTAAATAAATTCAGACACATTCTCGAAAAGCTCCTGCCCGCTTCGTTTGTCATTCTACAGGAAGGACCGCTCACGATCGGCGATTCGGAGCCGGAGCCGGACCTCAGCATTCTCGAAGGCAGCTACGACGATTTCGCCAGCGCTCACCCCACGACGGCCGCCTGGGTCATCGAGGTCGCGGTCAGTTCGTTCGCTCTGGATCGGAGTAAAAGCGCCCTGTACGCTCGCGCGGAAATTCCCGATTACTGGATTCTCGACCTTGACCGAAATCGCGTAATTGTTTTCAGCCGGCCGGTCCAGGGCGTCTACGCCAGAGAATCGGTGCTCACGGCCGCGGACAGGATTCCACTGCCCGTCGCACCGAACCACGGCATCGCGCTGGTCGACCTGGGTTGAGTCCCGGCGCCGCCGCGCGCCTGGTGCCCAACCCGCTACCCGCTCACCCAGACCGACACCGATCCGCCCGCGCAGCGAAACGGCGCCCAGCCGTGTTCGTTCGCGGTAACCGTTTCTTTCACGTGCCCGGTCAGATCGCGAAAGGTAGCGTCGGGGAGGCCGACTTCCATCCATTTTTCACCGCCGGGGCCCGAGGCGATGAGCACGGCCATCGCTTTCGGACGCTGGCGGTCACCGGGGCGGGTCCAGCCGATCATGTGGGGGTGATCGAAGTAATCGTACGTGGGACCGAAGTTGTACGCGCGGCGCGCCTGGAGGAATAAATCCAGCAGACGTTTGTGCGAAGGCAGGACGATCTGGTAGGTCTTCCCGTCGCGGCCACGGTCTTCGTATTCGGCGCCGTAATAATCCGGGTAGAAGACGCAGGGATACCCTTCCGATCGCAACAGGATCAACGCGTACGCGAGCGGTTTGAACCAGGGCTCCACACAGGATTCGAGCGCCTGCAGGGGCTGCGAATCGTGGTTGTCCACGAAGGTGACCGCCTGCCATGGTCTTTCGCGCATAAGTGTTCCGTCGAGAATCTTGCGCAAATCGTAATCGCGGCCCGCGCGACTGGCGAAGTGAAAATTAAAATGGAGCGAGACGTCGAACACCGACATACGCGAACCGACCGCGTCCAGATACCACTTGAGGGTGTTGAGGTCCGGGGTCCAGTATTCGCCCACCACGAACAGATCGCGGCCGACGTGCCGTTCCATCGTATCCAGCCATTCGGGAAAAAACCAGGCGGAGATGTGTTTGATCGCGTCCAGGCGAAAGCCGTCCACGCCGGTCGTGTCCAGATACCATTTACCCCAGTTCGTGATTTCCGCGCGCACGTCCGGGTTCTGAAAATCGAGATCGCTGCCCATCAAATACGAAAAATTGCCCAGCTCAAGCGCCACCTGATCGTCGAACTGTTTGCCTTCGAATAAATATACCATGCCCGGTTCGCGGGTCAGATCATCGTAATCGACGGCGTCGAAATGCCGCCAGCTCCACACAAAATCGGAGTAGCGACCCGCGCGCGGTTTGAAATCGTACCGCGTGTACGTGCGGACTTCGCGCGGGGGACCGGCCGGATACAGGCGGTCGTGCTGGCGATACGGCGTGGCCCGCGCGAGTTCGGTTTCCTCCGCGCCCATGCGATGATTGAGCACGGTATCGGCGTACGTCTGAATGCCGGCGGCCCGAAGCGTTTGCAGCGCGGCCAGGTACCCGTCGCGCGTGCCGTACTTCGTGCGCAGGGCGCCTTTTTGATCAAATTCGCCCAGATCGTACAGGTCATACACGCCGTAGCCCACATCGCGCGGCCCGGCAATACCCTTGTACGCGGGGGGGAGCCACAACGCCGTGAACCCGGCGCGCGCCAGGTCCGTGCCCGCCTGCCCCGCCTGGTTCCAGAACGTGCCGTCGTCCGGGACGTACCAGTGGAAATACTGCATCATTGTTCCGTTGATCATGCGTTCACTTTTCCCAGAATTCATTTGTGTTCAGGCGAAACCCTGGCAGGAGCCGACTTTCGAGCACGCTCCCCGTAGCGTTTACCCAGGCAGGGAGCCCGCTCGCGTCCGCAACCGCGTAGCGGACTTCAATCGTCCGCTTACGCGGATCGATCAGCCAGTATTCGCGCACGGACCGTGGTCAAAATCGGCGCCCGGCGACACGGTTAGAACCCCCTCGATCATATCGTACTTGAAACCGTCCGGTTCCATATCGAGGTATTCTTCCCGGGTTACGCGCAGGCCTTCGTAACGCGGGCGGTGTTGTGCTGTTTCGCGCTCAAGGCGCGCGGGTGCGGCCATAGTACCCTCAGTAGAACCGACCATTCGGCGACTGTCAAGGGGATAATACCATACGGGTGCGACAAAAATGGCCCCGGGCGAGCCTGCAGGCAGGCACAGGCCCATTTTTTTCACTCGACAATCCCCGGGTCAGCGGCCAGTTTCAACCAATGATACCCCGCGTGAGTTTGTTGACCCTCGGTGTCCGCAATCTGGACCGATCAGTCGGTTTTTACGAAGATATCTTCGGCTGGAAAAAGTCCCCCGCCAGCCAGGACGACGTCATCTTTTTCCAGGTCGGCGGTCTGGTCGTCTCGCTTTATCCACTCAATCTCCTGGCCGAGGACGCGCGGATCGACGCGGCCAACGACGGGTTCGCGGGCGTGGCTTTCGCTTATAACGCCGCTTCCGAAAACGAAGTGAATCAAATCTTCGGCATGCTGCGCGAGAAGGGTGTGACGATTCTCAAGGCCCCCGAGAAGGCGTTCTGGGGTGGATACAGCGGTTACTTCGCGGACCCGGACGGATACGCCTGGGAGGTGGCCCACAATCCGTTTTTCCCGCGCGACGAGCACGGGGAATTGCGTCTGCCGACCGCCGGCTGAAAACGGCCACGCACAGGGGACTGGTTTTGCTTTCGCGAACGGGGTTTTTAGATCGACACCGCGGTAAACCGTTTCAGAATTAACGCATGTGGCCAGGGGTGAGCCGGCGAACTCAGTGCGGGGCGCATCGGTGCGCAATGCAGGGCATCCTGTTGTGCGTCGTATTGTCCTGTCGCCAGAGCGCGACCGATTGCCATCCCGCGGACGCCTCCTGCGCTCCGCTTACGTACCTGTATTTTAACGACTACTTCCGTTTCGCGAAATCCGCCGGCTCCGTAAACTCGTACTACCTTGTTCTTTCCGACGCGAAAGAATTGTATCGCTCCACGAACGGCACAACCTGGGAACGGATCACCTACACGGCGACGAACGCGATCGTCGACGCGGGGGTTACATCCGGAAAAGTCCTGGTGGGAGTCGACGGAGCTTCCGATCGTGTGTATCGTTCCACGGACTTCGGTTCGACCTGGAGCGAACAGGACGGCCCCGGCACGAATTTCGCGCAAAAAATCGCCGTTTGCGGAACGCGGGTGGTAGTGGCCGACAATAACTCCAGCGCGGTGGCCACGACTTCGTACTATTCAACCGACGAAGGCCTGTCGTTTACAACCGGCGGTTTCATGAACAATACGGGTACGATGAATTCGATAACCTGTGAAGGTACGAACGTCTTCGCGGATACCGGCGGGGCCTGGCAGGTGGCGCGCTCCACGGACGGCGGCAACACGTACTCCCTGCCGACCAGTTTTGGTTTGAACGCCCAGAACGTTTCGGGCCCCGGGGCGGCGGTGAGTTCCGACGGCAATTCGGTGGCCGCGCTCGCGCAATCGACGGGAACCAGGTTTCTGTTTTCAACGGACGCGGGCGACAATTATTCGTATCCGGGAATGGCGGAGATATCGGGTGGTAATCACGCGCTCGGTACTGTGGGCGGAAAATTCGTGCTCGCGGCCTACGTCAGCGCCTGCGAATTCCGAACGTATCTGAGCGGCGCGGCGTACGAGTTTTCGCCCTCGGTCGCGTGTCCCGCGGCGGGCAACACCATGTACGCGGTCGGCGGCGGGAATGGTTTGATTCTCGCCGGCGGTCGCGAATGCGATGGCTCCCCCTGCGCCGGAACGAATTTCCCGCAACTGTTTCAATCCTCCGACGCGGGCGCGAGCTTTTCGCGCGTGAGTTTGCCGGTCGGGACCGCCACCGCGGTTCGAGACGTATTATATTCGCCCTGAACGGGAGCGGCCTGGCACACGCAACGGGACCGGCGGTCGGACCCCGCCGGAGCGCGCGCTCAGGGCGACTTCGCCCAGTCGATCGTTTCACCGATTTCGCGCGCAAGCTCTTCCAGCATACGATCGTCGTGGAGACGCATATCCCCCGGCGATTCCTCGACGACACCGGCGGCGTCGCGCCGGAACAGTCCGGCCCGGTGGTGCGCGGCCGCCCAGGCGCGGTGATGCGCGGCGTCCCAGGCGCGGGTTTCCCGTTCGTCCGCAACAATGACCCGTCCATGGCAGAGGCAGACGTACCCGGTCCCCGCCTCCGGCGAGCCGACGAACAGAACCGTCCCGGTCACGCGCGTTTCGACAGGGCCCGTGACCAGGCTCAGACGTCCCAGGCCCGCGCGGTCGCGTACAACCGCCGCCAGGTACCCTTCGCGAATTTCCAGACGACCACCGTTCGCGCGTAATTCGTATCTAAGA
>CAZVZS010000040.1:0-1424 GCA_964631535.1 uncultured Leptospiraceae bacterium
CTCCCAGACGGTGCATGATGTACTCGCTTCGCAGCTCTGGATCGGGCGACTCGCGCAGATCCGCGAGCGCGCGTTCCTTCGCCGCCGGTTCCACGTCCGGCGCGTTCAACAGACGCCCGCGTTCGCGCGCGGCACGCGCCTGTGCCGGATCGAAGTTTTGAATTTCGTTTTTGATACTTGCCAGAGCCGCCGAACCGCCGGGCGAACGCCGCACATCTTCCAGCGCCGGGATTTCCCCCGCGCGCTCGCGCTCAAGGCGACCCGCCACGCCCGCCAGTTCCGCCCCGCGCAGGCGCGCTTCCAGTTCCCGGTGTACGGGTGAACCCCGCGCGAAACCCTGCTCCAGCGCGCGAAACATTTCGATCTGCTCGGGAGCCGGTCGCTGCGAGATCCCCGACAGAGTCAGGTCGAGTTTTTGCTGGAGGATGTTCTGGTAGATGTTGAAAATTGTCGGCCAGAGTCGCCGGTAACTTTCGTCCTCCAGAATGCCCTTGAGGTAGGCAAGCTGATCGCCGATGTAATCCGGCCGTGACCGGCGAATTTCGTCCAGGCGCATGTGCACGGTTCGCAAAAGCTCGGGCGGATCGTCCAGAAGCGAATTTCGATAATTGGTCAGGCGTTCGATCAGGTGCGGATGGTCGCGGGTGACCGTTTCGTTTTCGCGGAGTTCCGCGATCAGGCCGTCCACGAAGACGCGTAATTCCTGGATCGTCAGTCGCCGCGAAAGTTCGGACAACAGGCCCATGATACGACGAAATAAATCGTCCGCCTCCTCCAGCTCGGCCAGGACCCGCTCGCGATACGGAGCGAAGCGTGGATCGCCCAGGGCCCGGATGGCGGCCGCGGCCTTTGCGGTATCCGGCGTCGTGGCCGCGATGCGCCCGGTTTCGGCCAGGGTCGCGTTCAGTTCACGGCGCAGTTCTGTTTCAAGTTCCGCGAGTTCCGCGCGTTTTTCGGCCAGGAATTGTTCTTTTTCCGAAACCTCCTCCGGAAATCCGTCCTGTTCCGGTTCGGAATCGTCGGACATCGGCGGAGCCAAAGCCGGAGCGAACGACGGGACGGCTGGCGCGGGTGACGGAAAACTGCTTTCGCCAGAATTCGCGAAATCATCATATGATACGAATTCAGGCTCGTTGGAAAAATTCGGCGCGGAAGCCGGGATGTTTTTTTTCTCCTCCGCCTCCGCGCCCGGGTCCGTGTCGCGCGCGGCGGGGGTGACGGAGAGTTCGGTCGCCTGCTCCGCGGTCTCGTCCAGTTCCGGATCTGACGCCGGACCGGGCGCCGGAATCGGTGCCGCGCTCACCGGCGCGATGCCCCTGATGTTCGCCAGAACCCTGCGCGTCGCGGGCAATAACCTGGCCGCCTCGGCGCCTTCGATCATCAGGTCCAGAACGCCCACGGCCACGTCGCGACCGCGCTCCTGA
>CAZVZS010000040.1:1434-21122 GCA_964631535.1 uncultured Leptospiraceae bacterium
GAAAATTCCGCCGATGCGGCGCTCCAGGGCAACGGAGTCCCCGTCACCCGCGAACGATTCCTCGAATTGTTTGGTATGTTTCAGCGCCCAGATGTAAAGACCGTGGAGATCGGGGCCTGCCCGCGCTGTTGCCGGGGCCTCCTCCCGAGAATCCGTCTCTTCCGGAGCGCCCGGCGGAACCAGATCCCCCGCGTAACGGCGCAGGTCGCGGTCAGAGCGCACCCGCTGACGAAACAAATCGCCCGCCTCAGGATTTTCGTCTGAAAGTGCCTGAAAATATTTTACGAGAAATTCACCCGGACTGGCGGAGCGTCGCGCCCGGCCAATGCCGTCCTCAAGGGCCCGGAGCAGCACGGCCGAATCGGGCGAACGGGGACTGAGTTCCCGGTCCAGGAACATTCGCACCATTACGGGACCATCATCCGCGTCGATTTCGGCCAGGACCGGCACCAGTTCCCCGGCCGGAGGCAATCCATCCGCCTCCAGCTCGCGGATTTCACGCAGGTACGGTCGCGCGCGTTCGCGGTAGTACGGATCCAGGAAAAATTCCGCGCCCCGATGCCGCGCGCGCTCCGGATGCAGGCCGCGCGCGAGGTTCAATTCGAAATCGTACAGAACGCTGAACGGCACCCCGCGTTTTTTCAACACGGCGGCGATGGCGCGCGCTCGCAGTCGCAGAGCCAGAGCCCCCGCATCGGCGATGAGTTCCGCCACCATGCGGCCGCGCTCCGGGGAGCCGGCCGTAAAAAAAACTTCGGCGAAGGTTCCCGAATCCTGTAAGTACTTCTCAGACGACATAATCCCGGAAAAAAAACCGTGCCTGTTCCCCGCTACCCTGTATTACAGATCGGAATTCACTCTTTGCGAATCTTCCAAAATACCCGCTGGTTGGGTATAATTCACGCAAAAAATCCGCTTTTTACTTTTGCCCTGAACGCGGTGGGTGATATCCTGCCCCGCAGTGACACCGACCGCGTTTGTTACCGGAGGGGCCGTTCGACTGGGCCGCTCCCTGGCCCTCCACCTGGCCGGGTCCGGTTATGACATCGCCCTGCATTACGCCCATTCCGAAACCGCGGCCCAGGCGACCGCCGCTGAAATTCGGGGGATGGGCCGGGAATGCCGCCTCTTCCACTGCGATTTTTCGACGAGCCGCCGAGCTGTTCGGAGCTGTGGCAGCCTGGCGTCTGCCACAGCTCCTCATCAATTCAGCCTCACTGTACGACCAGGCGCCCATCCTGAGCACCAACCGCTCCACGCTCGAACGTGAATTCGCCGTGAATTTTTTCGCGCCTTTCGATTTAATCCGCGCCTTCGCGGCCACGCGACAGCCCGGTCAGGTCATCAATATCCTGGACAATAAAATCGCCTTCGCCCAGTTTCAGTACGCGGCGTATTTACTTTCAAAAAAAGCGCTCGCGGAGTTGACCAGAATCGCCGCGCTCGAATTCGCTCCGGTCTTGCGGGTCAACGGCATCGCGCCCGGCGTCGTCCTGCCCGCGCGGGAACGGAGCGCCGGGTACCTGGTCTGGCGCGAACAGGGCATTCCCCTGCGTCGCCAGGGACAGATTTCCGAAATCACGCGCGGGCTGGACTATTTGGTCCAGAATGAATTTCTCACCGGCCAGATTTTGTTCATCGACGGCGGCGAATCCCTTGGCGCGACCGGGCGCAACGCGGCCGATTTCTCACAGAGACGGTCACGCGTGGTCGTGGCCGTCGGCTCCAATATTCAGCCTGAGGAAAATATCCGTCTGGCGGCTGAACTGCTGGCGCGCGAATCGACCCTGCTCGATCAGGCCGCGCTGATTCGTACCGAACCGGACGGCTACCGTGACCAGGCTGATTTTTTGAACGGCGCGTTCCTGATCGAGACGGAACTCGAACACGACGATCTGCGCGCCTACCTCAAATCCCTGGAAGTGCGACTCGGTCGTGTCAAAGGCCCCATCAAAGCCGGCCCGCGTACGATCGATCTGGACATCATTCTCTGGGACGGAGCGGTCCTTGACGGGGATTATTTTCACAAACATTACATTAAAACCCCCGTGCGCGAAATTGTGGATCGCAATCGTATCGAAGTTCGCGAAGCGCGGGGGTGACGGATTTACCGATGAAAAAACAAAAAATATTTCTGGTGGTCGGCGGATCATCGGTATCGGGCCAGGCGATTCTCGCGGGCCTGCGCGGAGCGGACACGCGGCTTATTTCGACCACGTCCACAGCGGAAGCGGTGAGCGGCGCGGACCACACGATCCACGGCATCGACCTGGCCGCGCCCGACGCGGCCGACAAAATCCTGGCCGGCGTGCGCGCCGCGGACGCGGGTGATCCCGGTACGCTCGCGGGCATCGTGTACGTCCCGGCCCGCGGCATGGTCGGGATGCCCGCCTCCGCCGCCACGCGTGAAATGGTATCGGAGAGTATCGAATATTCCGTGCGGCCGATGCTGCGACTCATGCGGGACCTGCGGCCGGCGCTGACGGTGTGTCTTTCCGGCTTCATCACAATGGAACCGATGCTGGACATATACGGGGCGATGACGTTTACCAAGCTCATCATGGAAGACCTGGCGGTGCGCCACCCGGACCGTTTCAAAGCGATTCGCCTCGGCATGTTTCCGAGCAAGTCCGTGCGCGGCATCGCTATTCTGGTGCAGAAAGGCGCGATGCGGAAAACCTATCCGGAACTCGTGGACGTGGAACGTCGCTGGCGCGATTCAGGTGAAAAAAAATTCGCGGACTGGCTCTGGGGCCGCAATTACGAATTTGAGGAAAAAGTCCACCGCCACGCGGCCCCCTTCGATAAACCGTTTCGCCCCACGACCGCCGATGATATTCGCCTGGCGGCGATTCGAATTTTTTCAGGCGAAAAAGACCCCATCCTGAACGTGCTCGGCGACTGGGTCTGGACCGACACGAAGATGCCAGCTCTGCCGGCGGTGATCCAGAAGCGGGCCGAACTCCTCCAGACCGACCTGGATTTGTATTTCGCCGTTTCTGGTGCGCAGCAGTAACGCGGTGCCACATAGGCGCCTCCCGGGCGAACTCGCGCGGAATGGACTTGACAGGGGAGAAGCAGGGGTAAGGCTCCAGTCATCTCAAATTGAGGAATTTCACGTGGGCGAGCCTGCCCGGCTCCGCAACGCGAAACTTTAAATACGATCGGAGGAATTTATGATCTTAAACAAGAAAGGCGCGCTCACGGTTCTCGCCGGCATCTTTTTTTTCGTGGCTGGCGGAAGCCTCTTCGCCCAGGGATCGCCCATGGGCACATGGGTGACCATCAGCGATAAAGACGGTAAACCCAAATCCCATGTACAGATTTTTCAGTGCGGCGCGAATGTGTGCGGCAAAATCACCAAACTGCTGGCTCCCGAAGAACCGAACCCCAAATGTTCGAAATGCCCCGGTAACTTCAAAGACAAACCGATCGAAGGCCTGGTATTCATGTGGGGCCTGACCTGCAACGGCGCGGCCTGCGAAGGCGGACAGATTCTCGATCCGCAAACCGGCAGCATCTACAAATGTAAAATGGAAGTGAAAGGTTCGCAGTTGCTTGTGCGCGGCTTCCTCGGGTTTTCCCTGATCGGCCGGACCCAGACCTGGAACAAACTGTAAGAGCGTTAGCGTTTTTTGCGCGAAAACCGGAGCCAGGTCTGGCTCCGGTTTTTTTGCGCCACGGGGGGCGCGGGAAGACACCGAACCTCAAGGCAGGTGGGAGTCATACGGGTCGTCCATCTTTCGCGGCCAAATCCGCCTCCGCCTCAGCTCAAGCCCCGCGGGCTTTCAGCAGTTCGTCCAGGCGCCGCCCGTTTTCAGAATCAGGATTCAACTCCAGCGCCCTCCGCAAATAATCACGGGACTGGCTGAACTGCCCCAGTATCCGATAATTATCCGCGAGGTTGATCAGATTCGCCACGCGATTCGGTTGCAGATTGTACAACTTTTCGCCCGCGTAGGCCGCGTCCTCGATCCGCTTGAGGTGTTTGTAACAGAGCGACAGATTGAACCACACGTCCGCCACGTCGGGGCGAATATCAAGCAGCTCGCGCATCTGCGCTGCCGCCGCTTCGTACTCCTTGCGGTCGAACAATTCCTGGCTCCTCTGGCTCAGGCCTTCCAGGTTGGTGGATGATTCGGTTCCGCGCGCGAGGCCGGGTGTGGGCGCCCAGGATTCATCTTCGCTGACGGAAACCCCGCGCTCGCGCGCCCCCACCGGGGCGAACTCCACGCGAATCAGGGAAAGATCGTCCGTGAGATGACCCCCCGCGCGAATCAGCTCGACCACGCGATCCAGCTGGCCGCGCGCTTCCTGCACCGTATCCAGGAAAACATTTTCGTCCTCGTTGATGACGCGTACGCCGGGATCGTCACTCGTATCGATGTCATCGCGCCCGTCGCTGCCGGCGAACAGAACATCGCCTGGTTCAAGCTGGAATTCGTGCACGCGAAATTTGTATTCGGACAGGGACCCGAGTTTTCGAAGCGTGAGTTCTTTTTCGATAAACTGCGCGCGACCATCGCGGTAGAGGACGCTCCAGGGATGTTCCGCGTTGAAATAATACATTTTTCCGGTGGTTTCGCTGACGATTCCGAGCACGACCGAAGCCATCATCACGCCGTCGAAGGTGCGAAACGTATCGTCCAGATCGCTGTACGTATTGGCCAGCCATTGTTCGGGGCTGATTTGTAATACGCGGTCGTTCCGCGCGGAGCGGGACATGATGTTGTTCATCACCGTGCCGAGTACGATGGCACCCCCGGCGCCCTGCATCGATTTCCCCATGGCGTCCCCGTTGCAGAATACCGTAAAACGACCCGCGTCCTTGAAGCGTAAATTCCCGGCGATGCAGATGTCCCCACCCAGTTCACTGTCACGCTCGCGAAAGCTGAATTTTTTCTTCTGCTCCATGAAAAAATCCGTACGCACCGTTTCGGATTTATTCCAGTCCATGGCCAGGGGTTTGCCGATGAGCGCCGTAAGATAGTAGTCCCCATCCTGTTGAACCTTGAGTTTTTCGATCACCTCCAGTTTTTCCTGGACTTCTTTCGTACGTTCTATGACTTTCTCTTCCAGGGTGTCCGCGTACTCCTGTAGCTTGTTTTTCGCGTCCAGAATACTGCGCACCATACGATTGAAACTTTCGGACAGGTAACCGATTTCGTCCTGCACCATCACCGGGATGGCGATGCGCAGATTGCCCACGTTTACCTCACCCACACCTTCCAGCAGGGCGTTCAGCGGCCGCACCAGGGTGCGCGAGAAAAACACCGGATAGAGCACCAGAATCATTATGACCAGCAGGCCCAGCATCACGGCCACTTTGCTCGCGAACCCGTTGGCGTACGAGCGGTAGTACAGATACGGAAAACCGATTTCGTACACGCGTCCCGAGGCTTCGTCACGAACCCGGTACCCGAAATATAACTGATCCGAAAATTTCGCGGCCTGCCGCGGAATGCGTACGCCCACCGGCGGCGCGGGCTCCGCGCGAAAGGATTCGGTAACGGCCGCCAGGTCAAACGAATGGTTATGCCGATTGAAGAGGATCCGCGCGCCTTCGCCCTGGTACGGACGCAGGGAATAGCTGAATACGTAGGCGGCGTTTTCAGGAACCGGGTTCCCGGCCAGAAGGTAGGTGCGCGCGTCGAGCGTGTTCATGCGATCGAATTTGCGTTCGAATTCGCCGTTGATGACGGAGAACACCCCCTGCACCACGAGCAAAATCGTCATGATGGAAATTCCGACGATTTTGGTCATGAAGGACGTGCGCTCGACCGTGTTGTTGATAAATACGATGGCGATGGCGAAATAACCGACCAGGGTCAGGACTACGAATATTTGTTGAAAGGCCCCGTGGTTGATCACGCCGCGCTGCCAGAGCATATTGGCGATGCCCGGACCCAGAGCTGGCACGGTCATAGCGAAGAGCAACTGAATCTGCGCGCGCCGTTCCTCCCCTTCCAGACGCCTGGCTTTGCGGATCATGACGACGATAAACCAGAACACCATCAACAATATGCCGTAGGAAACCAGCTTGCCCATCGGCTGACCGTTCGACTCGAAATAATTAAAAACGTCCCCCGCGAACGTGAAGTCGGGCTGCGTGCGGAGCGCCTGCCAGAAAAAATGCCCGGCCAGCCCCAGGGAAAACAGAGTGGTGAGCGCCAGGGCGATGCGGGCTTCCCGCGCGAATTCGAGCCGCGGAAAATAATAGGCGAACGCGACCATGAAAATGATCGGCGTAAAAACCCCGCCCACCGTGATGAACCGATGGTGTCCGCCCAGCGGCGCGGGTAGTATGGCGCCCCAGAGAAAACCGAAATCGAGGATGAAGGCTCCCAGGAAAAAGTACACCACGATCATCGTATTCCTGGATTTGTTTTTCAGCGTGAGCAGATACCCGAGGATCAGCAGGGTAAACACGCAACAAATCAGGGTGGCAATGCCCCAGGCGTTAAAGTAGATCATGATGGCACACTTCCTGTCCGGGATGGACGAACGGCCCAATCCTCTTCGATGATCGGTTTCAGATCAACGTGTTTTTGGACCGGACCGTATAAATAGGAAGCCAATTTTTCATTGGCGGCCAGTCGGAGGCAACCCGAATTATGTCCCGGCCCGCCCCGAAAGCCGGCCTGGCTCATTTTTTTCGGTTCGGATGTCAGAAAGCCCGCCCACCCTTCGTCCAATCCCTGGTTTACCATCCGGGTCCGGACCGATTGGCAGGCCAGGAGTAAAATATATGGCAGCAGCCAGTGAATACCAGGTTAAAGATTACGTAAAAAAACGCAAAGCACTGTCGGGGGTTCTGTACGAAGCCGCGCTACCGAACGAATACCTCATTCGGGTCGGCGCGAAAAAACCGATGGCGGTCCTGGGGGGTCGCAGTTTTCGGTTCTTCGGCCTGCGCAAATTCATTCGCATTCCGGCTTCGGTGCAGACGCTCGAATTTTCGACTGACAACGCGAACATTCACTTCCAGGGGCTGGGTATCGAAGGGTACGCCGCCTGGCAGATCAATCCCGCCGATCCGATCCACGCCTGTAAGACTCTGGATCTCTTCGACGCGGAAGACCCGATGGCGCGCACCAACTACGAGTTACGCATGATCTGCGTGGAGGCGGTTCGCCACGTGATCGCCAACATGAGCATCGAGGACGCGCACCGCAAAAAAGAGGACATCGCCGGGCAACTGAAACTCCAGCTCACCCAGGTGGAGGACAAATGGGGCATTCTGTTCCACCAGGTCGGCATCCGGCACGTGAAGGTCATGTCAGAGCATGTGTTCAACGATCTTCAATCGGATTTTCGCAACGATCTGCGCCTGCAATCACGCAGAAAAGAAATCGAGACCAATCGGCAGATTGTGTCCAATGAAAACGCGCTGCGTGAAAACTCCGAAATGGAGCGCCTGAGCACCGATCGCAAGGTGCATCTGGCCGAACTGGAAAATCGCGGCACCATCCAGGAAAACGAACTGGCCAGCCGCCGCCGGATCGCGCTCGCGGAAATCGAAAACAATACGATTCTGCACGAAACCGAATTGAACGAGGAGCGTCGCCTGGCGGAGCTGGAGCACGCGGTGCGGGCGAAAAAAATGGAACTCGAAATCGAACGCTGGAATCGGTTCGAGTTGCCGCTGCTCGAATTAAAAGCGCGCGCCGCCGGGATTCAAAAGGAAATCGAACTGAGCGGCCTGGCGGTGGAGCGCGCGCGCCGCGAAATCGCGGGCAACTTCAGCGAAGCGGAACGGGCCATGAAACTGATCGAATCACTGCCGGCCGTCGCGGGAGCGCAGCGGATCGATTCCTACACGGTTCTGGAAGGGGGCGGTTCGCTTGCGCCGCTCGCGCGGGTGGTCCAGGAAGTTCTCTCGGTACTGAAAATCGGTGGAGCGAGCGAAATCGCCGGCATATTCAAAGGAACGAGCGGGGGGGCCTGATGGTCCGGGGGCTTGATGGTCGAGCCTCCCGCACGGCTCACCTTTCGCGCGCGCCGGGGTCAGTCGTCACCCCGGCCGCGGCTTTTTCTTCCGGGAATTGCAGGCTTCGAATTATATACAATAAATCCGGATGGTGGCGAAATCCCGTGAACACCGGTTCGCGCAGAAAAAATACGAAGCGCCCGTCCCCGGTCCCGAACGCGTAATATCCGGTCTGCATCGTGCGCGTTGTGGCCGCTTCGGTGTACGACCAGAACGCTCCGTCCAGCGAGGGTCCGCCCGTAAGCGGCGGGGCCGCCTGGCGTGCGCCGATGAACTTCAAATCCGCGAGCAAAGCCGCGTTGCTCATATGGCCGAGCAACCTTCGAATCACGGGGACGACCGTTTCGCGCGCGTCCGGATCGCCAGGTTCTAACGCGAACAGGACCAGCACCGGGGCGATCTGCGGATCGGTGGCGGAAGCGGAAAACACACCGATCGGCATCCCCGCCAGGCCGTACCGAAAGTCGAGCTGAAGGTCGAAGGGGTCGTGAAAGAACAGGTCCTGAGGAACCGCGAACGCGAGCGCCGGCCGGCCGTCTTTTTTTAACAGGCGTCGACCGCCCGGGATTTCCCAGGTATACCGGTCACGCACAGCGCGGGCGATTTCGGAGTTGCGCGCGCGCGCAAGGTATTCAAGCACCAGCCGTTCCTCCGCGTGCAGGAGGTGGAACGAATAAAACACGGCCAGAAAAATGAACAGGCCGATGTACGCCGTATAAAACCCGCCCGCCTGTTTGAGCAGAAACTGAACCAGCAACCAGCCCAGCAGAGCCAGAACGATCCCGGTGGCCAGCGATGTCCCGAATACGGCCTCCGGCAACAGGAGCAGGCCCCCGGCCGCGGCCAGAATGAACATTAATTCCGGGCCAAGGGACAGGGGACCGGCCAGACGCCGCCGACAGATTCGATAAAAAACCTGACCGCCCAGGAGATTGAGGCCCAGTACGGGCAGGACCAGCAGCACGGCCCGGAGCCAGCCCCAGTGCGCCAGGTGCCAGACGTAGATCACACCCGCGGGCAGGACAACCAGGTACACCGGGTTTCGCAAAGCGCGATCCGCGAGCCAGGGGAAGATTTTATTTGGTTGAAAATTTACCATGTATCCCGAAAGGTTCCGAAACGCTTCCAGAACGATTCGCACGCGGCGAATTGCGGTGTTGATTATCCCTCATTCCTGGTAGCGATCCTTTTTGGAAAGGATTATGAACCTCAGCGCTCAAAAAACAGGAACCACTCTGCGGCTGAAAATCTCCGAACCCCGGATCGAAGGGGATAATAGCCTCGTGAGTTTTTTGAACGCCGGAAAATATATTTCCTCCGATCTGGAGGTCCTGGAACTGGACCTGGCGGATGTGGAATACATCAACTCCCCCGGCATTTCCGAACTCATCAATTTAAATCGTAATTTGCAGGAAGCAACCAACGAACGGGCCCGGATGGTGTTTCTTAACGTGGACCAGCGAGTGAATTCGATCCTTGAACTGGTGGAAGTCACCAAAATCGCCGAAATCCACGTAAAGGACTGAAACAGCGCGGGCCCGGTCGAGAGCCGCGCATGGTTTGTGCCAGACAGATATCGCCTCCGCCACCATCCACGGAATTGAATTTCCGGGGTGCGGGGCGAGCTGTAACCTGGGTCTTTCCGCTTTTCTGCCTGGTCTGGCTGAACGCCTGCGCCAGCGCCCCCGGACGGGTTCCCTGGGAAGACAACCTCTGCCTGGCCACGCGGGAGGCGGATTTTTACGCCGAACCGGAGATCAGCCAGGCCGAGTGCGAGGAAGTTTCGGAACGCTACCGCGGTCTGGAGCAGCGCCTGCTTTCCCAGTTTTTCCCCGCCTACAATCCCGAAAAGCGGCGCCTTTCGATCGTGCTCTACCGGGATTACGCGTCGTACAACCGCTACCGGGTCATCCCGATCAAATCCCTGGCCGATTACAACCGGGTCACGCATACCATTCATATTCCCATGGCCGCCCCGGCCTTCGTCTGGCGCCACGAAACCACCCACGCCTTGCTCGAATCCCTGCGGCCCAATACCCCGTACTGGCTGCATGAGGGCCTGGCCCTGTTCGTCCAGAACCAGAACCTGCCGGCCCCGCTCGTTTGCGATGGTAACACCCTGGCCAGTATGCCCGTGGAACTGGAACATTTTATCGAGGATTTGCGCACAAAACCCTTACTGGTGCCGGGAACCCAGGAAACCTTTCAACTGAACGAAAAAAAGGCCGGTATTTCCCTGGGGCTTTCCGGTTATTTTATTTTTTATATCTGGGAACGCCGGCAGTTGAAGCGTATGCTGGAAATTTATCAGACCACCGACCAGGACCCTGATTTTATTTTGACCGGCGCCGACCCCGAACTCCGGGCCTTTCTGCACGAGGATTTTATTCGCTGGATTCGGACTTCCCTGCCGACGGCCCCCCGGCCTGGCTGCTGAGGGCCGCGTCCGCTCACCGCTCCGGTTGAAAAGGGTCGACAAAATACCAAACCACGCGAAACTCCGTTTTAAAATCCAACGCCCGCGGTCTGGCCTGGACCGCGCCCGGACCTTCCTCGTGCCCGAATTCAACGAATCCGAATCTGAACTGCGCGCCCTCCTTGAAAAAACCGTGGGTTCGCAGGGCGACGCGCTCCGCTTCGAAACATTCCGTTTCAGCCCGCGTTTCGACGCGTGCCTGAAACTGAGCGCCGAACTGCTGGCCGCGCGGATCGGCGCCGGAGATCTCACGGAAACTCTGGTAGCCGTTCTGCGCTTGATGGCCCTGAACGCATTGCGCGCGAATGTAAAGGAAGTTGTTTTTCGCGAAAATGGTTTCGACAGCGCGAACCCGGACCAGTACCGGACCGGCCTCAGCGCGTTCCGCATCGCTCTGACGGCCGGCCACGCCGGGTATTTCGAATCCTTCGTCCCGCGCTTCAAAGAATTGAAAATGCCGATTGAACTGGGAGTCGCCCTGGAGCCGGGGCGCGTGGTCGTGGAAGCGTTGAATCATTTTACGCTCCAGAAAAACGACCTCATGAGCATCCAGAAAAAACTCGAACGCGCGAACGGCGGACAGGCGATGTTTCAATTTTTTGAGGAAGCGGAAACTGACCCCACCAGCCAGGCCGCCATCGCGCGCGCGGTACGGGCGCTGGACGAAAAAAAATTGCGGGCACGGATGACGGTCCAGAGTGACCGCGACAACGGCACGACCTCGGCCATCTTAATTCTGGTGCGACCGGACGTCCCGGCCGATCAGGCCGGCAAGGCGCTGGAAAACTTCCAGTTACCCCTGGCCGGACCCAGGCGGATTCGGCTGGAAGATTAGCCCGGATTATGCATGAAACGAAAATATGGTGCCACTTAGAGATGAAGAAAACCGCCTTGAAAGGCGGTTTTCGTTGAGCGCAAAAATTCGGGGAGAATTTCGTGCATAATCCGGGTTAGGAGCCGACTCCGGAAAGAAGTTCGGGCTGGCGAAAACCGCCAGCCCGATTGCGAAAAACAATCCGGAATATTTTTACTGCCCTTGCGGAGCCATGTCGCCCTGTCCGGACGGCATTTCCATTCCTTCCGGCATCGCGGGGGGGCCTTCCATTTCGCTCATCGCGCTTTTCGCGGCGAAGGCGGTCAGGATAAAGGAAACAATGTACAGGCCGATTCCGCCAATGAGAACCTTGGGCCAGATACCCGGGTTTTCCATTTTTTTGAAAGCGTAGTACAGAACATAAAACGGTACGAAGAGTACCAGCAGTCCCTGCACCGCGCTTTCCTTGAAAGCGGCGATCAAAATAACAATGGAAGCTACGAGGACGCAAATTCCTCCCGCTGCCATCAGAATTCCAGCAATGATGCCCATTTTTTCACCTCATTTTTTTTGCGGGGTTAAACCCCGCGTGGGGGCGACCCTGCCACCCGGGTCGGAAAAAGACAATCGAAATCAGAGGGGCGCCTAAAGGTTTCCGGTGATTGGCCGAAAACAAAAGGGTGAGCGGAAAATTATTTCTCACCCTTTTAATCCTTGCGACCGGGGGGGCCATGGAAATCAAGGCCCGGGAACAGCTCCCCGAACGCCCGCCCGAAAACATCGGCGCGCCGGTCAACACACCGGGCGATGAGTTTTCCCCAACCGTTACCGAAGACGGAACGCTCATGATTTTCAACGCGAAACGCGGTACGGAACGTTACCAGAATTTGTATTTCGCCCAACGCAGCGCGACCGGCTGGTCCGAGCCCAGGCCGCTACCCCAGGTAAATTCCGCGTACAACGACGAGGCCCCGTTCCTGACCCCGGACGGGAAGTTATTATTTTTTTCGTCCGACCGCGACGGCAGCGCGGAAATGCCAAAGGACGCGCAGGGTCGCATCCGCGTTTCCTTTGACCTCTATATGAGTTCGTTCGAAAACGGAGCCTGGACCGCGCCCCGGCGCCTGGACGGACCGCTCAATTCAATACACCACGAACGTTCGCCCACTTTCGATGTGGAAACACGGACCCTGTACTTCGCGCGCTGGCAATTCGGCGATCCCTCCGGCTCGACGCTCTACGCCGCGAAGTTCACGGAGAAAGGTTTCGAGCCGCCGGTCGCTCTGCCGGCCAGTATCAATTCGGGCAACCGCGAGGCGGCCTTCGTGCCCCAGGGCGGCGGGCTGTTTCATTTCGCGTCGACGCGACCGGGTGGACGCGGGGGATTCGATATCTACGCGGTCGAGCAGGGCGAGTCCGGCGCCTTCGGAGAAGTACGCGGCGCGGGTGAAGTCGTCAATTCGGAAGGTGATGATATCTATTTTTCACGGCGCGGCGGACTCTTTTACCTATGTTCCAATCGCGCGGACAGCGCGGGGCGCTACGATATCTACGGCAAAAGCGCGGTGCTTTTCGAAAAAACCGCCCGCGGCGACGTGTTCACGACACGTTCGGTTCACTTCGATCACGACAGCGCCGTACTGCGCCCCGAGTCGCACGCGATCCTGGATGAACTGGCCGGGTATCTGAACGCGCACGCGGATTTAAAACTGGAAATCACGGGGCATACGGATTTGCACGGCACGGCCGAATACAACCAGGACCTTTCGCTGCGGCGCGCCGGGGCCGTTCGGGATTACCTCGTGAGCCGCAAACAACTCGCCCCCGGCCGGTTCACGGTACGCGGAGCGGGTTTTAGCGAACCGGTGGTGGCGCGCAAGGGCGCGGGATTTGACGAACGCAATCGACGCACGGAATTTCGCATCCTCAATTGATGCTCGTGCCCAGCTTGATAAAAGAAAAACTGCTGTTGCGCATTTCCTCCAGGTTGACGAGAACCGCGCGCGAAACCGGCTTGCGCAATTGTTTGACGACCATCTGAAAGGATGAAGGGAATCTGGACGGCTGCAAACCCCAGCCGTCTTCATCCGTGGTGGCCACGTAGTTCAATTCATTGAAAGAAATTAAAAAGGTGCGGCCCTTCTTCTCCGCGAAATCGTCCTGGCGCACAAAACGCCGCTCGTAGACGACTTCTCCCGCCCGCTTGCCGGTCGCGTCAAAAACACCCCAGACCGTGCGACTCTGCGGCAATTCCAGTTTCGATTCATCGGATAACTCGGGTGTGGCGAATTTGCCGGTCACAACTTGTTCCTCGCGGAGGAGGACGAGGTCCACGCCATCGGCCGCCGCGTTAAATCGAATCCGATCCATGCCGGAGCCGGACGCTTCCACCAGAAAACGCCAGCCTTCCGCGTAGTATTTGGTCTGGCTCGGAAAGATCGGATCGATCACGCGGATGCGCCTGATGCCGCGGCACAGAAGCCTGTAGATATCGGTTCCTCCGGCGATATAAACGATTTCATCCCCGGCCCGGTCCCGGTCGGTCAAAGTCTGGAGCGCCCCCTCGTTCCAGTGCTGCCAGCCGACGCCCGAAAGATGATACCACATATTCGCGTAAATCATGCGCAAGAGGGGGTTCTCGGCGGGGCTTCCGGTCATGGCCTGACAATCATTATGATGGGCGGGAAAAAAACAGTATTCAAAAAAATTGTTGGCCAGCGTGAACAGGGCCTGCCGCTGCGGGTCCTCTTCCGGATCCCACAGGAGGGCTTCGAAAAACTCCCGGTATTTGGCGGAGACTTTCTGAAAAGGAGTGCTAATTTCGCTTTTATTGACCGCAAGGGTAGAAAAACCGCTTTTTTTGAGATGCGTAAGCAGACCCTCCGGGTCATTCAATTCGGCCACCAGAGGAGCAAGACGCTCCCGGAGCCCCTTTGCGTCCCCGGGACTGAGCGACCCGAAGCCCGCTGGAATTTTTAGAAAGGCGGCCTGCCCGCGCAAGGAATCCGGAAACAGCCGGCGGAAATGTCGCAGAAAATCGTCGTCCAGGGTCCGGTATTTTTCGAGGTCAACTTCCGCGAATACTCGCTGGCCGGTACGCCATTTGGCGAAAACAGCGGCGGCCTCCCGTGTTTCACCCGCGAGGGAAACAGCCGGAAACAGGAGTAAAAAGCCGGTAAAAATACGAAAGGGATCCCCAAAACGACGCGCCGCGGTCATAGACCAGGCTTGCAACACGGCCTCCGCGTGTCCACAGTTCCCCGCGGCCTCCAGAGGGGTCAAAGGTCCGAAATTCGGGCGTTCCCCGGGCAGCCCGGGCGCTTTTCGGGTGCCATGATGCGGCCGGAAGGGATCGGACCCGGGAGTTTCCGAAAAAAGATTTGACTGCCCCTTAAAATAGTTCAGGATGGAAGCGGGGCCCCCGCGGCAATTCTTACGTAGTTTATAAGAGTTGATCGTCCGGGTCCATTTTGCATGGGCCAGATCGAAGCAGTATTCCGGTCTCTGGGCGCTGGCGTGATGGTGTTCCGCCCGGACGGAAAACTGGAATCGATTTCGCCCGCCCTGCTGGACCGTCTTGGGTACGACCGTTCCAGTGCCGCGGCCGCTCTCACCCCGGACGCGGTCTTTGAAGGGGAAGCCTACCGCGATATTTTCGAAGAAAACGGCGGCCGAATTCGGCGGGGCCGTTTTCAAAACTACCGGGCGTACCTCCGTACTTATAAAGGCGACATTTTACTCTTTCAAATCGGCGGGTACTGCGACGAAGCCGGCCGCCTCTGCTTTTTCGTACAGGAACTGGACCTGCCGCAAGATCTGCTCATCGACACCGGGCCCTTCGTTGAGAATGTCAGGGCCTTCCAGGTCATGCGTCGTTACGTATCACCCCAGGTCATGGGCGGCATCCGGCAGGCCATCCGCATGGGACGCGAAACGATTCCCGACGAGGACCGGGTCCTGACGTACCTCTTCGCGGACATGGTTGCCTTCACGGCCCTCGCCGAACGCATCGGCTCCAAGGAAATCGTGGAGTTGCTCAATCTTTCGATCGGCGCCAACTCGTCCACCGTGCTGCACTGGGGCGGCTATATCGATAAGATCATGGGTGATTCGATCTTCGCCGTATTTGAGGAACCCCTGAACGCGATCATCGCCGCCGTGGAAATCCAGAAACAATTCAACATCCTCAATTTTTTTCGACTCAAGGAAGGCCAGGATTCCGTTGAGTTGCGCGTGGGTCTGCACACCGGCCCCTGCACGATCGCAAGCATTGGCACGCTGGAGTTCATGGAACTCACGTACATTGGTGACGCGGTGAATACCGCATCACGCATTGAAAGCGCGGCCCTGCCCGGCACGATCCTCGCATCCAGCGTCACGGTGGCGATGGTGCGGGATCATCTGACGCTCGGCGACGAAGTCGAACTGAAAGTCAAAGGCAAAACCGAACTTTTACACGCCCACTACGTCAAACGCGTGACCTTCGATCGCGGCAACGGCAAACAAATTTCGATCGGCACGGACGACGACATTTTCGCCTGAAGTCGGCCGCCGGCCTACCCACCACCGGCTCTTCCAGCCGGATGCGGGCCGCTTTCTTTCCATCAACGTTTTCGCTCAAAATCGGCGATTTCGCTTTCCAGTTCCTGGATCATTTCCTGGATATGCGGCGGAAGCGAATCAAGTCCTTTCGCGCCGGGGGTTTTGAGCGCGACGTATTCGAGCATGGCGATTTTATCGCGATTGTAGCGCGCGCGAAAGGAAAAATAGGCTTCGCGCTCGGCTGCGGTCGCCTGATTTTTTTCGATCTTAAAATGTAGAGATCGCATTTCGCCCAGGCGGCGGTCCCGTGCCGCCAGGCGCGCGCGGTCCGGGTCGGTCGGCAGCGCGGGCAAAAACAGATTGTCCGGCAGGGCTCTGTGCGTCGCCAGGGAGGCCTGGAGCGACTCGGGCGAAAAATCTTCCGCGCGAACGGGCGCCGTTTCGTCGAACTCAAAAAGTTCCCGGCCCGTTTCGACCGTTTCAACACCGCCCGGTTCGCCTTCAACGACTGGCTTTTCACCCCCGGCGGGTCGTAACAGGAAGTAAATCGCCACGGCCACCAGACCGGCGCCGATCAAGAGTACCACCGCTGCGCGTACGCGTTTTCGTCCCATAAATAACGAACCGCGATTCGAGCCAGGCCCGGATTGTCGGTGATGACTCCGTCGGCGCGCACGGCGAACACACGACGGATATCGTCGGGTTTATTGACGGTCCAGTAGTTCAAACGATACTGATAAGCTCGCGCCTGACCCACGAACGAATCGCTGACGAGCGAAAAAATCGGAAGGGACACGCCGAGGAACTCCAGTTCCTTGTGTACGAAGGGCGTCTCCAACAGATGATTCGCGTCACGCGGTACGCCGGCGCAGGCCCACCCTGGCAGGCGCGCCAGGTAACAGAGCAGGAAGCTGACCTGCTCGCCGGCGGAAAGCCCGGTGGGGATGCCATTCACCAGGCCGCGGAATTCCTTCGTGGAAGAGCCACTCACGGAGGAGACGCTGACGGTTCGTTCCATGCCGTGGCTTCGGATTTCATTCCAGAGCAGCGCGGCGATTCCCGTGTAACTGCCCGTGAGGGAGTTGCCCGGCGTTTTCATTTCGATCGTCATGCGGGTTCGCGGAAACGAAGTGAAAATTTCGCGTAATTCGGGAATTTCGTAACCCAGGCCCGCACGGCAGGCTTTCACCTGCCCGGCGGAAAGGCGCGAGATCCGGTCCTGACCGGCGCAGGCCGCGGGCAGTTTATCGTCATGGTGCACCAGCAGGCGCCGATCGGTCGTCACGTGCACGTCCATCTCCAGAACTTCCACGCCCAGACCGGCCGCGTACCGATAGGCCTCCAGCGTTCCTTCGTGGAACCCGTTGCGCCGGGCCTCTTCATCAGCCGCGCCGCGATGCGCGATGATGGCGGGCGTGCGCGTCTGAAAATAGACCGTGGATACGTTGGGCACGGACGGCGCGGGGGCCGGTCGTGAAGCGCTCAAGCTGGTCGTGAGCGTGAATAACAAAACCGGCGCGGCGAAAACAATCGCGAAAATTTTCATACTCTCCCCCTGAACACAGAACATCTCCGGGGCGATTGGTTTATAAACGGCGAGGGTCCGCCCCGCCCCGATAATAACCGATTTCAATTGCCGCTGACATGGCGTCAACCATTTTACAGCACGTTTCTGGAGGCCGGGAGCTGGCGGGAAGACATTTTCCGCAACCGGTTCAATACGGATTGAATTATTGTGGAGACTTTCGCGAACCGGATCGTCTACTGCGGCAGTGAGCGGACCATTTCGTGAGACCCTGGATTTACTGGATTATTTTGAATTCGCTCGCGGGACCACTTCTGGCAGGCCCACCTGAATTTGAGGTTTCCGGTCTCGCCGGTCAGGGCGAACCGGTGCGGCTCGGATCGTATCTTGAATGCCTGCGCGGCGAAACCACGTTTTTATCCCCTGAGCCGATCGTTCGCGATCCGAACTGGAAAGCCGCTGAAAGCGAAATACCCAATTTCGGTTTCTCACGGATTGACGTCTGGGTTCGTTTCGCCCTGCGTAATTCGGGGACAGAGCGCATCGAACTGCGACTCGAATCGCAAACCGTCTGGATTGATCGAATCGATTTTTTTCGCGAAGCGCCGGGCGGTTCCTTCACGCACATGGTCAGCGGCGACGAAATCCCATTCGTTCAACATCCGGTGCCCCATCGCAATCCGGTCTTTCCGGTCGTCCTGAAACCAGGGGAAACGGCCAGGTTTTACCTCCGCTATCACACGCGCGGATCGCTCAGCGTCCCCCTCTTACTCTATTCTCGCGAGGCCTTCGAAGCCGGGAGTCAGATCGAGTACAGCGTGCTGGGCGCTTATTTCGGCGTCATGCTCGCGCTCCTGATTTACAATCTGATTCTGTTCCTTTCGCTGCGTGAGCGGGTGTATTTTTTTTACTGCCTGTATCTCGCGAGCGTCATCACCATGTACGCGGTGAATCTCGGGTTTTTATTTCAATTCGCGCGCACATCTCGCTGGTGGAACGACGAAGGCCTGCTGCTTCTGGCCGCGCTCGTCACAATCGCGCTGATTCAATTCAGCCGCGTATTTCTCGTGTCAAAACAAAACACGCCCTGGCTCGACCTCTGCCTGCGGATCCTGGTACCGGTCGTGGCTGTGTTCGGATTCGTGCCTCTGTTCGCCTACCAGTTCGGCGTGGCGGGGATCAATACCCTGGCCACGGTCTCCACCCTGGCCGTGTTCGCGCTGGGTATCGTATCGGTCGCGCGGCGCGTTCCGCAGTCGTCCTATTTTCTTTTCGGCTGGCTCTGTCTTCTACTCGGCGCGCTGATTGAAACCATGACGACCGGTGGAATTTTGCCGGTGACCTTCATCGGTCGTTTCGGCATCCAGATCGGAACGATCGTCGAGGTTCTGTTATTTGCCCTGGCGCTTGGCGGGCGCATTCGCACGCTGACCATAGAACGCGCTGAGACGCGGAGTCGCCTGAATCAGGTCGAACAGGAACTTGAACTTGCGCGCAGTATCCAGGCGCGCATTCTCCCGGGCCGAATTCCCGATCTCGCGGGGGCCGCGATTCACGTGCGTTATATTCCGTTGTTCGCGGTGGGCGGCGACTTTTATGACTTTCATGTACAGGATGAACACAGGGCCGGAATCGTGATCGCGGACGTATCCGGCCACGGCGTGGCCGCCGCCCTCGATTCATCCACGGTAAAAATCGCGTTTCAGAGCGTGAGCGAACACGCGCACCGACCGGATCTCGTATTATCCGGGATGAATCATTTTCTGTGCGAAAACCTCCAGCAAACGTTCGTGAGCGCGCTGTACGCGTATTTCGATTTAGGCGCCATGCAACTTTCCGTGGCCAGCGCCGGCCATCCTCCGCTTTTGCTCGCCGGGACCGGGGGGCAGCCGACGCGCGAAATTACCACCGACGGGATGATGCTGGGCATCATTCGCGACTGCCAGTTCGAGACGCGCGTCTTCGCGTTAAGCCCGGGCGACCGAATTTTATTATTCACCGACGGCCTGTTCGAAAATTTCGACGAAAACATCCATTCGGACGGGCTGGAAACAATGAACGCGGTCGTCGCGCGCACGAGTCCGGCATCAGGCGCCGGATTTCAAGACGCGGTCATCGATGAAATGATTCAATGGCGCGGCGGGAAATCTCCGACGGACGACGTAACGTTCATTACCGTCGAAATTGGCTGACCCGGATTATGTCTGAAACGAAAATATAATGCGCCCCACCGGTATACAGGGCAGGCGGGGGCTTTTCGTTTCCGGTCTCACACTTATTCCTTTTCGCGAAGTCAGTGCGCGTCCCAATCGCGAATCATCTCGCGCGCGCTGGCCCGGGC
>CAZVZS010000040.1:21132-49201 GCA_964631535.1 uncultured Leptospiraceae bacterium
GTTGCCGAGGATCGGCAGGCCGATGTGACGCGCCAGCCAGCGCTCCGTCGGTCGATGGCGAAACGAAGATTGCGAAGAGCCGGTCAGGGCCTCGAGCATCAGACGGGCATAACAGACCGCGAACATGAACCGCACCGCCGCGCGCGAATTGTCCAGCCGGCGGCGTCCGGTTTTTTCGTCACGATTTTTGCGGATGCGGTCTTCCATTTTATAATAATCCTCCACGCATTCGCGAAAGGTCATCTCGCCGCTGCGAAAGTAGGTCAGAGACTCCGGCAGGCAATCATGCACGAACTGACCGAGCGCGAAAAAAAACGCGGGCGGTCCCCCCGCGTGGCCGGACAGCCAGACCAGGCGCACGAGACCGCCGTTGTCACCGCCCACCGGATAATAGAGCGTATGATTGTTTTTCTGATACCAGGCGCCCGTCAGCACGGCGTCTTCCTCGGGCGGGACCCCCAGTTCGATCGGCGAGCGGCTCTCCCCGATGACACGCCCGCGGAACTCGGGGAAATCGAGGCGATGAATTTCGCGCAGAGGGTAGGCCGACCCGGGCAGGAGAAAAATGCTGAGGGCCGCCAGGGTCTCGTCGTTTTTTTTGTCACGCGGAGCGCGAAACCGGAACAGGCGCCGTGTTTCCAGTTCAGGATCGACCAGTGAGGCCAGACGGACCAGACAGGCCACCGTCTGGCGCGTATTGATCTCCAGCCCCGCCAGGCGGGGCAAATCGCGCGCCGCCCCACCCGGCCGGTCTTTCCAGAGTTTCATGATCGGGTTGAGGGTCATCGCCCCGTGGCGGTGGCCGGGATTGAGCGAATAAAAACTCGTCGTCCGGCGCACCGGGCGCAGTCGTCCAAGCAATAATTCGCGTGCGCTGCGTAAAATCTGGAATTCGTGAAAAGGATTCCCCGGAGTGAGTTCGCGCGGCAAAAAAAACCGCTCGCGCCCGTGGTACCGGGCGTCACCCGCGCTCAGGGCCACCGGCGCGTCTTCCTCCTCCTCTTCGTCTTCTGAAACGGGTGGCGTGTGCGTGTGGTCGTGGTGGACGCGGATGATGCGTGCCTCCGCCGCCCGCAGACGCAACAGATCGTCGAACGCGTCGCGTGCAATCGCCAGTTCCGTCCGGACCGGACCCGCCGGAGTGGAAGTCGCGCGCGCGCCGGTGAACGCTTTAGGATCGAAAGCAAGGAGTTCAGCCCCGCTCAGTCGCCCGGCGGACTGTTCGCGGAGCGCGAGATCATGCAGGGCAGCGAGCGCCCCGGCCAGGTGCGCTTCGCCCGCGGGCGTTCGTTCGCGCTGGAGGAGCAACATTCGATCGCGAAAATTTTTGCGATGCAGGGCGAGTCGTTTTAGAATGGTTTCCGTGTTCGCTTCGCGGCCATAACGATTGTGAAGATAACGCGTCCGGGTCAATCGCAACGCCAGACGATACGCCGCCGCGTCCTGCACCATGGCCGATCCAAGTAAACGCAGAAATTGATCGGGGCGACTGAGCGCCCGGTATAACTGCACGAGAGCACCGGGCAGTCGCAATTCCCCGGCGGCCGCGAACACCTCGCCACGCTCCGACGGACGCAGAACGTTTTCCTGTCCGCTTCGCAATCGATACACAAGATGACGAACCGATTCATTTTTAATTTCACGCACACGCTGCCCCGGCACAGTCGCCAGAGTTTCCACCAGAAATTCATCCAGGCGACGGAACAGGCGCGCGTGCAGGGTTTCATTGCCGCGTGCGAAACGCGCCCAGGTTTCTTTCTGACGGGCGGGGATCTGTTCGAGCCTGGCCTGGTACCCGCGGCGTTCTTCGTGCAGGTCCCAGAGGTACGTGAACGGTTCCAGCGCGGCGCGGACATCGTCCGTGAGTCCGGTCAAATAATCCGATAAATAAAAAACGCGCTCCGCGACCGGCAGCGCGCGCGAGTCGGTATATTCTTCCAGGATTTTTTGATGCAGAGCGGGCGGGACGGTCGAGAAGGTCTGTTCGACGGGGATACCGATATCGAGGAGCGGGGAAGGCCGGAAAAAATCGGTGCGAAAAATTTCCCGACCGCGGCCGGAGAGCGCGCGGGCCACCGACACGTCGCAGACCCGGTACCAGAACGCGAGAAAACGTTCCGAACTCAGGCGTGAGTATTCGCGGATTTCTTCGTGCGAAGGATACCCGGACCAATCGAGCGGCGCCAGCGCCTGCTCGAATCCGAGCCAGGGGCCGTCGTACAGGTCCACAGCCTCAAGGCCGATGGTTTGAAACACCACCCGCCGCTGGCGAAAGTAACGGCGCCCGCTGAGATCGGTTTTCAGGCCGGCGGCGCGATCATCCAGCAATTGTTTGGCGATATGCACGGATTGGTCCTTTTTTAAGTAGCAACGGTAAATAACACTTCAGTGTCGACGGACCTGGAAGGCCGATGGGAATAAAGGCATTTGCTCGCTATGGATCGCAAATGCGGGTTCATACCGCTTCGCGGTATGGGTTGTTCTGTGTTGAGAGGCTTTTGACCTCTCGCCCGCAAGGCGGATGGATCTCAACGGTCTGGCCCGCGGCGCGAACTGAATACAACCCGACTTAAACCGAACGACCGGCCAGTTGACCGACGAGGCCTGGCAGATCGGCGGGCGTGTTTGCGCTATGCTCGGTGCCCTCCGGAGCGGTGGCGTAGTAACCCCAGGCGCACCAGATGAAGGTGGCGCCAAAGGCCCGGGCCGCCGCCAGATCGCCCGCGCTGTCGCCAATATAAAAACAACGGTCGCGCGCGGGATCGAATTCTTCGGTCTCGGCCACTTTATCCATCGGCTCACGCGCCGGTTTCTGCCAGGGGAACGTGTCGCTTCCGATAATGTACGCGAAGTAGCGATTGATCTTGAGTTCAATCAGAATATACCGCGATATCTTTTCCGGTTTGTTGGTATACAGGGCCAGGGGACCAATCTGCGCGAGTTTGACGACCGCGTCGAGGATCCCGTCGTACAGACGCGTTTTATCGACGGCGTAACGGAGATACGTTTCTTCGTACCGGGCGCGAACCTGTTCCAGTTGTTGTTTTCCGCGATCGGGCGAATCGAGATTCTGAAAAAATTCCGGGAAACAATTGTGGTACAGATGGTCCATGCCCGCGCTGACGTGCCTGGTCCAATCTTCAAGGGCACCGGGAGGCAGGCCATAGTTTTCGCGCACCAGGCGCACGGATTCGCCCATATCGACGCGAGAGTCCTCGAGCGTTCCGTCGAGGTCCATGAAGATTAATGTTTTCATTCTATATTATACAACAGGAAGGCGCACACAGACCGTTGAGGCCGGCTGCTACGAACAACGGTCCCCGCCTCAGCCCCTGGTCTTTTCCAGCCACTCCAGCGAACCCACCGCGTCACCGTGTTCGGTGACCGAACGATTCCCGGTCGTGGACCCTTTGTACGCGGAAAAGGGCCGGTCGTTGTGCGTAATCACTTCGTGCGGAATCCCGCCTGGAATCAGGAGAATGTCACCCGCTTCGATCGTCACCGGACCGTCGTCAAAATGGAATGTGGTCACGCCCGCGGTGGCTCCGCGAATTTCATCGTAATCATGCGCGTGCCGCGAACGTTCGAACCAGGGCGGAATGGTTTGCAGATCGTACACCTGGTAGCCGTACTTTTCCATTTCGCGCGCGACGGCTTCCGCCGTGGGGGGGGTTTTATAAGGCCACTTATGAACTTTCACACTTTGCGGCATATACGCCTCCGGGGGACTGTTGTTTCGCGGGTCATGCTCGGGAGGCGGCGACTGATTCAGGTCAACACCCCGGGATCAGGACCCGCCGGCAACAGAACCACCCTCCCGTATGAGAGGGTGTATTAATTTGGTTCGAACAGACCCCTAAAAATCGTAGGGACGAACGGTGGATCGTTTGTTATCCTGCGTACGTTTTATGGCAGCATCCAGGAGATCGTATACTTTGTTGTTTAATTCTCCCACCGCGTCCGCTGAAACGATGCAACCTTTACTTTTGATATATGCCTTGACTTTACTTGCGACGAGCAAAGACTCTCTATCTTTTCCTTTTGCCATAGCCTGGTTACCGGTCTGAAAGACCATCTCCTTAAAAAATTTTCTTTTGCGATCCCTGTTGGTTTTTACTTTTTGTCATTCATCATGCCTGTTGCCAGCCCCGGTGTGGCATTTGGAGGATGGCCTCCAGCGGGCAAACAGAGAACGTAATTTAGACTCTTGATCGGATGTCCTGAATTCTGTGAATCAAAATTTTGCTGAATTCCGGGGAATCCGGGCAAAATTGACTGTTTTCAGGCCCCAACTCATCGCAAAATCGCTTTGAGCCGGGTTCAGTAAACAATTTTAGTGGAAAGTACTGAAAACGCCAGTAACAGGACGATACAGGCGGTATCGCTGAAAAAGTCCATGGAGGGACTTTTTCAATAACCTGATAGAAGCGGGGAACTTGCATGCGAATTGGTGTAACAGGCGGGGCGGGCTATATCGGATCCCATGTGATCCAGGATTTGCTGGAGGCGGGCCATCATGTGACGGTTCTCGATAATATGAGTTCCGGGAACCCTGAAAACATTTTACGCGATCACGAACGATATTCTATCCTGGGCGGCGATGTGGGTACTCCGGCGGGCCTCGATCTCTTTTTCGCGGCCAGACCGGAAATCATTTTTCACTTCGCCGCCAGCAAGGCCGCGGGGGAATCGATGCACATTCCCGAACAGTACGCGGCCAACAACATCCGCGGCACCCTGTTTCTGCTGGAGCGCATGGTTCGAGAAAATTGCCGGTACATCATTTTCAGTTCCACCGCCGCGGTTTACGGCAGTCCGGAATACCTGCCCGTGGATGAAAAACATCCGCTGAACCCTGAGAACTACTACGGTGCCACCAAGAAGATCATCGAAGAAAACCTGGCCTGGTTCTCGAAGCTCAAGGGCATCCGCTACGCGGCCTTACGATATTTCAACGCGGCGGGGTACGATCGCAGGGGGCGTGTGACCGGGCTTGAAAACAATCCGCGCAATCTCCTCCCAATCGTGATGGAAGTGGCCGCCGGCCTGCGCCCGGAACTGGAAATTTTCGGTACGGATTACGATACGCCGGACGGCAGTTGTATTCGCGATTATATTCATATCAACGATCTGGCCAGCGGCCATACCAGCGCGATGCGCTACCTGCTCGAAAAAGATCGCGACATCGTGGCCAATCTCGGGTCGACCAGCGGCGTTTCCGTGCTGGAAATGGCGGCCGTGGCGCGTGAAATCACGGGGCGACCGATCGCGGCGCGTAATGTCGGACGTCGCGCGGGAGATCCCGCGAAGCTCGTGGCCAGTTCAGATCTGGCGCGGGCCTGCCTCGGCTGGCGCGCTGAACACTCGGACGTGCGCACGCTCGTGGAAAGTACCTGGCGGGTGTACGCGCGGAAATTTTTATGAAACGTTCGCTTCTATCAACTCTGGTTATGATCCAACTCCTGGCCTGCGGCGACGAAGGCTCCCGGATGCAGCGCGGCTATGACGCGATGAAAGCGGGCAATTTCGACGGTGCGTTCGAGGAATTTCAACGCGCGTCCGGGCGGCGCCCCGATGACCCGGAAATCAAAGCGGCCATGGGAATCCTGCTTTCGCTGCGGACGATCTCCGTACCGGCCGCCATCCAGTTGCTGGAAGAATCCCTGCGCGCCACGGGGGACGCGCGTACGCGCGAACAATTGCTGAAACTGTACCTTGATCTGGGCCGCAGCCGCGATGCCCGGCAGATCCTGAGCGCGCAGCGCGTACCGGTAGAAGAATTTTTCACGCCCGAAATGTCGCTCCAGCGCGCGGGTGTCGATTGTATCGCCGAGCCGGGCGAACGATCGCTCAAAGTCCTGGAAAAGACGCGCGAAACCCCGGCCGGAAGTTATTTCCTGGTGCGCTGTTATCTGACCCAGGGCTGGTCGAAAAAAGAATCCGAAGAAAAAGTGAAAGCCGCCGTGGTCATCGTGAGCGAAATGAAAAACGCGGAACAACGCTGCGAACTCATCGCCGCCTGGCCTGTGGCTCTGCGCGGGCAATTAACCGGTTTCGATGACCTGCTGCGCGAATGCCGCCGGCAATTTCCCGGTTCGATTCCGGTGCAACGCGAACTGGCGCTGGGCCCCGGCGGGTATCCCGTGGACCCGGGCCTCGATCATATCGCCCCCGGCCAGGGACTCCGAAAAATTTTCGCCGAAGCGTACGATCTTCCGCCCTACCCCGACATCCCGGCCTGGAAGTCCGTCACCGGGGGCATCAACCTGGAAACCGGCTCCGAATTCGTCCAGATGGAACATGAGGAGTGGGATCCTGAAAGCAAGGAGCCCCCGCCCGAGGAAGGCGAAGAGGAATTTAAGGACACCCGCGACTACGATCAGTATTTTCGCGATGCCCGCCCGGAGGGCTGAGACTGTCGTTGTTTTACTTCATTCGTTCCTGTAAGAAACTATAAACCCGCTCGGCCAGGGCCCGTCCGACCCCGGGGACCTGTTCCAGATCCGCCACGGTGGCCGCTTCGATTTTTTTTTCGCTCAAAGTTTTCAAGAGTGCGTTCTTGCGGGCCGGGCCAATGTCCGGAATTTCGTCGAGGATGTGTCGCAGCAGAAGTTTGTTGCGCCGCCGCCGGTGAAAGTTCACGCCGAAGCGATGGGCCTCGTCGCGCGCGTGCCGCAGCAATTTCAGCGCGGGCGAGTTCGCGTCGAACTGGAGCGGCACGCTCTGGCCCGGCAGGTAAATCTCCTCGCGTTTTTTCGCGAGGCCGATCATCGGCAATTCGCCCGCGTCCAGAGCGGCCGCCGCTTCGCAGGCCGCGGAGAGTTGCGTGAAGCCCCCGTCGATGACGATCAGATCGGGCAGGGCCCGGTTCTCGTTGAGCAGACGTTGGATCCGCCGGGCCAGCACCTCCCGCATCATCGCCGGATCGTCAATCCCGCCCTGCGACTTGATCCGATACGTCCGGTAGCCCGCTTTGTGCGGCAGCCCGTCCAGAAACAGGACCCCCGATCCGACCGGTTCGGTCCCCTGGAAGTGCGATATATCGTAACACTCGATGACGGCCGGGGCCTCTTTCAAACCGAGGATTTCCCGCAACTGGTCCAGACCGGCCTGGCGGTCGCGAAAGCGCGTGGCGAGAATTCGCTCTTTCAGTAATAAATCCGCGTTCTTGCGCGCGAGTTCGAGCAGGGGCGCCGTAGAAGGCGTACGTGAATGCGTCAGTCGCACGGCGCGGCCGGCTTTTTCCGAAAGGACATCCACCAGTAATTTTTTCGCGCGAATGCGCGCGGGCAGTACGATCTGCGCCGGTACGAACGCGTCCGGGTCCACGTAATAATCGCGCACGAACGAGACCAGGATTTCATCAAGCGCGGTTTCGTCCTGTTCTTCGGGCACCCCGGCCAGCGGAAACGATTTACGACCCAGCAGACGACCTTCGCGTACTTCCAGGAGGGCGATCTGTCCCTGGCCTTTTTCGGACGCCAGGCCGATTACGTCCAGATCGCGTCCGGCCTGGCTCATAACGCTCTGGCGTTCGTTGATCTTGCGAATATTGACGAGCATGTCACGGTACAGCGCCGCGGTTTCGAAATGGGTTCGTTCGCTGTATTCGCGCATACGCCGGGTGACGATGTTTTCGAGGATCTCGCGGCGACCTTCCAGGAACAGGACGATTTCAGCCACCAGCTTCGCGTATTCTTCCACGGGCACGTTACCCTGGCAGGGCCCCAGACAACGTTTGATATAAAAGTTCATGCAGGGCCGTGCGGGTTTTTTGAGCGGGAGTTTGAGCGGGGTTTTGCGCACGGGAAAAATTTTGTGGATCAGCGCCAGCAGATTGCGCGCGGCGCGCACGTCCGTGTACGGACCGAAAAAGCGATCCCCGTTTTTGCGAACCCGCCGGGTCAGAAACACCATCGGATAAGGTTCTGAGGTGGAAACGCAGATGTACGGATACCGTTTATCGTCCTTGAGCCGCACGTTGAAACGCGGGTTGTATTTTTTGACCAGGTTCGCCTCTAAAATAAGGGCCTCGGCTTCGGTATGAGTTGTGATCCATTCGAGGTCCCGGACCTCCCGCATCAGGTGGAAGGTGCGCACATGCAGGGCGCCACCAAGGTAGTTGCGCAGGCGGTTGCGCAGATGGACGGCCTTGCCCACGTACAGGACGTCCCCGCTCTCGTTTTTCCAGAGATAACAACCGGGCCCGATGGGAGCGCGCGTGACAAGTTGGTCCAGGCTTTCGGTGGGCGAGTTCATGGAAAAATAATGCTAAAAACGTCAAAGGCCGGCCCTCAGGGGCTCACGTTCATTCAACCAGGACCGTCCGGCCGACGAAAATAAAAAAAAGTCCCCGGCGGACGACTTTTACGCTTTTTTCCAGCCATGGCGACATCCACCGGCCATTTACGCGAAAACCTCGTTGTTTTCGACCTGTTCAGCGGGGGGCAGCACGATCTGCGCCACCTGATTCGGGACGTCACGGATCGGCTGGATCGTCCGGAGCTCCTGGGCCCTCTGTACACCGTTACCCACGAACTGGCCATCAACGCCCTGAAAGCCGTCTATAAAAAGGTGTTTTTCGAAAAATTCATCGTGGAAATCGGCCTGGAAGAAATCGATTATCGTAAGTGGTTATTATTGTTCAAATCCGAGATCGAAGCGCATAACGCCGATAACTTTGCCCGGGTCGTGCGGGAGACGGACCAGGGCGTCCGAATCGCCGTACGGCTGAACGACCACCGGCTGAAAATCGAGGTCGTCAACCCCGGACGGCCCTCCCGGGTAGAATTAGAACGAATCCAGCAGGCTCTGGACCTTTCCCGTTCCCTGGACATGTTCAGCAATTTGCTGGAAGATCTGAGCGAGGAAGACCACCGGGAGGGGGCCAGCCTCGGCATTCCCCTGATCGCCATGACCCTGCGAAAAATCGGGGCCCGCGACGGGGCGCTGCGGATCCGGGGTCGGGGCCTGTATACTTTCTCAGGTTTCACGATCGCGCGGGAAGTGCTGGAAAAATACGCACCGCTGTAAGATGTTGACCTGACGGAACGGGTTTAGTGAGATAGCTACCAGAGGGGTTTTAGGGAATGGAAATCAGCGTTCGGGAAAAAAAGGACCACAAAATCATCGCCATCAAGGGCGAGGTGGATCTCTACAGCGTCGGCCAGCTAAAAAAAGAAATCATGAGCCATATTGACGACTCTGTTTCCGCGCTGGCCATTGACATGACGGATCTCAACCACATGGACTCCTCCGGAATCGCCCTCATGGCGCAGTTGCAGAAAAAAATGAAGGCCAACGACGGAACCTTCTGCTTTCTGAACATCAACCAGGACGTGATGAACGTACTCAAGCTCGCGGCTCTGGACAAATTTTTCAAGATCTACAGGAACGAGGAAGACCTCGGCGGTTAATTTGTAACGCTGAAATTCGCTGAAAGAATGGTGCTCCCTGTGACCCCCGTGTTCCGGTGGTAAAAAAATTCGCGTTTTAAGTCATCTACCGTTGTAATACTAAAAACTCAAACGAAAGACAGCGGTGTAAACCGCTTCCGTTTCCGGCCCCGTACGGCCCGCGTACCCGATGGGGCGGCGTCCCAGATCCAGTTCCAGCGAAACTCCTGGGGCAGGCGCTTTCGGCGCGGAGGAAGGGCCGTCCCAGTTGAAATAATCGTACAGATGATAGGCGTATAAAAATCCCGCGGCGATTCCCATGTACAGCTGGTTCTGCTGGTGCGCCTGGAATTCTTTGACCAGAGTCTGGTCGTAGAAATATTTAAAACGAAAATCGCTCTGAGCCCGCGCGTCCACGGCCTCCGCGTTCAGGTATTCGACCAGGCCCACGGTGGCGAACAGACCGAACCCGCCCATGATGCCGTATCCTTTCCAGTTTTCCCCGCGTTGAAGTTGCGGGTACCCGGGAATCAGGGCCATGGCATTCCAGCTGCCGTCGAGAAAAGGCGAACGCGTCAGGCCACCGCTGGTAATATCGGCCTCGGTAATTTGACGGCTGGTGCCGTCTTTCATCTGGAGTTCAAGGGAGCCGTCTTTGGTTTCGTTGACCCTGCCCTCGACGGTCCCGTCGCCCATCTTCAATTTAACGGCCGCACCCTTCTGTAAAACCGCCAGCGCCTTTTCGTCCGATTTTTTTTCGAATTCCAGAAATACAATTTCATCGGCGGGGATTTCTTTGCGCTCGGTATTGCCCGCTCCGGTGGCGATGACCGCGCGGTCCGGCCCGAGTTTATGCAACACGGCCCCGCACGTACGCGGCGTGTCTTTCGTGGCGTAACAGAGCGGGACGCCGGAATACCCCACTTCCACGTGGTCGATGGAGCTGGACGGAATCCGTTTTTCGCCGTCCGCGGTCTGAAAAATCGTTTCATCACCGCTATTGCTGATGAATTTCCCCTGGTACACCGTGCCGTCTTTCAGACGAATCATGTCCGCGTGGAGCCGGGCCGTGCCGGCGAGCAAGAACAGGACGCCCAGGACGGCGCGGCGGGAAAACAAACCGCTCAATACTTTATGATTTTTAATAATATTCACGCCTCTGGCTGCCTGCCGTCCGGTTGTTATTTTGGAACCGGGATCAGGTCCCGCACCGTTTCCAGGGGAAACCCGTTCCCCCCGGGGTAAAGCTGAAAACCGCGCCAGCCGCGCTTGATCCCCGTACCCGCCAGAGGCTGGCCGTTCTGAAATCGAATTTCCAGGTCAAAATTTCGGCCCAGGCCCTGGACCAGTTCGACCCGCTGCAGCGCCTCCCGTTCCACCTCAATCTGGTGTTTTCCGGAGTAAACGACCACAAGATCGCCCCGGACTGCCAGGTCCGTCCCGTAGGAAATGGCCTGCCCTTTCCATTCGACGAGCAGAAACAGGCCGGGAGCGGCGGGAACGATGGGAGCAATCAGAATTTCGCCTTCCAGACCGCGGCTTTTAGCGCCCTGGAGCAGGGTCAATTTATGCGTTTCTTTAAGATTCGGCCCCTCTCCCGTCGAGTGGGTCCGTCGAACGATGCGGTCCCCGGTTTGTGGCGCCCCGGCGCCCGTAACCATCACGAGGGCTTTTTCGCCGGGCGCGTCCAGTGCGATTTCTTCCAGCTCCCCGAGCGGAATCCGCACGGAAAACCGTTCTCTGATTTCGATAAAAGACTGGCCGCCGACTTCAAGGCGTTTTACGGTTAAGCCGCGAATACGCCGCCCGTCGGCCAGTTCCACCCGCAGACGGAGCGGGGCCTTACCCGCCCGGGCCGCCAGCAGATAATCGGCGGCCTGTTTACGGCGCGCCAGACGCTGCGCCTCGGCGTCGTCCTCGGTTTCCTGCCTGGAGACGATCGCGGCGACCTGTTTCTCTTCCGCGTTCAGGGTGTTTTCCAGGTCTTCTTTGATACTCTGGAGTTGTTCGAGGGTTTCGGCGTCCACGCTCTCCGGGTTTTCTTTGAGTTTTTTCTGGATCTGCGCGACGACTTCCGGCTCTTTTTTCAGAGCCGAAACTTCTTTCACTTCGCGGAGGACTTCCGTATCGCCCAGTTTGATGGCCTTTTCCTCGGCGTATTTTTTGACCTTTTCGCCTCCGTCGTACACTTCCCCGATTACGAGCAAACGCCGGTTGGCCTCTTTCGCGACCTGGTTCGACGCGTTCTGGTTGGCCAGCGACATGTATTCGTTGATCGCGCGGCGGGTCTCGCCCACTTCTTCCATGGAGCGCGCTTTCTGGTAGCGGTCGTTGAACGTAAGTTCCTGGGCTTTTTCGAAACTGGCCAGGGCCGCGGCGTACTGTCCGTTCTGGTACAGAGCCCGGGCGCGTTCCACTTCGGATTCGAATTTTTTTAAGATATCGTCCTGGCGTTGCTGACCTTCGCGCAGGATGCCGATCAGAATCGTGGCGTTTTCCTGGTAATGCGTGCCGCGGTATTCGGCTTCGACTTTTTCGAGCTTCTGGATGGCCGTTTCCGTCTGGCCCGCCAGCGCCAGACAGAAGCCGTTGTGCAGCAGCACGAAGGCCAGGTTTTCATCGCCGCTGGAAAATTCGTCCTCCAGCGCCGCGTATTTTTCGGCGGCCTGGGGATACTTGCGCGTGCGCTCCAGATGAAAGGCATACTGTAATAGCAGCAGGCGATTCTGATCCTCCTCCAGCGATAAAAACGGTTTGAGGTTCAGGAGGCGCACCGCGTTCACGACCCAGAGGCCGAGGATTTCGTCCGGGGAAAGTTTCACCTGCTCGGTGCGATCGATGTTCATGACGCTCGATTCGAGCACCTTCATCTTCACTTCCGTGGTGAGATCGTCTTTTTGCAAAAGCATCTGCTTGAATTTAGCGCGCAGCATGCGCGAGGAAAGTTCGTAGTTGAGGAGTTGCTCGCGCGCCAGGAGCACGCGCAACTGGACCAGGCTGATTTTCACGATGGACTGCGAAACGAGACCCAGCGCGAGCAGAATGAGCAGAAATAAAAGCCCGATGCGAACACGACTCATCAACGATGCCTCCCGGCGCTAAGGAATCTCCAGCAAAAGAATGCTGACATCGTCTTTGTACTCATAGACCCATTCTTCGAATTTACCGGTCAGGACCGGCAGGAACTCCTTCACGGGCATGGTCGCGTGTTCACGCATCAAATCCTCGACCCGGTGCTGCCCGAACTCTTCCCCGGCCTTATCGCGGTGTTCCACCAGACCGTCCGAAAAAATCAGGATCCGGTCCCCCGGCCGCACGTGCAGACCGTGCATGGGATATTCCACGTCGTCCATCATGCCGAGCGGCGGGCCGTCTTTACCCAGCTCCATGATCGTACCGGTTTCCGGGCGCAGCACCAGCGGCGGGTTATGGCCCGCGTTCGAAAAAAAACAGCGCCGGCCGGAGCCATCGAACAGAAAAAACACGCCGGTGGCGAAATACGAAGACTGCAATTTATCCGTCAGGACCTGGTTGAGCCGCGAAAGAATGATATTCGGGCGGTACGAATCGGCGGCGATCTCGTCCAGGAAGGTCAACAGCACGGTGGTGATCAGCGCGGCCGAAACACCGTGGCCGGACGCGTCCGCGAAAAACAGACCGCGGAGATCTTTGTTTACGTTTTTGATCCTGTTATAGTTAAAAAAATTGTACACGTCCCCGCTCACCTCCCGCAGGGGTTTGTAATACATGGTCAGCATGTCGCTGAAGGGGTTTTTCTCCGGTAAGAACAATTGTTGTACTTCTTTACCGAGTTCGAGTTCGCGGGTCATTTCCTCGTTCAGCTTGCTGATCGTCTGCACTTTCTCCTGGACCTGGCCGGCCATCTCGTTGAACGCCTGGCCGAGTTCGTCCAGTTCGTCCGAACTTTTACGCTCCCAGTCCGCCCGGGCCGCGAGGTCTCCGCCCGCCATTTTGTCGCTCGCGTCTTTCAGAAACCCGACCCGCCGAAAGATTTTGTAAAACAGATACACGCCGAACAAAACGTGAAAGATGATCCCGAAGATCAGGATCAGTACGATCAGAAAGTAGACGTTGTTGCGTCCCTGCTTGATCTCTTCCACGCTGATAATCGTAAAAAGATAAACCCGGTCTTTGCCGGTACTGCCGACCGATGTCAGAAAGTCGACGGTGAAGTCCTCCTCGTTCAGTCTGGTCTCAGAGTCCTTACGAATCAAGGAGGACTGGTTGCCGAGGTTCAGCGTCATCTGGCGAATGTCAGTGGGCACTTCCCGCATGGCTTCGATGCGCGCGGCGCTCGCCGGATCGCCGATCACGCGGTGCCAGATTTTGCCAGTTTTGTCAAAAATAATAAAATTACGAATATTCGATGTCTGCAACGTCACTTCCAGATCTCGCAGGGTAGCGTCCTTTTCCGCGGAAATACGAACTTCCTCGCCCAGAACCAGCGACGATTGGACCGCATCCGCCTTGAGCTGGAAATTCTGACGCAGGATATCCATCATATTGTCCAGAACCATGACGGAGAAAAAACTGATGTTGACCATCGCGAGCAGAATATACAGGAGGGTGATCTGAACCCGGAGTGAGTTGCGCACACCCCCGCGCGCCAGAGCGCGAAAATCGGGTAATTTCGGAAACTTCGCCATTGTACTGCTCGGGGGAGAGCGCCCGGACGGACCTTCTCCCTTCGATATCCTTCCTTTTATATTCGATCCAGGCGGAATTCAATCTGAACCGGTCGGAATTTTTTTTCCTGGTCGGACGCTTCCAGGGGACATAAAACCGTCCGCCCAGTAAGCCGCATGGCGAAAAAAAAGCGGAGTGCATCGGTAAGCCGGATTCTGTCTGGGACCATCATTTATCCTGGCGAAAGCCTTGCGACTCACGCTCTTTGCTCCCCACCCGCAACCCCGGCCGGACCGGCCTTGTGCGGTTGCTTACTCGGGATTGCACCGAAGAGGGTTTACCCTGCCACGTTCCTTGCGGACCGCGCGGTGGGCTCTTACCCCACCATTTCACCCTTACCCCTGGGGGGCGGTATCTTTTCTGTGGCACTTTCCGTCGCCCGGCCGAAACCGAACGCCCGGGAATTACCCGGTCTCCTGTCCTGCGGTGTCCGGACTTTCCTCACTCCCGGCCTCCGTGGAGGCCGGGCCGCGCGATGGTCTGATGCACCCCGCCGGGTTTCAAATGGCGGGGGGCTTCTCCTCGGGAAAGAATTTTTTTTACGCCCCGGAAGCCCGGGTTCGACCGGTGGAGCCCCGAACCAGAAAACATTCGATCAAGAAACTGCGAACCATTCAGACCACACGGCCTGTATGCCGGGAAACAAATTCCCCTGATTAACAGTGAATTAATTTTAAACGAAAAGAAGACCCGGAACGGACCGGGCGGTCGCAATGCCGGCGATTCGCCTGGGTGATCGAAATTACTCAAGCAGGCGAAATCCGGATTTGAAATCATCGGGGATAGAATCCTGGCCGATCGAAAAAATAAAAAAATTACTGCCGCCCACTCCCGTGACAAGTATCTCCGCCCTGGTTGGCGCGCCGTCTTTCGTGCCTCTGAACTCCAGGAGTTGCGCGGGCTGGCCGAGCCACTCCACCGTTCGCGCGACCGGCCCCTCCTCCAGAGAAACCCCGCGCATCAATTCCTGTCCGGCGAAATCGCGCGGAAAGTCACGGGGCTCGATCGTGGCGTGGACCGCGCCCGCGAGCAAGGCCACACCGCGACCGTTCACGGAAACGAGCGACGATTCCAGACCTTCGATTTTCAGGGCCCGCTCCAGAGTCATGTCCCGGAGTTTCCCGACGCGGTAGCCCATGCGAAAATCGACGAACTCGGTGCGGTCCAGCGATTCGTTTTCAAAACGCCGTCCGCTCATGGTGAGTCCGCGCAGGACCTGACGTTCCAGTTTGTATGAATCCTCCAGGTTGCGCACGTACCCGTGCATGGATACTTGCAGACAGGTCTGGCCGCGCACGGCGGTGGCGATATGATAAATAAATTCTTTGTCCTGCTTCGGTCGAACCCGCGTCGCGTACACGGGGCCGAAGGCTTCGCCGAACACTTCGTCTTTTAATACATCGTACTCGCCCAGGGTTTTCAGCACCTCACGGTGGTACGCACCGGGCGTGAGTTTACACACCTCGTGGCGCATGGTCAGATACAGACCGCTGGTGACGTTTTCCATCCGCACGGAAGGCTGCGGTTCCCCGTTTGCCACAGGAGCTTCCTCTTCATCCAGGCGATGCTCCCAGAACGCGCGCGGCAGTTTCAGGATCGTACCGTTCGCGTAGTTGCGGTAGGTCAGATTACGAAAGTTTTCGTTGCCGCGCACGGACCTGGGCCGGTGCGCGAATTTTAATAAATCTTCGCGTAATTGTTTCTGGCGCGGCCAGTCCATGAACGTAAACCGATCGTACACTTCTTCCAGCGCGGCCAGTGACTCCGCGCGCGCGCCGGACGGCCACCATGCGAACCACTGATACCCGTACGTCTCCGCGGTCGAAACGATGATTCCGTAATCAATCGCCTCTCCGTCCACGCCGGGAGCTCGCACATTCGTGAAAATATGCAGGGTCTTTTTTTGATCCATCAACACGACTTCACGAGAGGTGTGTTCGTCGTACTTTAATTCTTTTTTCAGCGATTCAATGACCGTGTTTTCATAACCCGTAAATACGTATTCGCCCAGTTTTTCAGCCACCAGGATCAGGTACGCGCCCTTTTCATGCTCCATGCCCATGGCGGCCTCGGGATTGAGAGATCGCAATTCCAGGGAACCGAGAAAGCGCCAGTCCTTCCGCGGCAGAGTGGCGCTGAGGCCGAGAATCGCGTTTTGATAAAAATTATTTCGAACCTCCCAGCCCACACCGATCATTTCGTACGGGTCGGCCGTCAGTTTTTCCACCAGGTCCGCTTTGCCCGTAACCTGAAAATTTTTATGAATCTGTTCGATATCCGCGGCCACGGTGGATTCCCTGGTACCTGGCCACCAGGAAACCACGCGAAAGTAAGCGCGCTCACCCGGGAACACACTCACCTGGTAGGATCGACGTTCACCATTTTTTTCACCGGTCAACTGGAGTCGGCCGACCCGCCGGCCCGCAAGGTCCTCCACCGTGGATTTGCGCACCTGCGTACGCCGGAGTCCGAGTTCATCGGCCACGCGCCCCAGGTAGGCTTTGAGATCCTCCTCCGATGAATTGACGGCCACGGACGTATAGGTTGCGGCGCCCGCGTGATACAGCCCGGCCACCCCGTCGCCGTCAAAGCGGCGAATGGTTTTCTCCGGCAGGAAACCCCAGGTCGCCGAAGGGCGGGAGAGACGGAAGCCGTAATCCTGATCCTCCAGGGTGTCATTCAGAATCGCCTGGCGGCGTTCATCGCTCAAAAGGGGCGTGAGCAGGCCTCCGAGGAGGAGGCAGAGCGCGGAGGAGAGTACGATTCGTTTCATAATTAATGATAATCTGGAGGAATTAGCGCAAGCTCTCCCGCCCCAGGAGGGGCCATCAATGATAATCCGGAAATTTTAGTATCAATCGCGCAAAAAAACCGCCCTCTGAGAAAACCCGGGCCGATTGCGAGCGGACGCATCTGCCGACCGCGGGTTTTCTCATTGATTTCCGGGCCCCTGGCCGGCCACGTGGGCCCATGGCTGAACGTTTGCTCGATCCGCACGCGGAATTCCCCGAATTCGTACGCAATGCCAACCTGAATCCGGACAATTACGAAAGCATGTACCACGCTTCCGTGGACGACCCCGAACGCTTCTGGGGCGAGCAGGCCGAACGCCTGACCTGGTTCAAAAAATGGGACCGGGTCCTGGACCACGATTTCGCGACCGCGCGGGTGCGCTGGTTCGTGGGCGGGCGCCTCAACGCGGCCTATAATTGTCTGGATCGTCATCTGGCGACTCCGCTCAAAAACAAGGCGGCCATTATCTGGGAGGGCGACTCGCCGGGCGAATCGAAGGTATTCACCTACCAGCAGCTCCACCGCGAAGTTTGCCTCTTCGCGAACATTCTCAAAAAGCAGGGCGTCCGCAGGGGCGACCGGGTGATCATCTACATGCCCATGATCCCGGAGCTGGCCTTCGCCGTGCTCGCCTGCGCGCGCATCGGGGCCGTGCATTCGGTCGTCTTCGGCGGATTTTCGCCGGAATCGCTCGTGGGCCGGATCGAGGACTGCGAACCGGTGCTGATCGTAACGTCCGACGCGGGCTACCGCGGCGGCAAGATCATCGACATGAAACACAACGTGGACGAGGCGCTCAAAAAAACGAAAAGCCAGCCGCGGGCGGTGCTCGTCGTTCGCCGTGTGGGCGAACACGCGCGCACCGAATGGAAAGAGGGTCGCGATCACTGGTTGCACGATCTCCTGCGCGACCCCGCGTTGAGCGACGAGTGCCCGGCCGAGGAAATGGACGCGGAAGACCCGCTCTTCATTCTGTATACCTCCGGCTCCACCGGCAAACCCAAGGGTGTGCTGCACACCACGGGCGGGTATCTTCTGGGAGCCAGCCTCACGCATTATTACGTCTTCGATCATAAACCCGACGATACGTACTGGTGCACGGCCGACATCGGCTGGGTGACCGGGCACAGTTACATTCTCTACGGCCCGCTGTCCAACGGAGCCACCTCGATCATGTTTGAGGGAGTTCCTACATATCCGGACGCGGGACGTTTCTGGGACGTGTGCGATAAATACAAAGTGAACGTGTTTTATACGGCCCCCACTGCGATTCGCGCGCTCGCGAAAGAAGGCACGGAACCGGTCGCGCGTCGTTCGCTCGCATCGCTGCGCCTGCTGGGCACCGTCGGCGAGCCGATTAACCCGGAAGCGTGGGAATGGTATTTCAAGCACGTCGGCAAGGAACGCTGTCCGATCGTCGACACCTGGTGGCAGACCGAAACCGGGGCGATCATGATCACGCCCCTGCCCGGGGTCACCCCGCTCAAACCCGGCTCGGCCACGCGCCCGTTCTTCGGCGTGCGACCGATTCTGGTGGACAACGAGGGCAAAAAAATCGAAGGCAACGCGGTCTCCGGCAATCTCTGCATCGAGTTTCCCTGGCCTTCGATGATGCGCGGCGTGTACGGCGACCCGCAGCGTTTTTACGATACGTACTTTTCCACGTACAGAGGCAATTACTTCACCGGCGACGGCGCCACGCGCGACGCCGACGGCTTCTACTGGATCACCGGCCGCGTGGACGACGTACTCAACGTGTCCGGACACCGGATCGGGTCGGCCGAAGTGGAAAGCGCGCTGGTCTTGCACGCGGCCGTGGCCGAAGCCGCGGTGGTCGGTTACCCGCACGATATCAAGGGCCAGGGTATTTACGCGTACGTCACGGCCAATAACGGGGTCACCACGAACGAAGCGCTCAAAGCTGAGTTAATGGAACTGGTAACGCGCGAGATCGGCAAAATCGCCCGGCCGGACGTCATCCACTGGGCGCCGGGCCTGCCCAAAACGCGCTCGGGTAAAATCATGCGCCGTATTTTACGCAAGATCGCCGAAGGCCAGTTTGACGCCCTGGGCGACATCAGCACCCTGGCCGACCCGGGCGTGGTGGAAAAATTGAAGGCAGACAAAATCAGGTTTCATTCGTAGCGCGATGGTCGGGCTTTTTTTCAAAAAAATATTGTCACGAATCGACATCCCGATTGTTATTTCTTTTTGTGGAGAGGCTTCTTTGAACGTGGCACTTGCGCGATGCTACCTCGCCGGCCTGGCCGGATTGCTCCTGTTTGCCGCCTGCCAGCGTTACCCTGGAAAGGACGGGTATGCCGGGCTCATTTTGCTCGAAAATATTCGGGCCGCAACAGACCAGGCAACCCCCACGCTTGAAATGCTCCCGCCCGGACTTCCGCCGGGTATCGCCCTGGCCAGCGTCGATTCGGGCCAGGTCCTGCTGACCGGTCTAATCCCCGGACAGGGTGTGAAGGATACGATCATTCCAGTCGGGCCCGTGGATACCGCGAACGCCTTCGTCCTCTGTTTCGCGCGAAATGACGAAACTCAACAGGTCAGCCAGCCGTCCTGCCAGCTCACAAGTGATGGCAGCATCGCGGTTCGGCCAGGGCCCTGGACGGTTCAGACGGTGCTGAACTGGTTTCTCGTAAAATTCAACGAAGGCGGCAGCGTCCAGCGCGGCACCGGCGTTTTACCGCCGCCGACCATGAACCGGGATATTCCGATCACCCCGGTCGACCCGGACCACGCCTTCGTCCTGGTGCAACCCAGCGCACCACACACGAAAGTCAACGCCGATCCGCGGCGTTTACTGTCCGGTTCTCTGCGTCAGCCGGGACTGTTGCGCCTGCAGCGCGGCAGCGTCGGCACCACGGTCGTGTATGACTGGCAGGTCATCGAACACCCCGGCTTTCGCGTTCAGTCCGGAATTTATTCAATGTCCGGCGCGCTCGAAACCATTCCGATTCAACCGGTGGACACGCGCCGTTCGTTTCTACAGTTGACGATGCAGGTGCAGGGTTCGTTGAACGGGGAGGAACTGCGCTACCTGGTGCGCGGTTCGATCGACCGGCCTGATCGAATTACATTTCAACGCAATAACAAAAATGTTCCCGTGCGGATCGCCTGGTTCGTGATCGAATTGTCGCAGGGCAGCGTTCAATCGGGCAGCGTTCAACTGCCGGTGGACGGGGTGACCGACGTGGCCCTGCCCGCGCGCGTCGATACCGGTCGAACGTTTCCCCTGTTTTCCACCGGCATCCCGGTGGATCTGGGCGAAGTGACGTTCGATAATCTGAGCGCCGGGAGTGTCTCGGTGGATTTCCTGGACGGCCATACCATGCGCTTTCAACGCGGGGCGGCCGAAGATGTACGCGCGGCGGTGAACTGGTTCGCGGTCGAAATGTAAACTCAGAATCGCAGAACGATCCCGATCGAAATTTCCGGTCCTTTGTGCCGCAGATTCGCGCTTTCCCCGGCTTCGAAGAAAAAAAAATCCGTGAGGTGGATCGCGTACACCAGACCCGCCGCGTACAGAGAATTGCGCATCTCCGTCAGATCTCGTTCGAACGCCGCGCCCCTTGGATTCAAATACAGATGATACAGAGGATCGCGCCTGGCCCGGGCAAGTTCGCGATTCAAACGATCCTGGTAATACAGGCCGCGTACTATTCCCGCCAGAAAAAGGCCAAGCGTAAGCCCACCGGTAACGTAATTTCGGGAACGAATTCGACCCAGACCGGGTACTACCAGCGCCGCCAGTGGGAGCGGAGCGGACGCGCGCGCGTCCACTTCCGCGACCGGAACGATGGGCGCGGGCTCGACCGGGGTTTGCGGGGACGGGACTTCAGCGGGCAGCTCCGGTTTTTTTCGCGGCGGGGCCGGAGGTTTCACGGTCATATCGCCCACGGCGGAGAGCGGGAAATCCTGGACCCGGCCCCCGGTTTCGAACGAAATCGAGCCCGATGGGTTAAATCCGCGAAATTTGCCCTCCAGAACGGTTCCGTTGCGTAGCTTCAACGTATCAGCCCGCGGCGTGGATGGCAGGCAGAGCACGATACCGAGCAGGCCGGCGGTCCAGAATTGAAAAAAATATTTGTTGTCGTAAAATTTAAACAAACAAACGATCCCCTCGTTCGTATTAGTTATACTAATTACGTAATGTCCCGGAAACGAAATTGAGCGCCAGTCGAGAAAAATTTGAACAATGGCTCCTGGATGACGAACCGTCCATTTGGCCGGCTGGCCTGCGTCCGGACGATCAACAGGCGCTGACCCGGACCGGTCCAGCGCCCCGTGTTGACGCGGCGGTGCTCGGGCGTATCGCTGAAATCTCCGCCACACGCCGTAACCATCGTCGGCCGGTTTTTCTCGCGGGGGCGGCCGCGGCCATCGCCCTCGTAGCCCTCGGGATCGGCACCTTCCTCACTTTTGAGCGAACCGCCCTTCCGGTGCCCGCGGCGCGCATCGTCGCGGTCGTCGGTGAGCAAGCAACCGGAACGTTCACGCCCGGTCCGCTTAAAAACCCGGGCCGGCTGGAAGTCCCCCGCGGAGTATTATTGTACCTGAGCTTCGGCCCGGCCTGCGCGCTGCGGCTCTCACCGGGCCGTTACGTAATTCAACAGGAAGGCCCGTCGCGCGTGCGGATTGAAACGGGAGCGCTCGTGCTCGTCTCGCATGCCGGCGCGCCCGACCTCGTGCTTTCCACACCGTACGGCGAGTATCGTCGTGAAGGAACCGTCGCGCGCCTGAGCGTATCGGAACAGGGCGACCGCCTGGAAGTGCTGGAAGGGCGAATCGCCGTGAAAAACGCGGACGCGCAGATTTCGGTCACCGAGGGCCATGCGTTAGGCATGCCGGCCGACTCCGGAATCCAGTTACAGACGCAGGCGCTATCCGCCTCCGAACGCGAATCGCTGGCGGCAGCGCGTTCGTCGCTGCAAGCGCGCGGAGAACACGCGCAGACGCAACAAAGCGGACCGACTGTCCACGAAAGTCTGGAAGAAATTCGCGCCACCAGCGGACCGGTCTTCCGCGTCACGCTCAAAGACGGCCGGGTTCTGGAAGGACACATTCTGGCCGGCGGCTCCCGGACCATGATCCTCACCCCCCAGGGAACCCTGGAGATTCCTGGCGATTCGATTTCCCGGCTGCAGGCCCTGCCCTGACCTCTTTCCCGACCATCGCTCCCCGCTCTGATCGCCCAATTTTTTAAAAAAGTTCCGGAAACTCCTCCTTCCCATTCGTATTCTGTTCAGCCCCGAAGCGGGCAAGGAGCGGAATTGTGTTCACCCTGAAAAATATCTCCAGTCCAGATCGTTCGGCGCTCCGCCGTTCGGTCCTGTGCCTGATCGCCTGTATAGCGCTCAGTTGTTCCTTGATTGGACAGGAAACATCCGACAATGGAACCGATCCCGCGGCAATCTTTCTTCCGTTGTTACTCGGCGGCGGCGACAGCGGGGCCGGCGGTTCAGCGAGCGGCGAAACAGAAAACGGGGATAACACCTCCACACCGGTCCTCGCCAACGACCTGGCCATGACGGAGCCCGTGCTGGAAACCGCGCAGGCCTCGGTCGGTGGAACCCAGCTTCGTGTCCGCGTCCATTTCGCGTTCGATGAGCCGCCCGCGCCAGCGACGACGCTCTCCGCGTTCATCGGCCGGCCCGGCGTTATAAATCTGGACGCGGACGGAGAAACGGTTCATCAATTCGTCAGCCAGACGGGCCCGGTTCCCGCCACGGATTACTTCCAGTTCTACTGGCCGGTGGCCGACAAATTTCAGGTTTTTATCGTCGCGAAAAACGGTTCCGGTAAATCCCTGAAACTCGCGAACAATCCGAACGATCAACTCCCGGTGTTAAATGATCCGGTCATCGAAACGGCCCGCAGCGGCGACGATCAGCGCGTTCGCGTCGATTATACGCTCCAGAACCCGGTACCGGCGCATTACACCATAAAAGCGTACGTCGGCCGGCCCCACATCATGAATTTTAACAATGGCGTGGTCAGCGGCGCGTACGATTCGGACGGATTGGATCCTTTCGGATCGTTCACGTTTTTTTACCCGGACCCCGGGGCTGTCCTGAAAGTCATCGTCATCGCGCAGAACGCCCAGGGCATGGCGGTCAAACAGGCGCTCACCGTTCCGCCCCCGCCCCCGCCCGATCCCTGCGCGGGAGCGGTTGCCGCGCCGACCACGATCGGGGACTGCAATCAACACTGCGTCGAGGTCAGCCAGGCCGGCGATACGATGACCGTGCGCACGAAATATACGACGCAGGCGCTTACCGACTATCTGTGGCTGGATCTCACAACCTCAAGTCCCTCCGGATTTCCGGGCCCGACTGACTTTCGCAGCATCGAACTGGGCCTGGAGGACCCGCCCGCGGGGATTCCCGCGGGCCAGCAAATTCTTCTGGAAGAAGATTTTGATGTCACCAATTACGCCCCGGCCTGCGTCGCCGTTTCTTCTTTTTCGCTCAACGACGATTATATCGGCCTGGAAACGCGGCTGATCACGGTGCCGTAACCTGTCGCACGATTTAAACGGATTCCGCTTGAAGGTAACGATCATTAATCATTTCTTCCGCGTCGCGTTTTCGCCCGGCAACGCTTTGCGCGTTGCCGGGTGTTCGCGCGCGCTCGCACGTTCCTGATTTATTCGCCTTAACAGGCTGCTGAAAAAGTAGCTCTGTCGCAGCCTGTTAATAAAAAAATTCATAAAATTTTAACAAAAACCTGGAAACTCCTCCCGCTCATTCGTATTTAATAGTCCGCCCGATTCAGTACCCGGCGGACAGAGGAGTTTCTAAAATGAAAAGTTTCATCATCGCCACCGCGGGAGCGGTCCTGCTCACGGGATGCGGCGTCCTGGGATCGCCCGAACAGGACGATCGGGATCAGCTCGGAATGTTCGCGGTCCTGGCTCTGGCCAGCGATAACAAAAATAGTTCCGGCGGATCCGGTACCCTCGCGCAACCGGCCGACGATACGGCGCTAATGGTTCTGAACAACGAATCCCTCACCCTGACGGATCCCCTGACCTGCGCGTCGGGAACGACAGGAGTCGGGTTTTCAATGATCGACGCGGATAATCTCCCGACGCTTTTTATTCACAACATCGACTTCTCGAAAACATCGGGTGTGTCGGTGGGCAACGGCGGGAGCGTTCTCGATATCGATCTGCCGGCGGGCGTGGCCAACCCCTCCGGCAATTGCGCGGCAACAGTACTCGCCACCACCGCGGCGATTTACGATCTTCAGGTTCTGAACTGCGCGCTGACGAACGGGTCATCGGTATCGTTCCGCGCGCGCTGCACCCCGTAAGAATTGACGGAGGAATAAAACGTCCGCTGATTTCGCGGCAGGTCACCCCATCGGAGGCCTGCCGCGCCGCGGCGCCTCAGGAAAGTTCATCCGGATTCAAACCGGCCGCTTCCAGGGCGTCCCTGAGGAAATCGAGCGAATCCTCGATTTCGGAATACACGGTACTTTTGGATACGGCGAGTGTTTCCGCGATTTCTTTCACGCTCATCTGACCCAGCAACCGTAATTGTAAAACGGTACGGCGCCGTTCGGAAAGCGTTCCGCTTTCGATGGCACGCGCGATGGTGTCAAGGATATCGCCATGCCGGCTGCGGGCTGGCCCCGCTTCCACGGACCGGGCCGCCTGTTCTTCCAACAATTCCAACTCCCGGCGACCCCGGCGGAATTGATCGATAAACAGATTGTAGGCCATGCGAAACAGCATGGACCGCGCCTGGTCCCGCCGAACCAGGCCCCGGTCGACCTGGTCGATGAACTTGAGGAATACCGCCTGGGTGAGATCGTCGGCCTCTTCCTCATTGCGCGTCAGAGAAACGAGGTACTTCCAGACGTTGTTTTTATTCGTTTTGTAAAAGGCCTCAAGTTCGGCCGTGGACAGGGTTTCTCCGGACTCGAACATGACACAGGGACGGTGGCCTCAGGCCTCCGAACGAAAATTTTTCAGATGCCGATCGACCAGCAGGAACACCGTCTTCAGCGTCGCGGCCGGGACCCCAAAATCGCCATGCAAAATTTCCGACAGGAATTCGTGCGCGCTGGCTTCCAGATCCCCTTCGTCAAAAATAAAACTGACGAAATTCCCTTCCGCCGGGGCCTCCACGGTGATGGACCCGCGGCTCCAGTACGGATCGCGATTGATTAAAATTCGATCGTGATTGGGCAGTTCGAAAATTTCCAGCTCGCTGACCCGCAGGGGGATTTGCTGATCGTCTTCCCGCAAATAAGGTTCCTGAAATCGAAACGGGTAACGCGCGGGTTCGTACACCAGGAAAATTTTATAACCGTCCGTCTGAAAGGCGACGCTATCCGCTCCCGTGCGGTGGATACTTTTGACGGCGGCCAGCGCTGTACACTCAAAGATCGCGTAGTTCGATTCACGATGAAACCGGGTGCTCACGAGCATCCCGCCGACCGCCTCGTTGATCTGGCCATCCGCCAGGCCCTGAAATAAATCGATTGATTTGTACGCCATACTCCCGCTCCCCGCACCCGGACGATTCGAATCCACCGGGACGCCGCAGCCTGATCCGCCGGGCCCTGTCGTCCATTCGAAAAAAATCGCCTCACCCGTTAAAGGTATACCATTCGTCGCAGGCCAGGCAGGGCATGGGAATCGCCGCGTGTTCGCCCCGCACGGAGGAGCGGAAATGGCCCATCGTCCGCGCGAAAATGTCCGCGATCGTTTCCGAACGAAAATCGAACGTCGGACCGACCAGGCCGAAGGGGTCCTGTTTGCAGAGCGGGACGGTTCCGGCGGCGTTCAAAACCAGATCCCGGGCCAGGTGCCAGCAGAAGTCGTGGTGCAGCGGCGTCAGGTCCGCGGCGCGTCGTTCGATCAGGCGGCCGGCGTACGTGTTGAATTTGCCGAGGAGTACCTGGACGGGCGAATCCTTAAAGCGCGCGAAATACGCGTCGATCTCGTCCGCGTTCTCTTTCAACCGCGGCATTTCCGCGTAAACGGCGCAGGGCGGCTCTTTTTCCAGCACGGCGATATGCTCCAGCACGCGGTCCAGCAGGTCGGCCCCGTACAGTGCGCGGTAGCGGTCCGGCTGCAAGGTGGCCAGGCGCACGATGATGAACAATTTTTCGACGCCCGCCATGTTCTTAAAACGCGCGGCCAGGGCCGGGGTCAAATCCACCGCGTACGTTTCCAGGTAGACGCGCCGAACGCTGTCGTGCGCGAGCACGCGCGCGATAATCGCCTCCGCCGCCGGATGCCGCAGTGGTTCGCCCGGACCGCCCAGGGCGACGGTTACATCGTGCAACGAATCACGCGCGAGTTCTTCCAGGAGTTTTTCGATCAGGGCCGGATCGAGCGCCGGCCCCTCCACCGCGCCGCCACTGGAATGAACGACAGGCCGCGGTTGCGAACCGCCAAAATCGGCCGCGCGCGGCGTGAACACGGGCTGAAACGGCGCGGACCGCGAAAGTTCGATTTCAATGTACGCAGGATACGGGCGCAGAATTTCGGGCCGCTCACGCAGCAGACCCGCCAGGCCCGCGAATTTCGTATCCGGGGCCACTGCCCGCACCGCGCGCACCAGGGCGCGGGAACGCGCGGTGGCGGTTGACAGGTCCAGACGATGCTGGCGCAGATCCGGGAGGCGGTAAAATATTTCGACGTCGAACCGGTTGACATTTTTGAAAACAAATTCGCGCAGATCGCCGCCGGCGATTTCGCCTGGATTTACAGCGCGCGCGAATTCGCGCGATGCCAGATCGGGCAGGAGCCCGAGCGGCACGTTATCGGAATACGTGTAGTGCGCCAGATACCGAAAATGATCCGCGGCCATTTCGCGCGCCAGGTCCAGGTCCAGCAGCGGGGCCCAGTCGCGAACAATGGCCACGCTGTCCTGGTCACGTTCGGCTGTCGTTTCCAGGGCCTCAGCCAGCGCCGCGAATAAATCGCCCGCGAGGATTCGCGCGCCCTCGGGGGCCGCCAGCGCGTCCGCCGTGCTCCGCGCATCCACAGCCGACGCGCCCGGGCCCGCCAGAAAAAGAGCCGCGTCCGGGGCGAACGCGGCGATGCGCGCGCGCGCCTCCCGCACAGCGTCCGCGTCGCTCCCGCTCAGGGGGCGTTGGCATAAAACCTGTACCGGCCGATCCTGAAACCCCCGAAGCGATTTTGCTTTCGCGAACGGGGATGATCGGCTCTTATTTCACCTTCGTGATCTTGATCGCCTTTTTACGTTCCTCGATCCAGTCCTCAAATACCGATTGTTCCTTTTCCATGTACAGCTGCTGGCGAATCCCGTCCTCCACCTTTTCGAGCGGCACGGATCGTTTGCCTTCCAGCTTGACGATGAAGTACTGGTTGCGCCGATTCCGGAAGACCTGCGAAACCTCGCCCGCGCGCATGCCGTACAGGGCGCCCGCCAGCAGACGGTCGCGTTCGGCGATTTCCTGGATGGGCATATAGTCCCACAGACCGCCCGCGAAGCGACGACGCGAAACGTTCCCGGCCAGGTCCCGGGCCACCCGTCCGAAAGCGGCCGGGTCGTCCTTCACGTCCCGCCAGACGGACCTGGCCAGATTGGAGATGCGTTGTTCTTCCTCGATGCTGTTGTTCGCCGGCTGGAGCACGATTTCGCGAAAACGTAATTCCTGGCCAAGTTTTTGATGATTTTTTTTATAAAATTTCTGAACTTCGTCCTCGGCCGGGGGGGCGACCGAAAGTTTGATCTGGATCAACTGGCGGCGAATCAACTGGTAGCGCAGATTTTTTTTCCAGACATCGAAGGGCATGCCGGTTTGTTTTTCCACCTCCGCGCGGAATTTTTTTTCGTCGTTCAACCCGGCGGCCTCACGTCGTTTCTGGATCTCGTGTTCGACCCGCGCCTCGCTGACGATGATCGTTTCCTCGCGGGCTTCGCGGTCAAGGATGGCCCGCACGATCAGGGTATCGATCGCGTCTTTTTCCAGACGCGTCTTCGGCCGCCGCCCCCCGCCGACCGGCTTGACCCGGGATAATTCAGCCTGCATGTTTTCCAGATCATACGAGGTGATCGGGATATCGCCCACGATGTACAGGACGTCGTTGACGACTTCGCCGGGCGCCGACACGGGCACGGTCTGCTCGGGGGCTTCGGCGGGAGTCGCGTCGGGAACGGCGGCCCCGGTCC
>CAZVZS010000041.1:0-48610 GCA_964631535.1 uncultured Leptospiraceae bacterium
GCCCAGGTAGTCGTTGTTGGGACTGCCCGTGGCGCCTTCGCCCGAAGCCCGCGTGCCGCCGAAGTCACCCGTCACGCGGTATGCCAGGCCTTTCCAGCCGCCTTCTTTTATCTTGCCGCGCACGTTGATGTACGCGCGGTTCACCTGGAATCCCGTGTTGGCCGGAGCGTCCGGTTCGCCCACTTCGTTCTCGTCCTGGTTTTCATAGCCCGAGAAAATAACTCCGTCGACTTTGAATTCCGCCGGAGCGCCGATTTTTTTGTCCTCGTTTTCCGTTTCGTAGGCGCCCAGCGAATGTCCGGCAAGTAAGGCGAGGAACGCGAACAGGACCGTTCGAATCACCCGGGCCGGATTGGGTGACGCACCTGGTTTTTGGTCAAACATGAAGTTGCTCCTTTGATGTTCGTGCCCCCGGGTTCCGGTTGACACGGATCGAGTTTCCTGACATTCGAAAATTGAATATTAATACCCGTTTTTGATTGCGACTCGCTTCAGAGACAGGCGTTCGAAGTGCAGGTCAATCTTTAACAATATTTTGCGACCTGATTGTTATCATAAACTTAATTTTTTTCTTCCAGGAGGGTTCTGGCCACCAGGGAATCGCCGAAAAAGACAAAAAAACCCGGGCGCTTGAATATACGCCCGGGTTTACAGCAAGGAAAAGACTCTATTTTAGGTTTTCGATTGGATGCGCATCCCGTAGAAGGAACGCCATACAAAAAAGAGTGCCACCGCGAAGAACGTGGCCGACAACAACACTCGTACAGCGGCGTATTCGATCGGGATTTCAATCGCAAGTTCCACGGCCAGCAGACCGAAGAGCGTCGTGAACTTGATGATCGGGTTCATGGCCACGGACGATGTATCCTTAAAAGGATCGCCAACGGTGTCCCCGACGACGGTCGCATCGTGCAGCGGAGTGCCCTTCGCGCGGAGATCGGTTTCCACGATTTTTTTGGCGTTATCCCAGGCACCGCCCGCGTTCGCCATGAAGATGGCCTGGAACAGACCGAACAACGCGATCGAAATCAGGTAACCCACGAAGAAGTACTCTTCCAGGAACGCGAAGGCCAGAGTGCTGAAAAAGATCGTCAGGAATATGTTAAACATCCCGCGCTGAGCGTAAATGGTGCAGATTTCCACTACTTTCTTGGAATCCTCCACCGAGGCTTTTTCGACGCCTTCCAGTTTGATGTTCTCTTTAATGAACTCAACAGCACGGTACGCTCCGGTGGTAACCGCCTGCATGGATGCCCCGGAGAACCAGTAGATGATCGCGCCACCGGCCATCAGGCCCAGCAAAAATGGCGCGTGCATGACCGAGAGTTTATCCAGGTTTTCGGTCAGACCCCGGGTCAGGATCACGATGATCGAAAAAATCATCGTAGTGGCGCCGACCACGGCGGTTCCGATCAACACCGGCTTGGCGGTTGCTTTGAAGGTATTGCCCGCGCCGTCGTTTTTTTCCAGGAATTCCTTTCCTTTTTCAAAATGCGGTTCGAAGCCAAAGTCTTTCTTGATTTCCGCGTTGATCCCTTTACGACTTTCCACGAGCGAAAGTTCGAACACCGATTGCGCGTTGTCCGTAACCGGTCCGTAGGAATCCACGGCGATCGTGACGGGGCCCATGCCCAGAAAACCGAAAGCGACCAGGCCGAAGGCGAAAACCGCCGGGGCCGCCATCTGCAGCGCATCGGTCAGGCCCAGCAGGGAAATCCCGTACGCGGCGGCCATCAGGCCGGCGATGCTCATACCGATCCAGAACGCGCTGAAATTGCCCGCGGTCAGACCGGATAAAATATTCAGGGAGGCCCCGCCTTCGCGCGAAGAGGTGACCACTTCCTGGACGTGTCCTGAACTCGTGGACGTGAAAACCTTGACGAGTTCGGGGATGATCGCGCCGGCGAGCGTGCCGCATGTAATGATCGAGCCGAGTTTCCACCACATCGTTTCGTCACCACCGAGCATGGGGATCAACGCGTACGATACGGCGTAGGTCAGCACCACGGAGACGAACGAGGTCAACCATACCAGAGAGGTGAGCGGTTTTTCGTAGTCCATTTCGTGGGCGGTGTTGTATTTGAATTTCGTCACCAGCCAGTTGATGCCGTACGAACCGGAGCTGGCGATCACCATGACGATGCGCATGACGAAAATCCACACCAGCAGGGAAACCTGAATGGAAGGATCACGGACGGCCAGCAGGATGAAGGAAATCAGAGCCACGCCAGTAACGCCGTAGGTTTCAAAGCCGTCCGCGGTGGGGCCGACAGAGTCGCCCGCGTTATCGCCGGTGCAGTCCGCGATGACCCCGGGGTTGCGCGCGTCGTCCTCTTTGATCTTGAAGACGATCTTCATCAGGTCAGACCCGATGTCGGCGATTTTCGTGAAAATGCCGCCCGCGATCCGCAATACGGAAGCGCCCAGCGATTCGCCGATGGCGAAGCCGATGAAGCAGGGTCCGGCGAATTCAGACGGGATGAACAATAAAATGCAGAGCATCAGCAGCAGTTCTACCGAAATCAACAGGAGTCCAATGCTCATCCCCGCTTTCAGGGGGATTTCGTGGTTCGGATACGGCAGCCCGCGCAACGCCGCGAACGCGGTGCGCGAGTTGGCGAACGTATTAATCCTGATGCCGAACCAGGCCACGCCAAAACTGCCGGCAATCCCGATCACGCTGCAGATCAGAATGATGGCAACTGTACTGATGGGAAATTGGCGCAAAAATCCAAAGTACGCGACCATGATTGCCCCGATGAAAATCTCGAGGATGATCAGGAACTTCCCCTGTTGAATCAGGTAGGTTTTACACGTTTCGTAGATCAGTTCCGAAATTTCGCGCATCGCGGCGTGAACCGGTAAATTGCGAATTCCACGGAATTGAATCAGGCCGAAGACCATGCCCGCGAGGCAGACAAGAATGCCCCACAGCAATAAGGTACGGCCGTTCCCCATGGGGAACTCGACACTCGAAAGATCGGGGATCCGCAGATCAGCCTCGCTGGCAAAGAGCGAGCCCGGGATCAGCAGAAACGCGAGCTGAATTAAAAATAGAAGCGCGACCGGACCGCCAAATGTTCGCGAGGTCCAACCGTGCGAGACGGACAGGAATTGTTTTGATGGTTTCATAGTTTTGGTTCCGGCCATTTTCGACCGGGGCACCACTTCAAATCAGGCCCCGTCGTTTTCAACCTTTTCCTGGGTACCCGGTGGGGACCCTGCCACGATTGCCCCGGTCCTCAGGGAAACGCGCCTCCCTGATGGCCGCGCTGGAATCCCGGGGCGGGAATCGTGGATTTAAGGGGATCCGGAAAAAACCGGGGTCTGCGGACCGGGTCTCGCCGCGGCACCGGTGTCCGGTTGCGGGATCCGCCCGGAAACGAACAGGAGGGTTTTGCGGATCCACGCCGCAAAACCCTCACTCGATCAGAAACTGTATTCACTGCGAACGAAGATCTGGCGTTCGACCCGATTTTTGCCCAGCCGGTCGATCGGCAAGGTCTCGCCGTTCGGGAGCCCGATCCGATACGAGGGGCGGGTGCTGGCAGCGATCTGGGAATCGAGGGTGGTCGATTCGGTCGCGTTCGCCTTGCCCCGTACCCGCGAGAGCGGATGGACCCTGTTCTGATACCCGAAGACCGCGTCCGTGTTGATCGTGTCCTCCACGCCCAGGGAAATCCGGAAGCGCGGATTGGCGATCCAGGTCACGCCGTACAGGTATTTCTGGTAGGTCTGTTTGCTCAGGTTCTCGCCGCGGTCGTTCAGATAGGTCTTCAGATCGCGATACGAAAGATCGCCGATGGTTTCGTCATACCGTCCGCCCGCGTACAGATCCGCCAGAATATAGGTCGTGACCCGGTCGCGACCTGGATCGCGCGCTCCGCTGAGCCGGCCGCTCGTCCCGTCGCCCTGGATGACGCGATAGAACGCGCCGAACGGCCCGATGGTGACGTGCGCGAAAGCGTAGTCTGCCTGGGTGAACACATCGTTCTCGGTGCGGAAGGATTTGTCGATGTTCTGAAACTTCGAAAAATCGATCGTGCCGCCTTTGTTGGTGCCGTGTCCGGGAAACGTTGACTCGTTGATCGAGATGGCCGTGCCACGCTGGTCGTGGTGGACCAGCGTCCCCGCGCCGACCGTGAATTTGACCAGTTCGGTTTTCACCGACAGATCCGCTTCCGAGCCATACCAGCTATCCTGTAACGCGCGTTTGGAACCGCGCAGATACTCCCACTGGAAGTTATTGTCCAGCGTATCTTTCGTGGTATCGACCGTGGCGGCGACGTAGTTGTATTCGTCCGGATGTACGCCCGCGACGTTTTGAAAGCGAAACGGGAAGTTCAGCGCGAAGACCACGTTCGCGTTTTCGCCGGTCGGTTTGATCGAAAAGATACCGTACAGATCGTGACCGTATGAATCGCCGGAGTTGGCGGTGCCTTTGGACAGGGCCGTCAGATTCTCCACGCCCGCGTGGGTGTATCGCTCCGCGTTGCCGCGCCGGAACGCCTCCCCGTTGGCATACAGTAGATGCAGTCCCACGTACGGATTCGAGTACAAAAACGAAAGGCCCTGATCCGTGGATGATGTGGCGCCGACGTTTTCCGGGGCCGATTGGGTGATGTAACGATGCTCCCAGTACGTGGGGTCCAGACCTTCAATCAGCGGAATGCCCTGCTGGCCGAGTCGTAGCGCAGCGCCTGAAAAGAGGGGCAGTTCAACATAGGCGAATTTCAGAAAACCGAGGTAGTCGTTGTTGGGGCTGCCCGTGGCGCCTTCGCCCGTGGCCCGGGTGCCGCCGAAGTCGCCGGTCACGCGGTATGACAGGCCCTTCCAGCCGCCGTCTTTGATCTTGCCGCGGACGTTGATATAGGCCCGGTTCACCTGGAAGCCGGTGTTCGCCGGGCTGTCCGGTTCGCCCACTTCGTTTTCATCCTGGTTTTCGTAACCGGTGAAAATCGTTCCGTCGATTTTGAATTCCGCCGGAGCGCCGAATTTTTTGTCCTCGTTTTCCGTTTCGTAGGCGAACACGGGGTGCATCGCCAGTAAGAGAATTATGCTCATCCCGATCCGGGACGACGCGCTTGTTCCGAATTTTTGCATCGGTTTCCTCCATAGTATTTGCGCGTGCTTCCGGTGGTCCGGTCGACACAACTCGAAATTTTTCGAATTAGCTACATTAAAATTGATCCACAGGCTCCCCCAGGTGGAGTCGCCCGTGTGCCCATATTCTATATACTACTAAAATGATCAATATTAAAAAGCTGTTGAATCGACTAAAGAGCCAATGATCTCGATTCATACAAAAATTTTAAACTTGAGCAAATTAATGGGAATTAAAAAACGACTAAAAAGATCGCTATTTTGGCTTGCCCGGGAGGCAGCAGGAGGAAAGTATGTCGAACAAAATCGCAGAAATCGAGCCACGCTGGCTTGGACTGGTTCGCAAGTCAGTGGAAGGCCTCAGCTACGGAGTGGTTCAGATTACCGTGCATGCTGACCAGGTCGTTCAAATTGAACGGACCGAAAAATTTCGATTGGAGGCGGCTCAGACTCAGGCCGGGGGGACCCGGCGAACTGATTCAGCCGCATCCTGACGTTCGCGAGAATGTGCCGACCGGACCCCCGGAGGTTTTGGTTTGAATGAAGCACTGGATCCGCCGGACCACCGGAGATTCGCGCGCAGATTACCAGGCAGCTGAAAAAGCAACCTGGTAAGCGCTACAGGATGTAGCGCCAAAACCGGTGTTTCGTGAAACAGCGTGAAACGCCGGTTTTGCGAGCATCGGCGAATTTAGTTCGCGGATGCGACAGCGGAAAAAGTCCATGGAGGGACTTTTTCCGCAACCTGTTAGAAACTCGCGGCACGGTCCGCGGTGGAGAAATTGAATGAATACAAAAATGGTTTTGAAATTGATCGTTACGAAAATCCTCGTAATGTTACTCGTGGTGGGCATTACCGTCTGCACGAAAAAAACCGAAAAAGGTTCGATCTTAAATGTTTCGTACGACCCGACGCGCGAGTTCTACGAGGAATACAACAAGGTGTTTGCCGCCTACCGGGAAAAAAAATCGGGTGAAGTCTGGTCGATAAAGCAGAGCCACGGCGGGGCCGGCAAGCAGGCCCGGGCCGTGATCGACGGGCTGGAAGCGGACGTCGTGACGCTCGCGCTCGCGTACGATATCGACGAAATCGCCGCGAAGACCGGACTCTTCGAAAAAACCTGGCAGAATGAACTGCCGCATAACAGCTCCCCGTACACGTCCACGATCGTGTTTCTGGTGCGTAAAGGCAACCCGAAACAGATCAAAGACTGGGATGATACGATCAAACCCGGCGTGGAAGTGATCACACCCAATCCGAAAACTTCGGGCGGGGCGCGCTGGAATTACCTGGCGGCCTGGGGTTTCGCGGAAAAAAAATTCGGGAACAAAAACGCGGCCAGGGATTTCGTGCGCAAACTTTACGCGAACGTCAAAGTCATGGACACCGGTGCCCGCGGATCGACGACCACATTCGTGCAGAACGGAATCGGCGATGTCTTCCTTTCCTGGGAGAACGAAGCCTTTCTCGCGCTCAAAGAGTTCGGCAAGGATAAGTTTGAAATCGTCGTGCCGTCTGTTTCCATTCTGGCTGAACCGCCCGTGACGGTCGTGGACGGGAACGCGAAGAAACACGGCAGCGAAGCCGTCGCGAAGGCCTATCTGGAATATCTGTATTCCCCCGAAGGGCAGGAACTTGTCGGGAAACATTTTTATCGTCCGCGCGACAGTGCCGCGCTCGCGAAGTACGCGAAAGTGTTTCCGTCCGTGAACCTGTTTACGATTGAAGAAGTTTTCGGTGGCTGGCAGACGGCGCAGAAAACACACTTCAAGGACGGCGGAGTCTTCGATCAAATCCAGGTGGAATTGAATAAGGAAAAATAATTTCCCGTTTGCCAGCCGCGGCCCGCGCGGGGATTTTTTCTTGCGCGGGCCGCCCTGTTCTTAAAGTTTATGAAACATATTCTCAATAGATACTTCTGGAAAAAGCGACCGGTGTTACCTGGTTTCGGCTTGAGTTTCGGTTTTACGATTCTGTATTTATCCCTGATCGTTTTGATTCCGCTATCCGCCGTTTTTTTTCTGACGGCCAGAATGGGCTGGACCGGATTCTGGGCCTCCGTGACCGATCCGCGCGCGCTCGCGGCTTACCGGCTCAGCTTCGGAGCTTCCTTCCTCGCGGCCCTGATCAATCTCGTCTTCGGCTTCGCGACCGCCTGGGCCCTGGTGCGGTACGAATTTCCCGGCAAACGTTTGCTGGACGGGCTGGTGGATCTCCCCTTCGCGATACCCACCGCGGTTTCGGGCATCGCGCTAACAGCGGTGTTCGGGCCCGCGGGTTGGATCGGCTCACTGGTCGCGCCGCTTGGCGTGAAACTCGCGTTTTCGCAAACGGGCGTGTTGCTGGCCCTCATTTTTATCGGGATACCCTTCGTCGTGCGTACGGTGGAGCCGGCGCTGCGCGATCTGGACCTGGCCCAGCAGGAGGCCGCGCTTTCGCTCGGGGCGGGGCGCTTCCAGATATTCCGCCGCGTGATTCTGCCCGAATGCCTGCCCGCTCTGCTGGTGGGGCTGGCTCTGAGCTTCGCGCGCGCCGTCGGGGAATACGGCTCGGTGATCTTCATCGCCGGCAATATGCCCTTCCAGACCGAAATCGCGCCCCTCATCATTATTACCAGGCTGGAGCAGTATGATTACCAGGGCGCCACGGCCATCGCCCTGGTCCTGCTCGTGCTGTCTTTTTTTACGCTGTTTTTAATCAACGCTGGCCAGAAGTGGGCCGGGCGGCGGCTGGTATGAAGCTTCCTTTTTTTACGCGAAAACCTGAGCGGGGCGGACCCGCACCGCTCGAAGACCCGTCGGGCGTACGCTTTGTTCTGATTATCCTGGCCGTGGGATTTCTCGGCCTGTTTCTCGTCCTGCCGATGCTGGCGGTATTCATCCAGGCCTTCAGCCAGGGTCCGGGTGAATACTTTCGATCCATCCAGGACCCGAACACCCTGGACGCCATTCGACTGACCCTGCTGGTGACGGCCATCGCCGTTCCGCTCAACGCGGTGTTCGGCATCGCCGCCGCCTGGGCGCTCGCGCGTTTCGAGTTTCACGGCCGCGATTTTTTGATCTCGCTGATCGATCTGCCCTTCGCTGTTTCGCCGGTCGTCTCCGGTTTGATTTACGTTCTGATATTCGGGTTGCAGGGCTGGTTCGGACTCTGGCTGAAAGAGCACGATATCCAGATCATCTTCGCCGTACCGGGCGTGGTCCTGGCCACGATCTTCGTGACCTTTCCGTTCGTGGCGCGCGAGGTCGTGCCGCTCATGGTGGCCCAGGGCGCGGAAGAAGAAGAGGCCGCGATGACGCTCGGCGCGCGCGGGTGGACGATTCTGCGAAAAGTTACCATTCCCAATATTCGCTGGTCTCTCCTTTACGGCCTCATCCACTGCGCCGCGCGCGCCATGGGCGAATTCGGCGCCGTGTCGGTCGTATCCGGACACGTGCGCGGGGAAACGAACACGATTCCCCTGCACGTTGAAATATTATATAACGAATATAATTTTACCGCGGCCTTCGCCGTGGCGTCCATGCTGGTTCTGGTGGGCCTCGCCACGCTTTTGCTCAAACGATGGCTGGAGACCCGTACGCGCCAACAGATCGAGCTGGACGCTGCGCCCGAAACAGTCGCCACGGAGAACGTCGAATAATATGGAAATCGAAATACAGAATCTGACCCGGGTGTTCGGCACCTTCACCGCTCTGGATCAACTTTCGCTGCAAATTCCTTCCGGCGAACTGACCGCGTTGCTGGGGCCCTCCGGCTGCGGCAAGACGACTCTCCTGCGAATCATCTCGGGCCTGGAAGTGCCCGACTCCGGCCAGGTCCTGTTCGACGGCGAAAACGCCGAGCGACGCACCCTGCGGGAGCGCGGGGTCGGGTTCGTCTTCCAGCATTACGCGCTGTTTCGCCACATGAACGTCTTCGAGAACATAGCCTTCGGACTTCGCGTTAAACCGAAAAAAACGCGTCCATCCGAAGAGTTTATTCGCTCCAGAGTGCGCGATCTGCTGGCGCTGGTGCAGCTGGAAGGTCTGGCGGCGCGCATGCCATCCGAGTTGTCCGGCGGCCAGCGCCAGCGTGTGGCCCTGGCCCGCGCGCTCGCGGTCGAACCCGGCGTGCTTTTGCTGGACGAACCCTTCGGCGCGCTTGACGCCGGTGTGCGCCGCGAATTGCGCCGCTGGTTACGTCGCCTACACGACGAGGTCAAAGTGACCAGCGTCTTCGTCACGCACGACCAGGAGGAAGCGCTGGAAGTGGCGGACCGGGTCGTGGTCATGAACCGCGGCCGCGTGGAACAGGTCGGCAGTCCGGAAGAAGTGTATCGTTCCCCGGCGAGTCCCTTCGTCGTACGGTTCCTGGGCGATGTGAATCTCTTCCACGCGAGGCAGACGGGCGACGAATTAAATTTTAAGAATGCCGCGACACCGGGCGAACAGGACGACCGCACCGCGCTGGTCTACGTGCGCCCCCACGAAATCGAGTTGACGTCGGCTCCGGTGGCGAATTCGCTTTTTCCGGCGCGCATCGAGCGTGTGCGAAAAGTAGGTCCGGTGGCTCGCGTGGAACTCGTGGACGAACACAATCGTTCGTTTGAGGCGGAGGTCAATCCGGACCGCCAGCCGACTCTGTCGCTGGAATCGGGGAAGCTTGTGTACGTCTCCCTGCGCGCGAAACAGGTGTTTTTTTCGGATTCGGACGATTACAGTATTTAACCACCGGGTCTACCGGGGATGGGCACAATTTTTGCTTCACGTAACTGGTCGATCGTCAATTCGGTGGATTTGAGGACGATATCCAGGCTAACCCCATGCTTCAGTAAATTGCGAGCATCCTCAAGCTTGCCTTCAAGCTTGCCCTCAAGCTTCCCCTCAAGCAGGCCGCGTTCCAGTCCTCGCTTTTCCAGTCGTTCCGCTGTGGTCATGGCAATTTGTCCCCGGTCCTCGGATACGGATCGGGCAATGATTTGCCGGAGCGTATCGGGTTCAATATCCTGTACCCGGAAAATATAGGCCAGCAATTTCTGAAAAAATTCGAGGTTTGAGCCCCTGAAGAAATCTCGAAACCGGAGGAAATATTCCTCAATCTGGCGGGGGTCATGGAAATCCCAGATGCGGCGTAAAATCTCAAGGAAAGCCTGCTGCTCAAACGAGGCTCGCATGGTCGCGAGGTTCAGGGCCCCGACATTCACTAAAAAATACTGGAAGTTGAGCAAATACTCACTCAGGGCGAGCCGCTCCAGGGCGGTTAGATTAAAATTATCCTGAAGGTTTACCGGCAGGTTCCATTTCTCGATTCCATGATAAAAAACCACCGGAAACACGGGGCTGAGTTCGACCTGATCGGCGTGAACCAGCGACAGATATCGCAACAACTGACGGATAATGTTCTGATCGGGATGCGATTTGTGCTCGAACAGGATATAAAGATTTCCCTGCCCGCCGGTTTTTAATCGAACGCGAAACAGGAGGTCCGTACGGTATTCTTTCAAATCTTTATCAATAAACGATTTCTCTTCGGTGGAAATGGTGGTTAAATCCAGCAGGCCGACGATATTCGGGGCCAGCACGAGTTCAAACAACTCAGCCGCGAATTCGACCTTCGAAAGCATATCCGTAACGAAATGCGAATGATTCGCGCCCCCCGACATCGTTAAATCCCGTCCCCGCCGAGAAAACTGCCGGCCTGCTGGACCTCCTGAGGCCGGACGATTTCACTGCGATGCACCGCCGCCAGGGTGGCCTCATCCATGAGGCGCGCGACCGCATTGCGCGCGTCAAGCAGCACGCGGCGAAATTTACAGACCGATTCCTGCGTACAGGGTTCGTACCGATTCAGGGAGACGCAACCGATCGGCGCGAGCAAGCCGTCGAAGTGGCGCACGATCTGGCCCATCGTCAATGTATCGGGTGGACGCGCCAGAACATACCCGCCCGACTTGCCGGGCCGCGAGTCCACCCAGCCCTTCGACTTCATGGCCAGCATGATTTGTTCAAGAAAACGCTTGGGAATGCGGTTTAATTCCGCGAGTTCGCGAATGGAAACCGGTTCGCCCCCGTAGCGGTCCACGAGCGTAAAAATGGCGCGCAGGGCGTAGTCGGTCTTGCGTGAGAGTTTCACCGGGTCAGCCTGGGAAGGACGACAGGATTTTTCAATATTAATTAAAAATTGCCGTTCCCCTGTTCCCCGTCGCCGAATACTGCCTTGCGCGCGTCATCGAAGTACGTGACGAAATACACTTTGAGGCCCGCGCGAATGAAATCGGGCAGTTCCTTATAATCGTTCAGATTATCGCGCGGCAGGACCAGTTCATGAATGCCAATACGCCGCGCGGCGATGATCTTTTCCTTGATCCCGCCGACGGCCAGGACCCGCCCGGTCAGGGTGATTTCTCCGGTCATGGCCACATTGAGACGCACAGGCTGACCGGTCGCGAGGGAATACAGGGCGATCGTCATCGTCACGCCCGCCGAGGGACCGTCCTTGGGCGTGGCCCCGGCCGGTACGTGCAGGTGCAGCAGGTTGCTTTCGAAATAATCAGCGGGAACTCCGAATTCGCCTGAACGCGAGCGAACGTATGAATAAGCGATTTCGGCCGATTCTTTCATCACATCGCCGAGCTGCCCGGTCAACTGAAACCCCCCGCTTTTCGCGGCCATCGCCGTCGCTTCGATATACAACACCACACCGCCGAGGCTCGTCCAGGCGAGTCCCGTCACGACTCCGGGTGCGGCTTTTCGGTACATGACTTCGTCGGGAAAAACCGGCTGGCCCAGAAAATTGGTCAGTTGTTCCTGTTCGATCGTGCGCGGTCCGGCGAACCCCTCCGCGTGGGCCAATGTGAGTTTGCGCATGATTTTTTTGATCTGGTTTTCCAGATTGCGCACGCCCGCTTCACGCGCGTAACGATCGATGATAAACCGGAGCGCGGCCTCCGTGATCGTCACGTCGGTTTCGCTGAGGCCGTGGTCGGTCCTTGCGCGTGGAATCAGGTAGCGCTGCGCGATCTGTAATTTTTCCTCCAGGATGTAACCCGAGAGTTTCAGAATTTCCATGCGATCAAGCAGGGCGGACGGAATCGTATCGAGCTGATTGGCGGTCGTGATGAACAGCACGCGGGAAAGATCGAAGCGCACGTCCAGATAATGATCGAGGAAATCGCGATTCTGTTCGGGGTCGAGCACTTCCAGCAGCGCGGCCGCGGGATCGCCCTGGTAACTCGCGCCGATTTTATCGATTTCATCGAGCATGATGACCGGGTTCGCGGTGGCGACGGTCTTGAGGCTCTGTAAAAATTTTCCGGGCATGGCCCCGATGTACGTGCGGCGGTGGCCCTTGATTTCGGCTTCGTCGCGCATGCCGCCGACCGAAAAGCGATAAAATTTGCGATTCAGGGCTGAAGCCACGGATCGGCCGATGGAAGTTTTGCCCACGCCGGGCGGACCCACCAGACAGAGAATGGAACCGGAGACCCGGCCGGTCTTGATCCCGGTACTGATGAATTCGAGGATCCGGTCCTTGACGTCTTCCAGTCCATAATGATCGTTATTGAGAATTTCGCGCGAACGTTTGATATCGAAGCTGTCCTCAGAGTACACGCCCCAGGGCAGAACCGTGAGCCAGTCGAGGTAGGTACGACTGACGTTGTATTCGGGGGAGGCGGGCTCCAGGACGCTGAGTTTTTCCAGCTCGGCCTCCACGACGGTCGTGGCCTCTTCGCTCAGATGGATTTTTTCCAGGCGTGCGCGAAATCGGTCCAATTCGGCCGAGCGGTCGTCTTTTTCCAGGCCAAGTTCCTGCTTGATCGCCTTCAGTTGTTCCTTGAGGAAAAACTCCTTTTGTTGTTTGGAAATTTTTTCCTCAATGCTCTTCTGGATTTTTTCTTTCAGCCGGAAGAGTTGTATTTCCTCTGCCAGGAGTTTCAGGAGTTTCTCCGCACGGGGAACAAGCGGCACGGTCTCAAGCACTTCCTGCAAAAGAGCGGCGTCCGCGGTCAGCATGGAAGCCGTGAGATCGCAAATCAATCCGGGACTGTCGTAGTTAAAATTCGTTAAGAGCAATTTAAGTTGCTCCTGGAACAGTGGGTTGAGTTTGAGCAACTCTTTGACCTGGCCAATCACGGCCACTGTGTAGGCTTTTGTTTCCTCGTCAGGCCGCCCCTCTGGATCGAAAAAATATTCAACCCGCCAGACAATCGTCGGTTCCATGGATACGACTTCGAGTCTGCGAAAGCGGCGCACCGCCTGGACCAGCAGCTGGGTCACCCCCGGTCCTTCCGCCAGGCGCAGCACCCGTACCACGGTCCCCATCGCGTGCAGGGTGGAACGCAGGGGTGCTTCCTCATCGTACTCCTGCGCGAGCACGACACCGAGGACGTGGTGTTCGTCCTCGCTTACCGCCTTGAGCGTGGCGTCGAGCGCGGCTCCGGAAACCTGCACGGGTAGCGTGAGGCCGGGAAACATGGGCCGCGTGGCCACCGGCAAAATTAAAATTCGGTCGGGTAGAATTTCCTGGGCCAGCACCAGGCCAGGCATCCCGCCTTCGGGCAGGACTTCGGCCGTGGCCACCTCATCTGTTTCCGGGGTGGCGTCGTGTTCCGTGTTTTCGTTTTCCATGATCCTACCTGCTGGCCTGCGCGTTGCTTTTCCAGTGGCGGGCCCGGGAAAGACTTGTCCGGAAATTCCGGCCGGGTAGACTGGCCGTCATGTCTTTTTCAAGCGGAATGACCCGGATTCCGGACGAGTTGACCCGGTCCGCCCGGGACTTTGAACCCATACATCGTGACCTGGCCGCCCTGGTTTTATCGCCCGAACTGGATGTAACGGACCTGATCGCTCTGGCGCGAACTGCGCGCGAGAAATTTTTCGGGAGAAAGGTTCAGGTTCATATTTTAAATAACATTCGTAACGGTCACTGTCCTGAGGATTGCGGCTACTGCGCCCAGCGCAAAACCGCGCCGAAAGATTCCATTGCCGCCTATCCGGAAAAATCGGAAGAAGAAATTTTAATGGAAGCGGAGCGAGCCTACCGGTCCGGGGCCTTTCGCTACTGTATGGTTTCGGCGGGACGCGGTCCCTCCGAACAGAGTGTCGCGCGGCTGGCGGGCGTAATCCGCAAGATCAAGGCCCGGTATCCGCTGCAGATCTGCCTTTCAGCCGGCATTTTGAAGCAGCCGGAGCTGGCCGTACAGCTCGCGGAAGCGGGACTGGATCGTTATAATCACAATCTGAACACCTCCGCCGATTTTTATCCCGAAATCGCCACCACACATACCTTCGCGGACCGCGAGGATACTCTGGAAGTTCTGACGGGCGCCGGGATTTCGCTCTGCAGCGGCGTCATCGCCGGCATGGGCGAAACGCCGGCCGACCTCGCGGGCGTCGCCGTGCGACTTTGCGAACTGGGCGTCGAGTCCATCCCCGTGAATTTTTTCATCCCGGTTCCCGGACACGCCCTGCGCGAACCGTTGACGCTAACGCCCGAGTACTGTCTGCGGCTGCTGGTCATGTTCCGACTGACGAACCCGCGCGCGGAAATCCGGATGGCGGCCGGGCGCGAACTGCACCTGAAAGAACGACAGGCCGAGGGTCTCGCGGTTGCCAACTCGCTGTTTGTTTCCGGCTACCTCAACGTAAAAGGATCGCCCGCGCGTGAAACTCTCGCGCTCGTGTTGAACGCGGGGTATGAGCTGGATCTCGCCGGATCTGATCGGCCGGGCGAACTGGGCGAAATTCTGGCCACGCTGCGAGAGGAACAGGCCCTCACCCCGCCCGCGGCGAACGCGCAGAACACGAGCGGCCGGGCGTTTTTCATGAAAGAATTGAACGATCTGCGCCCGTTTCGCGCGCCGGAGTCCCGGTCCTGAAATGCCCGATCGCCGTGTTTGCGTATGAATCCCGTCGGCGCGCAGGATGATGAACTCGGGCGCCTGAAATTTATCCGCGCGCATCCTCTCTTCCAGAAAATCTCGAGCGGCAGCGAACCCCTCCGCCGATTCCTCGGGCGCGTACGGCTCGCGCGTTTCGAACGCGGGGCCGAAATATTCGCCCGCGACCAGGCCTCCACCGGATTTTATCTCGTACGCGACGGCGAAGTTCACATCGAACGACCGAACGAGGAAACGGGTGTATTTGAGGTCGTGGCCATCGAAGGTCGCGGCATGGTGTTCGGCGAGGTGAGCTTCCTGAGCGCGGATCTGCATTCCTCGCGCGCCCGGGCGGCGCTTGAGTCGAGCGTGTACATCATTCCCGGGGACGCGTTCCTGGAGTTGTTACACGTCGAACCGTCCGTGGGTGAAGCGCTTTCGCAGATCCTTTCCCAGCGTCTTTATTCCTTCATTAAAAAAGGCGCGCGCGAAACCCCGGCCATCGTCATCACACTGTTGTATCCGGAGAGTAGCCGCCGCGGCAGTCGCGTGGCGTACTACCTGGGCGAATCGCTCGCGGAAGCCAACCCCGGCCCGGTGCTGGTCTGCGGCTTCGGCAAGGACAGCGTCTTCCTGGAAGAAGGCGACGGCCAGAACCTGAACCCGCTCATGGAACACTGGTCGACCTTCACCATCGACGAAATTCGACACCGGGTGGCTTCGCGCACTCGTCCTTTCGATTTGATCAAGGGCGACGCGATCTACAGCAAGGAAACGCGTTTCGAACAATTGAGCGAAAACATCCCCGCGCTTCTCGGGCGCCTGCGCAAATATTATTCGGTGATTCTGGTGGAAGCCGGGGGCAGTTACGCGCACCCGGTCATCTCGCGCATCATCCAGCAGAGCGACCGCCTGGTGATGATACGTTCGGTGGCCCGGGAACAGGCGCTCGCGCCGGGGTTTGACGAGGAAGACTGGCGGTACGCCACGCGTTTTTGTACGGGCCTTCTGGATGATTTTTTCGACCGGGTAGTGACGGTGAGCGACGAGGCGCCCGGGATTTCCCTTGATGAACTCAACAAAGTGATCAATCGCAATTCGGCGCTTTACGCGAATCATATCCGTCTGCAAAATTCATACGAAAAGAGCTTCGACCTGCCGCGTGAACAAACCCCCGTCTCGCGCCTTTTTTTGCGCGGGCTGGGGCGGATCGCGCGCAAGCTGAGCGGCACCTCGCGCGGATTGTGCCTGGGCGGCGGCGGGGCCCGGGCCTTCGCGCATGTGGGCGTGCTGGAAGTCCTGGAACGCGAAGGCATCGATTTCGACATGGTCATCGGCACGTCGATGGGGGCCATCATCGGAGCCTCCCACGCCCTGGGCCGCTCGGTCGCTGAAACGCGCGAACTCCTGGGCCAGATTCTGCCGAACGCGGCGGCCGTGCTCGACAAGGCCCTGCCGTTCATCGGTTTTTTTCGCGGCCGGCGTCTTTCGCAGGCGATTCTGCGTGGTTTCGGCGATACGAAATTTGAGGAAACCGAAATTCCATTTATCTGCAACGCCAGCGCGCTCGATCGCGGCCGGACCCTGGTCTTCGAATCAGGGTTCCTGGCCACCGCTCTGCGCGCCTCGGTTTCGTTGCCCGGAATTTTTCCCCCCGTGCGCATCGGCGGTTTCACCGCGGTCGACGGCGGCGTCCTCAACAATCTGCCGGGCGGGTTGTTGCGCGACCGTGGTTGCAACTACGTGATCGGGATCAACGTGACACCGCTGGACGACAACAAGTCGACGCGCCTCACGCCGGACTGGAAGCTCGGGCCCTGGAGCGCGCTCGTGGATTACCTTAGTTTTCCGCCGATCTTAAAGATAATTTATCGTTCGATCACGATGGAAGGCCGCGAACTCATGCGCATGCGCATGGGCGATTTCGACTACCTGCTGCACCCGGAGGTGACGGACATCGACATTTTTGATTTCGATCGCCTGCCCGAGATCGTGGACCGCGGTCGCAAAAGCGCCGAAGACCATCTGGAAAAGATCCGCGAACGCCTGGGGTATCAGCCGCATTGAAACAACTTTGCGCGGGAGCTTCGCACCCGAACCGGCGCGCAGGCGCGTCGCCCGGCGGTTCACCAGCGCTGGATCGCCAGCAGTTCTTCTTCCAGGCGGCGAAAGTATCGAACTTCGCCCGTGATTTTCCAGAGCTGGATGGCGCCCTCGTACAGAAGCAGGATCCGGTCCACAATCCGCGAAATTTCGCCTTTTAGTAAAGCGGGGTTTTCCGCGCGCAGGGTTCGCTCCAGGATCCCGCGCCAGTCCCGGATCGTTCCCTGCAGCATTTCGCGAAACTGTTCGTCCCCTGTCTGATTCGCGAAACTGGCGAAGGGACAGCCGTGGTAGTGACCGCTTTTCGCCTCCTTTTTCAATAAAAAACACCAGGCGCGAACGAAGGCGGGATAGGCGGGATACCGACTCATGAGCCTGGTGAACATCCGCATCAAATCGTCTTTTTCGGCGCGGAGATACGCCAGGCCCAGATCGTCCTTGGCGGGAAAGTACCGGTAAAAACTTTTTTTGGACGCGTCCGATTCGGCGATGATCTGGTTGATGCCCGTCGTCGGAAATCCCTGGGCGTAAAACAAACGCCGGGCCGTGGCCAGAATCCGTTCAGGGGGACCCGGCGGGTCGGTGTCGTTCAAAGGGCGACGGGGGCGGGATAATTTCATGATCCGGCCAGAAAAAAATAGGAGACAAATTTGTCTCCCGAAAAAACGCTGGCCCTGCCCGGAGAGACAGGTCGGTCTCTCCGGGCACAGAGGAGTCCGTCATGCAATTGATCACCGTCGAAAAAAAAGGCCATGTCCTCTGGATGGGTTTGAATCGCCCGGCCGAACGCAACCGCGCGAACGTCGAGCTGCTGATCGAACTCAGCGACGCCTATACCATAATGGAGGAGGACCCGGACATTCGTTGCGGGGTCGTCTTCGCCCATGGCAAACACTTCACGATGGGGCTGGAACTGGATTCGGTGATGAAACGTCTGCGCGCCGATGGCCGCTGGCCCATTCCGGACGGGAACGTGAATCCCTGGGACCCGGGGTTCCTCGGTCGCCCGCGCACCAGACCCGTGATCGTGGCCGCGCACGGTTTTTGTTTTACGCTCGGCATCGAACTCATGCTCGCCTCCGAAATTTCCCTGGCCGCGCCCGGGACCCGGTTCGCGCAGGCGGAAGTGCGTTTCGGAATTTTTCCGATCGGCGGCGGCACGGCCCGCTGGGTTCAGAGCGCGGGTCGCGGCAACGGAATGCGCTATCTGCTAACGGGTGAAGTGTTCGACGCGAAGGACGCCCTGCGACTCGGCGTCATCCAGGAGATCGTGGAGAAAGATCGCCTGCTGGACCGCGCGGGCGAGTTCGCCGCCATGATCGCCGCGAACGGTCCGCTGGGCGTGCGCGCTACGATGGAATCCGTGCGCATCTACGAACGCGACGGTATGAACGCCTGCGCGCAGGCCCTCATGCCCGCGCTCCAGGATTTACTCCGTACATCAGACGCGACCGAAGGCGTGGCCGCTTTTCGCGAAGGGCGCGCGCCGGTGTTTCAGGGACGCTGAGTCATGAGGGGGACCTGCGTGGTCCCCCTCAAAGTTCATAAGCGACCTGCCACTGGCAGGTCGTCGGGAAAAAATTCCTCGCTTCGCTCAGAATTTACCCCCGCGCCGGGGGGTTGCGGTCCCCCCGGACCCCGAACGCTCGTTCTCTTGCGTTGAAAGGGAGAAACGTCCCGGAAAGTTAGATGGGTGGAGAAGACGGTGTTTAGTAAGTATGTGTTGCGAAGTCTTTTACCCTCGTCTCGGCGACTTTTGATTCCCCGTCCCCCAGGTATTAAACGCGGGAGACCTAATCAAAAATATCGCCGGGAGTTACGAAAAATCCAGGCAGTACCCGGCTTTCGAGACGGTTGCCGGAATGTTTTTCCCAGGCGCTGCCCGCGTTCACCCTCAGTTCGATCGTTTTCTGGAGGGGATCCAGGATCCAGTATTCGCGCACTCCGTTTTTTAAATACCGTTCCGCTTTGACGCCGAGATCGCGCTCCATGGTCGATTCGGAGAGGACTTCGCAGACGAGATCCGGCGCGCCGTGAATGTGTTTTTTGACGATGCCCATTCGTTCGTTCAGGATCAAACATAGATCCGGGCGTAATACGTCCCCCCCATCGGGGAGCAGGATGTCCGTTTCCAGCGTGGCGCGTCCGAGTGGGGATTTGCGAAGGAATTGGTCCAGGGATACGAAAAACCTGCCATAAACGCGACCATGGTCAAAATCAGAACTCGGCGACATAAACAAAACGCCATCAATCATATCGTACTGATGACCGTCCTCCCGCAGGTCAAGGTATTCTTCCCGGCTTACCCTGAGGCCCTGGTAGCGCGGGGAGTTATGAATCAGGCTGGTGCCCATGCGATAAAAAATACGGACATCTGGAATATCTGTCAATCCGGAAATTTGGTTGCATCGTGAAGCGCGCGAGTCATTCTTCGGAATGCCTTTCTGTCGCCAGTGCGGTTCTGAAACGAAGTCCACCGATAAATTTTGCGCGGAGTGCGGGACGCCGCTTTCACCCGGGACACCCGCGGGGGCCGTGCCGCGTGTCCCCGACGGGTCTTTGAAAACGGCGAAGGGGAAACCGGTGCGGCCGGCTCTCATTCTGACCGGCATGATTCTGCCGGCCGCCGCAGGTCTCGCGATTTTTTTCCTGGGGAGCGAAGGTTGTTCGTCCGTGGAGGGGGGGCTGGTGGCCGGGGGCGGTACCATCCCCGCGTTTCGCCTGGATCCCACGCAATGTCGTTCAGGCGCAAGACGGAATTTTTTCGGGGTCATATTGGTCGGAAAGGACCAGCACCAGGGCGGCCTCATCGTATCCGACGACGTCACCCGGGGGAAGTTCCTGCGCGTCGAAGTGCCTGGCAGTTGCGAACCGCCCGATTACGAAAAATGTAATGTAATTGATCTGAGCGCAAGCGATTGTTCGCGCTTCAAGGTAAACGTGCGCACCACGAATTCCACCGTCAATGACATCCGCCTGCTGGAAGGCGAGCTGGATATCGAGTGTGAGACCGCTTCGCTCGGGAAGATTTCGGGCGGGATCAAGTTCGAAAGCTGTGATTAAAGCCGGCCGCGGTCGAGTTCCCAGAGTCGTCCCGTGCGGACGAGTTCGGTCCGGCAGCCCGCGTCGGCCGCGCCGACGGCCATGAACGACGACATCAAAATCGCGAAGTCGATTTTATTCAGGATTTCGGTGCGCTGTTCCGCCGTGCTCACCGTGCCGATATCGGCGATCATCTGCTTGAGATTGTACAGTTCCAGGGCAAGGCCGGCCGCGGAGAAGGCCATGGCCCGGGCGGTGTATTCGCAAAGTTTTACGGATGGGCCGGTGTAAAAAACCGTTTGCGATGGGTACGTGGCCAGCTTCGCCGAAAAGGGCACGGAATAGGCGGCCAGGAATTTATCATAAAGCGCAAGATCGGGCGTGCCACGGGCCCGCGAATAGGCGGTAACACCCGCGAACCAGCCCGTGGCGGCCATCCGCGCCACCCGTCGACCGACTTCGTCCTCCCGCACCGAGTTCGCCGGAGCGATGCCCAGTTCATCGGTAAAAAAACAGCCGCTCAGGAACGTGAGCGTGAAAATCGTACAAAAAATGCGAATTCGACCTGCCATGGGGTCATTTTTTACAGCCTGAAAATTTTTATCCAGGCGTTTTTTGACCCCGATCTTCCACCCGGGAAAAAATCGCCACGGTTGACGGCTGGCCCCTGGTTCCGTCCCGCATGATATATGGCGAGGCGGTAAGCAGAAACTCGTCGGCCCCTGCCGCAAAAGCCGACCGGCATTCAGCCCTCAGTCAGAAAAAAATTTTTCTATATACACTTCTTCTATTTTTCCGGAGATTAACGGGACGTTGATTTGATTCTTAATCTCCTGCGCCAGTTCGATTTTTTGCTCCACAGTGACCATGTCCCCGTACTTTTTCTGGCTCAAAAGTATATTCAACATGTGCGCGATTTGACCCGACCGATTCTCCAGCTCTACGGCCAGCTCTTCATTTTTCGCATAGCCAAGGGAAATAGTGACACTCACGAAATGGGGTTCCGGGTCGCTCGTCGCGACGGCAACAGGGGCCAGTGCGTATTTCGCCAGCGGCGGGGGCGGCGGCGCCACCTCGAAGTTCTGGCCCTGAAAAAAACGAAAATACTGCAACTCCATGGAAAAAAAATAAGAACAAAAAAATAAAACCAGAAGCGCATAATGCAGGACGATCGGAATCAAAACCGGCATCAAGACGTACGATGGTACGGAAATCAGCGGTAGCCGGGATCTTCCGAAATCCGCTCCTTCCCTGGCGATATTTTCCGTTTTTGCGCCGGCTTTGTTACAGAGTATTCGGATGATCTGTTCGGTATCCTGCCAGTCCTGTTTTTCGCACGAATAAACGGTCACGGGCAGGTTCTTTTTCCCGGCATTGGGCGAATTTTCGCTCATTTTATGCGCTTCGATCTGAAGGGTATCCAGAACAAGATTTCTGTCCGTGCGCTGATCGATCAGGAACAATATTTTTTCCAGGGAAAAGTTGTTCACGAGGTACGCCATCTCGAACGAACACCCTTTCCGTTCACGGGCAAAGCCCCGTAAATCCATGATCACGACATCTGCCCGCCCCAGCATCTCGACGAGCGCTTTCCGCCATATATTGTCATAACAATAAAGATTGATTTGTTTCCCGATGCCGTACCAGGTTTTCGACGACCTGGCTTTCCGGTTAATGATTCGAGAAAAAAATCTTGCGTCCCGGACAAACATGGAACTGGAAACGAGAAACACAAAACCGAAAAAAACGAAGAGCGAAGCGCCGGTAAGGAAAAGATAGTTCCATAACGCGTTACCGAAGGGGTAAAAATACACGAAGATGGCGCCCGGTACGGGGGCGCCGATTTGCGCCAGCTTGAGTTTGAAATTTTTGGGGGACCGGATAATCGCGAACTCATGGCGCGCGTAGACCGGATCCATGATGGTAAAAGATGGGCCGATAAAATTCCAGAAGCTTACGATCCGGTTGAAAAGATATTGCGTATTCGTCCTGGAGCCGAAGACCCGCAGAACAACCAGGTTTTTCGATATTCTTTTCGCCTTGAGCAGACGCAGAATATACTTGAAAAGAAGGAAGGCGAAAAACAGAGTGAACGCCGCGTATGTGCCTGCGAATAAAAAGCTGTCTCCTTTCGCCCGAACGTAAAAGAACGACAGGGGCGCAGCCACCAGGAACGCCAGGACGCCCGGCAAAAATAATATTTTGAGAAAATTTGCAGAACGTATATTTTCATAACAAAAAACCGATTCCACTGATTCCGGGCGAATCGTCTTTTCGCGGGTTATTTCGTCAATGTCCAGCGACTGCTTCGATAATTTCGCGGGAATATCTACCGCATTGGACACAACGCTACCGGTCCCCTCCCTCAAGGAACTCTGCAGCATTTTTTTTTGGACGAATTTCGAGAAAAAAATTCCTCCGAAAACATTTGCCAGTATCGCTATACCGGTATTGAGGACAAGGCCGAATATTTCCATAAAGAAGACCAAATTGCGCCAGCATACTGAATCGTCGTGACAGGTCGCATCCGCCCCGTCTCACGCGCATCCAGTCGAACGCGGTTTTTTCCTGATTTGAAACACTTCCTGCTTTCCGAATTTTTTCGGCAATTCTATGATGCCCGCATAATCGTAACGAATGCCTTCCCTGTTTTCCAGTAAAAGCGCGGCCGCGAACAGCGCGCTCGCATAGATGGCCCCTGGCGCGGTCACCGGTTCCATTCGCGCGGCGCGATTGATGTGAGTTCCGTACGCATTGGGGACTCCCATGAGCGGATCCAGAGCCAGATACACGGGCCCGGCGTGCAGAGCAATACGAACGTTCATTCGCGGTAATCCCGCAGATTTCCACTCCGTATTATCGATTGCCTCCTGTAGCGCAAACGCGTAGTCCGCCAGCGCCACCGGACTGTCCATCACGGCGAAGATCGCATCCCCCCAGGTATTGAGTATTCCGGGCGCAGGAACGAATTCGCGTAACTTTTCGGATATCGCACGGAGATAGCGCAGGACAAACAGAGGCGTTTTCTCCTCATCCAGTTTGCTGAAACCGCTAATATCGGAAAACAGGATGTACTTCATTTCGCGACGAAACGGAGTTGCCGCGAACGAAGGCGCCGCGGGTGCAGGCTCTGAAAGAGGTGGCCGCGTCCTATTTTCGAAATTCCCCGGATGTACATTCAAGTGTCGCTCGGGCCAGGGAAAGTATTGAACCGAATCGGCGACGCCTCCGGTCTTACCTGGCGCCTGGTTCCAGACCGTGATCAGCCAGGGTTTGACCGAAAAAAGCTCAGCACGCAGGATGCCCAGGCCCATGGTCTGTTTCGCGCAGAGCTCGAACAAAAAATCGTCGCCGAGATAGCCTTCTTCCGTGGTAAAAATAATATTGTGCGCTTTTGCAAGGACGGCGTCGAAACGTTCCTTCCAGATGGGGGCGGCGAATTTCACGGAGGTTTCGAGAAAATCCTGGATTCGAAACGGAAATATTACATTCAACTCCCGATCCCGCTCCAGAATGGATTCAGCAAATAGAATATCTCCGCCGCAGGCAAGACTCGTATACGCAATCTTCACCTTGATCGCATCCACGATCTTCCCGATTTCAGCCTTGACGAAATCCGCTGACGATTCAGGGAAGCGGGGAGTCGGTCTCGCGGGATGATCGATCATGTGACCGGCGAAGATCACGATGTTCAATTCATCGAATAATTCGATCATCGCGAGCGCATCAGGCAGTACACCGGCAATCAGCCTCAGTTGCGTCACGGTCGAAAAAACGCTTCCGGTATCCGATCTTCCTGAATCATTCGCTTTTAAATAATGATTCTGCGCGGATTTTGTATCGCCGATGATTAGATACGCCTCGCCCAGCGTCGCTTCCTTCCAGTAACCGTCGGGCCAGGGATCGACATAGCGGATGGTTAACTCGGCCAGTCTGGCCGCCTCTTCCCTGTTTCCGGAAAGGAGCGTCAGGGTTGCCGCGTTGATTCCGTTGTACCCGTCTTTCTTCTCCAGAAAGGTTTTCATGTACGTAGCGACCGAAAGATTCAAATAGTACGCATCACCGGTTAGCTTCCAGAAATCCTTGTAAATCCTGCCTAAAATACCCGATGTCTCTGAATCGCTTTCCACGGCGACCAGCGCTTCCATTACGTTTTTCGCCCGCTCCAGCAGCCCCAGCCTGGCGAGCGCCAGACCCAGCAATTGTCGCAAGCGGACATTCTCCGGATTTTCCAGCAGGGCGTTTTCCAGTTCATTGTAGGCTTCGAAGGTTCGACCTTTGTTCAACAAAGATTCGATCAAATCTGTTTGCATACGGGGTCCGCCACGCGAGCGTAACTCAATCGCGCTCATCCACCCAGGAGTACAGCGCGACCGTGGAAGGCAGGCTCATGGTGCCGGCCGCCAGCGCCACGCAATTTTCGCCCGTCCCCTCAACGCTGGTCCCGGACCTTTCGGGTTTTTTGCTCGCCGCTCCGACTGGTTTTACCTAAGGGCTCTATGGAGGATAGAGTCACAACGAAGTTCACAGAAGGGTCGAAAAAAAAGGCAAATTTTTTATGAGTAATATCATGTCGCCTTTTCCGGAGCGTCCAGCCGGGTTCTGCGATCACGGATCAATCGTGACGAGGGCAGGCGCAACGGCCGGTCATGCAAAAAATTTTGATCGTTCATCGTATAAATACGATTAAAAAGTGTGGCGCGGTCGCAAAACCGGTTCAGGCCCAATTCACGCAGTCGGGACAGTCGAAACGGAATGACGCACGAATGTGCTCAACTCGTGCCCGCAAGCAATCGTTTCACGTCGTCGAGCCCCGGCACCTTCCCGGACAGGACGATCTTCCCGTCGATGAGGAGCGCGGGCGTGAGCCGCACGCCGAGTTTCGCGTATTCACGAACGTCGTACGCATGTTCGATTTCAGGGGCGATGCCCAGATCCGCGCAGGCCTGTTTCACTACTTTTTCCGTGGCTTCACAACGCGCGCAGCCCGGACCGGCAACTTGAATTTTCATTATAACCTCTCCTTTTATTTTGAATGACACGGTTCATGGCGCTACGTCAGACCGTACAGAAATCCGGCGATCGTTCCGAGCACGATAATCGCGGGAACGTACACCAGCGCCTTTTTGACGCCGAACACTTTCGCAATCGCCAGCCAGTTCGGCAGGGACGTCAGGAGCAGGGCCAGCGCCGGACCTTTGCCCATCCCGAGTTTCATCATCGTATCGACGAAGGGCGCTTCGGTCATTGTGGCGAAGTAAGTGATCGATCCAAGCAAGGTAGCCAGGAAGGATTGCCGCAGACCGTTGCCTCCGAGCCAGGTGCGCACCCATTCTTCCGGCAGAAAAGCACCTATGACACCCACAAGAAAAACGCCCACCAGCAGCAGCGGAAAAATCGTGCGGACGAACCACCAGGTTTCGCGCATCCAGTCGCGGATCTGGGCGCCCGACAATTTCCACCCGGCGAACAGAACCACCGGAATCGTAAATGCGACCCAGACGATGACTTTCTGGTAAAAAGGACCGCTGGTGATCAGGTAGTTGGGCATTAAGAGCGAAAGCAGTAGCAGACTGAGCAAAATAAGATGCGATCGTGAGACGATGGACTCCCGGCGGGGTTCATTCGATTGCGCCGTCACGTTTGTTTGCGCTACGCCCGCGGAATTCCGGAAAACCGCACTCATCAGAAACCCGACGGCGTAAGCCATGACCAGAGCGGCGACGACCCGGGCGACGACCATTTCGCCGCCGAGCACGTTGCCGGTATAAATCAGGGCCAGGATGTTCGCGGCCGGGGCGACCCAGAGCACGATAAAGGCCGCCCCGATGCCCGCGCCCGCGAAAAAAAGGCCGCTCGCCACCGGAATTACGGTGCACGAACACGCGGCGACCAAAAAGCTCGAGCCGCTGGCCAGCGAAAAAGAACGCAGTTTGTTCGAATGCTCGCCGAGCAGATCGAGAACGGCCTCGCGGTTGATGAAGGTTACCATCGCCCCCGCCAGGAAAAACGCCGGAACCAGACAGGTCAGAACGTGGGTGGCAACGTACCCCTGGAGCGCGCCCAGCCCCGCGAAAAAAACCTCAGCGATCATTACCATTCTCATAGTATTTACTAAAACGCCCGCGGGGGGCTCTGAGCATTGTCATACGCCTCGCGTGAGAATCGCCGCCGGGAAAACCTGAAATTTCCGATCGACCGGGCTAGACCCTGCAACGGACGGTCACTCATGAAACGATCCACAGCCAATGTGCTCATCGATACGGTCGCCGCTATCTGCCTGCTCGGCATGATTGGCAGCGGGTATATCCTGCGTTTCCCGCTACCACCCGGAACGAACAAGCGCCTCATGCTCTGGGGCCTCTCGCGGCATGAGTGGGGCGACGTCCATTTCTGGACCGCGATTCTTCTGCTGGCCGTTCTGCTGATTCATTTGATGTTGCACTGGGACTGGATCGTCAGCGTCGCCCGCAAGCGATTGATGGTCGCGGGGGCACCCGGTCCGAAGCTTTACCGCAACGCGGGGATAATCGCGGCGATTGTCCTGCCTCTGGTTCTGCTCGCCTTCGCCTACGCGGCCCGGATATCCGTTGTGGAACAGGGCGATCCCTGCTGTGAGGACGAAGCGGTCCAGCCAGATGAAACACGAACTGAAGTGGAACCGGGCACGAACGCGCTCGCGGCCCGTCCCTCCACAGCCGGGTTCACCTTCACCGCCGATATCCAGCCCCTCCTTCGTGCCTGCGGGAGTTGCCACAGCGGGGGTCAGGCCCGGGGCGGATTTCGCGTGGATAAAAAAGAAGACTATTTTGGTGTAAGCGGACGCAAGCCGCTGGTCGTCCCCGGCTCCGCGCCGACGAGCCGGCTGTACACGATGCTGGCGGGGGTCAGCGCCGTCCCGCTCCCGGCCGTGCACCGTCTGCCCGACGCGCAGGCTGAACTCATTCGCGCCTGGATCGATCAGGGGGCCCGGTGGTGAAAGACAGGGCCGCCAGAGTCCACCGGCGGCGCGCGACGTCGATCAGCCGAAGCGGCCGGTAATGTATTCTTCGGTGAGCTTCTGCGCGGGGTTGGTGAAAATTTTCAGCGTCCGGTCGTACTCGATCAGCTTGCCCTGGTAGTAGAGCGCCGTCCAGTCGCCGATGCGAGCGGCCTGTTGCATGTTATGCGTGACGATAATGATCGTGTACTGTTTTTTCAGTTCAACCAGCAATTCTTCGATTTTTGCGGTGGAAATCGGATCAAGCGCGGAGGTCGGTTCATCCAGGAGTAATACCTCCGGCTTCATGGCGATGGCCCGCGCGATACAGAGGCGCTGCTGCTGCCCGCCAGAAAGCGAATACGCGGATTCCTGGAGTTTGTCTTTGACCTCTTCCCAGAGAAAAGCGCCCTTCAAGGAGATGACGACAAGTTCTTCCAGATCCCCCGTGTAGCCGTTGATGCGCGGGCCGAGCGCGATGTTTTCGTAGATCGTTTTCGGAAACGGGTTTGGGCTCTGGAATACCATGCCCACGCGCAACCGAATCTCCACCGGGTCCACGCCGTGAGCGTAGATGTCCTCACCCTGCAGCAGAATTTTTCCCTCCACGCGCGCGTCGGGAATAAAATCATTCATTCGATTCAGGGCCCGCAGGTAGGTGGATTTGCCGCAACCGGAAGGTCCGATCAGGGACGTGATCTTATTGCGGTAGATGTCCATGGTCAGATCCTGGACCGCGGCCTTTTCGCCGTAATAAATGAAAACGTTTGAAGAGGCGAATTCGGTCACCAGCGACTCGTCGTTGTCCTTCACCGCGCCGACCATGTTGATGCCGATCGACGGTCCGTCTTTCCTTTGATCTGCCATGCTTATCCTTCTGGCGCGAACGAATCCGCGTAAATCAGTTATAAATCGCCTTATGTTTCCGTTTGAAGTGAATCCGCAAAAAAATGGCCACCGCGTTCATCAACAACAGGAAGACCAGCAGGATGATGATGGCCCCCGCGGCGATATCGTGGAACCCTTTCTGCGGACGCGAGGTCCAGTTAAATATCTGGATCGGCAATACCGTAAACGAGTCCATCGGGCTGGACGGCAAAAACGCCACGAAGGTCAACGCGCCGATCATGATCAGCGGAGCCGATTCGCCGATCGCGCGCGAAAGCGCGAGGATGATTCCGGTCAGCATGCCCGGAATGGCCAGAGGCAGGAGCTGATACCGGACGACCTGCCAGCGCGTCATGCCGATGCCGAAGCCGGCCACGCGAAACGAATCGGGAATGGCGCGCAGGGCCTCCTGGGCGGAAATCGTGATGATCGGCAGAATCAAGAGGGCCATCGTGGCCGAACCGGCCAGCAGGCTGCGGCCCAGCTCCATGCCACGCACGAAAATCGTCAGCCCGAGAATCCCGTAAATAATGGACGGGACCCCGGCGAGATTCTGAATGTTCAACTTGATGAATCGAATGAGGCGGTTATTTTTCGCGTATTCTTCCAGATAGATGGCCGCGCCGATGCCCATGGGAATCGCGAAAGCCGCGGTCCAGAACATGGAAAGAATCGTTCCGACGATGGCCGAAAGAATGCCTGATTTTTCCGGAAATCGCGAGGGGTAACTCGAAAGAAAATTCCAGTTGATACTCGTGGAGCCTTTGACAACTACATCAAAGAGCAAAACGAAAAGGAACCCGAGAGCCATCAGGTTGGCGACCAGACAGAACGCCTGAAAAATAATACCGTACAGCTGGTATCTCGTCTGGCGGCTCATTCGTACGCCTCCCGGAATTTTTTCACGATGCGCGAGGCTATAAAATTAAACAAAAACGTGAGCAGAAACAGGGTCAGGCCGAGCGCGTAGATCGTGTAATACTCGATCGAGCCGGCGGGGGTATCCCCCAGACTGACCTGTACGATGAAAGCGGTGATCGTCTGGATGCCTTCCAGATAGTTAAAATGTAAATTGGGCGTGGCCCCGGCCGCGAGCGTCACGGCCATCGTCTCCCCCACCGCCCGCGCGAACGCCAGGAGCACGGAAGCGACGATTCCCGAAAAAGCGGCGGGCACCATGATGCGGGTCACCACGTGAAACTTGCGCATACCAAGCGCGTAACCGGCGTTGCGGATGGCCGGGGGCACCAGGCGCAATGCCTCCGCGGAGAGCGAGGAGATCATGGGCAGCGTGCCGATGCCGACGACGATGGACGCGGAGAGGGCGTTAAACACCTGAATGGAGGGAAAAAAATTCCCGAGAAAGGGTGTAACCGTTGTCAGCGCGAAGTAGCCGTACACGACCGTGGGCACCCCGCCGAGAATTTCGACGATCGGCCCGATTGTATTCGCCGTTCTATTTGAGGCGTACTGGGTCAGGTACACGGCCGTTCCCAGACCCAGCGGCACAGCCACGATCATGGCGCCGGTGGCGATCATCATCGTGCCGGCCAGCAGGGGTGAGACCCCGAGGCGTTTCGGCTGCCCGAACGGCTCCCAGCGCAGACCCAGCAAAAATTCGCCAAAACCGATTTTTGCGAAAAACTCGCCCGCATCCACGACCAGCACTACAATGATGGCCGCCGTGATCAGGATCGTCAGGTAGGCCAGGGAACGAAGCAGGTAACGGATGCTGCGCTCGCCCGGACCGTACGAAGGTTTTTTCCCGTAGCGAGTGAAAATCGCGCGCCGGTCCAGGACCGGCGCGGTTTCAGGAGTTTGCGATGGGCTCATTGAATTTTTTCGAACGAATTCGTCTGTTTTACTGGAACGCGGCGAATTTCGTTTTCTGATCCGCGTAAACCGCGTCCGGGAGCGGGATGTAACCCACATCCGCGGTCAGTTTGGCGGCGTTGTCCAGATAAAAATTCACGAAGTCAGCCACGGCTTTTCGGGCTTTCGCTTTGTTGCTAACGTAAATGAACAACGGACGCGAAAGCGGGGCGTACTCGCCGGATTTTACGGTTTCCAGGGTGGGGGCAACCGCTTTGTTCGATTTCGGGTTTACGATCGGCACCAGTTTCAGTTTGTCCTGGTTTTCTTCGTAATACGCCAGACCGAAAAAGCCGATGGAGTTTTTATCCCCGGCCACTCCGGTTACGAGCACGTTGTCGTCCTCGCTGAAGGCGGCGTCCGGGCGAACTTTCGCGTCCGCGCCCAGAATCGCTTCCACGAAATAGTCGAAGGTTCCCGAATCCTGACCGGGAGAATACACTTTGATGGCTTCCGCGGGCCAGGCCGGATTGACGTCCTTCCAGGTTTTCGCGGGTTTATCGGTCTGAAAAATCGATTTCAGTTGAGCGACGGTCAATTCTTTGACGAAGTCGTTACTTTTGTGAACGATAATGGCCAGTCCGTCATAGGCGATCGCCAGTTCTACCTGGCTGATGCCCGCTTCCGCGCATTTCTCAGCTTCCGTTGTTTTGATGGGCCGGGAGGCGTCGGAAATGTCCGTTTCGCCGTTGCAGAATTTTTTGAATCCGCCGCCCGTGCCGGCGACACCCACGGTTACGTTGACGTTAGTGTTCGCCTTGCCATATTCCTCAGCCACGGCTTCCGTGATCGGGTACACGGTGGACGAACCATCTACCAGAATTTTTTCTTTTTTCGCGCAGTGGACCGCAACGAGGAGCGCCAGCGCGGCGATTAAACTAAAAAGCGCCTTCGCGCTTACAAAACGATTCATAGATTGTCTCCAGATACTTTGGGTATAAAAAGAATTTGTTTTTATTTTTGTCAACTTCTGTCGGCGCCCTTTTTTCAGTGAACCAGGTTTCCCCGTTTCGCGGCCGGACTTCCTGATCCGGAAGTGGCGTCGTTTCCCGGAGACTATGGCGGATGCCTGTTACAATTTCATGACAGCGAGGTGACATGCCATAATAAAAGCCTGAATCGACGCATGGCCGCGAAATTTGGGTTGACCTGCCTGAATGCCTGTGATCCAGTTTCTACTGGATCATCCGGGGATTTTTTCCGCGCGAAAATTAGCGCCCCAACAAACCGGGAATCAGGAATCGAATATGCTTCTGGAAAAGTCAATCGAAGAATTGCGAAAAAACGTAAGCCTGATGGCGCATCGTTCAGAAGCCATCTTTGAAAAAGCCGCCACGACCATCTGGACGCGGGACGAAAAAACGATCCAGGAAGTTCGCGAGCTTGATTCGCAAATTGATGAAGACGAACTTACCATTGATCGGATCTGTATGGAGATTTTCGCGCTGCAGGAGCCGTACGCCTTTGATTTTCGTTACGTCTTCAGCGTCGTGAAACTGGTCATGGACCTGGAGCGCGTGGGAGACCAGTCCAAGACGATCGCCAAATGGTCGCGCAAGCTGAAAGCCGAACCGGGTGACGATATGCGCCAGCTCAAGGACAAGGCACTGGAAGCGTTGCGGACGGCGGTCGAGGCCCTGACCGCCAGTGACGCGGTACTGGCGGAAAAAGTGATGGAGCTGGAATTCCAGGTGGACGAAATCGAAGATCGTATCATCGAACAGTCCACGGACATCGCGGAAGCGTTTATCGCCAAAGCGCTGGAGCGCATCGGAGACCTTGCCACCAACATAGCGGAGAATGTCATTTTTTCCGTAAAAGCCCAGGACATTCGCCACGGCCATTTTAAAGAATAAACCGGCTATTGTTGGGTTCAACTTATCCGACGCCTGATCCATCCTCGCTAAAAACTTTTTCGTCGCAACTATACGCGTTTGTCATCAAACTGTAACCATTCGCCGGTATGATCTCCTTCGTTGGTGGCGCCCGTTTATGCGCCGCCGCGGAAATCGTACAAACGACAATCAAGGATGGCGAAATGAACAAACATTTTCGTACTTTTACCATCGCCGTGTTGTTCACGCTGACCGGTTCGGGGCTGCTGGCCTACGAAACGGAAAACGAGGACAAAAAAATCGGCGCTCCGGCGGAATTCAAAGTCGACGGAGTTATTTTCTCGGGCTATGAAAACCAGGACGAGAACGAAGTGGGCGAACCGGACGCTCCGGCGAACACGGGCTTCCAGGTGAACCGCGCGTACATCAACGTGCGCGGCAAGATCAAAGATGGCGGCTGGAAAGGCCTGGCATACCGCGTGACGGGTGACTTCGGCGGCACCCGGGCTTCGGGCGAAGGCGCCACGGGCAGTCCCAACAACGACTACCTGGGCTTTCTGAAATTCGCCTATGTGGACCTGCCGCTCTTTTCAGGCGCGGCGCTGCGACTCGGCCAGCAGGGCATTCCGCTGATTGAAGCCCTGGACCCCACGTTCTGGGAGCATCGATATATCACACAATCGGCCCCGGAAAACGTCGGCGCCACTTCGTCCACGGACCAGGGCCTTTCGTTTCTGTACGCGAATCCGTGGGTCGGCTTTCATCTATTATACGGCAACGGCGAGGCATTCCGTCGCGGCAACGCGGAGCGGTTCACGCACGCGGGCGTGGAGAATCTGACGGCGCTTTCTAAAGGCACGGCCAACTCGGGCGATTCATACGGCCAGGACGTATACGGCAACCTCACGATCAAACCGACCGGTGAAAACGCGAACGTGATTTTCGCGCTGAACTTTCCGTTTCGTTTTCAGAACGTCGCCGGCGTGCACCAGGACGAATACAGCTACGCGGCCGCCACGATCGATACGACGAAAGACGCGCTGAGCGACAACTTCCAGTGGGAGTATCTGCGCGGCTCGAAGCGCGCCTTACAGGATAGCTGGTATGGCAGTGAGGCGGACCTGACGGTGAAAACCGAACTGGTGAAATTCACGGTGGGCGCGGGGACGATGGTCCACCGCGATCAACGGGGCACGGCGGTCTCCATCAACGAGACGACCTTCCCCGGACACGGTACGGACAAAGGCGGCACGATCGACTTTTCGAAGTTCCAGAACATCGACAAATCGTACCGCTACGAAAACGACGTGTTCACGCAGGCGAACTACGGTTTCGCGCACGTGGCCGTGGGCCAGTTCGGCGCGTTCTACCGGATCATCCAGGGCGACGGGACGAGCGGCCGGCTCAGCGGAGCGCGCGATGCGGGCCGCGACCGGTGGCTGACGTACGCGATGGCGGACCTGTACGCGGGCGGCAGCTACGACGAAACGCTCGGCGACCTGTCATACAGCGATCTGAAAGCGTATCTGACGAACCGCGGCGAGAACCTGAGCAAGCAGACCTACCAGAAATATCTGTACGGTGTGACCTGGATCGCCAATCCGCGCTTCCGCATTTCGCTGGGCGTGGAGGACACGATCAATACCGACATGGTCTTCGGGTATCAGAATAAGGTCCATCCGCTTTCGCGCGTGCGAGGCAAGGCGGCAGCCACCGAATCGACCACGCTCGACTCGCAGGTGGGATCGAACACGCGGATTTCGTACCGCACCGGGCTGCCGAACAAAGAGCCGCTGCCCATCGATCAACTCGGCAAGAACCGCGTCGAACGGCAGATTTTCGTCCGCAGCGAATACAGCTTCTGACCGGGGTCGGACTCTGTTCAATTGAAAGCCGGCCCTCAGGGGCCGGTTTTTTTTTAAGCCCCGATGATCCGGAAAATGCGTCAACCACCGATGTGAATCGGCCGACCAACATAGCAGAATGTTACTCTCCGAACCCCCCTCCGAAGAGTACCTGGACGAGGCCATCAGCCAGGGACGCATCCTGACTCTAAAAACTTATCTTCTGAGTGAGTACGGCCGCGGCATGCTGGACCGCATCGCCGGACGTATTCTTGATTACTATGGACGATCCGATTTAAGATCACTCGTCTATACCCTGACCAAAGAACTGGTCATGAACGCCACGAAGGCGAATCTCAAACGCGCGATTTTCCTGGAAATGGGTCTCGATATCCAATCCACGGCCGACTACCAAAAAGGCATGGCCCGCTTCAAGGAAGTCCTGGAAGAAAGCGCGGCGCACCGCTACCGTTCTGTATTTGTCAGAGCCAAATACTGGACCATGATCACGTTTTATTACAATCCCACGGTCCTGAACGTCAAAGTAAAAAACAGCTTCCCCATCCTCCCGATTGAGGAGGCGCGGGTTCGCGAAAAACTGGAAAACGCGCGCCAGTACACGAGCATCGCCGAACTTCTGGCCGACATGGACCGTACGGAAGGGGCCGGACTCGGACTGGCCATGATCTGCGTGTCGCTCGGGAACAAAGGCATCGACAGTCGTTCGTTTACCCTGCGCTCCAACGATTACAACGAAACGGCCGCCCGCCTGGAAATCCCCCTCAGCGATGATTTCCGCCCCGGGCAGGTGAACGAACCCTGACCCATCCCGGTCCGGAACGCGCTCATTCTCCCAGGGTTGCCAGAATCAATCGAGCGGCCTCCCGGTCGCGTCCCTGATTGCGTTCTTCTAGATTTCTGGCGATTTCGCGTCTAACCTTTTCACTGCGATTCTGACCGAATTTCGCCTTAATTGAAGCGAATTCCGTTTCGATGCGAAACACAGCGGTCTCACGTAAGGATTTGAAATACAGCGGGTCCTCTGACGTGATCGGTTTATAACCGCCTTCCGGCTGGTACTTTTCCATCAGAGCCGTAAGCATCCGACATTTCGCGTCGAGATCATCCACGACCTGGATTCGTCCGCGCAGCAGTGCCGCGTGATACAGAGTCGTGGCCGGGCAGGCGTAATCGCGCGCAACCCAGTACGATGGAATACGACAGTACGCGATTTCCACGCTGAACGTCACCCCCGGGCCTCCCACGCTGGCCGCGAATTTTTCGCCATCCAGGGCGCCGTGGAATTGAACCGCCCCGTCCAGATACACGAAATTGAGCGGGACCACGCGCGGATACCCGTCCGCCACCGCGAGCCCCAGATGCCCGAATTCGGCCGCATTCAAAATTTCGATCAGGACCCGTTCGTCCGTTTCCTGGTAATCCGTTCGCCGCATGGGGGCCCTCCTGATGCGCACTTAGAGTTCATCTCAAAACTGCCTCCATGCAGTTTTGAGATCGGCTCTTAGTGAGGCATGAAAATTGACAGATGGAAAGTGCCATTTTTTGTATTTTTTACTGGTCCAATTTATTTCGCCCGTCAACCTGTCCGCGTGAACGTCCTGCCCGGATACGAAAAACACCTGGCCGCCCATCGGACCCGCACCCTGGCCGTGTACCACAGTCTGCGAGAGGCCATCCTGAACGGCCGGCTACCGCCGGGCACCGGATTGCCTTCCACCAGGGACCTGGCGGCCCGTTATGGTCTCTCGCGCGGAACAGTGAGCCTCGCGTACGAAATGCTGGCCGCGGAAGGATACCTGCGTTCACGCGTGGGTAGCGGCACGAAGGTCCACTTCCCGGGCCGGCCGCCGGCCGGCCGGAGGCACGCGCCCGTCTGGAAGCCGGACCTGGGCGAGTGGGGTCGCCGCCTGCCCCGTTCCCGGCAGGCCGCGGAACGACCGGCCCGTCCCCCGGGGCTGGATTTCACGCTCGGCCCGCCGGATCTGGATTTTTTTCCCGACCGCGCCTGGCGCGCCTGCCTGACCCGTGCTTTACGCGAAACCGATTTTTCCAGACGAACAGGCGAAATCGACCCCTTCGGTCTCCCGGCCCTGCGCGAAGCCATCGCCGCGCATTTATTCCGCCGGCGCGGACTCACGGTGGACCCGGCGGATATCTGCGTGCTGAACGGCTCGATCCAGGGCATCGCGCTCATCGCCCTGCTGATGGGCGGGCGCGGCCGGACCGTGATCGTGGAAAATCCCTGTCACTCCGGCACGCGTGACGCGGTGCGCGCCGCGGGCGGCCGCCTGGTCGCCCTGCCCCTGGACGCGGAGGGCATTCGCCTCCGGGAAACGCACGCGCGACTGATCTTCGTAACGCCATCCTCGCAGTTTCCCACGGGGACCGTACTGTCGCTCGATCGACGTCTGCGTATTCTCGACTGGGCAAGACGGAACGAGGCGCTCATCGTCGAGGACGATTACGACAGCGAATTTCACCGCAAGGACCGGCCCGTCGAACCGCTGCGCGCGCTCGACCGCCACGGTGAGCGGGTCGTATACCTGGGCAGTTTTTCGAAATCCATGCACCCCGCGCTGCGCCTGGGCTACGCGGTATTGCCCGGGGGACTGCTTGAACCGTTCACGCGGGCCAGGCGCGTATTCGAGACGCAACCCGGCGCGCTCATTGAACAGACCGCGCTCGCGAATTTTTTGCAGTCGGGTGCCTTCGATCGGCATTTGCGCAAGATGGTCCGGGTCTACTCCGAAAAACACGCGCGCCTGCTCACGCTATTTGAACGCCAACTGCCGGGGGTATTTCGCTTCGACCATGCGGTGGCGGGTCTGCACGTCTTCGGACACTGGAACGAGAGCGATTCAGCGCTCACGCGTTTCAGGGAACTCTGCGCGCGCGAAGGAGTACGCTGGACCGAGACGCATCGTTTTTTCGAACACAGCCGCACCCCTTCGGGGATTTTCGGCTTTTCGCATCTTCGCAAAAATGAAATGGAACGAGGCATGGCGATCATGCGCCGCTGTTACGCGAGCGTGTAAACGAAAAGTCGGTACGGGTTCAGGAAACCGAGGTAATCGCGGTGACCGGAAGAACCAGATTGTCCAGGCGTAGAAGTGGAGCGTCGCCCGGTCCCTGGGATGTTGCGTAATACTTGATCTGGAACAATACCATACTGTCGGAACGATTCCAGAAACCGGCCAGATCGCGGTCCGCGCTGGAGGGATTGTTCCAGCTTTGCAAGGATGCGAGGAGTTGCGGAACCAGGTTCGCTGCCTCCGGCGGTGCGCCGCCGACCGCGCAGCACGTAAGCGGGGTCAGCGGCAAAAAGAATACTGGAGCCAGGCCCGCGGGCAAAGGATACGACCCGTTCGGATCCGAAACGAATTCACCGGCCCAGGCGATGATTGTGATCTGCTGTCCGCTATTTCCCGTGTTGGGAGTGGTGGCGACCGCGGCCAGAAGATTGGTCAGGTGTTCGCTCAACGTGGCTGTGGGCGTGACTCCCAGGTTCGCGACCTCGATGGCAAGGTCGCAGGCGATACGCGGCAAAACCGCGTTCGGCGCTGTCACCCAGTCCGTCTGGTATACGAAAGGCGCGGCAAAGGCACCGTTGCGCACGATCCGGTGGTACATGGCACCCGAGTTCATGCCGATCGTATCGAAAACGTTCGAAAAGCTGACCGTTCGGTCGCTGGTCGCGAGCGCGAGACCGGGCGAAAGCGGATTGCCCTGATCGTCCGTGTACGGGTACGAATAATCATTGCCCTGCACGGTCGGAGCTCCGGCCGTCGCGCCCGAAATCGCCACCGCGAAATTGCCGATATTCTGGATGGTGTTCGGCTGGCTGAGTAAAGGCGATACGGTTACCGACCACGATCCGTCCGCGTTATCGCTTTCGTTTATGCTGTACGCATAGGCCGCGGCCGGGTCCTGGATGGCCGCACCCGGGATGGGAAGGGCCTGCAATGCATTCAATAGAGCGCCGAGGTCCTGCGTAAAATTTGCCAGGGCCGTGGACGTTCCCGTGTTGGTCGCGCCGTTGTAATTCACGAGCGCTCCGCCCAGCAGCGCGGCGTTGCCCGCGAGCGTCTGTTCGCAATTGTCGATCGCGCTCACGAGATTGGAGAGTGGTTCTTCGCTGTCCGCGGGCGCGGCCTGATTGTTGATCGTGATACAAACGTCGTGGCGATCCTGGATCACCAGGCGACGACGTACGGTGGCCGCGAGGTTCCAGTCCTTCAGCGGCTGCAGGCTGGTAAACGTCGTCGGATACGCGTTTTGTGTGTACGCCTGCGATACAACCGCGGGATTACGCGGAATCGCTCGCATGGGAATTGTGAGGGTGACCGGCGGAACCGGAATGGTCTGGGGTGGGATGATAAAATGCAACCAGGTCCCGGTGTAAAAGTTTTCCTGGATGTTGTTTCCCTTCAGGTCCTGATTAAAAGAGAGCGTAATTGCGCTTAAATTTGCCTGAAATGCTTTAATACGAAAACTGATCGGGAGCGTGGCCTGGTCGACGATCGCCAGTTCCTTCGCGCTGACAGCGAACACCATGGAAGCGGTCCCGGGGGCGGAATCGCTCCCCGGTGCGTTAAAAATCGCGCTGCCAGGCGAAAGGGATACAATTTTCGAATTCGGATCCCCGCCCGCGTATTCCAGAACCCCGTGGAGAGCGAGGGAACTCGTGAACGGAGCCGAACCCTGGGAGACGGTGAGCGCGTACTCGACCACGGCGTCGGTCGTATAGTACCGTGTAAGGGATTTCAGGGCCAGTTGTTCATAGGCCGCCACCGCGGCCGGGGTCCCCGGGCCCGCGGGCGCCTGCGGCCCGTCCACCAGGCCGAACACGCGCCCCGCGAGCGTCGCCGCCAGTTCCGTCTTGAAGGGCAGAAGATGAGCGGTAAATCCCGGACAGGCCGCTTCCGCTCCCATGATCGTATCCGGCGCGAGCAGGTTCTCGATGGTATCCAGAATTTTGCGCAGGGAACGATCGCAATCGACGGGGCCGGTGACGGCACCGCTGGCGGTCGGCCGGGGTTGAAGCGCGGTCGCGAGCGGAGTTGGCGCCGAGCCTGCCAGATTGGCCGCGGCCTGGGCGAAACTGAAATTGACCGCGGAAGGCGAATAACTCAGCACCCAGAAAGAGGGGTTGCCTGGCAGGTCGGTCTGCCCGGCCAGCAGCTTGAAGTAGTTCGCCTGAAATGTCGATTCAAAATTTTTAGCGAAATTGATGGTCGCGGCCGTCCCGGAGCCGCCGTACAGATCGGCATAGACCGGATCGAGTACGGTAAAATCGTCCGTCGTGGAGTTCGTCGCGACCGGCGTCGCCGCGGGCAGCGAAAGCGTGAACTGAACGGTCAGGGGAAAGAGCCCGGTGGCGTTCAACACTTCCCCCGCAAGCGGGATTGAAATCGCGTCGCTCCAGGGCGCGGGGGCGGACTGGTTCGCGGCGAAGTTACTTAAGACGCTGAGGACGAGAGACTGCAGAGCCCCTGCGATCGATCCGCCGTTCAGCGCCGTCGCCGCGGGATAGAGGCTGGAGGTCAGGACGACTTCGCAATGCCCGAGTTGATAAAAAACTTCCTGGTATACCGATATCTGACGTTTGATCTGCGCCGCGGTCGCCCCGGCAAGCGGCGTCCAGTTGAAATTCAGCACGAGCGTACCCCCGTCCGCTGAGAAGGAATAGCCGATCGTCATCCCGGGCCAACTGCGCGGCGGTCGCAGCGGATCCGTCCAGGGAATAATCTGGGTGTATCCGCTGCCCGACGGAAGGGGCACCTGGTTGCCGTAGATATCCACCGCGACGCTGCCGGTAATGTCAACCGTGGCGCCGACCAGTTGAAACGGATCGTACGCGGGCGGAGGCGGGAGGGTCAGGATCTGGGCGCTTAACTCATTCGAAAAACTCCGGAAGGGCGATTCGATACCCTGTACATCGGAGAATACGTTAAACCGCCTGGTCCAGGTGAGCGGACTCCCACCGGAAAGCGGGGAAGTCATCGGCAGATTGTACAGGGTCGCCGTGGTCGCGCCCTGGAGCGTGAGGTTTACGTTGAAACCGACCAGATGAAACAAATTGTCGAGCGTAGCCTGGAAGTTTAAATCTTCCGTACTCTGAGTCGCCGTAAGTTGCAGCCCCACCGTTCCTGGCGGAAGTTTGCGCCGTGAACCGGGTAAGGAAGGCGAAGAAACGGCTACCATGGCTGGCGGATTCGCCTCGTACCCCAATTGAATGGCGTTCTGGTACGGCGCGATCGAGAACGTCCCCAATACCGGGGCGTATACAACTACCACGCTGATCCGGGCTTTCCCGTCCGAATCGAACGAAGGGAGCGCGGATTCTTCCAGACCCTGGAACAGGAGAAAAAAACCGCCGCCATTGGTGAGGGACCTGGCACAGAGTCCGTCCAGAAACGATTCGATCGCCTCGGACGCGAATTGTGGTTGCACCTCGCTCCCGGGAATCGTCTGTGCCGAAAAATTGGTTACGAAAAGAGAAACGGACTCCGCTTCTTCCGTCGTTCCGATTTGCATATAGGATGCCCCACCCTGCGCGAGACCAGCCTGGGATTGATACACGACCAGTACGGTATCCACCCGGGGCGGCGAATCCGATTGAAGAGAGCTCATCAGATCCAGTAAGAGCGCACCGCTCCGGCCTTCCGCGGCCGAAATCGGAAAAGCCCACCGATTCGTCTGAGCGGCGGATGGCGAGGCATCCTCTTGAATTGAAAAATTCAGTACGGTGGCAAGCGAAAAATTCGTAAGCGGTGTCGTGTCCGGGGCTGACTGGTCGTTCGCGGCAAAGAGTTGAAAATCCGTAATCGGATTCGGGGTGTCCGCAATCTGAGTCGCAAGCGACCTGGGAAGGCGAACCAGACCTGTCACAGGATTGGGTACCGGACATGATAACGTAGTGACCGAGCTCGTCGTGAAATAACGGGGTTCAGGTTCGATGGGCGCAAGCAGGGTAAGCGCGGCGTCGCCGAAGGAAGGCGTCCGGGCTGAATTCTGAACACTGATGATGTCAAAACCCTGGATATTATTGAGATTGTAGCCGGACAATGTTGAATTCTGAATAAAAAACGTCGGCGACGAACCCATATCCAGGATAGTAAAATTTATCTGGTAATTGAAAACCAGCCCGAGAGCCGCAAATAAGCCCGGAGGATCGTTGCCAGGTATCTGGACCCCGTGCAGTAGAAACCGTTCGGCCATCGCGGCCACAGCGTCCAGCCCGACCCCGGGGGGCGCGTTCTGGAGCGCGCTGTAGAGATCGCTGATCGCGAAGGTTGTGCCGCTCGCCCCGCCTGTGACCAGGGAGGTGGACGCCGCGTACTGAAACGCGGACCGGGCCACAATGAGCAGATAATCCTGAAGCAGGGAGCCCTGAATCGTATTATTGACTACCCGGTCAACATTGTTAACCCCATTGCTGGCGTCAAAAAGTCCAGCAACGGTATTGCTGAAAACAGGAAACGAAACCAGAGTGGTTGACGAGGCCAGTTCGGAATAATTCAATACGGAAAACGCGATGTCGGCGAAAATGAGATCGTTCTCAAGATTCGGGATGGTCGCATTGATCCCCGCGATATCGTTCTGGATGTCCGCAAGATCGCTGGCCGAGAGGGCGATGTCAGCGAATCCGGACGGAGTTTCCGGATTCGCGTTGTTGTATTTCAGATACGCCAGAGCGAACCAGCCCATCGCGTAGACGACGAACTGATAAAAATCGGACTGCACCATCATAAAATCCAGGACGTAGACCGGTTCCGGAGCCTCCCCGCTGGCCGCCAGACTGAAAACCGGTATCGGAAACATTATGAGAGAGACCTTTCCGAAATTCAGAGGGGTGAGATAGTCCGCGATCGTTTCGCTGGAATTAGAAGGAGGCGAAGGGGCTCCCGGTGTCATGATGCTCCCGGCCAGGTAAGCGGGGATTCTTTCACTGCCGGCCGGGGGAGCAGGAGGCGGCAGCGCCTGCGGCCCGGCCTGGGAAAGCGTGACGCTTTCGGCGAGGGTCGCCTGGAAGCTGAAGGATTTGGTTATGGTCGTGAAAACCAGACGGATGGAGGCGCTCAACTCCACATCGATCGACATGCTCACCGAAACGACGGTCGCGGTCGTGCTGGATGCCTGAACGTTTACGCTCGCGTCCAGTTCGACTTCGAGCGACGCGCTGATGATGGCGAAGCTCAACGAACCCGTGAGCACGCCGGAAATTTCCACGGTTGCCGCGATCGCGTAGTAGGTTGTGGTGGGGCTGCCGGGAGTGATGATTTCAGCGAACAGGCCCTCGAAGAGCGCCCCGATGTTGAGGGAAAGACTTCCACTCAGCGGCCCGAAGTTTTCGCCGTAATAAATGCCGATGCGAAAACCGACGCCCAGTTCGGTCGTGGTGCCCACGATCTGTCCGCTGGTCGTCGGAACGTTCGTTACTTCGCTGCCGGAAAGCCGCCCGAAGTACACCCCGCCCCCGCCTTCGTACTGTCCGATCAGAACCGAAAGCGACTGGCTGAAGTCGTCATTGTACGGAAACCCGATGTCGACCAGGAAATCGCCGTCGGTATAAATTTGCGCGCTGAAGCTCGGGATCTGGACCTGCGCCAGCGGAAACGAGATACTCGTCGTCTGGTTATTGTTGGTGGGAACGGTGAGGCTCGCGTCGTACACGCCCGTGCTATCGTCAATGCGCCGGTAGCTGATCTGAGCCTGCATGCCGATGAGCGGGGCCAGCGTGGGCGACGATGAACCCGTGGCAGCGCGATCTGCCCGCTCTCGGGGCCTGGCGGCGCGATCAATGCGGCAGCGCTTGATAGTCCCATGCCGACGTCGGCAATCGCGGTCTGCGAAAGTTCGGCGTTGAAACCCGCCACGACCAGATCGACCGCGACCAGGGGCGTACCGGTCGTGCCCGCGGACGGGGACGCTGCGGCGGTCGGGTCGAGGCTGGTCGGGTTCTGCATGCCCAACGCGCTCAGGGCGGTGGAATGGACATTCACGAAAAATCGACTCGCGCCAGCCGTGGGATTTTTGCAATAGCCGACATCGATCTGATTGACCGTGATCAACCCGTCCAGGGCTGATGCGCTGACCGTCACGGAGGCCGTAATCGTTTGCGTTGAAAAATCGATCGTGAGCGCAATGGCGTCGAGCGTAATCTCGTTGAGAACGTCCCATGGATCGGAAAGTTGTACGTTCGGATTGCCGGTAACCGCGCCGTAAATATCGCCCAGGAGATCTCCGAGGCCGTAACCGGTGGCCGCCGTTAGCGTGATGACCACCGGCGAGCCGGTCGTATATGTCGCGCTCGCGGTCATTGCGCCGATCACGGCCGTAATGGCGATGGTATCGCTCGTCCCGCCGAAATCGATCATCGCCGAAAGGTTGATGCCGTCGAAATCAAGCCAGAGTTGCACCGAGCCGGACGTACTGTAACTTCCGCCGCTGTTCGAACGGATGAGGCTGAGAACACCGCCGGCGTTAAACGCGTACCCGTCCAGGGTGAAGCTGCCATGCGCCGCGATGGCGAACGAAAAATCCGTGGCCGGACCGGTCCCGCCTTCGTCGATGGTGGCCGATGCGGTGACGTAATCGATGAAAACCTGCGACAGATCGGCGGAGTTACCGGAGGTATCGAGGTCGAAGGCCTGCGCCAGGGTCAGCAGCGACAGGCCACCGGTCGCGGGCCCACCCGAAAGCGACGATTGCACGCCGGCCGCGCCGGCTGAGGCGTACACCGTCCAGACGGATGGGTTGTCCGTATACGAAATCATCGCGCTGAGCGGGATGGCCACGCCGGCCTTGTTCGTATAGATGAAGTCGGTCGAAAACGACGCGGACGCGGACAGGCCATTCGCCGTTTCGCTGGCGCTCAGCGTTAAGGCGAAATCGTCGAGCGTAAGCCCGGAATTCGGGTCGAGGAAACCCTGATTGGCCTGGACCAGCGAAGCGCCCAATTCGATGGCCACTGTTTTCGTGCTGAAGTCGATGACGAAATCCAGTTCGCCGATCGCGTAGCCGTCGAGTTTGTTGTCGCTCAGGCCCAGCGCCGCGACAACCGTGCCAAGGTCCGGCCCCGCCGAAGGCACGGTGAGGCTGATTTCCAGCCGGCCTTCTGGAACGGTCAGGGCAAACTGAATCTGCGAAGTATCCGACTGCGCGGCCATCGTCGGGTTCTGAATGGCGATCGTGCCGATGAGCTCCACCGAAACCGACACCGCGCTGCCCTGGGGCGAGCTGATGGAGACCATGATGTCCGTGATGGTGAGCGTCAGGCCGAAGACGTCGATCGTGGCCACGGCGTCGTTGAACGCGAGCCAGACCGTGAGCTGGTAAATATTAAACGTCTGCGAATTGATCACGAGTTCGACCGAACTCAGATTGATATTATTACAGAGCGTATCCCAGTCGCTCTGGGGCAGCACGACCGGCGTGCCCGGATCGAGCGGGCTGTCGAAACCGAAGACGGTGGCAATGGACGCGAGCGAGATCCCGTTCACGCCCGCCTGGGAAAAATCGATCGGGATGTGCTGGATGAGCGAGGTGGAGTTGGTCGGATCGTACGGCGTCACCAGACCGGTCACGTCGAAATTGGCCGGGGTGCCGGCCGTGGCGGCGCTGGTAACGGAGTTGATGAAGTCGGTGGTGGACATGGGGGTTGGTTATACCTGGAACGAGACGGGAAGGTGGTCGGATACGAATCCGTTGTAGATGATCGCGAAGGCGGTTGTGATGTCGGCGACAGGATTACCGGTGTTCTTTGGATTTAGCGCATTTGCGCGAATTGGATCATTGGTCGGTGCTATCTGAGCAAAATTATTCATGAGTAAATTAAAAAGATCAAATTCGGTATAACCTGTGTCCTGGTACAGGTTATAATTTCCCTGAGCGCTTATTGTCGTAGCATAGTACTGGCTTTCGTTATTCTGAAATGCTTTTGGCGGTGCATTGTTTATCAATGATTGATAGTAATTCTGAATACTTCCCAATAAGTTTCCAAGTGTATTTCTAAATTGAGAATTATTTTGTAGATATCCTACAAAATTCAGATAGTTGGGCGCATACTGATTATCAAAAGGGAAATTGGCCGCAATATAGTCCCTGGCACTGGTTGCGATTTGAAAAGTAATGTTTTGATTCTGGTTATTGACGAATACAGTTTGGGTAAGTTCAGAATTCCAGCGGTAATAATCCAGATAGCATGTCGAAAAATGAATTGATGTATTAGCCCTATATCCATTTTGCAAGGTAGCAATCTGAAAACTTGGACCATTATTCGAAAATAGGAAGGTTTCTAGATATCCATACCCGGCACTCTGATAAGTATTCCAATCGCCGGCGATAATAATTGTTTTGTTATCATCCGGAATCGTGGCCATCAATGCAGGCGCGTAATATGCAGGATATTGGGCATTTGGAGCATGCAACACATACACCGAAGCAGGATTGCCATTTTGATCATTCACGACTATTTTTGCCGGCCTTCGCGTGTTTACGGAATTGCTAAGGATTTTATTCGCTTTGACACCGTTGGTATTCGGGTTATATTCAGAATGGTCCGGTCCGACCTGTTCGAGAGCCCGCCAGCTATCAGGGGCCACGAAAGGCATTACTCCCGTACTTTTATCCGTTCCCCAGGTGAATGGCACCGAATCAATATCATTATTTAGCTTCATTAGATTCGTAGTTATTGTAACCTCATATCCATCAAGAGCAAGGTCAATCGCACTCCCTTTTGATTTCGAAGACCTGGAAATATCGGTGCTGCCGATTCCACCCGATCGCTTGTTCTTTGTTTTAGGTATGGACTGCCCACGCCACAAAACGGCGTATCCTTCACTGTTTGAAACTTTCTCAAAAATAAGATTTCCAAATTTCACATCTTTTGTATTCATAAATGACTGCTCCGTGGGAAGGCCGCAGACGATCCAATCAAAAGACCATTTGGATGTAGAAAGTTTGTTGAGAATTGCAGTTACCTGTGGTAACAATTCCACTCCATTTTTTTTAAGTTCTTGAATCACTACCACATCGGCGTTCAGGTCCAGGATCAATGCAGCGATAAGATTTTTTCGAATCGTATTATAATCGTTATTCCCGGATCCAAAATCCCGCAAATTCCACACCACCACGTTCGTCATCGCCCAACACCTCCCTCACGTCGCGACCGGCGCGAAGTACGCGCCCAGTCCGCCAAACCAGCCCAGAATCCGATTGCCGTTCGCGTCCAGCTCGCCCGCCAGATAGAGCGACGCGCCGCCGCCGGACGGAAACGTTTTCGACAGTACCGTCAGACCGATGCCCTGTAGCTCCAGCACGTACTGACCGGGCGCCCCGGCCGGAAGCTGGCTTGCCTGGGCCGACTGCGAAAGCACGAGGCGCACCGATTTCACGCCGAGGGTGATCACGCCTTCGAACACGAGCGCAAGCGCGGCACCGTCCGGACCGAGCAGGCGAAAGTACGGCACGACACCCTGCCCCGTTCCACCCGTATTCCAGCAGAGCAGCAATTCCCCGCTCAAAAGCTGGGGCGTATTCGCCATGCCGCTGTTGCCGAGCGCGACCGCGATACTCAGACCGAACCAGGGTGAACTCGCGACGATCCCGCTGGAGCTCGATCCCTGGAGCGTGACCGCCTGAAAGCCGAGATCGGTGGGCGTCTGATTCGCGGCGGGCACGATGAGACTTCCGATCGAAACCGGCATCTGCGCGGCGAGGCCCGTGGGGCGATACGTGTTCTGCGTGGGAATCACCGTCTGCCCGGACGCCGAGTCGGTCGTCAGACATTCGCTGAGCTGGTGGGTGACAATCCCCGAATCGTTTTCGGCGAAGGTAAGCGGAATGGGCGCGGCCGCGGTCGGATCGTAACTCATCGTGATGACGATTCCGTCGATGGCGACCGTATCGTAGCTCAAAAGATCGAAGCCGCTGTAACTGGCCGTGCCCAGCCAGCCGCCGAGCGTGAAGGTCACCACGCGCTGATTCGCCGCCGGAGTCGCCAGATCGGTGGTGAGCGCGTCCACGGCCACGTAGGCCAGACCGTCGCTGGTGAGATTGAACAGGGCCACGCTGTCCTGGGGCATGGTGAAGACGACGCTCGCCGCGCCATCGGATAAAACCAGGTTACCCGCCACATAGGCGACGTTGCCGCCGGTGACCCCGGCCCCTAGCTGCGGAGTGGGCGTCGTGGCTTCGCCCAGAATGGTGCTCAAAATCAAAAGCGATTCGCTGCGAAAACTGACGAGCCGGCCGTTCTGGAGCCAGGCCGCGAGAAAAATCAATCGCCAGTCGTCATTTGATGTATTCGCGAAAACTCCGGGACTACCAGCTGTTGGCGCATTGAGCGTACTGCCCGGTCGCACGTAACGCACGAGAGCCTCGAAGGTACAGGGGACGTTAAACGCACCGTTCGCGACCTGGACCTGACCGTGGTTGACGATAATATTGTGAGCCGTGACCGGGCCGCCCTGGGTATCGCTCCCGAGCAAAGCCAGCTGGATGCCCGGATCGCTTATCGCCGCGGTGTCCACGGTCGCGTTCAGGATCAAAACGCCCGACCAGTCGGGATCGTCCACCAGAGCGACAAAGTCCGCCAGCTCCGGTTCGCCCTGTCCGTCAGCGTAACGCGTTCGGGCATCGGCGATGGTTCCGCGCAGGAAGGCGGAAAGCTTCTGGAGGCGCGGATCTGAAGTCGTATCGTTAAACGCGTTCGCTCCGGCGCTCGCGTCCCACCCGCCCCAGTGCGCGGGAACGTCCACCATGCCCGCCAGCGAGGCCCCGCCCGCTTTGAGGATGAGGATCGCGCCGTAAGCGGCCCCCTGGGGATCGGTACCGGACGGCAGAAGCGAAAGATCGAAGGTCCAGCCGTCCAGGGCGAGCGTCTGTGAAAGCGTATCGCCCGCGGAAGGAGCCATCGAAATCACGATAAATGGTTGCGGCGCGGCGAACGCTTCCACGAAAGCCAGCGCGAGATCGCTGCCCGCCGCGAACGCAAAGGCGATGGAATTGCCATCCGCGTCGGTGGCCAGCTGGAGGCCCACCAGGGCTCCATTCGCGTTAAAGTTGAAAATAAAACCCTGAGGCGAAATTGTCTGCGTCGTGGGTCCGCTCACGCCGGTGGCGATCGCGCCGAGGGTCATCGCGCGCAGCGGACCGAGCAGGGACGATTCGAGAGTCGCGATGAGGGTGGCCGCCTGACCGAAGCCGGCCGCCTCTCCCGGCACGGCGCCATACGGCACGATCGGCAGGGCCGGAACATTCGCGCCGGGAAGATTAAACGCGGGCGCGGCGGAGGCGGGCAGCACGACCGCCTGCGCGACGGCGAAAAACGGCGCCTGTTGTCCTTCCGCGGCGTATGTGATCGCGTCGCCCGCCACGGAACTCTGGACCTGAACCGCGGAGGTCAGATGCGAAGGATCGACGAGCGCGGCGCCGGCAGCGGGCATTTGTAAGGAAGGATTCGTTTCCCCGTCGGTGCGGACCCAGATTTCCGACTGGAGACCGGGCGTGAAAACGAGGGTGAGCGTACCGCTCCCCGGCTGGAAGGTCTCCGTGCCGGCGAAGCCGGCGATCAAAGGACGCGGACCGGTCGTTCCCGAGGAACCGGTCAGGGTGAGCGCGCCGACGGGGGTCAGATAAAACGCCGCGGCGGTGGGGTAAACCGTCGTGAATTCCAGTGCGACGCCGGAAACCGCGCTCGCGTACGCCGGTCCGTAGCGCAAAAGGCGATAGCCGGTCTCGATACCGGTAAATTGCGCCAGCGAAAACGTTGCCGATCCAGTTCCGCCCGGGCCCGTACCGAACGGCACCGTACTCAGTGAGACCACGGCGTTATCGAGCGCGGCCAGTCCGTTCGGCGTGAACAACGGGAACAACGCGCTACCCGCCGTGAAATTCGCGGCCGCGGTGACCCCGGGCATGGGTACGAACCAGAACTGGAATCCTGGATTGAAGATCGCCGGGTTCGCGGTGAGCGTCCCGCTCAGTTGCCCCTGGCCGATGGTCGCACCCGCGAGCGAAACGCTGAGGGTGCCGGCCGAAAGCAAATTCACCCCCGTGCCG
>CAZVZS010000042.1:0-2380 GCA_964631535.1 uncultured Leptospiraceae bacterium
GCGCGGGTCTGTTTACCGCCGTGTTTGATACGACCGAATTCTGCGGCCCGCTCGCGGACCTGCCCGACGCACGGGCGGCGGCCGAACGCCTCACGCGCAGTGTCGCCCTGGGTCTGGAAAAAGTTTTTTTTGACCCGGACCGCCCTGGTGCCCAGTCTGCCGATTATGGCGCTTGATCTGGCGATTTCGCCCTGCCCCAACGATACGTATATTTTTTATCACCTGATCCACGATCGCGATCTGCGTGAAGGTCTCCTCGACTTACTTCAACGCGAATCCGGGGCCCGGGAATTGCGCGTGGAGCTGGCCGACGTCGAAGAATTGAATCGCCGGGCCATGGAAGAAGGCCGGCACGCGCTGACCAAACTTTCGTACTACGCCCTGGCCGCGGTGCAGGATCGTTACGAACTCCTGGCACCAGGCGGCGCCATGGGCGCCGGCTGTGGACCGCTGCTCATCAGCGACCGGACCCCGACCGGCTCCGTGCGGGACACGCTAACGGCCCACCCGCGCGTGCTCGTGCCCGGGCGCTGGACCACCGCCTTTTTACTGTTACAATTGTTTTTACGCGAAATCGGCCTGGGACCGGGCGAAGTCGAATTCGTGCCCACGCGTTACGACCGGATCATGCCCGCGCTCGAGGGCGGACAGGAACGTTTCGGCATCATCATTCATGAGGACCGCTTCACCTTCGCGCGGCGCGGCATGTTCGCCGTCCAGGACCTCGGCGCCTGGTGGGAAACCGCCACAAACCTGCCCATTCCGCTGGGCGCCATCGCGGTCCGCCGCGACCTGGGAGCGGAACTGGCCGCCCGGACCGGGGCGGCGATCCGCGAATCCATTCTGCGCGCGCGCGCGAGCGACCGGGCCGCCTGGCCGTACATCAAAGAACACGCCCAGGCCATGGAAGACGACGTGATTCGCGCCCACATCGAACTCTACGTGAACGATTATTCCCTGGAACCCGGGGCCCGCGGTCGCCAGGCGATCGAAACCCTCTTCGCGCGCGCCCGCGCCGCCGGCCTGGTTTAACTCTATTACTACTGCGGTACACGGCTGTTTATAGCGACATATAGATCGCCCCAGCGCGCCCGGATTCAAAGTTCAAAATCGACTGAAACCGCACTCCATAATGAAAAGCCTCTCCGGAACGTTATTCCCTTTCAACGGAAGGGAACTGGCGTTGGGGGACCGGGGGGACCGCAACCCCCCGGCGCGGGGGTAAATTCTGAGCGAAGCGAGGAATTTTTTCCCCACGACCTGCCAGTGGCAGGTCGCTTATGAACTTTGAGGGGGACCGCCTTCATAAGGCCCGTGCTCCCTATGGGTCGCACGGGCACGGGTTCAATCTGCTGCGCAGATTGGGTCCCCCTCATGCTTTAACGGATTCGTTCGGCCAGCCAGTCCGTAAACGCCTCCGCGCCGGAGTACGTCAGATGGTGGTGGTCGTAAAACGCCTGGGCCGGCAGGAGCGCACGCGCGTCGAACGCGGCGTCGGGCCCTGATGCCAGTCGGACAATAAATTCGCCAAATCCATTGTACCAGCGCGAATTCGCGTATAGCTCCCGCGCCAGGGGATTTTCCGGGGCGAGGACGAACACGACCGGCACCCCCGCCGCGCGCATGCGCCCGGCCCAGACCGCGAGCGCGCGGGCCGCCGGCAGTTCTTCGTCAAACGCGTGCGGGGCCCATTCGCGCCGGGCCTGTTCCAGCGAGTGTAGATATTCCATGCCGGCCCGGTCGAAGTTGCGGATCCGTTTTTCAAACGAGGCGCGGTACTCCGCGTCGCTGTACGACGCGTACAGAATATCCTCACGGCGCCGTTCGCGGCCGCGCCGCGCGAAATCGCCCTGCCCGGCGGCGGCGCTGAGTCGCACGCCGAGCGTGTCGGCCAGGTCCTCGGACCACCAGCCCGGTTCGACCTGCAAGGCCACCAGGTCGCCGACCCGGGCCCCGGGGGGCGGCCAGACGCGCTGCCAGCCTGGTTTTAAAACCAGGCTCGACGCGTTTTCCTGTCCCCCGCGCGCGAGTCGCAGCCGCAGGCGCGGTTCGGTTCCTGTTCGTGCGGCCTGTTCGATCAGAGCCGGCGGGGCTTCCAGCCAGAGCCCTTCGCGTACAAGAACATCGGTGAGCACCAGATCGAACCGGACTCCGGTCCAGCCTGGGTGGCGAATCCCGCCCCCACCCACGGGAACGCCCGCGTACTGATGATAGTGCCGCCCGCGCGAAAATCGCCGCGCGAAAATAGTTTCCAGAGGAAGGGCCAGAATCGCCCGGTAGCGATAGGTGGCGGCGAGCGAGGCGCAGACCCCGGCCGCGAGGCCCTCCGGACCCGGAGCCGGGCCGAATTCTCTTAAAAAATTAATCGGATCGATAATAC
>CAZVZS010000042.1:2403-2663 GCA_964631535.1 uncultured Leptospiraceae bacterium
AAGAGCGGCGGCGCGAGCGGGCCCGCCCCGCGCGAGCGCGTCCATATGGCCGAGCACCAGGGGCCGTTCCGGGCGCAGATCGACGAATCCGAGCGGCAGTACCACGAGATCCGGCCGGGCCGCGAGCAGTCGCCGCGTGGCGGTGAGCAGATGCGCGGGGTGCATGCCCTGGAAGGCGAACAATTCCGCGCGCGTCGCCGGCCGGCCGGCCGCCGTCATTCGTTCGCCGAGTCGCTCCGGCAGCACGGCGTAGTGCACGA
>CAZVZS010000042.1:2681-25107 GCA_964631535.1 uncultured Leptospiraceae bacterium
GGGCGGCCGTGTCCCAGGCGGTCTCATCGGGCAGTCGCCAGAAGAGCACGCGCATTACAAAAAAATCGAGCGCGAACGCGAGCGCCAGGAAGGCGGCGAACGAAACGATGGGCGAAGGGACGCGGCGCATGTGCCAGGGCCGCGTCTCAATCGGAACCGACGACGCCCGCGATCACGGCCAGTTGACCGCAGTGATAGGAGTTGTGATCCACCACGATCAGGGCCTCGCGAAAAAGCGTGTGTTCGGGCGGGCCCGTGGGCACCCGCGCGTCCAGACGCTGTTCGTCCGACTCCACGAGCGAGATCATCTCATTGAGCGCGCGAAAATACGCGGCCAGGGCCTTTTCCCATTTTTCTTCCGATACGCTGGCGGGATTTTCCACCCAGTACGCGGCGGGAAAATCCGGCGCGCGGTACGCGGGGTTTTTGATGTAATCGACGATGTCCTCAATGCAGAAGCGCATGTGCTCCAGCAATTGATACGCGCTGTGCGCGAAACCAGGCAGGAGCTCGCTCGCGCGCCTGGCGGGAATCCGCGTCAGGATGGCCGCGTGGGGCGCGTGAGCGCCTTTGCCACGAAGTGAACTGAGGAGCTGGGCCTTTAGCGCGTTTTCATTCATGATTCACTCCCGGTTCGTTCGATATTAACCTCTAAAAAAAAGCAGAGCCACCGCGACAAAGGTCGGCCCCAGGATCCCGAGCGAATACAACATGTACTTCCCGAAGTTCGGCATGGGGATTTTCGCGTCTTCCGCGATGGCCTTGACCATGAAGTTGGGCGCGTTGCCGATATAGGTCATGGCCCCCATGAACACGGAGCCGCACGAAATCGCCGCGAGAATGAGCGGTTTGTTCGCGACCACATGCTGTACGGTATCCGGGCCCTGGGCGAGCGACAGGAAGACCAGATACGTGGGCGCGTTATCCAGGACGCTGGAGAAGGCCCCCGAGATGAAAAAATACTCCATCGGATGATCCACGCCGAGCGCCCCACCCTTCACCCGCAACAGGATCAGGGCCGGAATCATCGAAAGAAAAATGCCGATGAACAGGGCCGCCACCTCGATGATCGGAAACAGGGAAAACTGATTTTCTTCCCGGTAGCGGGGCGGCGTCGCCAGGCGCGAAATGAGCACCAGGCCCAGCAAAATCGGCACCTGGATGAGCTTCCAGTACACGTTCTGCTGGATCAAGGATCGAAACGGTTCGTAGTTTTCGTTCACGAAGGCGACCGTGAGCACCACGCCCGCCAGCAGGAAAAAATTCCGCTGGCCGCGCACTTCCACGGGAACGCGAAAGGTTTCATCGTCCACCACCGCGCTGCCCGGTTCCGAAGCGTACGCGCGACGATCCCAGAAATAATAAATCGTGAGCAGGACGATCAGGGTAAACAACCACTCGGGGGTCAGTTGAAACGTCCAGGTGAACGGCACGCCTTTGAGATAGCCGAGAAAGAGGGGCGGATCGCCCAGAGGTGTGAGCAGACCACCGACGTTGGAAACGCAGAAGATAAAAAATACGATCGTGTGCACGACGTGTTTGCGTTCCGCGTTCGTCTTGATCAAGGGCCGGATCAGCAGCATGGACGCCCCCGTCGTACCGATGAACGAAGCGAGAAGGGAACCGAGCGCCAGGAAAAGCGTATTGTTCAGGGGCCGCGCTTCGATATCCCCACGCACGACGATGCCGCCGCTGATATAAAACAGAGTGCCCAGCAGCGCGATAAACGGAATATAATCCAGAACCACCTGGTGGGCGACATCGTGCCAGCGCCCGAGATACACCAGGTACGCGGCCACCGGCAACCCGAGCGTCAGGGACACGATGAGTTTGTTCAAATTCGAATGCCACCAGTGACCGATAAAAATCGGCAGCACGGCGATCCCGATGAGCAAGAGCACGAACGGAATCGTGGACCAGAGCGCGGGGAGTTCGCCGTGTTCCTCGTGCGCGGCTGAGGCGTGCGTTTCGGCCGCCTGACCGGTGGGATCCGGCGTGGCCGGCATGACCGGAGCCGCCGGGATGACCGGGGCCGCGGGGATGACCGGGGCCGCGGGCACGGTGGGTTCGGGCTGCGCGGCGGGAACCTGGGCCCCCAGCGGCACGGACACGACCGCGAAGAGCAAAAACGCTCCGGTAAAGATCCAGCGCGAGGAACCTGGCAACCGCCGGGTGTTTTTCCTGGCATGATTCATTCGATGCTCCCTGGTGATGTTCTGACTGCTCTGATTGTTCAACCGCGGTTCCCCAGATATACGAGATAGCCGCCGTATACCAGCAAAAAACCGACCGCGTGCCAGCGTTCAAGTCTGCTCTGACGGTTGAGTAAGGCCACCATCAGGAGCAGGCTCGCAAGCATGGTCATGCCCACATCCACCGTGCTGCCTGGCAGGAACGGCAGGGACTTGATACTGGCACTGATTCCCAGAATCCAGAAAATATTGAAAATATTCGACCCGACGATATTGCCAATCGCGATATCAGATTTCCCTTTGTACGCCGCCACGGTGGAAGCGGCCATTTCCGGCAACGAAGTTCCCACGGCCACGATCGTCAGACCAATGAGCGATTCGCTCACCCCGAAATTTCGAGCGATCAGAACCGCCCCACCCACGATCCAGCGGCCCCCGAGAACCAGGCCGACGAGCCCGACGACGATCATGAGCGTCGCTTTCGTAACCGTGGCGGTCTCGACCGGAATTTCATCCGTATCCACCGGCATCTGGCCGGAACGGGCCAGTTGAAATACGTAAACCAGGAAAATCACGAAAAACGCGATCAAGACCAGACCGTCTGAGGTGCTTAGCAAATTACGATCCGCTTCACCGAGTAACACATCATTGGCCTGGATGCCGACCACCAGGGCGGCCAGAAAACTCAACGGAATTTCTTTCCAGATCGTATTACCGTGCACGGTCAGGGGCCGGATCAACCCGGCCACGCCCAGAATGAGCAGGATGTTCGCGATGTTACTGCCGAGGATATTCCCGATGGCGATTTCCGAATTGCCTTCGAAACTGGCGATGAGATTGACCGCCAGTTCGGGCGTGGACGTGCCGAAAGCCACAATCGTCAGGCCGATCACCAGATCCGATACGTTGAGCCGGCGGGCGATGGACGAGGCGCCGTCTACGAGCCAGTCCGCTCCCTTCACGAGCAGAACGAAGCCGATACCAAAAAGCACATAGATCAACAGGTTTTCCACAAATCCTCGGGTACAGCGAAACGGCCCCCGGGACGGGAGCCGTTTTAAGCGCCGGGTTCAAAGACAAGGCGAAGAGCGCAGGTGTCGTTTTACGAACGACCTTCGGTTCAGTAAAGTCTTTTCCAGAACGACGAAACGCGGGCTCGTCGACCGCGCCCGTCTAAAAGAGATCGTCCACGGAGAGCACGGATTTTTCGCCTTCTTTTTCCCGGCGATACGCGCGAATCTGATTTTTGAGCGGGAGCCAGCGCGTGTTGTAGGCCTTCGCGAGCTGGAAAACTTCGTCGCTCATATAATATTCGCTCAGCTTCACCTCGAGATTGTACTCCCAGTGACGCAGGCCCTTGTCCATGATAAAGATCGGATCGGCCACCTGACGCGCGAAAATTCCGGTGTAGACGAAGAGCATGGCCAGAATCAAACCGATGATTACCAGCAGCACGAACAGGTTCTGCTTCGCGTGTTCGGCGTCGGCCGGCCAGTATGAAAGCCGTGCGGTATAACCGCCGCCGATGGGAATGTCCGACCTGAATTTCGTCCAGACCAGGTGGGGTTTTTCGGGGCTTTCGTAAAAAAGCCCACCGTCCGGAGCGTTCACCCAGATCACATCGGCGTTCCCCGGGAAACTCAGGAAACGCAACAACCATTTGCGGTTGTGCAGATCCGCGGTCTGACCCGCGGTCGAAGGGTTATCGAAAACCGCCGTCAGCTCCATACGTCGCCTTTCCAGAAACGTGTCGTGCGCTCCGAAATGAAAAAATGGGAAAAACTCGGCCACGATCAACACCGACACCAGGGCCACCACCGCGGTGGAGGTAACCGTGGCCACATGGCGATTGGTCATGACCGAGTCGGTATTCTGGATTTTGCCGAAAATTTTCAAAATCCGGATCAGGCGCAAAATTCGGGTCACCCGAATGGCCTTGGCCGTTTTTAGGACGTGTAAAAAACCAAGCGTGGCGGTTTCCGCGTCCGGATCATGTAATAAATAAAATAGCAGCGCGGGCCCCGATACGAGCAGCATGAGCGGAAACGAGGAAAGCAAATCGATCCAGCCCCGTTCGCCCAGGAAATATCGTTTAAACGTCCCGCGGCGAACCGAAACGATGGTTCGCGCCAGAAATTCGCCCGAGAAAAACACGTCGAACCCGAAACCAATCGCGGTGATCCAGAACAGAACGTTGATGGACCAGTGCCCCATGATCGCGATGTCTTCCAGGATGGTCAGGCCCACGACCAGGATGATGGCGACGATAATCGCCGCTTCGATCCACTGCGGGAAGTGATCCCTGGCTTCGTTATGGTTTTTCTGCAGATGTACGCTCACCAGCCTTCCTCCCCGGAAATACGATACATTTCGTCCAGAAAGTGAATGTCGAAACCGAAGTACTTCGCGTTCCGACGATGGATATTGAACCAGGATTTATCCGGCGATTCAGCGCCCTTGTCCACTTTCTGGTGCGGGTCATATTCCGCGGCCCGACTGACCAGAATCGAAATCATTTTGGCGACACCCCCGATGTCGGGATGGTCTTCCGCGCTCAGGAAACTGTCGATCCCCGGGCGATAAATCGGATCGGTCACCGGCCCGATTTCATTGCTCAAGACCCGACGCAGACCGCCGGCCACCTGAACGAATTGATGCGAATTGTTTTTCACCGACGCCAGGGTGATCGGCGACCCGGATTCTCCCTGGGATTCGTTGATATTATAGAAGAACAGCGGGCGAAACAGAGCCGCAAGCGAAAGGTAATTCGGAATCAGGGCCGCGTCCATCTTGAGCAGCTTATCGCGCCTGACCAGTTCGTTGTAGATCGTCTTGCGGTGCGCCAGCACGGCCATGGTGTACCGATGGAAAAATTTGGCCTGGACCGCGTCAAACACCGCGGCGTACTGATCGCGCACGGCCTTGGTACGCATGGCGCTCGCGATAAAGGTCTTGAATTGACCGCGGTCGATATGCACGTTGCCCTCAAGGCGAAAATAGGCGAAAATTTCCGGATGCACGACGGAATCGACAGTGGCGCTGATTCTGGACTGGAAAAAGCCGAGCACCCGGTCGGTGAGCACGGTCAGCAGGCGGCGGACCGCCTCATCCCAGGGAAGGCCGGGGAAAAAATTCGGCTGTGAAAAAATATTCTGCAAGGTGCCCTGGTTCTCTTTGATGAATGCCAGGATGTTGTTTTCTTTCTGGATGATGGAGGCTTTCCCCAGGTTGGGGTTGGCGAGGAGTTTATCGACAAACTCCCCCATTTTTTCGGCGTGCTGCTCCATAGGGTACTGTATATAAATCGGTTCGGGGTTGGCCGAATTTGAAAAGGCGCACCTAACTATTTCCCGTTCCCCGCTCCAAAAAAATTTTTTTTTAGCAGAGTGCCAAAAAAGCTCTGAAGGAGACGATACCGAACGAATCGCCAAAATGGGTGTTTCGTGAAACAGCGGGAAACACCGCTTTGGCGAGGGACGAACCGACGGCAAAATTCGTCCGGACAGGGAAAAAAAAGTTGAAGGAACCCTTCCGCCATGAAAGGTTTCGCTCAGAGAATCGACCCGTTGAACCGGGTGGCGGCCCCCTTGAAACTGAAACGAAACCGAATCCTTGCCCTGACCCTGGCGCTCCTGTGCCCCGGAGCCCTGCTGCTGGCCCTGCCTGACCGGTCCGCGGATGAACCGGACCGGGAACCGTTCCTGAATATTTTGCCCGAATTTTCGGAGCCGGGCTTGTTTTATTCGGCCCCTGCCTCGTTTTCGTTACCCGTGGTCGTGCCCCTGGGCTCGGCCCTCGGTCGCCGTCACCTCGGCGAGGAATGGGAAGGCTCCGGGCCGCGGTTTCGAACGGGCATCGGCCTTTTCGCGGGAGACGCGGGCCTGGTGAACGTACCGGGCCGGGCGGCAGGGGACCTTCCGCCCGGGATGCGCGCCGATTTTTTCCAGTTACAATTTTCGTATTTCGCGCGCGGATTCAACCTGCATGGCAATCTCGGTTACACCTGGAATCCCGCGTTTCTCGAATTCGATCCGGGAGACCGCATCCAGGCGGAGGTCTTCGCCGGAAGCGGGTTCGGCCTCCTCCCCGGCGCGTCAGGACGACAGCCCTTGAATCTTCTGCTCGGACTGACGGCTGATCTTCAACGAGCGGATGTGTTTCGCGCCACGGAACTGGCGCAAACCCGGTACGGAACCATCTTCCTGGCCCCTGGTCTCCAGCTGGCCGGCCGTCTTTTACTCTTCGAGGCGACCCTGGAATTGCCGCTGCGGCGGTCTGAATATGTTCCGGATCGCTACCGCGACCGGGTACGCGGCAATATCGGTATGAAGTACTACCTGGACTGAACGCGAGAGAGCCCTAACCCGGAGCAACACACTGTTTCATGCAAAAAATCCGGTGTCACTGAGGAATGATGAAAACCGCCTTGAATGGCGGTTTTCCTTGAGCATTAAAATTCATGGAGAATTTCGTGCATAATCCGGGCTAACCGGCATCAGGCGGCCGGTCGGAAAAATGACGGCGCGGGTACGCGGTACCGTTCCTGGATACGCCCGTTGATTATTTTACGATTTTTAAGATCCATGAAAATCCGGTAACCACCCGAAATTTCCAGACGAGCCACCCCCGCCCCTGTCCGGGCCAGTTCCTCCAGCAATTCGTGAAACTGCCGCAGATGCAGGACCGGCCGGTCGTTCACCTTCAACACCCGGCCCACGGGCAGGTCCTCGTAGCCACGATTGACATCGTCCGGCAGAGTTCCCGCCATGATGACGACGCGGTCCTGAGCGGGCTCCTGGTAAAAACGATCGGTGGAAAATAAATACGTCAGAAAGGTCGCGCTGGCCTGCCAGCGATCCCCGTAAATTTCGCGTAAAAACGGTACCGAAAGTTCCAAAAAGAGCAGGCCGTTTTCCAGCACGTATTCGGGCCGACCGGTCGAGAGCCAGGGGATTCGTTCGGCCGTACCCCCGTACGCGCGCAGGGGCATGTTGAGTACCGTTTTTTTCCGGTCGCGCAGAACCGTGACCTGGATCTGTTCACCCGGTACGCGGGCCCGGTCGCTTTTGCGCGCGAGCAACATTTGCGCGGGCTGTCGTCCGTAGCGCGGGTCTTCGTAGTAACCGCGGTCATCGAGCGCGACTCCGTCGATCGCGAGCAAGATATCCTCTTTTTTCAGAACACCGAACGCGGACGTTCCGGGCAGCACCCGGGTCACAATCGCCCCGCCCGATTGCCCGGGGATGCGATAGAATTCGCGCCGCACCGGATCGACGAGATTGTCCAGGTAAAATCCCTGCGACACGAAACCGGGATACCCGTTCCCGGCCCGCTTTTGAAAGGAATCGAAGGTGGAGGGCGGAATCGATTCAGCCTTCTTATCCTGGTCCGAATACCCGATAAAACCAACGATACCTTTTTCGCTGAGGAGCAAACCACCGCCCTGGATCGGTTCCCCGGTGCGAAACACGGCCACGGGCAGAAATGTGTACCCGAAGTCGGCGTTAAGATTTACTTCCATTATATGGGCGCTTTCCCGGTAGATCCGAAACACCTCGTCCACCTTCACGGCGGTTACATCACCTCCGGGAATCGGGTCTTCCCCCACCGGCAGGGGTTTCAGATCGGCGAAAAACTGCGGATCGTCCACCGTCAGGATCGCCAGATTGGCCTCGAAATCACGAATGAAAACTTTCGCGAGCGAACGACGGTAGGAGGAATGTTTGGTCACCTCCAGCAGCGAAGCGTCGCGGATATCGTTGGCCAGCACCAGAATGCGCCGACCGGGTAGAACCAGCCCGGCCACGGTGTAGGGCTCGCCCGGCTCCTGCTGCCAGGGGCGGGCCTGGTGAAACCGAACCGTGGAAATGCGCACGAGCACAAGCGATCGTTTGATATCATCGTCGCTGATCGTGGCGGCGCGTACGGCGCCCAGTCCACCGGCGAAAAAGATCAGGGCCCCCGCGGCACAGACCAGGGTGACGAGACGGTGGCGTTCGGGAAAAAAATTCGACATACTCATTTCAATAACCGTCCGGGATAAAACGATCGTTGCTGATTCCGTACTCTTTGCGGACACGTTCTTTCGCACCCGGCAGATCCCCCGCACGCAAAATCAGCGGAATGGGTTCATTTCGAAATTTCAACACGAGATACGTTTCTTTACCGGTCGCGTCGACCAGTTCCATAAAATGGCGGAAGTTACGCACTTTCTTTCCGTTCACGGCCTCGACGATTCCGTTCACGAGCGGGTCGGCGTAGAGATTGACCGGGTCCCCCAGGCGACGCGCGAGGATCACGTCCTGTTCGGCGTCTTCGTAGATCTTATGCAGGAGGAAGTAGCGATACCGGTACTGGACCTCAACCTGCCCGCTTTCCGACCAGGCGCGCTGAAACGCCTGCGAGAGGTTCGCGTCCACCGGTTGAAACAGAAGTCCGCCCACGATAAAATACGGCGGCGGGTTGTCGTAATCGACGCGCTGGAAATCGATGATCTTCGTTCGCCGCGCGGGAAACGAAAATTTCTGGCGTTTGCGGTCGCGAAAGACTTCCACTTCGATTTTCTGGCCCGCGCTGAAGTTATCGATCAACTCCGCGTACGATTGCTGGCGACCGTTGACTTCCACGTCGCCCGATTCGCTGATCGGATGCCCGTTGAGCGAAAGCAGCACGTCGCCCGGTTTCACGAACCCGTCGGCCGAGGCGCCTGGAATCACGCTGTACACGAGCACACCGGTCAGCGGGGCCTCCACCGCGTCAAGGCCCAGCTCCTGGCGCAACACCGGGTTTTTGGTGTTAAACTCCATGATGCCCAGATCGATGTAACCGTTGTACTTACCGTCTTCCACATCGCGCAGAAATTTCTGTAATACGACCGGCGGGATCAGATAACCCAGGTTTTCACCACCGGTCAGGACCTGAAAGGCCACGCCGATCACCTGCCCGTTCTGGAGCGCGGGCCCGCCCGAATTCCCCGGATTGATGGCCGCGTCCACCTGAATGGCCAGGTGAAAATCGATCTGCGAGTGGCTGTAGCGGTCCATGTCCATGCGCGACACGATTCCGCGCGTGAGCGAAACACGGTTCCCGCCGATCGGGAAACCGATCACGACGACGGGTGATTGCAATTCGGGCGCGTCTTTCGCGATTTCAAGGGGAAGCGAGCCGCTAAAAAAATTCGGATCGTCCACGGTCAACATCGCCAGATCGCAATCGTGCGCGACGAACAGAAGGCGCGCCTCATAATCGCGCATTTGATCGGGCCGCTGCACGCGCAGGGTATTCGCCTGGGATACGACGTGCGCGTTGGTCAGGATGCGATTGCCATCAATGATAAAACCGGTCCCGCTGGAGCGACGCAGCGCGGGCTGGGTCCAGGGAGATTTATACGTATAACTGAAAAAAGTGGATTCGATTTTTACGACGGCTTTTCTGGCCCGGTCCACGTCCGTGGAAGCGGCCAGTGCCAGGGGAAAGAACGCAAAAAAAAGAAATACCGCGAGGAAACGCCCGGCCCTGTACATCCGGCCAGGGTAAGGACCCTGGCGCCTGGCGTCCAGCACATCAGATCAGCCGAGCGTGGCCGCCAGATCCTGTTTCAGCGCAGCGAGCTGCTCCGGGCGGAGCGACTTCCGGTAACTGCAGGCCGGGTGATCGGTGAGGATTTCCACGGAAGCGGCCTGAAGAAAATCGCGCGCGCGCTCCGCGCCCATCGGGAAACGGATGTATTGAACAGAGGAAATTTTCTCCGGGTCGATCTGACGCTCGTCGAACCGGCCGGAGACCATCGTGTCGCCCTGAAAAATCAGATGCACATGGTCCTCAAGGCCGACCAGTTCCCGGAGCTTGACCCGCCGCACCATCTCATCGGGAATTTCGATCAGCAGCGTGGCCGCCAGTTCCCCGCGCGCGGGCACCAGTTCGTTATACGTCTCGATTTCGTGGGCGATGGACTTTTCATCCCGGATGCCTTCCACCCGCAGCATCTCCTGGACCTGGTAAAGCATGGTATCGCGATTCTCAAACAGAAAACACAGATAATCGCCCACCAGCACCCGACGGTCCGCCTTAATCGGCAGCACCCGGCCCCGAAAATCGTCGCGAACCCGCGCGTATTCTTCTATAGTAAGGACTTCTGAACGATCGATTGGTTTCATGCCGCACTCCACCTGCCTGCCGGGGTATTCAAATTTGCGGGCCCTCAGGGGCTTCCGGGAACTTTCCGCGCGAACCCGCCGTCTTCCGGGGCCCGGTAAGCCCGGTGTAGAATTTGCACGGGATGCTCGGGTCGCTCCGACAGTTCCGCGCCCTGTTCGAGTTGCAGGGCCGCCAGAGGACAATCGGTCGCCACCCGGTCGGCCCCGGCCGCGCGCACGCCTTCAAAGGCCCGTCGCCCGGCCTCCAGCGACATTTCAAAGTTTTCTGTTTTCATGGCCCAGGTCCCGTCGTGACCGCAGCATTCGGAAACCAGCGCGATCTCCGCCCCTGGAATCAGCTTCATGATATCCCTCGACCGAAAGCCGATGTTCTGCGCCCGCAAATGACAGGGAACATGATAACCGACCTTACCGGGCGTGCTCTTGAAATCCCGCTTCAGGCGGTCCTGGCCTTTCAACTCGAAAAGATATTCATGCACATCGCGCACGGCGGCGGCCACAACGCCGGCCTTTTCGCGCCAGGATTCGTCAAGGTATACCAGCAGCTCTTTTTTCAAGGTGAGCGAACAGGTCGGGTTGATGGCCAGAATGCGGTAGCCTTCTTTCGCGTAAGGATACAACGACTCCACATTCTTTTGCATCTTTTTAACGGCGAAATCCAGGTCTCCGGAGTCAAGGCCCGGCATCCCGCAGCAATTCTGCTCCGGCACCAGCACTTCCAGCTCGTTATGCTCAAGGACTTCCACAGTTTCCTTGCCCAGCCGCGGGTTGTTCCAGGTCACGAAACAGGTGGCGAACAGCACGACTTTTTCGCGACCGGCCGCACCAGGAACGGACGCGCGGTTTTTCTGCCACCAGCGCATGAAGCTCGTGCGGTGGAAATCCGGCATGAGTTTCTTCTTATGTACGCCCAGCAGGGCCTGGATGATCCGGCGGTGAAACCCGCTGCGCATACTCCGGTTGACCAGGCCTGAGATAAAACCCGTATTCATCTTTCCGGCCAGGTCGGCGTTCTGTAAGATTTTTTCTCTCAGACCGACGCCTTCTTTACGGGCGCGCACATTGGTCCAGCGCTGGATCAATTCAGGGAAATTGAGATTATAATGGTGATTGTCCTGGGCCGTATAAGGGCACTGCACATAACAGAGTTTACATTGATAACATTTGTCCACGACGCGATTGATGTCGGGCTCCGTGAATTTATGAACATCCCCGTCCGCGCTCCCGTCCATGGTGGCGAATAAATCAGGAAACGAAGGGCAAAACTTGAAACACATCCGGCAGCTATGACACAGGTCGAAGGTTCGGTCCACCTCGCGGCGCAGGGAGGCTTCATCCCAGTACTTCGCGTCGAATGGATCGTAAGTAACGTCGGCTGTATTTTCAAAACTGATGGGCATTTCGGCCATGCTGCTCTCCGTAGAATACGAAATGAGGACCGGCCCGGGCGGCGAAACATCTCCGCACCCGAACCGGCATCCCCGACCGCGCGGCGCCGCCGCCGATCAAAGCCTTTACCCTCAGGCGAGAGTTTTCAGCCCCTGCTCAAAACGACCGGCGTGCGATTTTTCGGCTTTGGCCAGCGTTTCAAACCAGTCGGCGATTTCAGCGAAACCTTCCTCACGGGCGGTTTTAGCCATACCGGGATACATGTCGGTATACTCATGGGTTTCACCGGCTACCGAAGCTTTTAAATTCGCCTGGGTGTCACCGATCGGCAGATTGGTGGCGGGATCGCCCACTTTTTTCAGGTAATCAAGGTGTCCGTGCGCATGCCCGGTTTCACCTTCGGCGGTATCACGGAACAGTCCGGCCAGATCCGGATAACCTTCCACATCGGCCTGTTTTGCGAAATACAGGTAACGACGGTTCGCCTGCGATTCACCGGCAAACGCCGCTTTTAGATTTTCATGGGTCTTGGAACCTTTTAAGTCAGCCATGCTGATCTCCTTTTAACGTTTGAAATTTCGAATTCGAGGAAAAACCACGGATTGAAAACGACTTCAAGAGGAAAGATAAAGGTCAGCGGGACAGGAGACAAGCACAAATTATACAGAATCTACAATTAGACTTTCTCTAACTCTATAATGTATAAGGTTCCAAAAACCGCTATTTCACGGAAGACACCGGTTCAGGCGCTGCATCCTGTAGCACTTAACAGAATACTTTTTCCTCCTGAGCCAGCGAATCATCTATAGGGAAAAAACCAATCCTATGAAACTTATGCAATGCGGATACATGAAATTAGCCACTTACACCGGGCAGCGGAAAATAAACAGGCAGATATAACATCCATCCTCAGGCAATTAAATTCCCTAATTTAAACCACAAAATCTAATCGAGATCGCACCAAATCAATACCCGCCATTAAAATGATTATTTTTAATCAAATCATATACTTATTTTTAACCGTGCAATTTGGACAGATACAGGTGACCTCTCCTTTTACTTTGCTTCCTTTCGGAGTTTGCAACTTGCCCACAGCTACAAACTCAAACGGCACACCTTCGGGCACAAAATGACCTTTGCCGTATTTGGCGGAGCCCTTAATCAGGTTGCCACAGGCATGGCACTTCACGCTCACCCTGATTATTTCAGCCATACTGCTTAATTATACCCACTTCCGAATCCCAACCTGCCGTCGGGCGTGCCCGATTGTCATACGCGCCTCGTCCGACATGTGTATGACAGATTGACCCAAAACCGCGCCAGAGTCCAGCAATTTTGATCCCGCCCCTGAGACGGGAGCCCACAGGTGCCCTGGACCGGGCGGATATGAGCACACGCCCATTTTCTGGCATCAAACCAGATTCCCCCGCCCCCGACGGGACCCAGTCCATAGCGGGAGGACGCGATTTACAAACGGAGCCAGGAAAGCCCCACCGCGCCGCGCCCGGTGCACGCTCCTCCCGAAAAGCGCACGGGAGGACGAGGCGCGAGCCCCGCTTCCAGCGACCGGCCTCTACCCAGGGCCCGCCGCGCTCAGGTCCGGATCATTCCCCGAATTCGCTCCGGTTGCGGTCCGGCCGTCCCGGCGGCATATTCCGAAACCAACCCGCGCGTGATACCCGCCCCGGCCTCATAAAAGCCAGAAGTTCGGCATCGGTAACCGCCCACCAAGCGGCGACACGGCCGGGTCACTTTTCGTGGGAATTCCCGAAAACGACCCGGGACGAGATCAAGCACTAACCGCCAGAAATCCGGCGTGCCCACCAGCGGGCACTCGATGGCCGGGGGCCGGCCCAATGGCGGATACGATAGGGCGCCTGCTACGATTGGGCATTTACGCCGGCGCCCGGGTCGCGGCGGACAACAAGTGTTCGATTTCTGGCACTGCCTCTACCCGCGGTCCGGGGTCGGGAAAAATGGTTTCGGCGCCGGCTGTGCCAGAGAGATGGGTTGCTCGCTCGGATGAGTGGAGCCCCGGCTTATGCGCCGAACAGCAGGGTGCTGAAAAAGCTGCGAATGGGACGATACCGGCTGTGCGACAGATGTGCGATAGCGGAAAAAGTCCATAGAGGCCGGCTATTTTTCCGCAACCTGATCGGGCCCGGAGTCAGGTGGCCGGGTTCAGAGACGGGGGACTTTGCGGGCGGTCTTTTTGCGGCCCCGTGAGGCTGCGGAAGCGGAGGCAGACGCTTCCACGGTGGCCGAGGCGAGGCCTGCGGCGGAACCGCCGCTCGAAGTTTCGCGCGAAAGCCGGGTCCCGGCATTCTGATTGGACCGCGCCCGGGCCTGACGCGCGGCCTTTTCCCGTGCGGTTCTTTCGCGTTCCATTCGCTGCCGTTCTTTTTCGCGGCCTTCGCGTTTTACCATGAACAGGTAGTGTTTCACGTACTGCGTGTACGGTTCAGAAACTTCTGATGGATCGAACTGAGCCGGATTCTGGAGGAGCGACTTGATCATAGCCGGCGGCAGATCTTCTTTTTCGGTATTCATCAGGATTTCGAGCCGTCTGCAGATCTCCTGGTCATTGACCTCTTCGATCATTTTTTTCATGGCACTCAAAAGCCTGGTAATGCCTGTGTTCGCTCTGGCCATAGCTGGTTCCTTTCCCGGGCGAAGCTTTCGCGTGGGTCACAAAAGCTTCGCCGGGGGACAATGCAGCCAGTTTTCTAAAAATGGGCGGGCTGACAACCAGGAAAACGCGGGGAAATGGCGGGATTGCACCGGCAGGAGCGCGAACAAGAACCCGGGGACTCATGGTCCAGCCGGGGAGCCGCGTCATGCTGCTCCAGGCTGACCTCCCCTGCCCTCGTCCGACCGACGAGCCGCGGTCGGGCAGCCGCTGTGGAACCGGGAACGAGCACCGGCTGAGTCGCCGCGCGCAACGCACGATAAACCGTTTCCAGTCCCCGGACCCGGCCAGAGGCTCCGAACCCGGGGAAAGCCTGGCAGGCTGCTTCGCCACAAATTCCAGGGCGGCCGAGCCCATGACCCGGGAAAAGACCCGGGAATTTCACGAGCCCGCGGGTACCCGGCCGTGCGTTTCCATTCGATAAGTGCCAGCTGGAGAAAGCAAGGGCCCCGCCGGCACCCGGAACACCGGCCAGGGGATACCTCCGCGGGACCAGGCTCCGCGGGACCGTGGCGAAAACCACGGCACAACCGAAATTCAATGGGAATGGCCCTTCCCGTCGCAAAGGCGCAAACATTCCGGCCTGGTCTCGATCACAATCAGCGGAGGGCGGGTCACGCTGAAGAGGCCCCGACGCCAGGCCCGCAATGGCTCCGGTGGCGAATGACGGATTTTGAGCATTTGGGCATTCAGTCCGGGAGGCGCGGGTTTCTCGCCCGGGACCGGGTCCGCTAATCACGGCCTCCCCGGTACCATGGAGTGCCCGGGGTAAGACGGCGGCCGGGCCGGATTGGAGCATCTGGCCCAACTGCTCACCAATGCGCGCCGGGTCAGCCTGGAGCCCGGTCGCCGAGGCTGAGACAAAAAGGGCCATGACCAGCCCAAATTTGAACCCGAGAGTGCTCATTCTGCACAAAAATGATGCATTTAATGCCGAAAACAACCATTTTTTTAGGCAGTTTCGAGGTTTTTTGCGCGTCCAAATTACCGCACGGGCCGACAATCCTGGGGGGACCTCAGGCCGGCTCCATTTTGGACAGGCGGTATTCCCACTCCCAGTAGCGGATTTCCTCCTCTTTGGTTTTTGCCTTCAGGCGATAATTGGCCACCAGGGCTTTTAACTCGCTCGCCAGCCGGGGAGGAATCCCACGGTCCAGCTCGTCACTGAACTGCTCGAAACGTCCGGAAAGGATGATCCCGCACAGGCGGTACAGGTCATTCAAAATTTCCAGCTGATCCCGGAACATCGCCAGTTCCTGTTTGTTGTGCTCGTTTTTGATCATGATCTGCAGAAAGGTACGGATAAACTCCACCTCCTCCGCGCGTAGATCAAAATCCAGGAGCAGCTGTCGTACCTGGTCCAGGTTCAAATTACGCAGGTAAAGCCGGGCCATAAAAACCGGATTGCGGGATAACTCCCCTGCCCCGCCCTCTTCGACCAGGTCCGTGGCCCGGACTGTATCAGTATTGACTTTTTTCTCCGGCTGAAACCCGGGCGATTTGTTTTCCTGGACAATCAGGATTTGCGCCTCCGGGTTTTTCACCTTGAGCGTGACCATATCGAGCCTGGCCACGGACTGATCCAGGACGAGGTACCGGAAGGGATGGCCCGAGCCTTCGCCGGAAAGGAACTGCCGGGGTGATTCATACTGCTTGACCAGCACCGGGAACTGGTCACTCGCCGAGCCGCAGCTCAGCGACAGGTTTTTTTGCCCGGGAGCGGTCGTGAGGCCGTACGGAACCACGAGCTTCCCTGCCCGGCTTGGCACCAGCGAAATATCCCCGGCGGGCAGCCCCAGCTTGAAATGTTTCCCGATGAAAACGATGGCCGGAATTGGTTGCTCCATCGATTTGTCGAGAGCGGAAGTTTCCGGTTTATTCTGAATAAAAACGATGCACACCAGGCGAGCCGGCTTAATTTTTACAAGATAGCCCCCGCGGGTGCGCTCTTCATAATCTTCTCTTCTCACCGTTCCTCTTTGCGACTCAGATTATATTTTTCGAGTTTGTACTGCAATGATCCCCGGGAAATACCGAGCGCCCGGGCCATCTGAACCTGGTTGCCACCATGAAGGGCATGGGCCTGCAACAGTAGCGATTTTTCGAGTTCTTCTGACCTTTTCCGGAGGTTGAGATCATCCGGTCGTTCGGCGCCGGGCCAGTCGAGCCGGATATCAGGCGGGCGGATGACACCGTCGGAGGACAGCAGCGCCGCCGATTCGATCACCTGTCGCAATTGCCACCAGTTTCCCGGCCAGTCGTATTCCAGCAGCAAAGCCAGCGCGGCGGGAGCCAGTTCCAGGCCGAGTCCGGTGCGCACCCGGGCCCGATCAAGCAATCGTTCGATTTCTTCCTCAAGGTGCTCGCGGGCCACCCGAACGGGCGGCAGGACCAGTCGGTTGCGTGCCAGGAAGCGCGCCAGTCCGGAAAGATAACCGCCGGCCTGGGCCATGGCCTCAAGGTCCTGCGACGTTCCAAAAATCCAGAACCGATCGTCCTCCTGGCCGGCCAGTCGCGCATACAGGCGGAGCTGAACCTGGTGTGCCAGGTGCCCCGCTTCCTGCATGAAAATGAGCCGCCCGGGGCGTTCGATCAAAGGCAGACCGGGCCGGGCCCCACCCAGGCGGGCTCCCGCCTGGTCGCCGAAAATTTCACGAAGCTGGACCGCTTCCGAAAGCCGCCCGGGATGAAAAAAAATACCTTCGTCCGCGCCGCCGAAATTGGCCCGGACAAAAAAGCGAACCAGGTCTTCCATGCCGCTACCCGGCTCAGCCATCAAAAGCACCGGCGACTCAAGCCGCCGTAACTGACCCGGGAAATCGCGCAACCAGACCGGCAGCTCCTCAGCGGCCCCGCTGCCCCCGACCCGCAGGCGACCAACCTCGATCGCGAGCAGGAGGCGCACAAAATCGCCGTCGCGCTCATCTCTGCCCGGAAGCTCCGCGACCAGCAGATAACCCGGATGATCCGGACGATCCACGGCCAGCCAGAGCTGACAGTCACTTCGGAAACCATGGCCCGGCGGCAGGCACAGCAGGCCTTTCTCAAGCACCGGCGACCAGAGTTCCGGTTTTTTTTCCAGGAATTCGTATTGAAAACCGGGGGGCAGACCGGCGCTTTCCTCGCGCTGAAAAACCCCCGCTGCCTGGCGAAAGAGGACAAAGGCACCCCCGGCCGCGAGGGCAGTCAGTGGGCGACCGGCTCCAGGCCCGGAAATCAGGGCCGCTTCGGCTTCCTTTAACCAATCAGCCATATACACGACTTACTGTCGGACGTCCGACGCCTCGAATTGATCGGAAGCGCAGGTCGGATGTCCGACACGCCCACGCATAAAGAACGGGGCCTTTGCCAGCCGATACTGTTCGCTGATGGCCGGAAAAAAAATTCATTTTTTTGTAGAAATTCACCCGGCGGACCATAGAAGGGGTTGACGCCCCTTTCTTCCTTTATTATGTCGCTTTCGGGTTGCATGAAATAATGAGCAAGCATTTTACGATCGCCGTAACCAACCAGAAAGGCGGGGAGGGCAAAACCACCACCGCCATCAATCTGGCCTACGCCCTGGCCAAGCGGGGCGAGCCGACGCTGCTGGTGGATATGGATCCCCAGGCCAACACCACCGGGGTGTTCGCCAATCCCGACCAGATCGACCAATCGATGTATGATGTTTTCAACAGTAATGTTCCTGTTGAAGATATTTTGATCAACTCGGCGGATAAGAATCTGAAAGTGGCCCCCTCTAAAATTACGCTGGCCGAATTCGAATCAGCCAGCCTCAATGTGGACGCGCCTTACATTTTGAGGGACGCCCTGACTCCTTTGCGCAAAAAATTCACGTACACGATCATCGACTGTCCGCCCAGCCTTTCCGTTTTTACGATTAATGCCCTGGTCGCTTCGACTCATGTTGTGATTCCCGCCCAGGCCGAAAAATTCTCGGTGGACGGGATGAAGGGATTGCAGAACACTATCAATTCCATCAAGCGGCGCATCAACCCGGATTTGACCATCGCCGGGGCACTGGTGACCCAGCTAAAGCCCAAGACGGTTTTGACGAAAACCATCCTGCCGATGGTTTCCCAGTTTTTCCCGGTTTTCAAAACCACAATCTCGCAGGGGGTCGCCGTCGGGGAGAGCCATCTGGCACGCCAGTCGATTTTCGATTACGCCCCTGATTCGAAACAGGCGCTCGAATATCAGAGCTTCACCGAGGAGTTACTCAATGAGCTCAAAGCTTAAAAAACTCGGCTCACTCGCCGACATCTACCAGTCCGAAAACCTGGACGGTACCATCACGCGCATCCGCCTGGACCGGATTCATCCCTCCGATGAGCAGCCGCGTAAGGACGCTCGCTTCGGTGTGGACGAACTGGCCGCTAGCATTGGCAAAGATGGTCTGCTGTCGCCGATCGTGGTGACCCGCGAAGGCGAGTCGTACCGGATTATCGCCGGCGAGCGTCGTTTCCACGCTTTGAATAAGCTCGGCTGGCAGGAAGCCGAATGTCGCATTATCTCGCGCGAGGAGCGCGATTACTGGCGCATTGCCATCGTCGAAAATTTACAGCGTGAGGATTTGCCGGCCGAGGATGAGGCCGCGGCCCTGCTGCGCCTAAAAAAACAGGAAAACCTGAGCGACCAGGCCCTGGCGACCCTGGTCGGCAAATCGCGTAACTATATTACTGAAATCCTCAGCATTGCGTCTCTGCCTGAAGATGTCCTGGAGCAGTGCAAGGCCGTCAGCATTGACAATAAAAATATGCTGATTCAGGTGGCCCAGGCGCACAAAAACGGCAACTGGAAGAGCTTCCTTGAGGCCTTTCAGCGCGGGGAAGTGCGCACGGTTCGCGGCGCGAAGAACTTCATCCAGAGCAGTAAAGCACCCGAGCCGACCGGCAAAAAAACGGCAGGGGAGGGGACCCGGAAAACCAGACAGGCCGCTCCTTTCGCCATCACCCGCGCCGGCAGCGAGATCCGGATTTTATGCGGCGACGAGACCGCCGCCCGAAAACTGGAAACCTTTCTGCGCGAACGATATCCCGCCTGATCGCAATCATACGCTTGCCACACGCATGACGGTATTTTCGCCATCCCTGGCGACTTCGCGGTTCGTACGAAAAACAGGCCGGGTTTAAAGAGTTGACATCCGGTATGTGACATAATACACAAGATCGGTACATTGTGAAACGGCTGCGCCCGCAGGGGCGGGATTGTCGGACACGCGGCGAGCCGCGCCCCTTTCGAGACGGGAACTGCGCACGAGCAGTCCTCTATCATCAGGAGCAAGCCTCCGCGCCCGAAACCGGACCGGCGTTTTGGCGCCGGGACAAAACCGCGCGGGTTCAGACAGGGATTCTTCCGTGCCTGGACCCGCCTTCGTTTCACCGTACGGTTATGCGTTCGCGCATGATCCGCGCAGAATAAAAATGCGCAATATGTGCCTGGATTTATACAAGAGAAAAAACTTTAAACCAGGCACAACAAACCAAAAGAGCAAAAAAATGCCCCCTGTTTGAGCAGGGGGCCGGGGCTTCCATAGGGAAATATTGGTTAGCGACATAATAAATGCCGCATCTTCCCTGTCAAACAAATATAGCCCCTCTTTTTATAATTTTGCCAGAAAAGAGGCATATACATGGGCAGGGAACTTCCCTTCTTGAAGCTTGTTTCGCCCCTGATTGATTCAGGGGTCTGGGCGCGCATGTCGGCGGCGGCACGCACCCTTTATCCCGTCCTGCTCCGCTTTTCGGACGGGAAATTTAAACCGGTTTACCCGGGATCGCAGGTTTTGCTAAAACTGACCGGTTTTAAGCAGAAATCAACCCTGCGCAGAGCCCGGCGTGAACTGGTAAAGCTGGGCCTTTTGTGGGTAACCGAGGGCACGGGGCGCGCCAATACCGTTTACCACTTTCGCTTCGACCCCCTGGGGGGCGAGGGAGCACCCCCCTCCGGAGCGCCAGAGCAAGCCCCCGGGGTGGCCAGCGGCGCATCCGGGGGGTCGGCCGGTCAGACGCCGGGGGTGGCGGAGGGGCCCTCCCCGTACAACCAGATCCATATATCTATAAATAATAATGTACCGGCCGGGGCGGAGACACCGGACGGGGAATTGCGGCAGATGCGGGAGCGATTCGGGGATCGCGTTGTCGATCTGGCCGTATCCGAATGCCACCTGGGCGGCCTGGCCGCCTCCGCTGAGAACCTGAGAAAAATACTTTACCGGGATGGCAGGGACACGGAACCATCCTGGGCTGAACTTGTCCGTTTCCTCGCGGAGAGAATATCGCCAGGCAGCTTAATGATCATCCAGGAATCCTTCCGACAGGAACAGCACGGCGTTTTTATTTTCTCGGACAACCTGCCCGAATACCTCAAGACTCTGCTCGGCCAGACCTGCCCGCGCGTCTTTTTCGAGCCGGCGGTTGAAACCGTGACAGGCACCGGCGCGTTCTGGCGTCAGCGTGGAGAAACAACACAATGAGCGAACATATCCGCATATCCCATCCCGAATTGCTGTTATTTTCCAGCTGGTCCGGCCCGGGTCAGACCGAGGAAAACGCGGGGCGCATTTTCGCCTGGAAGAGTGAGTTGATGGACACGCCCACGCTGATTTCATGCACCGGTTCGTTTGAAAGTCCGCGATCGTTCAACGCCATTCATCTCAGCGCCAACCCGGACTTCCCCGAGTTTTTTCCTGGCACGTTTCGGTTTGAAATCTCCCTGGACGGTCGGGTCTGGGAACCGATTCTCCAGGAATCCGATTTCCGCGCCGGGCGGTCTTCACGCGGCAACTGGAACTTTCCCCTGATCACAACCAGGCACCTGAAGTTTTTATTTCTCGCGGACCGGACGAATTCAGCCGGCCGGTACTTTTCGGCCTTCGGTGAATTCAAGGTCATGATCTCCGGCCTGGTCGATTTGAATGTATCGAGCGAACTGGACCGGCTCTGGGTCAAAGAGAACCTGATCGACGAACGGCCCGAGTACGGCTGGTCCTCCGCGCTGCGCGGCGAACGCCAGGAAGAGTACATGTTCATGGATCTCGGTTCGGTCAACCGGGTCACTGAACTGCGGATGCTTTCGAAGAACGACCGCGAAACGTTCTTTCCGGAGGTGTTCCAGATCGCCTACAGCGAAGACAACATCGCCTGGCACCATCTCCTGGAAGAAAACGGATTCCTGGCCGAGCCGGGCACCTGGTATCGCTGGCGTTTCGTTTCCACGAACATGCGCTTCGTGCGCATTTCGATCACGGAAGGCGCGCGCACGCGGGAAGGGAAATACATCTCACAGATCATCGAAATCGAACTGTACGGCGCTTCCGATCTGATGGACAGCACGGGTCCGAGGAACGCCGAACCGATTCCGTACGCGTCCGTGCTGCGTTCGGGGATCGTCCGCATGGCCATGGACGGAGAGGTGCGCGAAGGCATCGTCGTCCAGGCCAACGACCGGCGTCTGCGCGACGCGAGTTCGGAATATCGCGGGATCGTGGAACTGGCTTCGGATGGTGAGGACCGTTCGGGCGTTGTCGTTCAGGGGGACGATCGCCGTTTAAAATACGCGTCGGAAGATCTGCCCGGTATCGTGCGCCTTGCGCGTGACGCGGAAGTTCGCGCCGGCCACGCGGTGCAGTCCAACGATCGCCGGCTCAACGCGGCAACGGAGGAAACGCCCGGCCTGGTGGAACTGGCGTCCGACGGCGAAGACCGCGCGAGCGTTGTCGTGCAGGGCAATGATTCGCGGCTCAAGCCGGCCACCGAAAAAGCGCACGGCATCGTAAAATTGGCCGGCGACGGTGCGGACCGGCCCGGAATCGCCGTTCAGGGCAACGACCGACGATTGAAACACGCGACCGTGGAGCGCGCGGGCATCATGCGCTTCGCGCGCGGCGGGGAAACAGCCGGCGAGGCCGCCGTCCAGGGCGACGATCCGCGTCTGCGCGCGGCCACCGAAGGCACGCCGGGGATTGTGGAACTGGCCCGTGACGGTGAAAGCCGCAAGGC
>CAZVZS010000042.1:25117-25649 GCA_964631535.1 uncultured Leptospiraceae bacterium
CGTGCAGAGCAACGACCGGCGCTTACAATACGCTACGGAAAAAACCGCGGGGATTGTGGAACTGGCACCGGCCGGCAGCTCGCTGGCGACGCGCGCCGTGCAGGCCAACGATCCGCGACTCAACGACCGCCGCGAACCTCTGCCGCACACGCACGAATACGCGGGTCGCGTTCACGAATACTCGAGCCATTCAGGCTTTATCAAAGTGGAAGGCAACCTGAGCGAAGCGTACCGTTCGGTCGCGCCGCCACCGCTGAATCACGCGCCCATCACCGGTGTCAATACCGGCGGGGGAGCGGGCCTGGTAGGTCGCGGTCAGGTGGACGGTGTTGTCGGAGCGGGGGAGGGCGTGGGCGTGATCGGCCTCGGCCTGAAAGACGGAGCCGGAATCTTAGGCTCCTCGCGCCAGGGACCGGGCGGGGTGTTTATCTCCGAAAAAAATTACGCGCTGGTTGTCGGACGCGACGAGCGCAACCGCGGTCTGGTCGCTTCCGGCCTGGGAATTCTGGTGGATGGCGAAAGTCGCCTGCGC
>CAZVZS010000042.1:25659-38818 GCA_964631535.1 uncultured Leptospiraceae bacterium
GTCCGCTCCTGCTGGCCGGCCAGTCGGACGAACTGGCCGCCGTCCTCGCGGCCAGTTTTGAAATCGACGACGCGGATGTGCTGGCTCCGGGCGATGTGGTCGTCACCACGAATAAACCAGGGCTGCTCGCGCGCTCACGCGAATACGGCGCCCGCAATGTCGTGGGCGTGATCGTGGAACGCGCGGCCCTGGTGGTCAACGCGGACGAAGACGGAGCCGATTCCGGCGAGAGCGGACCCAGAAAACGCCGGCTGGTGGCTCTGAACGGCGTGGTGGGCGTGCGGGTGTTCGCCGGGAAAAATCCGGTCGTGCCGGGGGATCTGCTGGTGACCTCGCTCCAGGGCGGACGGGCGGAGAAGCTGGATGAGGGGAAATACCGCCCGGGGATGATTTTCGCCAGGTCGCTCGGAAAACTCGATAAAGGCGAAGGCCTTGTCCGCGCGATCCTGACCTGCGTCTGAGGGCCGCCCCTCAGGCCCGTAACATCGGGTGTTTGTTGTAGGGATTCGGCCGGGGCGCGCGCATCTTCTGGTAGGTGGCGTCCATTCGATTGACGAGCGCGGTAATTTCGGTGTAGGGCGTCTGGTCGATCTGCGAAGTTTCCAGTTCCTCCCCGTGCATGCGCAGTTCGCACACGCGCATGGCCCGGTCCACGGGCGCGAGGATCAATTGATTCAGGAAATAGTTCAGGCTGAAGAGCAAGGTCAGCAGCACCGACCCGCTCGCCAGCAGCACGGCCAGTTCCAGCAGCTTCTGGCGCCGGTTGAGGTCCCTGTACGAAATCTGCAGGGTGCCCCCCGGAATTACGCCCACGACGTACTCAAAGTCCGCTCCGGCCACGTAGTGTGTTTTTACACGTTCAAAATCGGGCCCGGTGATTTCGAAATTCCCGCTCGCGCCCACCTGCCGGGCGTGCAGAATGTCATTGCGAAACGCGCCGTAAGCCCGCTGAATTCCGTAGTCGCTGGCGTACTGGGCGATTTGTTCGAACCGGTTTTTTTTCTGGATCTGAATCAGGTTCGCGTGGACGGTGGAAACGGCGATGCCCGAGGCGATGATGAAAAAAAACTGAATCGTGGCCACCCCCAGGAAAATGCGGCCTTTGAGCGAGGAACGCATCGGTCCCAGGCTGAGGCCCATCTGACGCTGCAGATAAAAAAACTGGACGAAGTAAATCATACGCAGAATGCGCACCCCGTCGAGGATGTCCGAGCCCGAAAATTCCAGGATATTTCCTTCCGCTTCAGGCAGCAGCCCGACCCCGGTCAGGCCCTCCCTGGCCGCGATCAGGAGCAAGGGGCCCACGACCGCCAGGTCGATCCAGAAAAACAGGGAAAACAGGTATTTCTTGCGATCGCCGGCCAGGCGCATCAGAATCTCAAGCAGGATCAGGCCGAGTACGATCCGGTCGAGGCCGTCCAGCCAGTGCCGTTCGGCCAGGGACGGGTCGATCAGAGTGGGGAGGATTACAAGGGAGATGCTCACCAGGGTCGCCAGGGCGGAGAAAAAATTGAAAACCGGGTTGATTCCGAGCAGGTAACACAGGTTCTGTAAAGATCGCAGCATACGTTTTATCCAGGCCGGACTTGGGCCGGCGCTTTCTTCTATTATTTATCGGATGTCGGGATTGGCCGGTCGAGAACCGATATTCAAAATAGAATCTTCCGGGAAGTCCCCGGCGGCGCAGGTCCCTATGGCGCAGAAGACCTTAACACTCGAAACGATTAACGACATCACCACGCGGATCAATTCGACCCAGGACCTGCACTCCCTCCTGACCGTCATCATGGATACGGCGAGCGAACTCCTGAACTGCGAAGGCGCGTCCCTGCTCCTGTACGACGCCGAGACCGAAGAATTGATTTTCGACATCGCGCGCGGCGCGCGCGGCGGCCTGCTCGCGCAGCGGCGCATCCCCTCCGGCCAGGGGATCGCCGGCGAATGCGCTTCAAAGCGTACGCCGGTGATCGTGAACGACGCGGCGGGTGACGCCCGCGTGCTGAAATCCTTCGACGCGGAAATCGGATTTACGACGCGGGGCCTCCTCGCGGTGCCCATGCTCGCGCGCAATACGCTGATCGGTGTGCTGGAAGTCGTCAACACCCGCGACGGCCGCGCGTACGCGCCGGGCGACGTGCGCCTGCTGACGTATCTTTCGAACATGGCGGCCCTGGCCATTTACAACCGGAAGCTGTACGAAGACCTGAAAGATCGTATGGACGAGCTGGACTGCGTCTACCAGATTTCGCAGTTCATCCGCATGCACGAAGACCTGGACGAGGCCCTGGAATCGGCCATGCGCGCCATCGGTGATGTGCTGGGCGTTGAACGCGTATCGGTCATCATCAAGGAAGGCAGTTCGTTTCGACTGGTGAAAACCCAGGGGTTCACGATGGCGGACCACGATCTGCGCATCGATCCGGACGAGGGCATCGCGGGCATTGTCATGCGCACGGGGGATCCGATGCTCGTGCGCGACATCGAAAAAGAATTACAACTTTCGCGCGAAAACGCGAGCCGGTACAGTACGCGTTCGTTCATCGCCGTGCCGATTTCGCACGAGGGCGCGGTGATCGGAGTTCTGAACGCGGCGGACAAAAAAGACGGGCAGCCCTTCGATTACTTTGAACTGAAAGTGCTTTCAACGATCGGCGATCAGATGGCCGACGCTTTCGCGCGGATGCTTTCGCGCGAGCGCGAGCGGCGCCTGGACGAATACCGCAAGGACCTTGAGACGGCCGCTCAGATCCAGATGAATTCATTGCCGGAGATTCCCTCGCAGATCGCGGGACTGCGCATCGCCACCCTGTACAACGCCTGCAAGGACGTGGGCGGCGATTTTTACGATTTGATCTACCACAACGAAAATCGCCTGTCGCTGGTGATGGCGGACGTTTCCGGCAAGGGTGTGCCCGCGGCTCTGTTCATGGAATACAGCAAAACTTTGCTGGCGTCGCAAATTCCGCGCACCCTGGACCCGGCCACGACCCTGACCCGGGTGAACAAAGAAATTTATCGCCACAGCAAGATGGGCATGTTCGTGACCGTGATGCTCATCCAGGTGGAGCGCGATCTCGGCCGCCTGCGGCTGGCATCGGCCGGGCATAACCACCAGATTCTCTACCGGGTGGGCTCGGACGCGATCGAATCGCTTTCGGCCAAAGGTTCGCCGCTCGGCGTTTTCGAGGGTACGGAATACCTGGACCGGGTGGTGGAATACACGTCTGGCGATTTGCTTCTATTATATACGGACGGGATTACCGAGGCCTTCAACCTGAAATACGAGGAGTTCGGGGAGGACCGGCTCTTCGATCTTGTCCGCACCAATCGGGAGGCCGCACCCGCGCAACTGGTGGACGAAATCGTTCGCCAGGTGGAAACCTTTCGCAACGGCGCCGAACTCGGCGATGACGCGACCATGGTCGTCGTACGCCTGTAGCTCTGCCTGTAGCTCGGCCGAACTGAAAAAACGTTCCCGCTCAGCTCGAAATTCGATTGACGCGCTCGCCCGGTGATTTTACATGTCCATATCAAGATATCTTGATATTTGGGTATCCCGCTGGTTTCTGTCGCACATCAACTCAAGGCCCTGGCGGACGATTCCCGGCTGCGAATTCTGGCCGCGCTCTCGCCCGAGCCGCTCAGCGTGAATGAGCTGCTGGCCGTCGTCCAGATGGGTCAGAGCCGGGTTTCGCGTCATTTGAAGATTCTGAGCGAGGCCGGTTTTTTGCGCCACGAACGGATTGGCTCGCGCGTGTACTATGGACTGGTAGCCCCCGGCCCGGACTCCAGCGTAGCGCGTTTTTTACACGCCCTGGGTCTTCCGGCGACTCCCGGCCGCACCCCTGACGGTTTCCCGGTGGAAGTGACCCTGGACCTTTCGCGGCTGGCGCACCTCCTTGAAAATCGCCGTCAGGACAGCCTGGAACATTTTCAGAAATACGGGATTGATCAGGACCATTTACAGATGGAATTCGTCGACGCCGATTTTTATCGCCAGGCGATTCTGGCGATCCTGCCTGACCCGCCCGGCCTGACCGTGGACCTTGGCTGCGGGCCCGGTCTTCTGGCCGGGCAGTTGCTCGGTCGCGGTGCGGAGGTGATCGGCATCGACCAGAGTTCGAACCTCCTGGCGCGCGCCCGTCGTAATTGCCCCGCCGGCGATTTTCGCGCCGGCACCCTGGAGCGCATTCCACTCGACGACGGCCAGGCCGATCTCGTGATCGCTGCCATGGTCCTGCATCATTTGCCCGACCCCGCGCGCGGCCTGCGCGAAATTTTTCGAGTTCTGCGGCCCGGCGGGTATTTGATCGTGGCCGACCTGGAACGCCACGAGGAAGAAGCCATGCTCGCGCGCTTCGCGGATTTCTGGCCCGGGTTCGAAGCCGAGCGCCTGCGCGAAATGCTGGCAGCCGAAGGTTTCAGTCCTGAACAGACGCGTAAAGGCCGCGGGGCGGGGCGCCTGAGTTCCGTGGTTCTGCTCGCCAGGCGCGTTGGGGCGACGAAAGGCCCGCGCAAAACGGGCACGCTCGCGCAGGCGGGGAGAAAGTAATTTTTTTTGCCCCGTGTTCCGCGTGCCCCCGTGGTAATGAAACGCGAACCATTTTTTAGTAATGTTTTTTTATTAATTTCGATAATCAAAAGGAGAAACTCATGACCACAACAATGGTAAAAGAAGACTATAAAGTCGCCGACATTACGCTCGCGCGCTGGGGCAGGGAAGAAATCATCCTGGCCGAAAAGGAAATGCCGGGTCTGATGGCTCTGCGCGCTGAATTCGGCGCGAAAAAACCGCTCAAGGGCGCGCGGATCGCCGGGTCGCTGCATATGACGATCCAGACCGCGGTGTTGATCGAAACGTTGATCGAGCTGGGGGCGGAAATTCGCTGGGCCAGTTGTAATATCTTCAGCACCCAGGACCAGGCCGCCGCGGCCATCGCGGAGCGCGGTATTCCGGTCTTCGCCTGGAAGGGTGAAACGGAAGAAGAGTACTGGTGGTGCACCGAGCAGACGCTCAACTTCCCGGAAGGACCGAACATGATCCTTGACGACGGCGGCGATCTGACCGGCCTGGTTCACACGAAGTACCCGCAACTGCTGGCGAACATCAAAGGCATCTCGGAAGAAACCACCACCGGCGTGCACCACCTGGTGAAACTCCACAAAGAAGGTAAACTGAAAGTTCCCGCCATCAACGTGAACGATTCGGTGACCAAATCCAAGTTCGACAATCTCTACGGCTGCCGCGAATCACTGGTGGACGGGATCAAACGCGCCACCGACGTCATGATCGCGGGCAAAGTGGCTGTCGTGGCCGGCTTCGGCGACGTGGGCAAGGGTTCGGCCGCTTCGCTGCGCCAGTTCGGCTGCCGCGTGGTCGTGACTGAAATCGATCCGATCTGCGCGTTACAGGCGGCGATGGAAGGTTACCAGGTCGACACGATGGACGACATGGCGGATAAGGCCGACATCTTCGTGACCACCACCGGCAACAAGGACATCATCACGATCGATCACATGCGGCGGATGAAAGACGGGGCGATTGTCTGTAACATCGGTCACTTTGACGTGGAAATCCAGGTGGCCGCGCTGCAGAAATTCCCCGGCATCCAGCACACCGAGATCAAACCCCAGGTCGACAAGTTTACCTTTCCGGACGGGCACTGCATTGTGCTCCTGGCGGAAGGACGCCTGGTGAATCTGGGTTGCGCGACCGGTCACCCCAGTTTCGTCATGTCGAACAGTTTCACGAACCAGGTTCTGGCTCAAATCGAACTGTGGAACAATAAGTACGAAGTCGGCGTGTACATTCTGCCGAAGCACCTGGACGAAAAAGTGGCCGCGCTGCACCTCGATAAAATCGGGGCGAAGTTGACCAAACTTTCGAAAGAACAGGCCGAATACATCGGCGTGCCGGTGCAGGGGCCGTACAAACCCGAGCACTACCGCTACTGAAAGTCCGACAGCAGTCGTCTGCATGGCCAGGCGGCGGCTTTACAAAACACGAGCCGGGGGCTTTATCGCTCCCGGCTTTTTTATGATGGGGCCTGCGGCTCCTTTCGGAAGACCCTGACGAGGCTCGGATAGTTGATCAGAAACGCGACCAGGGGCGCGATCAGGGTGCCGGGGTACATGGTGGCGAACAGCCACAGAGAAAGCCGGGCCAGACCCAGGGCGATGCAGTAATTCAAAATCACCAGGCCGATATACGCGGCCGCTTCGCCTGGCGTACGGCGCACGGAATAGGATTGAAAAGTGAAAAGTTTGGTGGCCATAAAATGAATGACCAGGCCCACCAGATAGGCGATCGTGAGGGACAGAGCGGGGCCGAGTCCCGCCAGCTCATGCAGGGCGATCATCAGGCCGAAATACACCAGGGCGGTGAGGCCACTCGCCGTTAGATAGCGGATCACCGAGTTGGCCGTGATAGCCCGCAGCCGCGCTACAACGACATTTTTTAAGTGATCCCGGGTGCCCGCCATGATCCTCGACTGAATCCCCCCGGTGGGTCAGGATGGAAAAAGAAAAAATTTACATTAAGGGGAAGTGCGGGCTTTGAAGCGGCCGCCAGGCCGCGTAAAGCGACATTTTTCCCGTATTCTGTCTCATTTTTGCTTGCAGAAGCAAGAGGTCTGGATTTTTTTCTTGCTCTAATTGGGCCGGGCCCTCTAATTTTTAAATGAACCCCGGTATTTGACATGATCCGGGCCGATTGAGCGGACGGGGGGTCGAAAATCGTAAGTTTCGTCCGCCGGAATTTGCCGATACATTGGTACGGGTCCTGTCAGGGCAATCGAAAAGTCCATGCAAGTCACCGTTCAAAAAAAGATCGACCGGTTTCTGGGGAACGCCGCGGAAAAGGCGCGTTTCCTGGAGGGTCTTCGCAAGATCACGCTCGCGGATTTACTCTGGCCACAGCGCGCACCGGCCAGTTACGACCAGGAGTGGGTGGTCCGCTCCGGTCGGAGTTCGTCCGTCTTTCCATTCCAGAATCGTGAGTTTCATCTTCAATGCGTCGCGGAGCGGATCCAGGGGATGATCGCGGCGTCCCCGTCCGATCGCGATTCGGGCATTGATCATTCGTATACCCATCCCGCTCTCGCGTATTATTATCTGACTCTGTTCCAGTCGGAGTTTCGCCCCGGAAAGGGCCGCAAAGATTCCCGGCTGGAAAAAGAAAAAAAGCAAAATTTTAATAAAATCCAGAAGCTCAAACGCTCCTTGAAGGTTACTCCCCGGGTGAGCCGCGCGCGCGATGACAGAGAACTCCTGGACCGGGTGCTCGAAGTCTTCGACGATTCCGCCCGTGAACACCGGGCCGATCTGTCCTTGCTCGGCGCGCTTGAGGCCGAGGTGGCGGGGTATCGGAATCCGGAATTCCTGCACCCGGACCAGAAAAAACGCCTTGAAGAATTCGTGATCAACAACGCGGAGCTTGAACTGGCGATGAAACGCGAACGCGCCCGCAACGAAATTCTGGAACATGAAGTCGATCGCCTGGCCGAACAAATCATCTCCACTCCCTCCGTACCCGAGGAAGTGTATGACAAGGAAACGGAAACCCTGCGCCGGGAGTACGCGGTGCTTTCGCAGAAATGTGACGCCCTGGTCAGCAAAAACATCGAGCTGTCCAACCAGGTGCAGAAATTCAACAGCGTCAAAACCCTGGGTCAGATCCTCGACATCATCCGCGATAAAATCAACGGCGTGCTGCGTGCCGGCGTGCACGAAAAAGACGATATCCTCCTGAAACGTATTCGCAACGAAATCGAACAACTCCAGCGCGCGCGCACGTACCTGGGCCGGGCTCTGTTCGACGTGGGTCTGCTGTATCTGCGCACCGGTGAAAAGGACAAGGCCCGCACCGAGTTTCGCGCCGCCCGCGAACTGGGCGTGGAAGATCCGGAAATCGACCAGATCATCAATCGTTCATGAATCCCCGCCGTTTCGCGGCGCTCCGTCGTGCCGTCTGTCTTTCCCCCGGTCCCCGGGCCCGTCAAGGTGAGCGCTGAAAATGCGCGCGGTCTTACAACGTGTGCGCGACGCGCGGCTCGTCATTGACGAAGGGGCCCATGCCACGATCGGGGCGGGTCTGGTCGTCCTGCTCGGAGTGGGGCAGGGGGACGCCGCAGGCGACGCTGACTGGCTCGCCGCCAAAACGCTCGCGCTGCGGATCTTCGCCGATGAAGCGGGGCGCATGAATCGTTCGGTGGTCGACACGGGCGGCGAACTGCTAATTGTGTCCCAGTTCACCCTGTACGCGGATACGAAAAAGGGCAATCGCCCCTCGTTCACGCGCGGCGCCCCGCCGGACGAGGCTGGCCGTCTGTACGAATATTTTACCGACGCGATCCGCGACGCGTACGACCCGGCCCGTGTGCGGACGGGTGTGTTCGCGGCTGACATGCGCATCGCCCTCGTGAACGACGGACCGGTGACGATCGTGCTCGATTCGCGTCAGCGCGATTTTTAGTAATCCTGACAATTTTCTTTTTGGATTCCCCGCCGGTCCGGCCCGGTGTCTCTGGCTCGATGCGACTGTTCCCCGCTCTCCTCCGGCCGACGTTTTTACGAATCGCGTTCCTGGTGCTGGCCCTGTGCGCGCTGGCGCTGGCCTGGTCGCTTCCGCCCGGTCACGATTACCGCGATTATCTGACCCAGTGGGAACGGGTTCTGAACGGCCAGGACCCCTGGTTGAACGCGGTCTGGCCCTACAATACTTACGGACCGGTGCATGTCCTGCTGGCCCCGGGTATTCTGATTCATCCCGCGTTCAACCGGGTCCTGTATACTCTGGTCTGGCTGGTCCTGGCCGTCTGGTTCTGGCGGCTCATTCGCGCGCGGGCTCTCCGCGAGCCGGAGGCGCCGGACTCCGCGCCGGTCTGGCAGGTCGGCTGGCTCGCGTTTTATTTTTTTAACCCGTTTTTCTGGGTGTTTACCGTCGCGTACGGGACCATGGACGTCCTGGTGGCGGCGAGCGCCGCTGGTGCCCTGGTCCTGCGCGCCCGCGAGCGACCTCTGCTCGCGGCCTGCGTCCTGGCGGCCGGCACGCTGTTAAAATTTATTCCCGCCTTTCTGCTGCCCTTCCTGGTGTTCGCGCCCGGGTTTTTGCGGCCGGGCCCGCGCTTTTCCGGGCGCCTGCGCGGCCTGGACCTGCGCCTCTTCGGCGTCTTCGCGGGATTGGTGATTTTCGCCTTCGCGCTTTCGTTCCGGTTTTGGGGCGAATCGGTCTGGAAGCCGTTTTTCACCGGTTCAGGCCGCGTATCCACCTACCTGTCCGTTTTTCGATTTCTGCGCGGTTCCGCGTCACCGTTGCGCTGGTTCATGGACGCTCCCGATCTGGACGCCTGGTCGCTGCCACTGGTCGGAGCGGCCTGCTGCCTGGTCTTCGTACTGTATGGCCTCGGGCGACTCGGGCGGGCCACCGCGGCGACGGGTGTTTTATTCGCCGTGTTTCTGTTTTATAAAGTGGGCCATCATCAGTTTTACGCGCCCCTGTTTTTCCTGTTGCCCCTGGCCGCCTGGGAACTCCCGCCGGGCGACCGGCGCATGCGACTGTTGTGGTACGGCCTCGCGCCGCTGCTCTGGGTGTGCTGCGCGGTGCTCCTGTTTCTCGTGATTCGCTACCGGCCGGAATTTCGCTGGCTGGAGGAATGGCTGGGATTGCCGTCCTTCCTGGTGGGATTCGCGGGCCTGGTCGGATTTTTACGGACCGCCGGGGCGGCGCGTCAAATATGAATGCCGTTCACGTAATCGCTGATACGCCCGTTGATTTTTAGCATCACGTAGTTGATGTCGTTGATCACGTCTTTGCGGAATTTGGTGACGTAGCGCACCGGCATGAGGTCCATTTCGAACATGTGCGTTTCCAGTTCGCGGATGGTCTCTTCCACCTCGATCAGGATGTGCTTGAGGTCGCGAAATTTTTTATTGGCCAGGATAATTTCTTCGGAAGGGCGATTGTCCGCGGCAAGGAAGGCCGGGACCGTATCCAGTAGAACGTTGGCTGATTCCGTGAACTCGTCGATGATCTCGCTGATTTCGTTTAAATATTCGCTTTCCAGCTCTTCGCGCACTTCCGGAGTCAGGTGTTTTTCAAGACGCTGGCGCAGCTTCAGATTCTGATCCTGTAAAGAATTGCGAATGTGGCGCAGCCCGAAGTGTTCGCGGCGTAACGATTTCATGGATAGAAAATCGCGGCCGAGATAAATTTTGTCCTTATAATTGTCCGGCAGGTCCGTCCGGCTGATCGTGTACAGTTTGACCTCGTAATCGTCCGGGTGTCCGTCCACCGAAACAAACCGCGAAATCAGCAGGTGATGGTTCAGGGCGATATAGTACGAATTCGTCTCCAGCAAGGACGAATACAACGATAGATTATATAGAAGATATCGTTTGAGCTTCGTGAGCGTTTCCGTGTTCCGGGCCAGGATATTCCCCAGGGCGGCTTCTTCGGCTTCCGTGGGGGCGGCCGTCGTCATAAAATCGAAATCTGGAGTGATCAGGCAACGCCCGGCCCCCAGAAAAAATTCCAGGTATAAATTATCCAGAATCCGTTGCTGGTAGTGGTCCAGGGTGATCGGGGGAATTTCAAGGCCCGAAAGCTGAGAGAATTTTTCAAGGTTCTGCATGCCCGGGAAAGTTTTCCTCCGGGAACCCTGGGGTCAAACGAAAATCATCGGTCGGGAGGGACAGTTCGCCCGTATAAATTAGAGAATCAGCATCGCGTCGCCGTAGCTGTAAAATCGATATCGATTCCGGATGGCGTGCCGGTAGGCCGCGAGAACCGATGCGGGTCCGCCGAAGGCGGAGACGAGCAGGAGGAGCGAGGACCCGGGCAGATGAAAATTGGTCAACAGGCCGTCGACGCTCTGGCACCGGTCGGGCGGTCTTAAAAAAATAGCCGTGGTAAATTCGCCCGCGCGGGGTCCGTTCTGGTTGCGCAGATTGTCCTCAAGCGCGCGCAGGGTCGTGGTGCCCACGGCGATGGTTCGACCGGAATGGCCATCGGCCGGCTCCGTCCCGGCGCGCGGGGTCAATCGTTCCAGGGGGAAATCGCCGGCGACACGGTACGTCTCGGGATGCAGAGCGTTTTCCGCGAAATTGCGCGGGCTCAGGGGTGCGAAGGTGCCGTATCCGATTCGCAGGTCCAGACCGGCCAGCGCGACGCCGCGGGCCGTGAGTCCTTCGAAGAGGGTCGGCGTAAAATGCAGGCCGGCCGTGGGCGCGGCCGCGCTGCCCGTTTCGCGCGCGTACACGGTCTGGTACCGGTCGAGATCGTCCGGCCCTGCCGCGCGTTTCAGGTAGGGGGGCAGGGGCATCTGGCCGAATTTTTCGAAAAACGTTTCGGCCGCGGCGCGGTCCCGCCAGGCCGCGGCTCCGGCGGCGTTCAGGGCGGTCAGTGTGGGGCCCGCGCGATCGAAACGGAAGGAAGTGTGGCCGTCCGGGCCGGGAAGAATTTCGCCATTTTTTAATTTTTTTGAGTTTTTTACGAGGCAAAACCAGGCGCCACCTTCCCCCGCTGGTTCGAGAAACAGCGCGGGGGTCGCCGCTCCGCTCGCGCGGCGCAGGGGCACGCGCCGGCGTGAAACGCGCGTGGTGTTACGGATCAGCAGATCCCCTGATCTCAGAAGTTCCGGCAGGTCGCGAAACAACCGATCGCTCAACGCGCCGCTCCGGCGATCCAGGACCAGCAGTCGCGATCCGTCCCGGTCGGGCGCCGGTGCGCTTGCGATGAGTTCGTCGGGCAAATCGAACCGGTACGGACGCAGGAAGGCCTCCATTTCGGCTTCATTTTTCATTTCATTTTCAGGGCGGCCGGTTGAACCTGGTTTTTTTAAACGATCGGAAACAATCCCGCCCCCATGTCCCCGCAAATTTTTTATCGAATCAGGTCCGGTATCTCCCGGTTCGGCAGCAGAGTGGAAGCGGGCGACCCCGTGGCAAGACGGATTCTGTACGCGGGCGTGGGTCTGCTGTGCCTCGGTCTGTTTATTTCCGGGTTGAAAATTATTTCGATGCCTCCCGCGGCCGGTGTGTTCCTCGAAGGCAGCCGCAGCGATTTCGACGATTATTTCCAGGCCGCGCGGCGCCTGCGTGGCGGCGGCGATCTGTACAATCTGGGATCGTTGCGTGAGAGGTCGCAGGGCGGGGCCGTGAATCTGCGCGATCTGCGGGGCGTCGGTTCGTATCTGTATCCGCCCCTGACGGCCTGGCTCCTGATTCCGCTTTCGTTTCTGGATTATAAAGTTGCCGCGGCAGTGTACCAGGTCTGTTCCATGCTCGCCCTCGCGGGTTTTTTTCTGTTTGTCCTGCGCCAGGCGCGCAGGGCCGGTCTGCGGGCCGCGCACGTCTGGCTCGCGGGAACGGCGACGCTCCTGTTGTTGTACCAATTTTTGCTGGGCAACGCGGACAACGGCAACATCGGATTTTTTTTGATCGCGCTGGGGGGAATCGGCCTGGTCCTGTCGTTCGAATCGAAACCGGTCGTCGCGTTCGCCGGCGGAGTGCTGCTCGGCCTGGCGACGGTGTTAAAGATCACTCCCGCGTTTCTGGTCCTGCCCCTGGTCGCCGGGGGTCGGGTCGGCGCGGTGCTCGGGATGGGCGCGGGGGGCCTTGCCGGGCTGGGATTGCCCGTGCTTTCGCTCGGCCCGGCCCGCAATCTGGAACTCCTGAGCGACTGGTACGGCTTTTTAATCGTCAATTTCCAGAAATGGAGCATTGTGCGCCCCTGGGCCAACAACCAGACCCTGTCGGCCGCGGTCGGCAAACTCCTGATCCCGGGGGCCGATTTCAAGCAGGCGGATTACGGTCTGCCGCTCTTTTTTCGCGCGCTTCCGTCTGAAATCATTTTAACGCGAATCGCCTCCGGGGTGCGCCTGGCGAATTATTTTCTGTACGCCCTCGCGGGACTGACCGCGCTGCGCCTGTTTTTCGCCGCGGGCGGCCGTCCGGGTTCCCTTTTGCGCGACGAACGTACCGCGCGGTTCCTGTTGGTGGCCACGCTGGTTTCCCTGGTGGCATCGGGCGTGAGCTGGTACCACGCGTACTCGGTTCTGTTCGTGCCGGTGTTCTTTCGGCTGTTGCAGCGCCAGGCGGGCGCCGCTCCGCTGCGAACCGGCGAAGTCTGGACGTACGCGGCGCTCGCTCTGTTCGGACT
>CAZVZS010000042.1:38917-46265 GCA_964631535.1 uncultured Leptospiraceae bacterium
TTCGGACTGGGGACCGGTCTGGTCGGGCCCTTCGTGCGCGAGGGGCTCGCGATGTATTCGGTTTTTGTCTGGTGTATGCTTGCCGCCCTGTTGTATAATGTCGTCCTGTGCTGGCTTGACGCGGCGCGCGGGGGGAGGGCCGTGAAAACCCATGGTATTTAATTCGGCGATTTTTTTCTACTTCTTCCTGCTCGTGCTGGTCGTGTACTGGGTCCTCGCGCGCGCGCGCGGCGGGATGCGCAAGCAAAACCTGTTTCTGCTGGTGGCGTCGTATTTTTTCTACGGCTGGTGGGACTGGGTTTTCCTCGGGCTCATTTTCATCAGCACTTTTGTGGATTTTTTCGCCGCGCGCCTGATCGAGTCGGAAGAGCGGCCCGCGCGACGGCGGTTGTATCTTACGGTTTCGATGGGGCTCAACCTCGGCCTGCTGGGTACGTTTAAATACTTCGATTTTTTTATTACCGGTTTCGTGGACATGTCCCGCCTGGTCGTGCCGGGCGCGTTCCCGGACGGCGGCGGTTCGTTGCTCCTGAACGTAATCCTGCCGGTGGGAATCAGCTTTTACACGTTCCAGACCATGTCGTACACGATCGACGTATATCGTCGTGTGATTCCCGCCGAACGGGACTTCTGGGATTTCGCGCTTTTCGTCTGTTTTTTTCCGCAACTCGTGGCCGGGCCGATCGAACGCGCGGGCGACCTGCTGCCGCAACTCAAAAAGCCGCGTGTGTGGCAGGAGGAGTATCTGCGTGAAGGCGCCTGGTTGCTCCTGCTCGGTTTTTTTATGAAGGTTTACGTGGCGGATAACCTGGGACCCCTGGTTGACCAGGTATATCTATCGGGGCGGCACGCGTACCTGGCCGCTCCGGGCGCCGCCGCCGGACACGGCGGGTTTCAGGTGTTCATGGCCAGCATCGGTTTCGCCTTTCAGATCTACGGCGATTTCGCGGGGTATTCCTGTATCGCGATGGGCACGGCGCGCCTGCTCGGAGTGCGGCTGACCGTGAACTTCGACATGCCCGAACTCGCGCAGAATCCCGCCGAACTCTGGCGGCGCTGGCATACGACGCTCAATCGCTGGGTGATGGATTATATTTACATTCCGCTGGGCGGTTCGCGCTACGGGCTCGTGCGCAAGAATCGCAATCTGATCCTGGCGTTCATCCTGATGGGCCTCTGGCACGGCGCGAACTGGACCTTCCTGATCTGGGGCGCTCTGCACGGCACCTGGCTCGTGGCGCACGCCCTGCTCGGCCCGTACCTGCCGCGCCTGCCGCGGTCCGCGCCGCCCTGGCTCCGCGGGCTGGTAATCGGCGGCAAGATGGCCGCGGTGTACACGGCCTTCGCGTTATCGGCCGTATTTTTCCGGGCGTACGATATTTCACATTCGGGCATGTTGCTCTCGTCGCTCTTCAGCGCCTGGGATTTCAGCGGCTCCACGCAGGGAATCGATCCCGGGCGCTACGCCGGCGAAATCATTCGCATTTTTCTGCCGCTCGTTTTGATCGACGTGATGGCGTTCCGGTCGGGCGGTATCTTCTGGATTTTCGCGCGAAGAACGAGCCTGCGCGCGGTCCTTTACGTCCTGTTGTTTTTTACGATCGTCACCATGGGCGTCTGGGGCCGTGACGTGATCTATTTCGCTTTTTGAGGGCGATCTGTATGCGCTTTGTTGATATAATTACTGGTTTTTCGCGAAAATATCCGGGCTGTATGATCGCCGCAGGTTTTTTTCTGGCGCTCGAAATCGCCCTGCGTCTCCTGCCGATGGAGTACACCATGGGCGCCGGCGTGTTTCTGACGAAACACCGCCGTGACCGGGCTGAAAGCGCCGGGCCGACGGCCGATTATATCATCCTCGGCGATTCACGTTCGCTTTCGCTCTACGGCCGCGCGGCTTCTCCGGAAGCGCCGTACAGCGTGTACAATTTTTCGCTGCCGGCCATGAGCCCCCGCTATTTTTCGTATTTTTTGCGAAAAATCGTCGCCCACCGGGCGCCCGGCGAGCGGCCGGCGGCCGTGATCTTCGCGGGGGACCCCGGTCTCTTTCAGGCCTCCTGGACCTATCCCTACCACGACCGGGAAGGTCTGTACTCGAGCGGGATCAACGATTCGCTCGCGACCTATCTCTGGAATCGTTTCTGGATTCGCCTGCGGCGTCTGACCCTGGCGGACAATCGCCCCGCCGCCCCGCCGGAAAACACTCTGCTCTGGGAGACGTTTTCGCATCGGTTCCTGCATCTGTTCAGCATGGGCGAACTCTCCGGGATGTTTACCGGGGCCGAGCGCGTGTTCATGTTGCGCGAGGCCCTGCCGCTCGAGTATCGAACATACAAATGGCGTGAGGGGTTGCGCCAGTATACCTTCGGTCTGCGCGGCGATTATCTGTTGCCGTTTCAATTCCCGGAGAATTGTTCCTCCTGCGCGGCCCTGCTGACGGAACGATGTCATCCGGAAGTCCCGCGCATCCAGGACAATCTGTTTCTCGAGCGGGCTCTGGAGCGGCAGGGCGGGGGGTTTAACCTGGCCAATCGGCTGGACCCGGTGGAGCGGTTTCAGTATCTGGCCGGTCGCGACCTGCATGTGGAACGCCAGGCCCGGTTGTTTGACTCCATCTCCCCGGATTTTTTCGCCGTGGAAGCCCTGATTGCCGAGGCGCGCCGTTTGAACCTCAAGATCGTTTTCGCGGATGTGCCCTCCATGGACGTGTACCGTGGCACACGCTTTCACCGGGAGTACTTCGCGGGTCTCGAAAAGCTCGCCGCCCGCGATCCCGGGGGCATCCTGGTCCTGCGATTCCCCGAACCGTACTATCCCCGAGAGTTATTCGTTGAGCAGGTTCACTATGAATGTGCGGGGGGGGAGCGTTTGAACCGCGAGTTTTACGCGGATGTGATGCCCCGGGTCATAAAATTCGCCCCGCCGCGCGGGGCGCCCTGAGTCGCCATATTTTTCAGCGACCGGTCAATTTAGATATTGACGCGCGGAAGAAATCGCACGGAAATATGTCAAAGCACCGACCGGCTGCCCGGAGCCGAAAGAGAGCGCGTCCCCAAATTACACGGAGGTAGTTTCGGGAAACGCTCTAAAAAAGGATTGATGGCATGGTTTTCAAAAAGCGACTGTTGCAACTTCTGATGGCCGGAGTATTGCTCCTCGGTCTGGCGGCCTGCGGACCTTCCAGTTCGGAAGTGGATTCGGATACCATCACCGATTTCTGCAACCTTTCGCTGGTTGTCTGTGATCAGCGGCGCAAAGATTGTATCGCCGCCAATTCTCCAACCGACAACGCTCAGCAGTGTGAGGCGAAATTCATCAGTTGCCTGTACGCCGTCTGTCAGTCGGTAAACCTCAAAAATTGAACAGAGGCGCCTGACCGGATCCGCGCGCGCCGTCATCGGCGGCGGATCGGTGTTTCGCATGGCAGCTCCTCCGTATCTACGCAGGATTCGGCGTCGACGAATTCTATGCGCGCTGGTGATTTTGTTCGGCTCGCTCTGCGTCGCGGCCGTGCGTCTACCGGTCTGGATCGGCGGCGCGTTTCGCGCCGGTCCGGTCGTGAGTCATTCGACGCTCGGTCCGGCCGCGCGGAACCTGGTGGAACGCGCTTTCGCGGACCTGGACCCGGTCGCGCTGTTCGATTACCACACCCACGTGCTTGGAGTGGGCGCGGGCGGGACGGGGAATTTCGTCAATCCGCGCATGCTTTCGTTTCGTGATCCTCTGGCCAGATTGCGATTTTCGATTTATCGCAGCGCGGCGGGCATTGAAGATCTCAGGACGGGGGACCAGGCCTACGCGCGCCGGCTGGCCGGCCTTGCCGGTGAGCCGCGGACACGCGGGCGGTTTTTGATCCTGGCTTTCGATCAACATTATAAAAAAGACGGCACCCCGGATCCGAGTTTCACGTGCCGAACGAGTACGTGTGGTCTCTGGCGCGGGACAACCCCGCCTTCGTCCCCGGCGTTTCGATTCATCCGTATCGCAAAGACGCGCTGACGCAGCTCGATTTCTGGGCGGGCCGCGGTGTCCGCCACGTCAAGTGGCTGCCCAACGCGATGGGCATGGACCCGGCCGATCCTTTGATTATCCCGTATTACAAAAAAATGAAAAAACTGGGCATGGTGCTGCTGTCCCACGCGGGGGAGGAAAAAGCCGTCGAAGGCGAAAAGTTCCAGGACCTGGGCACCCCGCTGCGCTTTCGCCTGCCGCTGGGCCTGGGCCTGCGCGTCGTGATGGCCCATTGCGCTTCCCTGGGCGACAACGAAGACCTCGACCATCCCGGACGGCGTCTGCCGAGCTTCGAATTATTCCTGCGACTGATGGGCGAAAAAAAATACGAAGGGCTGCTCTTCGGTGAAATCTCGGCCATGACCCAGATCAACCGCGCCGGTCCCGCGCTCGTGACTCTGCTACGCCGCCCCGATTTGCAGCCGCGCCTCGTGAACGGGAGCGATTATCCGCTGCCCGCCGTTAACTTCCTGATCGGAACGCGATCCCTCGCGCGCGCCGGGTTTATCTCCGACGAGCAGCGCTCCGCCCTGAATGAAATTTACGAAATCAACCCGCTGCTTTTCGATTTTGTTTTGAAACGAACCCTGCATGCCCCGGGCGAACCGTCGGCGCGCTTTGCCCCGGGTGTTTTCGCCCGGCATCCGAGATTGTAAGACAACTCCCCGAACACGGGGTTTTGCTCCGTGCCGGCCGGCGCCGCCCGGGGCCATGAAAAATGACTGGCGTCCGCGCTCCGGTCGGTTGAACTGGGCTCCCGGCCCGGGACCGAAACCGCGGCCGCTTCAATTTCGGTCATGCAAAAACTGCCCGCTTATATCTGGATGCCACTCCTGGCCTTCGCGCTTTTTTTCTGCCTGGATAAAATTTTCCTGTGGCCGCGCCTCAAATTTTTGAGCCAGCCGGACGCCACGTATCTGTATTACGATTACAAATCGGAGTTGCTGGACGAACTTGAGCGGGTTGACCGCGCGCAGCGTGCCCTGCCGGAGCTCAAGGACCGGCCCATGGCGCCGGGTGAGTTTCGCAAAAAAACATTTCTGGTGCTCGGCAGCTCGCGCCTTTTATACTTCGATTACGATTCGTACGCCAGGGCCTTCCCGGACCGGGAGCTGTTCAATTTCAGCGCACCGGTGACCGCGCCCGCGTACTACCTGTTCATCCTGGAACGCGTCCTGGAGCGCGGGGTGCGTCCGGACTACATCCTCCTGGAAACCGATCCCTTTCAGTTCAACGCCAGCAGCGACGCGTTCGAACGATCCAACCTGGCGTACAGTTTCGATTTCCGTTTTTTGTTTAAATATTTTAATTTGTTCAAGCGCGAAGAAGCGAGTTACTTCATGGCGCGTTCGCTGTTCGCAGGATTTAAATACCCCCCGCACCCGGGACGGATCGCCGAACGACTGATCAACCCGGTGGAAAAGTTTTCCCTGGCCTTCCGGGAGCTGGACGCCTACCAGCGTACGCACCGCGGCGGCGGTCGTTCCATCATCCCGCGCGAAAACTGGTACGAACGCGAGGTGCCCAACCTGGAAACGACCGCCGGCATTACGCTGGGCTGGTTGTATCGCAATTATCGCCTGGATGACCGGCAATTCGTTTTTCTTGAAAAATTTATTGAACAGGCGAAATCGAACGGGATCCGCCTCGTCCTGGTCCGTCCGCCGGTCTCGCAGGCCATGATCAATCGCATGGGCACCGATCCGAATCTGGTGCGCCGGCAGAAGCAGTGGGAGGCGCGTCTGCGCGCCATCCGCGAGTCCTACGGGGTGCCGTACCTCGATCTCCAGCGTCATCCGGATTATTTCTGTAATACCTTCGTGGACGCGGCGCACATGGCGAAAGATTGTTACCAGCCGATGATGTCGCTGGTCATGCGCGAGTACCGCCAGCGCGAGGCCACAAACGGCGGGTCCCGTCCATGAATGAACTCGCGGCTCTCGGGGTTGTCGCGCTCGGGGCGATTGCCATCACCGCCAATTACGCCTGGCCGGCATGGTATAAATTCGCCAAGCCCCTGCCGTTGCTCTTCCTGATCGCCTGGACCGCGCTTGCGTATCATTCCGGCGAATTGATGTCGGTCTGGATTCTGGTCGGCCTGGTGTGCGGGCTCGTGGGTGATCTATTTTTATTAAAGAAAAAACTGTTCCTGGTCGGCCTCGGTTTTTTCCTCGCGGGGCATGTCTGTTATGTCGTAGCCCTGATCCCGGCCACGCCCCTGCGCGCCACTCTGGTCCTGCCGACGGCCCTGTTCGGGATGGCGTTCAGCGGGGTGTTGTTTTATTTTCTCTGGCGATCGGGCCGTAAACAATATCTGCTGCCCGTGCTGCTCTACGTCCTCACCATCTGCGCCATGGTCGTGAACGGGATTCAGTTCGATCTCGATCGCTACGGTACGGCGCGCGCGTTCGCGGTGGGCGCGGTGCTCTTCGCGGTCTCGGATTCGCTGCTGTCCATCAATCGTTTCGTGCGACCCTTCACAACCGGGCAACTGGTCGTGCTCTCGAGTTACTACGCCGCGCAACTCTGCATCGCCTTCGGCGCGCGGTTGAGTTAAGATTTGAGGCGATATTTGTTCACCACGGGGGACACGGGGAGCACGGGGTGAGTTTAAATAAAAAACCAGCGAACGTAGCGTTCCGGAACGTTTCGGTATTGCCTTGTTTGTCCCTCTTGTTCCCCGTGCCCCCGTGGTAAAAATGACTTTTACTTCTCATCCGCGGCGGCCTGGAGCGCGCGCGTCATGCCTGTCCGGTCGCGATAATCGTTCGATTGCCAGATGATCCGGCCGTCCGCGCTGAGGATCACGAAATAGGGCAGGCCGACACGCAGTCCATCGTGGGCGGGATGTTCTTGAAAGGCGGCGAAGGCCGGATCGGTATCGCGCACCTGCGCGAGCACCGCCTTGCTCAGCGCGCCCCGCAGCGCGCCGGGGCGGGCGATCTCTGCGCGCCAGCGGTGGCAGGGATCGCACCAGTCCGCGAAAAAATCGATCAGGAGCGGGCGCCCGCTGCGCTGTGCTTCACGCCAGGCTTCTTCCGGGTCGCGGTAAAACGACAGGCCGGCGATAGTTTCGCGCGTGCCGTGTCCTGGTGCTTCCGGGAGGGCCGGGAAGGCGGCGGGTAGATCCGGGGCGCGGTGGGTCCAGGTGGCCAGTCCCGTCCAGACCGCGGCGGTTCCCGTCGCACATAATAGCAGGCTGAACAGACCGCGCGCGAGCCAGGCGCTGCCCGCCGGCCGGGGTCCGCGCGCGAGATTCCAGCCCGCGGCCAGGATGAACAGGGTGCCGCCCGCCAGCAGCAGCGCGACCGGGGCGAAGGCGTGGTTAGAAAGTGAC
>CAZVZS010000043.1:0-38687 GCA_964631535.1 uncultured Leptospiraceae bacterium
CGCCCCCCCGCCCCCGAAGGCGATGCCGACCGAACGGCCGGCGAGCCAGCGCGCGATCCCGGCCACCGCCCGCTCGAACCTGGGAGCGGTGAGTATCGTCGGTACGGCCACGCCCGCGGTTTCGCGCGCGTACTGTTCGTGTTCTGCCAGATCCCCCGCCCGGTCGTCGGAGGCCAGGAGATACAGGCGGTCGCGTCCCGGTCGCAGAAAACGCGCGAACTCCGGAATCGTTTTCTGGACGATGGTCACGGAGCGGCGGCAGAGGCCCATGATAAATCGCCGAAAGTTTTTGTTCCCCGGCGCGACGACGAACACCACGGCCGCGTACTTTTTCGTCTGCCTGCGCAACCAGACGGACAGCGAGTCGAATTCGCGGCTGGCTTCCACCGGATGTAAATAAATGTACGATACCCGCGCGCGCGCGGTGGGATGCGGGCGCGCGTGCTCAAGCGAAGCCGCCGCGGTTTTTCGAATCGAATTCAAACGTAAGCCGCTCAGAGTACACACCACCAGCGCGTCATCAACCATGTGTTCGACCAGCGCGTCCACGAGATGCGCGGCCGCGTGCTGGCGCGCGGGCCCTTTCACGTCCAGCAACACCACCGTGATTTTACTGTCGCTGACCAGGCCGCGTTGTTTGATGCGCAGCAGCGCGTGCTGATACGCATCGCCCATCTCGCGCGCGACCGTCTGGCCCAGACGCGGATTTTTTTCAATGAGTTGCAGAAAGTCGGCGCGGCGCATCCGCCAGAGCACGGTATCCGTGATCGCCAGGGCGGATTCCGAGCGCGGTGTGCCGGCCAGACAACCGGGCATGCCGAACGTGTCGCCGTTGTGGCGCGACCCGATGATACGGGTCTCGGAACGCAGATCGGCGAGCAGGCGGATCAGGCCGGACTCCACGATGAAAATTCCCTCGCTTTCATCGCCCGTTCGATACAGGTATTCGCCGGCGGTGCAGTACTTGTATTTGAGGCCCGCGCAGATGCGCGTGATCGTGGCCGCGGGCAGCGCGTGAAACAGCGGGATTTTTTTCATGTGCGCTTTGAGTTCGCGCTGGTTGAACCGCTGATTTTCGAACCTTCGCAGCCAGTTGCGAAACTTTTCCGCGCTGATCGCCTTCTGGTTCTGGAGGATGATGCCGAGCGGGATGCGGAAGTCCTTTTTGACCCGCTGCACTTCGGCGATTTCGTCGGCGGCCAGCAGGCCAAGATTGATGAGCGCCTGCTCGAAGGTCTCGTCCGTGATCGTCAGCCGCGCGTGGACCAGCGCCAGTTCGTCCTCACCGAGCAGGGATTCCGCCAGAAGCATGATCCCCAGGTTGCGGTTGAGTTTTTTCTGAAAGTCGATGGCCCGGGCCAGTTGCGCGGCCGTGATGACGTGGTTCTTCCAGAGAAACTCACCCAGAAGATGGCCCGGCTCCATCGGTTTTTTTTTCATCGCGATCCATCACCCCCGGCCGAAACGCCCGTGGTGATACACTGCTTCTATTATCGAATCGCGAGGCGCCAGGATCGAGGGGCCCGGGAAACACCGGGAACCGTCGGGGTCCGCGATTTAACGTTCTCCCGGGAAAAAAGGGTTGATCCGGACCCGTTTTTTTCCCTTCCTGACCGTGGAATCAATTCGTCTGGCCAGGGAGGAGCATTTGCGCAGTTATACCGCGATCATGAACTGGCTGGAAGGGCTCACGGTTTCTCCCCGGAACTATTATTTCAGTTTCATCGCTGACAGCGCCCTGGGCCTGTTTTTCATCGGCCAGGCCCTGTACGCGCAGTCCGTCCACCCAACCCTGCCCTGGGCGGGTCTGCCCCTCGCTTTTCTTGTGGGCAATATGGTTCAGAGTTTTTCCGAGTATTTTTTCCATCGCTGGGTCTTCCATCGCCTGTTCGGCGAACTGAAAAACGGCCACCGGCTCCATCACCAGGAACCGAAAAGCCTCCTGGCCATGCCCTGGTTCGCCGATATCCTCCTGATCAGTTCGTTCTGGGCCTTTTTTTTCCTGGTCTCAGCGGGAGACCTCGTGTTCGCGGGAATGGCCGGCGGGGGGGTGGTCTTTCGGTATGTGCAGTACGGCCTGATCCATCACACCTTTCATCATTTTGAATGGCGGAATCGAACCTGGCGGAAAATGAGAGCCTACCATTATATTCACCACCGCCTGCCGGATCGGAACTTCGGGGTTTCCGGTCGTTTCTGGGATTGGGTGCTCGGCACGCACTACCAGGGCGAACGTTACCGGACCTGACTTATTTTTTCACCAGCACGATCAGATCGTAATGAATGAGCCGGGTCAGGAACCCCAGATTGGTGATCTGGGTGGAAACGGCCATTTTGAACATCGTGAACCAGGCGCGCCGCTGGCTGAAGTGAAAATTTCGCAAAATCAGCCGAATCAGAGTGAATACGGTTTGCTGGGCCCCGGGGATGACCTGTCGATTGATCCCCTGGACGCGGTCGGTTTTGAAATACCGTTCCCACTGCGCCCGGTTTTTCTCCCGGGTTCCGACCCGCTGTAGATCGGGCGTGCTGCGCGCCACCCAGGCGAGGCGATCGTTGAACATTATGTCGGCCAGGACCAGCCGGCCACCCGGACGAAGAATCCGGGCGGCTTCCTCATAAAATCGCGGGCGATCGAAATAGAATGCGCATTCCACGGCCAGGACCCGGTCCACGGAAGCATCGGACACAGCTTTCATTTCCTCGGCGGGGCCGTGGCGGAAAATAAGCCGATCGGAGGTTCCCTCCGCGCGAGCGCGTTCCGAAGCGTACCGCACCTGCGTGGGGGCGATATTGTAACCGGTGAGCGTTTTGAAGCTCCGCTCGCGCGCGAATAAAAAATCTTGCTCACCGCTCCCGAACCCCACATCCACGATCACGCTTTCCGGGGCGACCTCCGCGGCGTCAAAAACGGCCAGACAGAGTTGTTTCTGCCTGGTTTCGTAGGTTTCCCCCCTGGCCTGGCTGTATCCGTAATTCAGATACTTACCTTCTTTGTTGAGGGATTCCAGTAAAAATTGAAAATCGTCGTACTGGCGGGCGACGAATTCGGTGAGTTGATCGGCGGACACGCTATACACATCGGCCACCGACTGCCTGTGTCAAATTGAAAACGAGTTCTTGAGGATCCAGGAGGAAATAATCATTGACACCTGATTTTTTTTCTATGACGTAAGGTCTTTCTCGGGTCTCTGGGCCGAAAGAAACACTTCATATGAATGCGATTTACTTTCGGGCCGGTTTTCTGATCCTCACCTTCCTTTCGGCGGCGGCCTGGGCCGAACCGGTCGTTATCGATCTGGCCGGGGCCCCGGAAAACCTCTCCCTCGGCCAGTCCGTCGATGTCCTGGAAGACCCGGACGGTAAGTTGACGATCGAAGAGATTTCAGCGGCGCGCTTCGGGGAGACCATCCACCCGGAAGGCAAAAAAAACACCCTGGCCATGCTCGCCGAATTGAAAGCTAAGGGCGAACGCGCCTTCGTTCGCAGCGATATGATCCGGCCGAGCTTCGGGTTTTCGGATTCCGCCTACTGGTTCCGCATCCGCCTGCGGCAGACACAGCAACTCCAGGAACCGCCCAGGCCGCGCCTGCTGGAAATCGGGTACACCTCGCTCGATTATATCTGGTTATTTTTCCCGCGAACCGCAACCGAATTCTGGAAATTCGAGGGCGGGGATAAATATCCCTTCCACCTGCGCCAGTTCAACTACAAGAACGTCATCTTCGAACTGCCGGAATTCACCGGCGAAAAAACGGTGTACCTGCGCATTCAATCCTCGGGCACCGCGGACATGCCGCTTTTTTTACAGACCTATCGCTCTTTCGCGTCGAAGGCGGTAAACGAACAATACGCCTACGGGTTGTACTTCGGGATCATGCTCGTCATGGTCCTGTACAATCTGTTCATCTTTCTTTCCACGCGCGATTTCGGCTATTTATACTACGTCCTGTTTATCACCTGCAACACCCTGTTTCAGATGAACCTGCGCGGCTACGCGTTCCAGTACCTCTGGCCGAACAGCATCTGGTGGGGTCATCAATCGGCGTCTTTTTTTCTCGGGACATTTTCCTTTTTCGGCCTGTTGTTCACCCGGGTGTTCCTGAACACAAAAGTCACCACGCCCACATTGAACAAATTCGTCATGTCGTTGATGGCGCTGGAAGTCATTATCGTGGGCGCGTCCCTGATCGGCCTCAGCCATCAGATCATGGCGCGTCTGATGGTGATCGGCGGCGGTCTGTTCATCGTCCTCGCGGCGCTGACCGGGTTCCGCGCGTTCTTTAAGGGATTCCGCCCCGCGCGGTATTTCATGATCGCGTTCTCCGTTTATTTTCTCGGCGGAGTGGTCGGCGCTCTTTCGCGCGTTGTATTACCCTTCAACTTTTTCACGGAACAGGCCGACCAGATCGGGTTCGCCATCCAGGTGATTTTACTCTCACTCGGTCTGGCCGACCGCATCAACACGATGAAGAAGGAGAAAGAAGAAGCCCAGGCGGAATTACTGGAATCGCGGCGGGTCATGCTCGATTCGTTCGCGCGCTTCGTCCCCAAACAATTCCTGAATTTCCTGGGCCGCGACAGTATCGTGGACGTGGGCCTGGGCGACGCGGTGCAGAAAGATTTTACGGTGCTCTTCACGGACATCCGCGGCTTCACCACCCTGTCCGAGAGTATGACCGCGAACGAGAACTTCCGCTTTCTGAATTCGTATCTGAAACGGATGGGCCCGCTGATTCATCTGAACGGCGGCTTCATCGACAAGTTCATTGGGGACGCGATCATGGCGTTGTTTCCCGAAAACGCGCAGGACGCGCTCAACGCCGCCATCGACATGCGCCGCGAGTTGACCGATTATAACGCCCACCGCCTGAGCCAGGGGTACGAACCGGTCGGGATGGGCATCGGTCTGCACAGCGGCGGCCTCATGCTCGGGACGGTGGGCTCGGACAGCCGGCTCGATACGACCGTGATCGGGGATACGGTGAACCTCGCCTCACGATTGGAGTCGATGACCAAGACGTTCAAGCTCTCGATCATTCTCTCCGACGCGGTGTTCGATCTATTACCCAATAAATCGCAGTTTCATTTGCGCGAAGTGGACACCGTACGGGTCAAAGGTCGCGGGAATCCGGTTGTCGTCTACGAAGCGTTCGACGCCGACGAGCCACATGTGCTCGAGAAAAAAATCGCCGCGATGCCCGATTTCAAGGAAGCACTGCTCCTTTATAAGGCGGGCGATTTTGGACGCGCGAAAATCCTGTATGACACCATGAAAACCGTCTGTCCGGAAGACAATCTCGTGGCGATGTACAGCCGGCGCTGCGAAAAACTGATCGAATCACCGCCGGGACCGAACTGGCGCGGGGTTTCGCGCATGGTGATGAAATAAACGCCTGTCCATGAAAACAATCATCAGCGAATTTCTCGGCACGTTCTGCCTGGTGTTCTGCGGCACGGGAGCGATCGTCATCGATCAAACCACGGCGGGCGCGGTGTCCCATACGGGCATCGGCCTTACGTTCGGCCTGATCGTCATGTGTTTGATTTTCGTGTTCGGCGAAAGCTCCGGCGCCCACTTCAATCCCGCCGTCACGTTCGCCTTCGTCATCGCGCGGCGTTTTCCGCTGGCGCGTTTGCCGGGCTACGTTCTCGCGCAAACGTTCGGCGCCTGCGCGGCCTCGCTCACGCTGCTGCTCCTCTTCCCGGAGGCGACCGCGCTGGGTAATACCATTCCGCGCGACTCGGCGCTTCAGGCCTTCGCGCTGGAAGTGATTCTCGCGTTGATCCTGATCCTCGTGATTCTCAGCGTCTCTTCGGGCTCAAAAGAAAAAGGCCTCTTTGCGGCCATCGCCATCGGCGGCGCGGTCGGACTGGAGGCCATCTTCGCCGGTCCGATCACAGGCGCGTCCATGAACCCGGTGCGCTCTCTGGCGCCGGCCCTGGCGACGTTCGACTTTACAGCGCTCTGGGTGTATCTTTTGGCGCCTTTTATCGGGGCGGTAGCCGCGTTTTACGCCTGCTCGCTGACGCAGGCGCCTGGGTGTTGCGCGGAGGGTGGCTGCGGGTGATCGGGGATGCGTCTTCACGCCCGGATGTTCGCGCAAGGCTCAATTTCATCAACGCGTAATCCGTGCCCTGCAACCAGAACACCTCATCGCGATCGACGATGAACGCGGTGATGTCCTCATCGGTTGTGTATACCCGCCCGGTAGCACCACCCGGCTCTTCACGTTCGATGGTATAATGCGCGCGCCGCCCGTACGTTCCCTCCGGGCCATAGGGTTCAATCACGAGGGCATACCGAAAACCGTTCTGCGCGAAAAATGGCCGCGGTGCTATTTTTTGCGCACGGCCGCCGGGAGCCAGTTCGAAAAAACCCAGGTCCTCCGTGCGGCGATTACGGGCGTAATGCGCGCCGGCGCGAAACTGGAGGCGTCCGTCGTCCGTGCGCAGATCCGCCGGATTGTCAAGACCGGTGGCGACGGTCTTGACGGCCCCGCCGGTTTTTCTGACGCGCAGGATTTTTCCGTCCATATTATAGATATAATCCGCGGGCCCGGTTGTCGACGCGCGGTACGTGCCGACCTCCGACCAGTACACGAAATCCTGGTCGAACGCGAGTCCCGAACCCGCGCGAATGCCGGCGGCCAGTTCGCTGACCGCGCCGTCGCGCTTGCTGACGCGCACCAGCGAGCCGCCCGCGTACCCGGCGGCGGTATCCGTGACCGGATTGCCCAGGCGGCCGCGCCCGTACGTGAGCACATATACAGAGTTCGCGTCCACACAGAGAAACATCGGCCCGGTCCAGGCGTCGCCGTTCACGGTCAGCACGGTTTCGGCGACTCCCCCGGTCTTGCGCACGCGTCGCACCGCGGGGATGCCGGCGACGGCGTCCCGCTGCGTCCAGTACACATACGTCTCTTCCACGGCGATGCGCCCCGGACGATAGTTCGACTCCGCGAAAACGCCGGTCCGGTACGGGACCAGCAGCGCCTCGCCCGAGCCGTCGCGCCCGACGCGGCGAATCCCGTCGAGCGTGGCGCCGAAGACATAGTCCGCGTCCGCGCCGAGTTCGCCCACTTCCCAGTGTTCGGCCAGTCTGACGGGGCCCTGGCAGGCGACGCAAAGGAGACTGGCGGCGGGCAGGGCCAATTTCCATATTCTACAACTGCGATTCATGTGGGTTCACCGCTTCAAGTCGCGCCGCAGAACATCGGAACGTATAAATTTTTTCTTGCCGGATTTTTTCTCCGACTTTTCGAATTTTTCGATGGTCTCCCTGTCTTTTAGATCTTCGTACAGTTCCATCAGTGAATGTTTGATCAAAGCTGACCGATCCTCTTCAAAATGATCGGAGAGGAACTCCAGCATTTTCTCTTCTTCTTCATTAAGAGTTAATCTCAAAACTGCCTCCATGCAGTTTTGAGATTGTCGCGGTTTTCGGCACATGTCCGAAAACCGCTCGCAATCGGCTCCGCTCCGCTGGTGCTCGCCGATTGGGGCTACCTCCTGTAGCCCCGAGCCCATCTCAAAACAGGTTTTGAGATGGGCCCTAAATCGAATCGATACTACTGCCATTTTCCGCAAACCTCATCCCTTTTATCAAGGGCGATGACGTAAAAATCGTCGTCTTCGATGTAGAAGATTGCCCTGTATTTCCCTTTTCTTAACCGATCGTAGCTTCTATTTCAATTCGTTTTTACCCGGATTTTCCAGCAAAACCGGATCGCCAGAATCGCACGCCTGGCGCGGTTTTTGCCCACCGAAGGAGTTGACGCCCTCAGGTGCCCGGGCGTTTTTGCGACCAGGTGCGGGCCAGAATTAAAATTTCCTTTCGCGATAAAACAATCATCGCGGGATTGTTGGCCCTGGTGTTCCTGACTCTGCCCCTGCTGGCGGATCGGGTGGAACTAAAAAACGGAACGGTGCTGACCGGCCCCGTGATTCGCCAGAGCCGCGCCTCCATCACCATCCAGACGCCCACCGGCCCCAAAACAATTCCTAAGTCCGTGATTCGTCGGATTGTATTCGGCAAGGAAGCGGAAAAAACTGAAAAACCAAAAGAAGCGGCAACTGAACCGGCGAAGCCTCAAGAGCCCCCTGTTGAAAGAAAAAGCGAAGTGCCTGCGAACGAAACAAAGGGCCGGCCAATGCCGAAAGCCGAACAAAGACCGGTAAAGCCGCCGGTTTCCCGGCCGGGCCCGCCAGCCGCCGGGGGGTATGGAGTGGATCGTTTCGGACTCGTGGCCAGATCGGCCGTGCTGCCAGGCTGGGGCTTCGCGGCCGGGGGCGATCCACAGACCGGTCACAGATTCATGGCAATTTTCGCGGGCGCCGCTGCGGTCACTCTGTACGGGCGGGAGTTGGCTCTGCGCGCCGACACGAAGTATCACGAACAGGTGCTCCTCAACGATGTCCTGGCCGCGCGCCTGCCCGTGGCCGGAACGACGGACGAAACCCTGCGGCGTAACCTTGTCGCCAGTTTTTATTTGAACGCATCCGCGTACGCTCCCTTCGCGCGGGCCACCCGCAACTATAACAACCTCCTGGTCGCGGATCTCGTGTTTTATCTCGGGCAACTGGCGCACTGCGCCTTTGCCTGCGGCGTCAGCGGACCGGCCGCGGCCGGGCCGACCCCGGTCCCCGGCCCCGCGGTCGTTTTCGCAATTTTACCTGACTTTGAACAAAAAGGCGAAATACAATCGATCGCCTTTCTTTTCGCGTTTCCAATCGGGAGCTGGTAATGCGGCCCATCACAATCGTACCGTGCTGGATCCTGCTCCTGTCCGCCTGCCTGGCGACCGCGCCCGACGCGTTTGATACCGCCGAGGAGGGCATTCCCGGCGCCGCGCTCGTGGCCCTGCTCTCTGGGCGCGTTGCCGCCACGTCTTCGGTCGTCGCGGCGCTTGCGCCCGGTGCGATCAACAATCTCTTACTCTGGCTCAAGGCGGACGCCCTCCAGGGCCTCAGCGACGGTCAGACGGCGACGACCTGGCCGGATTCATCGGCCGGGAGTTACAATTTTACCGCAACGAATACGCCGCTGTATCGGACGGCGGTTCGGAGCGGTCTGCCCGCGCTCTCCTTCCAGGCCGGTGACAGCGATTATTTTGAATTTCCGCTGACTTCCGCCCTCAATCCGGCCGAGTTCACGATTGCCTTCGTCTGCGCCGTGACCGGGGCCGCCGGTACGATTCGGTCGCCCTTAACCAACCGGGGCAACACCGGACCAACCCGGAAGGGTCTGCATTTTTACGCGGAAAGCGGGAACACCTGGACCGGAACCGTCGCGAACAGCGACTGGCAGGCCCTGAGCGCCGGGACGGTCACCACGGGGGACTGGACCATCCTTTCGATGAGCCAGGGTGGTGGGGAACGCCAGACTCTGTTTAAAAACGGCGATTTGATGGGGACACAGATTGTACCCGGGTACCTGGTGAACGATACGAATACATTCCGGATCGGCGCGGGCGAAAACGCCGGACCGGCTGATTACTTTTTCGAAGGTTTCATCGCCGAAGTGGTGTATATTGGGAGAGTCCTTTCGGACACGGAGCTTGCGGGACTCCAGTGCTATCTGAGCAATCGTTACGCGATCACGGTTCCTTTCAATTGCGGGGCGAATTAAAATGCGGCGACTCTGTCTGGCGATTCTGGTCCTGTCCCTGGCCGGATGCGTTGCAAGCGCCTCCGACGATCTCGATACATCGCAGAGCGGCCTGACAGGCGGCGTCCTCATCGCCCTGCTCAGTCCGCGCGTATCCGTCACCGCCACGGTGGTCCCGATTACGCCCAACGCAATCGCGAATCTTTTGCTCTGGATGAAGGCCGACGCGATCACCGGCCTCGCGGACGGCCAGACAGTCACGACCTGGTTGGATTCATCCGGAGCGGGTCATATTTTCACGCCCATAAACACCCCGCTCTATCGCACGAATGTCCGCAACGGCCTGCCCGCGCTTTCGTTCCAGCAAGCGGACGCGGAGTATATGCGCCGCGCCTATACCGCCGCTCTCAACCCGGCCGAGTTTACGGTCGCGTACGTCGCGGCGACCACCGGAGCAGCCGGAACCTATCGCTCGGCCGTCACCAACCGGAGTAACAGCGGCTTAACCGGATTTTTCAGTTACGCCGACGCGAATGACCGCTGGAGCGGCACGGTCGGCAACACGAACTGGAACGTGCTCAACGCGCGAACCATCGTCTTTGACGAATGGAAAATCATCACGCTGACAATGTCCGGGGACCGCCAGATTCTGTACGACATGGGCGAACGCTACGGGTTGAAAATCATTACGAGCTACCAGCCGAACGGCACAGACCAATTCCTGATCGGGGCGGGCAACAACGGGACCGATTACTACTTCGAAGGTTACATCGCCGAAGTCGTGTATATCGGCCGGGGACTTTCCGACACCGAACGCGCGGGGCTCGAATGTTATCTCAGCAAACGCTACGCGATTTCCATCGTCTGGAATTGTGGGGGCTGACCGAACCAGGCCAGACGACCCGCGCACCGCGCCAGGGGGCGACGGACGCTCCGCGGCCGGAGCACCCGACGGTCCCGGCATTCGCGGAGTGGCCCCGACCGGGACCGGGGCGCCCCCGCTTTCCTCGCATTCGAAAAAATCCTTCCGCTGGCGACAAATAATTCTTGCGAGGTACGCGGGCAACCGAACCAATTCGAAACGTCCACGTCGAGACGCGCATGACAATTGGAGATAAATATGAAACTCACCTTGATCGCGGTCGCCCTGATTCTCGGCCTCGCCATTTCCTGTAAGGAAAACAAAATGCACGGGCAGATGGAAGCCGAACACGCGCGGTTTGAGAAAGAACACGCGGATATGGCCGCGTCCCATAAACACCTGGAAGAAGAACACTCCGCCTGGGCGAAGACGGCCGATAAGGCCGCGGTCACCGCGCACGAGAAAATGATCGCCGACCATAAAGCCATGCTCGGCCGCCATGAGGCGCTCATCGCCGAACACCGGGACCTCATCGCTCGCCACAAAGCCGGCTCGGTGGACGACGCGACGATGGAAACCGACCATGGGCGCATGAAAACCGAACACGAACAGATGACCATGGAGCACCACCGCATGCACGCCGAACACGATAAAATGTCCGCGGAGCACGCGAAGAAATAAGCGGTCGCGTGAAAAAACTCGGCCCGGGAAAACAAAGGCGATCGGGATATACCGTTATACAGGTAGCGCAGTCATGAAAAAAAAATCCACTAAATCACCAGCACCCGCTAAAAAGAAAACCACGCGCAAGGCGACGACGGGGGCACTTGCGTTGCTCGTCGCCACGAAAAAGGGCGCGTTTATTTTACACGCGGGAACAGGACGCGCGAAGTGGAAAATCGAAGGTCCGCTGTTTCTCGGGAGTACGGTGCACCACATTATGCTTGATCCGCGCGACGGTCGCACGCTGCTGCTCGCCGCGAAGACCGGCCACCTGGGTCCGACGGTGTTTCGTTCCACCGACCGCGGCAAATCATGGCAGGAGGCCGGCAAACCGCCCGCGTTTCCGAAAGCCGCGAAGGGTGAAACCGGCGCCGCTGTCGATCATGTCTTCTGGCTCACGCCCGGACACGCGAGCGAACCCGGGGTCTGGTACGCGGGCACGTCGCCGCAGGGTCTCTTTCGCTCGGAAGACAGCGGGGAGACCTGGCAGGTCGTGCGCGGGTTCCAGGAGCATCCCATGCGCCCGAAATGGACCGGCGGCGCCCAGGACGGCACGCCCGACGGGCCGAAGCTGCATTCGATCAACGTGGACCCGCGCGATCCGAATCATCTCTACATCGGCATGTCGAGCGGCGGCGTGTTCGAAAGCACCGACCGCGGCGCGGACTGGAAGCCGCTGAACAAAGGTTGCAAGATCGACTTTTTACCCGATCCCGATCCGGAATACGGCCACGATCCGCACTGTATGCGCCTGCATCCGCTCGCCCCGGATATTCTGTATCAACAGAATCACTGCGGCATTTACCGGATGGATCGCCAGAAAGGGCAGTGGGTGCGCATCGGGGACAATATGCCGAAGTCCACGGGCGATATCGGTTTCCCGATCGTGCTGCATCCGCGCGATCCGGCGACGGCCTGGGTCTTTCCGATGAACGGCACCCAGGTCTGGCCGCGGACCAGCCCGGACGGCAAACCCGCGGCCTACGTCACCCGCGACGCGGGCAAACACTGGCAGCGATTGGACCGCGGCCTGCCGAAAGAGCAGGCCTGGTTCACCGTCTTTCGCCAGGCGATGAGCGTCGACGCGCACGACCCGGTGGGCGTTTATTTCGGCACGACGACCGGCGAACTCTGGGGCAGCGTGAACGAAGGCAAAACCTGGTCGAACATCGCCAGTCACCTGCCGCAGATCTACGCGGTGGAGGCCGCGGTGTTTAAGAAATGAGAGTATTAATTCCAGGTCCGCTGCTTTCATATACGGCTCAGAAATCACAGACCGAGGCCAGCGGCGCTACCGTGGCCGAGGCCCTGGACGACCTCAACCGTCAGTATCCCGGCATTCGCTTTCGCATGGTCGACGAACAGGACCGGATTCGGCCGCACATGCGCGTCTTCGTCAACGGCGAACAGATCGCCGATCTGGACCGGCCGCTGCGCGCGGCGGACGAGATTTTTATTCTGCAAGCGTTGAGCGGGGGTTGAGGGGCGCGAATTATTATTTGCACACAGCTTTTTGTGTGCAATATTGTGTGTATGGCCACCAATCTTTCGATCAACGACCGCCTGCTCACGGAAGCAAAGAAGCCGGGAAACTTCAAAACGAAGCGGGAAACGGTGGACGCGGCGCTTGAAGAGTTCATCCGACGGCGCCGTCAGATGGAAATTCTGGATTTGTATCACCGGATCGATTTCGACCCCCGCTTTGACCATAAGAAAGCACGCTGGCGCAAGGCGGGCAAATGAATGTGCTGGTCGATACTTTTTCGCGCGGACTCGCGCTATTCACGCTGGACAAAGATTTCGATTACTACAGCAAGCACATCCCAATCGGATTTTCAGGGATCGGGGAGGATGACCCTGGTCGATGTGGGCGGCGGGGAAGGTTTTATTCTTCGTGTTTGATCTTTACCCCTGCGGAGATGGGGTTGAAGTCATCGGGCCAGGAAGTTGCTGAATCGCATCGCGCGCCGTTTATATCCGCGCCAAGCAGAAGTGCGCCATACAGATTCGCCTCGGCCAGATTGGCTCCACTTAAATCCGACAAACGAAGGTCCGCGTGGCTTAAATCCGCGCCACTCAAGACCGACTCACTCAAATCCGTCGCACTCAGATCCGCGCCACTCAGTTTCGCACCAATCAGTTTTGCGGCATTCAGATTTGCGCCACTGATATCCGCACCGCTTAGATCCGCACCACTGAGATTCGCCCAGAAAAGGTCCGCGAGTCTCAGATTAGCATAATTCATGGCCGCATTGATCAGATTTGCACCAATCAGATTAGCAAAGTTAAGCCGAGCCCCCCTCAGTTCCGCCAATTGTAATTCCATTAACCGGAGATCGGCGCTTTCCAGATCACCAATCCGAAAACCCTGAGCGCGAAGAACACTGGCAAGCGCGGAACGAACGCTGTTTGGAGGCAGTTCTCTGAGTTTTTTTTTCTCGGACCTGGAATCCTCCCTTGACAAAGCGGCCGCGCGTTCATCGAGAAGGGCCACGTCGTCCCACGAATTGCGGTCACGCAACAACTCCGCGAAAAACCGCGCCGTCTGCCGGGCGTATTCGGCCCTTTCGTGCTGGATAATCGCCGGGATGCGGTGGCTTTTCAGGTCCGGATCAAGATAATCCTGTAACTCGAACAGGGCCGCGACCTTGCGCGTAATCTCGGTGCCGGTGGCCCATTCGCGCAATTTGTTAAAATGTTCGCGGGCGGCCTTGCTCGCTTCGTGCCGCTGGTCTTCGTGTTTTGTGCGGTCGCGCAGGAACCAGATGTACCAGGCCAGAGGACTGGCCGTAATCGCCAGGAAGAACGTCCAGAATCCCTGGCTTAAAGTATTCTGCAAGGATGGGATTTTTTCAATGAGGAATTGGACTCCGAAATAAGTCCCCGTGGCGAAACCGAACGCGACGGCCAGCATGAGCAACCAGGGCCAGAGGGAATAGCGGGCTTCGTAAAGGGCATCGGGGTGCAGCAGCAGGACCCTGACCGGCAGGGGCAGTCGCAACGCGAGCACACGCTGAAAAACGTTTAATAGCAATGCACTCGCACTTTTACACATTCCGAAAGGAAGCACACCTGCCTGTGCCGCGCGCAATCTTTTTTTTGCGCTTTTAGCGAAATCGAGATTCTCCCCGGGTTCAGGAGGCCCTGTATTTTCTGATCTGCTTGAGTTCGTTCTGGATCTCGATGCGTTTCTGCTCGAGGTCGAAATGTGTCTGAAGATTGATCCAGAATTGGGCGGAATTTCCGAAAAACCGCGAAAACCGTAGGGCCGTATCTGCTGAGATGCTTCGTTTCCCCCTGACAATTTCACTGATCCGTTTCTGATCGATTTTCGTTTCTTTTGCGAGCCGGTAGGGCGTAACGTCCATGGGGATCAGGAAGTCCTGTTCCAGAATTTCTCCGGGATGTATTTGAGAGAGTCTACGATCCATAAACTGTACCTTCTTTAATGGTAATCAACAATCGCCACCGATTCCGCGTTACCACCCACCCATACAAAAATGATTCTCCACTGGCTATTAATTCCGATCGAATGAAACCCTTTTCGATTGCCGAATAGCTCATGCAATTGGTTACCCGCTGGAACGCGCAAATCATCAAGACCTGTTGCGCTGTCGATCTGGATCATTTTCCGGCGGGCCGTCCTCTGAATTTCGGGCGGTAATTTCCTGGAGAACTGGCCATTCCAGATTTTCTCCGTCTCCAAATTCCCGAAAGACCGGATCACGCAAAAAGGTAGTGTTATACACCAGTAGCGTCAAGTACTATTAGAGCCGATCCTAAAACCCCCGTTCGCGAATTAAAAAAACTCGCGGGACCGCGACGCCCAGAATCAGAAAACCCACCCCGCCCCAGAAAATCCCCTACCCGGATCACTGAGCCCCTCCTCCCGACCGGGGCAAAAAATCGAGCAATTGGCGCCCATCCGGAGCGAGCCGGAGTGCGAGCGGTGTGCCGATCCGCGACACGGAAGTCGCGAGTCGGCACACCCGGATGCGCGCCAATTGCTTGCAAAAAGACGGGCCTTTTCCATACTCAGGAAAATGACCGCCCAGACCATGTTCGATTCAAAGAAGACCGCACCGTCCGCCGGGGGGTTCGACTTTCACCACGCCATCACGCTCAAAGAGCGGTCCTCGCGCTATCTGCGCACGGCCATCGACTACCTGGAACGCGAGCAGGGCCGGGAGGCCTGTGACGCGTTTTTGAAAGAAATCGGCCTGCCGCGGGAGTCGTCGGTGTTCAAACACATCCACGACGACGAAAACTGGAACTCCTACGCCCTGGAAGTGTACCTGTACGATCGCCTGAAAGATCGCTTCGACGATCCCTTCGAGGCCATCTGGAATTTCGGCGTGGCCTCCGGCTCGGGTCATCTCGATCAAAAAGATACGCTCTTCGCGTTTCGCATCAAGGTGGCGCCGGTGCCTTTGATCGTGAAAAAAGCCTCCGAACACACAGAGAAGATGTCGCTGATTTCCGAATGCACCGCGCGCATGCTGACGAAGGCCGAGATCAAAGGCGCCGGTCGACTGGGCGCCGCCTTACACTTCAACTACGTGCGGCTGCCGGAAGGGTTCGAGTATCCGCACTGGACCAGCGTCGTGGCCGGGTACGGGATCGTGCAGGGGCTCTTCGCGATCCGCAAGGGCCTGAAAGACGTTACCCTGACCATCACGCACTGGCCGAACCTGCCGTCGGACCTGCCCTCCTTCCAGGGCAAAAAGTATCTCTTCGATAAAAAAACCAAAAACGTCGTGGAGGCGGAGTCCGGCGCCGTGGTCGGCAACGCGCGGCAGGGTCCGTTCGAAATCGACGGCATCGTCTTCAACAACGCGCGCGAGGCCATCTGCACGTTCGAGTATCGTCCCGAATCGCTCGGAACGCGCATCGCGCGGGCCACCTGGCAGCGGCCGCGCATCAAACGCGAAAAGGAAATGCGCGAGTTCAAGGACCGGCTCATCAGTGAACTCAGTCTGGAACACCAGGCCCAGCTCGGGCGTTACGAACGCGAACTCAGCGAAAAAATGGAAGAGATTCGCCAGCTCAAGGTGCAACAGGACGGGGATTATTTTCTGACGTCGCTGCTCACCAAACCGCTGATCGCCAATCGCAACGTCTCCGAAACCGTGGGCACCGAATTCATTTTACATCAGAAAAAAAAGTTTGAATTCCGCAACCGCCAGTCGGACCTGGGCGGGGATATCTGCGTGACCGACCGGATCGAACTCTTCGGCCGCTCGTACGTCGTCTTCGCCAACGGCGACGCGATGGGCAAGTCCATGCAGGGCGCGGGCGGGGCCCTCGTGCTCGGCGTCGTGCTGCAGGCTTTCCTGTCGCGCACCCATTTTTCGCACCACCAGCGGCGCAAGGTGCCTGAACTCTGGCTGCGCGATTGTTACTTCGAATTACAGAATGTGTTTCTTTCGTTCAACGGCAGCATGTATCTTTCGCTGGTGATGGGCCTCATCGACGAAGTCAACGGCACCATGTTTTACCTGAACGCCGAACACCCGGGCACGATTCTCTTACGCGACGGCCACGCGAGTTTTCTGGACGCGAACCTTCTGCTGCGAAAGCTCGGCACCCCGGGCGAAGAAGACAAAGTTTCCATCCGTCTGTTTCAACTGCTGCCGGGTGACGTGGTCATCGCCGGATCGGACGGGCGCGACGATCTGGAAATCGGCCAGAGCGACGACGGCTCGCGCATCATCAACGAGGACGAAACCCTGTTTTTGCGCATCGCCGAGGAGGCGGGGGGACAGCTGGACGGGATCGTGCGACTCCTGGAACAGCGCGGTGGCTTCACCGACGATCTTTCGCTCCTGCGTGTTTCGTACCGCGTGGGTGAGGGCGAAGGACCGCGGGTTGGTTCGGACGCCTTCCAGCAATCCACCCGCAACCTTTCCGATCTGGTGCGCGAAGGCAAACTGGAGCAGGCCCTCAGCCTGTGCCAGGAACTCGTCCGCGACTACCCGGAGGAAGTGGAAGCCCACGGGTTCCACGGACGCTTGCTGTTCAAACTGAAACGGTACGCCGAAGCGGCCGAAGCGCTCGCGAAATTCTGCGAAGCCGCGCCGGCCGACACCGAGTCCTTCCATGTGCTTTCGCTTTCTCTGAAAAAAAGCGGCGACCCGGCGCATGCGCTGGAAAACGCGGAACGCACCTGTCTGCGCGACCCGGTCCACATCCCGTACATTTTGAACCAGGCTGATTGTTATCGATTGCTCGGCAAAATCGGCCGCGCGCGCGAAGTCATGGACCGCGCCCGCGAGCTGGACGCGGAGCACGTGCAGGTGCGCAAGATGATGGAACTGCTGGCCGCGGAACCGGCCACGCGGTAGGCGACCGCAAGAGCAGCGCCGCTGAGCGTATGATCTACGAAGAGTACGACCCGGGCCCCCGCCTGCGACACGCCGTACGTTGTTTCTGGGTGCTGAGCGGCGCAGGGGGCGGGACGGCGCCGGAACGCATCGTGCCGGACGGTTGCATGGAACTCATCTTCCACTTCGGCGACCGCTTCGAACGTATTCTGCGTCCTGGCGTGAGCGAGTTGCAACCGAGGGCCATCCTGGCCGGCCAGCTCACCGGGCCGCTCCTGCTTCGGCCCACCGGCCGCACCGGTTTCATCGCCGCGCGATTTTTACCGCACGGTGCCGCCGCGTTCACGCGTGAACCGATGTCCGCGTTACGCGACCGCGTGCTCGCGGCGCGTGACGTGCCGGGCCTCGATCTGTCCGCTGTGGAAGACTCCCTGGGCGTGGCCGTCGACAACCCGGCGCGCGTGGAAATTCTGCGCGCGTTTCTTGACAGTCGCCTGCGCGTTCCCGTTCCACCCGTGGTCGTTCGGGCGATTCAGATTCTGCGCGAAATGCCGGGCGAAAGTCGCCTTGGCCAGGTACGGACTGCGCTCGGAGTTCATGAACGAACGCTCGAACGACTCTTTCAGAAACACGTGGGAATCGGGCCAAAACAATACGCGCGCATCGTCCGCTTTCACCGGGTGTTCGAACTCATGGAACGCGGCTTCGACCTGACGCGCATCGCCCACGACCTCGGCTTCGCCGATCAGCCCCATTTCAATCGTGAATTCCGTTCTATCGCCGGCCTGAGCCCGAAACAATTCGCCGCCGAACGCCCGGGCCTGACCGGCGAGCTACTGCGCGCCTGATTTTTTTTACCCGCTGTCGGTTTTCTTCAAGACCGACCTCCCACCTTCGTGTTATTCTCGCTTATCAAACTTACATCATTCGGAGGCATTATGAAAGTAATGATATCGGCGGTATTTTTGGCGGCGTGCATTGTGTCGCATTGCGCGAAACCGGACCAGGCGCCACCGGCCACACCGGACTCGATCAATTTCTTCGAAATTCCCGTGAAGAATTTGGACCGGGCCCAGACCTTTTACAGCACGGTTCTGGCGAACCGCCTGGAACGAATGGAAATCGCCGGGCAGAAAATGAGCATGTTTCCCATGGGTAAGACGGCGGTGTCCGGCGCTCTCGTGCAGGCCGAAGGCTACGTGCCTTCCACGGAGGGTTCGCTCGTTTACCTGAACGCCAATCCGGACCTGTCACCGGCGCTCGCGCGGGTGGAAGCCGCGGGCGGTAAAATCCTGCTGCCAAAAACGGAAATTTCCCCGGAGGCCGGGTATTTCGCGCTGCTGCTGGATACGGAGGGCAACAAAGTCGCGCTGCATTCCATGAAGTAGCTGCGCCCGGAGCGAATGGCGGGATGCCGGGACATCCGGGTCCCGCGCGCGCCCTGAGCAGGAGCATGTATGCGCGCTCCGGGCACGGCGCGCGGGGCCGGTACTTTTTTTACGTCCCTGTTTGCGCGCGCGGAAGCGGATTCTTTGACTCTCCGGCGCCCTCTGCCAGCTTTTGCTGAACGCGCGCCTGGAACTGCGCATACTCCGCAGTGGCCGGTTCTCGCGAAAGCAATCGATCCGCGGCGACGGCGGCGCGCGGCAAATCGCCCAGCAGGAAGTATAAATTCGCGAGTATATAAATCATTCGCGTTTCGGCCGGATAGTTCGCGCAGAACTGTTCGGCGTGCTCAAGAGCGTTCGGAAAATCTCGCAAGCGGTAATAACATTTTACAAGCATCCTGAATACGACACGGTGATCTATCCCGGTTGCGATCATTTTTTCCAGATGTGACGTTCTGGCCATCAGGTCGCTCGTCCCGTTCAATGTTTCGAATTGTTTGCAGAGTTTTTTTTGTTCCGTGTTTAATCGCCTCCGCCGGCCCGGCAGAGAAATTCCAGCTCGCATGAGCGACAGGTCGTCCGTTACTCGTCCCGTCCGGGACAGGGCCTCGAATATCGCGTTCAGGTCGGCGTCTTCCGATTCCGTAATTCGCAAAAACAGATTTTCGTCGTTGTTAATGTACTTTCCCTCCGCGGTTTCGATCAACAAATCGTCGCGCCCGTCCGATCCGGATACGAGAATGTCCCCGTCCTGCAGCTCAAAGATGTCCACGGCGAGGGGTTTATAATTTTTGCCCGAAAAAAAATCCGGCCGGATCCCGACTTTTAAGAAATGGTTCGTGGCCAGAAATTTCGCGGCACCATTGCGAAACAGGACGATGGGCGGGTAATCCGCGTTTATACAGTACATGGTACCGTTTTCGTTATCAATCAACCCGATCAGCATCGATACCATCATGCCGCCGTCAAAACTTTCAAACACTTTCTGAAACTCGATGAAGGATTCTCGAACCCACAATTCCGGGAATTTTTGCTGGCTGATTTCCGAAAGTTTCGTTCGTTTTATTATCGCGTCGAACAACGAACCAAGAATCAGCGCGCCCGCCGCCCCCTGGATGGACTTGCCCATCGCGTCCGCGTTGGCGAACGCGGTATACTCCCTGCCCCGCAGCTGAACCGTATCGGCGCCGCAGATATCGCCACCGATCGTCTTCGATTTTCCGTTGAAACTGAATTTCTTCTTTTGTTTTACCAGGAATTCGATGGAGACGGTCGAATTTACCGCCCGGTTGGAACAGAGCGGTTCCAGAAGAAGCGAGGTCAGATAATAATCGCCGTCCTGCTCATTTTTTAGTTCTGAAACCTCCCGGAACAGTTTTTCCAGTTCTTGCGTTTTTTCCTGCAATTGATTGGTGCGCAGTTGAACCTTGTTCTCCAGGTTTTCCTGCGCTTCACGTAATTTTTTGATCATGAAGTTGAAATTCTCTGCGAGAACGTTGATCGGGTCGTCTTCTTCCGGGCAGTCGGCGTTGGGATGGTACAGAAAAAAATGCCCCTCCGAAACAAGCTGAGTGATTTTGCTCAGTTTGCCCAGTTGCTTCAGAAGGTGATCGATACGCGTCTGAGCGTCTTCTTCCAGATTCATATATACTGCTTCCATTCCAGTACACCCTATCTTCGGAGGTTAACGTTTCACTCCAGGAATTCCTTCACCTGTTCCCAGAGTTTCGTACCGCGAATCGGTTTTTCGATGTATGTATTCACCCCGGCTTTCCCGGCCTCCAGAATCTTGTTCTCGTCCGTCACCGAAGTGATCATGGCAATCGGCGTTTTTATTCCGCGCTGGCGAACATCGCGCACGAAACTCAACCCGTCGAGAACGGGCATATTCCAGTCGAGAAAGACGATATCGATCGGATGCGCCTTCAGAGCGTCCAGGGCTTCCTGTCCGTTGGCGGCCTCCACAAATTCAGGATTGCTGCCTTTTTTGTTGTCCAGAATCGCCTGTTTAACGATCCCTCTCATCATGGCCGAATCATCTACGATTAAAAGTTTCATATGTTCTCCTTCAATGTGCGCATGCGCGCGGCTTAGAGTCCCTGTGATAGAATGAGGCAGACTGTTTCCTTATCGAATTTTGATACATTATAACGCAGGGAGCTGTTTCTGGGCGGCCGCACCTCGTGGTTCTTCCCCTGCACCGAAACAGGAATGGAAAAATCGAATTGAATGGGGCTGGCCCTTTGCGCCGATCCAACGATGATATTCAATAATTCGCCGATGGTGTCAGTCAGCAGCTTGTCGTACAGTTCGAGATCCACACCCGAAATTCTTTTCGCCACCATGGCCGCCCCGACCGCGTCCAGAGTCAGGACCAGGCTCGCCTTCACGTCCGCGAATATGCCGATATTGGATGAAACGTCCGCGAACATGCCGATCTTTGAATGCACATCCGTCGTGATATTTTCCGATATGGCCGATTCGATCGGGCCGTTTACAAGGGTAATATCAGCCATGTCCTTGAAGGTCCTGTTCATGGCTTCGAGAAACGGCTGAAGTTCGAAAATGTTCTTTTTTTCCGTTATCATAGGTTTTGGGTTCCTTAAAATTTTTTAACGATTGAATTCGAATACAAACCAGGACGGTCGACCGGCCTCAGTTTTTGTCCACGTAGGGAACCTTGATCGTAAACCGGGTGTATTTCTGAGGTTTCGTCGAAAGAAAAATCGTGGCTCCGAGCTTTTTCAGGTCTTCGCGAACAGCGTCCATGCCAACACCCCGCCCGGACATTTCGTTCACCTGATCCGCCGTGCTCAAACCGGAGGTGAAGATCAGTCTATGGACTTCCTTATCCTGCATGGTCCGGGACTGTTCCCTGGCGATCAGGTTCATCTCAACGGCTTTCTGCCGAATCCGTTCGGTGTTAAGGCCGGATCCGTCGTCTTCGCACGTAATCATCAGGTGCCCGTCCGTAAGTGAAATTCCCAGGAGTATCCTGCCGTCCTCCGGCTTGCCCAGTCGTTCGCGTTCTTCCGGGGATTCGATCCCGTGCGCAATCGCGTTGCGAATGATATGTGAAAGCGGATTGCGCAATTTCATCAGAACCGCGCCTTCGATTGTGTCGAGATCCCGCTGGTAACGAAAATCGATTTTTTTCTTCAGAATGGAGGATTCTTTGTCGACGATCTTCCGCAGGCGCTCCTCGAATTCGCTCATGGCGTCCATCGATTTCGACTGGAGGCTGGATTGCATGTTCAGAATTTTTTCGAACAGGGAATTCCCGTCTTTCAATTCGTTGTTCAGACTGTCCAGCGCCAGGATCATCTTTTCTTTCAGTTTACCGGAGAACCTGTCCGGCTGATCGCGCAGTTCGCTGAAAAGATCTTCCAGTTCGTGCGCCGTTGTTCCGATCGAGTCCAGATTGAGGGACCGCGCGTTTCCTTTCAGTGTATGGACATTGCGAAAGCAGCGGTGTAGAATTTCCCTGTCCTGGCCTGGGTCATCGCCAAGCTGTCTCAGTCCGGAAAATACCTCGTCCAGTGTTTCGGCGGATTCCCGGATGAAATCGCTGAACACTCCTGGCTGTAGCTGGAGAATCTGGTACAGTTTTTCGACGCGGATCGCCTGTTCCTTCGCCTTCTGTTCGAGTTCTTCCTTGAGAGCGAATTCCTCCGTGCGGTCATCGATCACAACCATGACTTTTTGAACGGACCTGGTCGAACCCTCGTGGCTGAAAATTCTCGAAAAACCGAAACTCAAAACTTTGCTCACCTCCGTGCCTTCCTCGCGTACGATCGGGAAACGATACACCTTGACCGGATTCGCCCGTTCGAAGAGCAAATCGGACATGAACGGATTGGTGAACAATTGATCGAGAAAATCTTCGATGATGCCGACCCGGTCGGGCGTTGCCGCGAAAAGTTGCGTAAATTTGACCCCGCTGATTTCTCGTTCGAAAATCGCGGAAACTTTTCTGGAATATTCGCCGTTAATCGTCCGGTCCGGTCCGACCGTCAACAGACCCTGGCGAACGTTGGCCATAATGTCGTCGATTTCTTTTTTTGAGGCGCGCAACTCGACCGTGCGTTCCTGGACTTTTTCCTCCAGGCTGGCGTACAGCAGAGCGTTTTCCAGGGAAATGGCGATTTGCGATGTCAACAATTCGAGGACCTCCAGGCTGGAGGGTGTGAAAGCCCCGGGGGTCAGATTGTTTTCGAGATACAGAACCCCCACCAGACGGCCCTGGTTCTGGATGGGGGCGCAGAGAACAGATCTCGTCCGGTTCCTCGAAAAATATGGATCTCGCGAAAATCGTTCGTCAGCAAGAGCGTCCGCGATCACGATCGATTTCTGGGCCCGGCTGGCGTAGCGCACCACCGATACGGCAAGTTGCGGCCCCTCCTCTTCCGATTCCGAAAGCGGCAGGTCGAGGGAACCGTTTTCCCCGGTATCGAGATCCGCGATCGCCGCGATGTGCAGTTGCCCGTCGCGTTCGAGCAATAGAAAACCGCGCCGCGCGCCGGCGTTTTCCAGGACGATATCCATCAGCCGCGTCAGGAGCGTATCGAGTCGAATCTCGCTGGCGAGCGCCCGTGACGCTTTGAGAACGGAACCCAGGTCCAGGGAGCCGGCGCCGTGCAGAGAACTACTGCCGGTGCTGGACGATCGCAGCGAAAGCCGGGAACGTGTCGTGGTCGAGGAGTCCGTTCCCGAAATCCCGGCGGGCAGACTCGCGGGTTTGAGAAGATGCCCGTGGCGCCCTTCCAGATCTTTTACGCGGGCCAGGGCACCCCAGACTCTGTACAGTTTGACCGCTTCGTTCAGGTACACGGCCCCGATTTTTTCGTTCCCTCGCGCCAGCCAGAAGCGGGCGCAGAAATCGTTCGCCAGAGCTTCGTCCGCCAGAAACCCGTTGCGAGCGGCCGCGGCGATGGCGTCATCGTACAGTTTTATACAACTCTGCAGATCGCCCTGGACGCGCGCCTGTTCGGCCAGAACCAGAAAATATTTTTGCGAAAAATTATCCGGACAGAGATCCGCCCACATTTTCAATTCACGCAGGGAGTCCAGGGTCGTTTTCGAATACTCCTCGCGTTCCTCGGCCGACGCGTCCTCCCAGAGGCCGAACAGAGCCAGGGCGTGGTAAAACGGGATGTGGATGAAGTCGTAAGCCGGCTTCAGGCCGAACAGATACTGCCTGGCCATGCGCCCGAACGATTCGGCCTGGCGAAAGTCGGCGAAAATCACGTGGAACATCAATTTTAAGATCGAGAACAGGGACATGTGCAGCGGGATGCTTTGCCATTTTTCAAAAGCGGCGGTTTCCGCTTCCCTGGTTTCGGCCAGCAAATCGTACGCCGGGGATAACCCCTGCAGAGAACGAATCCCGGCCAGCATAAAATTGTGAAATTCGTATATAGGCTGATTGTTCACCTTTTTCATGAAATGCAGCGAAGTGATCGCCTCTTCCGCCACTTCCGGAAGCCGGTGGCCTTTGAAAAAAGCCCAGCGGTTGTACAACGAGGCCGCGTACACGGAAAAGTTGATGTCACCGGATTCGGACCCGTACTGAAACGCTTTTTTCAGAGCGACGATGATGTTTTCCATCGGATCGCCCCAGGCACCGGTAAAAGCGCCCAGCAGGACATAGGCCCGCGAAAGCATGAACGTATTGCCGAATTTATGGGCCAGTTGAATCGCCAGTTTTCCGAAACGGTGGGCCTCCCCGTATTGTTCCAGAACGTAAATCAGCGGAACCCCCGTCCACGCGTACGCGAGCGAGGCGATGGGCGAATTCCCGTGTTTCAGGGTGATGTTCACGAATTTCATGATGATCAGAGGCAGGAGGCCGGGGTTGCCGAAAAAAGCCGCGTCCAGCATATTCATGAGGATATCCATCGTCAGGATGATTTTTTCGTCGCGGGTCTCGGGCAGATCGGCGAGTTTTTCGATATCACCGTCTTTCATGTTGTTCTGGAACAACCCGAGTTCGAGTTGAAACGAGAGTCCGATGTTTTCCTGATCCATCTGGCCGGGCAATTCGATCCCCAGATTTCCCAGAGCCTCAATACCGAGGTCGATATTTCGCGTGAACTGACCGGTAGCAACAAATGAGCGCATTTGCTCCAGATAAAACGGGTATCGATCCGCCTCGTGAACGCGGGCAATCACAAGGTCGTACAGGGCTCCGGCCTCGGAATGGTTTCCGGCCAGAGACAGGGCTATGAACAATTTTTCATGGACCGGAAGGGCCAGGGAATACAGGGATTCCCACCCGTCCGCCGGCAGCAGACCCCGGGCGATGGTAAGCGTTTCAATGGCGGCCCGGTACGCCGTATTCTGGATGGCTTTTTCGCCCGCTGTCAGATTGAGGCCGGCCAGCTCCAGTTTTTCGGCTGCGTCGGAAATCAGAGCCCGGCTGCCGTTTAAATGTTCGATGATCGAAAATACGTCTTCCTCTCGTTTTTCTTTTTTATAATTATTAAGAAGCAGGCGCCCGATTTTCAGGTGCAATTCCATACGCTGGTTTTCCGGAACCAGTTCGTACGCCGCCTGTTGCACGCGGTCGTGCTGGAAAACGAAAACCGCCCCCGCGGACTCCTCCACGGTGAACTTGCGGTCTTTCGATCCACTGTCGCGCATGATCTCGATCGATCCGCTGCGGGGAACGAGAAAACCTTCCTTTACGAGCTCACGCAGGGAAACGATTGTCTCTTCCGGCGTTTCTTCGCATACGATCGCCAGGGTTTTCAGGTCGAAATGGTGGCCCACGCAGGCGCCGCGGTTCAAGAGGAGCTGTTCTTTTTCGGAACGTTTCCGCAGTTTAGAAATCATCAGGTCAACGACGTTGTCCGTAAACCCCCGGGCGGCGATATCCTCGATATTCCAGGTCCAGGCGCGACCCGCCGCGTCAAACCGTAACAGGCCGTCCTGGTAGAGTGTTTTCAAAAATTCGCTGATGAAAAACGGGTTCCCCTGGGTTTTTTCGAAAACAGTCGCGGTCAGTTCTCCCGTGGAGCCACCTTCCTTCTTCAGGGTTTCGGCGATGATTTCCGCCACGAAACGCGCTTCCAGCGGCGGCAGGGACAGGGTCTCGATCACCGCGCCTTCTTTTTTGATTTCATTGATCATCAGGGACAGCGGATGGGAAAGATCCACTTCGTTATCCCGGTACGCCCCGATTAAAAAAAGGTGTTTGCTGTCCTGCTCGGTCAGCAGCGTCTGAATGAGGGAAAGGGAAGCGGAATCGGCCCACTGCAGATCGTCCAGAAACATGGTGAGCGGATGATCTTCGGTCGCGAATACGCTGATAAATTTTCGGAACGTGGTGAAAAAACGCGTCTGCGCTTCCCCCGGACCCATCGTGGCGATGGGTGGTTGTTTTCCGATCAGGATCTGGATTTCCGGAATGACGTCGATGATCATCTGGCCGTTGGGACCGAGAGCTTCCAGAAGCAGGTCTCTCCAGCGGGCGAGTCGATCCGGACTTTCGGCGATGATCTGATCCGTCAGATTGCGGAAGGCCTGGATGACCGCGAAATACGGAATGTTTCGCTGAAATTGATCGAATTTCCCGGCGATGAAGTATCCGCGCCGTTCGATGATCGGTCGGTGCACCTCGTGAATGAGCGAGGACTTCCCGACACCCGAATAACCGGCCACGAGCATCAATTGCGATCGCCCCGCCGCGGCCGCGGAAAAAGCGTCGAGCAACCGGGTAATTTCCCGCTCGCGACCGTACAGTTTTTGAGGAATCTGAAACCGGCCGGACCAGTCCATTTCGCCCGTACTGAAATCCCGGATCGTACCCGTTGCCGTCAACATGTCCAGGCATTTAACGAGGTCATGCTTGAACCCGGCGGCGCTCGCGTAACGGTCTTCCGCGTTTTTGGCCAGCAGTTTCAGAGTGATGTCCGCAAGCGCCGCCGGAATTTGCGGATTACGCTCGTTCGGGGGGACCGGCTTCTGCGCGATATGACAGTGAACCCAGCTGATGGGATCGGCCGCTTCGAACGGGAGAATTCCGCAGAGCATTTCGTAGAACGTGATTCCGAACGAATAAAGATCCGTTCGATAATCGACGAAACGATTCATGCGACCCGTTTGTTCCGGAGAGATATAAGCAAGCGTTCCTTCCAGGCGATCCGGCGGCACCAGGGCCTGCATTTCACGCGAAAGACCCGTGGAGATGCCGAAATCGGTAATCCGCGCCTCCCAGTCGACCGGGTTAACGATGATATTGCCGGGGTTGATATCTTTATGAATGATCTCATTCTGGTGGATATGATCCAGAGAATCGGCGATCCGGATGGCCAGACGCAGAACGGTCGCGAGATCCGGAATTTTTCCCTGCGCGAGAATTTCGCGGAGTGCCAGACCGCCGATATCCTCCAGAACCAGAACGCAGCCTTCCTTACTCTGGAGTATTTCCAGCGGTCGGATGACGCCGTTCCCGTTGACACGAGAGGCCAGGGAAAATTCGTTCTGAAGAGAACGCAAATTCTGGTCGTACTGATCGTCGGATCCGATCAGCTTGAGAATGACGCTAACATTGTCCCGTCGTCGGATTGCGCGATAAATACGAGACTTTCCCGTTTCTTTCAAAGCCGTGAGTTGATCGAAACTATTCTGCAAATTGATCATAATGGTTCCCAGTATTACATGGCCGAATTAAGATCGCATTAACTTTTCAAAATAATTTATAAAATTTATTATATTTTAACATAAAACTTATAAATTATTTTTACGGCAAGGCCGGAGCTGCTGCGAAACACCTGGTTCAGCCTGGATTCTGCCGGGGAGGAGCCTGTATCCCGGTGGCAAGGGATCGGCGGCCGGCACTCCGGCCGGAGAGCCCGGTCCGCGCAAGCGGATGCGCCCTGATTTGACTCAGTGGAATCGAACGGACAGTGCGGGGTTCAAACGAAAATTTTTCCCTGCACGAATTCGAGCGCGCGGCGTTCGGACCAGTACTCGCCGGCGCGGTTGAAGGCAATGAACCCGACGTGGCCGCCGTAGCGCGGCGCTTCGAAATATAAATAATCGTGATCCTGCGCCTCACCCCAGGGAAAACAGTCCGGGCTCAGAAACGGGTCATCCGCCGCGCTGACGAGCAGGGTATCCACGCGAATATCTTTTAGAAGTCGCACCGAGCTGGACCGGCGCCAGTAATCTTCGGCGTTTTCGAACCCGTTGGCCGGAGCCGTATACAGATCGTCGATTTCGCGAAAGGTGCGCAGGCTCCTGAGGGCCGCGGGATCGATGCGACCGGGAAAACGTCTGTGTTTCGCTTTCACCTTTTCGCGCTGAGTGCGAATAAAATTGTCCATGTACACTCGATTGTCGGGCCGCGCCAGAACGCGCGCGCACGAATCGAGGTCGAGGGGCGCCGAAAACATGACCGCTTTCCGGATCCGCGGATCGACGTCGGCGCCGAGTTCGCCCAGATACTTCAGGGACAGATTGGCGCCCATGCTGAAACCCACGAGCACGATGTTGTGATAGTTCCGCTTGTTCGCCGCGTGCGAGAGCACCGCATGGAGGTCTTCCGTCGCCCCACCATGGTACGTGGCGAAGGCCAGATTATCCTGGCCCCCGCAACCCCGGAAGTTCCAGGCGAGCGCGTCGAAACCGCGACGGGTGAAGGCACGCACCATCCCCCGGATGTAAGCCCACTGCGAGTTAGCCTCAAGGCCGTGAGAAATCACCACCAGATTCTCGCCGAGTTCGGATACGCGAGCCCCTCGCCCCGCCGGCCGTGCTTCGCACCAGTCCAGATCGAGGAAGTCCCCGTCGGGGGTGCGGATCCGCTCGCGGCGATAGTGAACGCCGGCCACCTTCCGAAACAGAAAGGGATAGATCGTCTGCACATGCCGGTCGCGAAAGAGCGGCGGCGGACGGTACGCTGATTTTTCGATGAGCGGCATGGGATCTCTTATGATAGAGAAGGCATGGCCAATCGGCGAGTGCTAACCCCAACCACCCTTCACAGGCCGCCTTTCTGCCGTCCCCCTTGAATGATCGCGCTATCGCCCGCCCCCTGCCATAAAAAAATGCGACCGTTCACACCACCCGGGCAACCGCCCGTCCCGGCCTGCTTGCCCTCGTCCGGGCGATGGTATACAACAACACCGTGGGACCGGCGCCGCCCGTTCAGGCCGACCGCCGCCATAAAAACTACCGGGGAGTGCTCAAAATGAAACGAAACCTACTGGCGGGCCTGCTGGCCCTCCTGCTACCAATGGGCGCCGCGCACGCTGATATTCTGGAAACGATCCTGAATATCGTCGTCGACGGCGGCAACAATTACAACTGGGAGAAGGTCGAACTCCCGGGCACGGTCTGCGGCAACGGATCGCAGTACAAATTTTTCGTCCACAACACGGGCTCGTCCAACCTGCTGTTCTTCTTCGAGGGCGGCGGGGCCTGCTGGGATTACGATACCTGTTCGGGTCGGGCCGGCGTGCTCGGCGCGGCCAATCCCAACGGGATCCCGGACGATTACATGACGCAGTTCAAGGCCCGCTACGTATCGCCGATCGTCAACGGGGCCGATCCCGGCCTGCCCTTTCGCTCGCGTACGGATCTCGTGACCAAAAACTGGAACGTCGTGTTCGTCCCGTACTGTACCGGCGACGTGCACACCGGCAACAACGTGGTCACCTACAACGATCCGACCGGAGCCGAACCGCCGCTCCCCTGGAGCCACGCGGGTTACGCCAACACGAAGGCCATCGCCAGTTATCTGAAAACGCGGTACCCCTCCGTGAATAAACTGCTCGTCACCGGCTTCAGCGCGGGCGGCACGGCCACATCATCGGCGTATTACACCGTGCGTCGCACGCTCAATCCAACGCGCGGCTACCTCCTGAACGACTCGGGCCCGATCTTTCCCGCGCCGAACGCCAATTATCTTTCGCGCCGTATGCACGACAAAATTCGCGCGTCCTGGAACCTCGACTCGGTCTTCAACGAGTTACCGGGAACGTTCAACACCGGCGATTTCGGCAGCATCAACGCGATGGTCGCGCTCGAGTTTCCCGGCGACCGACTGGCGTACACCGCGTACACCCAGGACTACAACTATTCGCGCTTCAGCTACGAACGGTTTTACCCGAACATGACCGAGGCCACGATCAAAGCCTACTGGAAGCAGGACACCGACAATATGGTGCACCAGCTGGCGCAGTATTCCAACTGGTCGTACTTCCTGCCCTGGCACCGCGAGATCAACGCCAGCCACTGCTCGACGATCATCACGTTCATCGGATCGCACTCCTGCCAGCAGATGGCGAAAAAAAGATACTGGTGGGAATACTTCGAGCTGCCCTGGGGCCAGAGTTACAAATGTTACAGCGAGTTCACGCCCATGGAGACCTTCCTGGACCGTTTCGTGAACCAGAACGCGCGCGTGCGAGTGTATGAACCGGAAAATTGGTACAACAACGAAGACCCGGGCATGGGCATCGCCGGCCCGCTGATCAACGCCGCGCTCGAAGGCTAATGCGTTCTTCGACTCGCCGCCCAGAAAAAAAAGTAGCGCCTCCGCCGCGCGCGGGTCACGTACCCGCGGCGCGGCGGCCGGGCTCTCGGGGCTGAAGCCCCTCGATCCCTGGCGCGGAACACGAGGCAGAATCATGAAATTTTCGAACCTTCGTTTCGTTCTGGCCGGCGTATTCGCCTGTATGTGTTTTTTAAACTGTAAAGGCGAAGAAGCGGCCGGACCGAAAAACCGCATCATGGGCACGGGCGAACCGACCACCGTGCGCCCGCTGACCGCCGACGACCGCTATCTGGAAGCAGCGCGCCAGGGAGACCTGGCCGGCCTGCGCCGTGAAATGGCCGCCGGGGCCAACGTGAACGCGCGCGACGCGCTCGGCAACACGGCCTTTTTTCTGGCCGTGAGCAAAACCGACGATCTCGCGCTCATCGAATTCTTGCGCGAGGGGAGCGCCCCCGGAACCGTCGACCGCGCGGACGCGCGCGGTCGCACTCCGCTCAGCCGGGCGGCCGAACGCGGCAAAAACGCCATCATCGAATATTTATTAAAAGCAGGCGCAAAAGTTGACTCAAAGGACGCGGACGGCCGCACCCCGCTCTTCCACGCGGCCCTCGCGGGCGAAGCCGCCGCCGTACGCCGCCTGCGCGCGGCCGGCGCGAAGGTCGATCCCCAGGATATTTTCGGCGACACGCCGCTCATGATGGCCGCGCTTCGCGGCAAGACCGCAGTCGTCCGCACCCTCCTTGCCGCCGGCGCCGAGCGGACGCTCAAGAACCAGGAAGGCCAGACCGCCGCCGATCGCGTGCGCGACGAAAGCTTGCGGGCGTTGTTACGCTGAATACGATTCCGGACCGGGAAGCCGGTCGCGACCCCCTCCAAAAAAATCACCAGAATTTCGCGAAAAAGCCCGCCGCGCGCGTTGATACACGGACCGCGCGCGAATAATTCTATACACCCGCCGTGACCGCCGTCCCCTCCGGACCGGGGCATGCGCCCCGCATTCCCCGCCTGGATCGGTCCGCCGTGTCATTTGCCGAAGAATACGCCCTGAATCGCACTGAACTCCTGGAAACCCTGAGCGAACCCGCCACCCGGTTCGCGCGCGCGCAGGTGGAACCCGCCCCGCTGGGCGAACTGCGCCGCAACTTCGCGCTCAGCGACTGCGAAACGCGCCTGGTGGCGATCGCGTACGCCGTGGAAGTCGACGAACAATTCGCCCAAAAACTGGGCGCCCGCGAAACAGGCGCAAAACATCCCGCGCTCACGCCGCGACTGTTACAGAACGTGCTGCCCCCCGAGGAAGGCGCGTACGCTGTCCTCTTCGAAACGATCGGGCCCGGCGGCAGCCTGATCGAAGCGGGGCTCGTCCTCAACCAGCCCGAAACACCGACGACCGGCTTCCTGGACAACCCCGTACGCATCAGCGACCGCATCGCCGCGTATCTGAGCGGCCAACGCGGGATCTACCGCGCGCTCGCGCCCGCGCTGACCTGGGCCGAGGACGACGCGGACCAAACCCTGCCCCCCGCCGCGCACGAAATCGCCGCCGCGTACGCGAACGGCACCGGCCCGCGCATCCTGTATTTGCCGGACGCGTCCCAGGGCCTTGCCGGGGCACTGGCACAGAGCGGGGGTCACAGACTGTTGCGACTCGACCTGAACGAAGTGGAACTTGTGAAGCAAAATGCGAAACTGAGGGGCGCAGTCCGCGAAAGTACGCTGCTCGGCGCCTGGCTGTACGTGAGCGGCGTCGCGCACGAACCAGAAGACTATGCCGGGCAGATTCGCATCCTGCGTGCGGCCCGCCAACCGGTGCTGGTGGCAGGCGAGCCACGCGCCGTCAAACGAACAACCACGGGACTCAGCGAACTGGCGCGCAAGGAAACAACGAACTTCGGCTGGGAGGACCTGATACTCCCGGAAGAACAAACCCGCCATCTACGCGAGCTGTGCGCGCGACACAGAGAAAAGAAGGCTGTCTTTGATAACTGGGGCTTCGGGAAAAAACTACCGTACGGAAGGGGGACCCACGCGGTATTCTACGGCGCGAGCGGCACTGGGAAGACCATGGCGGCCGGGATCATCGCGCAAGAATTGCGATTGGACCTGTTCCGGATTGATCTGAGTAGCGTGATTAGCAAATACATCGGCGAGACAGAAAAAAACCTTGCGAAAATCTTTTCCGAAGCCGCGAGCACCAACGCGATCCTGTTTTTTGATGAGGCGGACGCGTTATTCGGCAAACGCACGGAGGTCAAAGACGCGCACGATAGGTACGCGAATATCGAGACGAGTTACTTGCTCCAAGAAATCGAACGGTACCCCGGCATCACGATTCTGGCAAGCAATATACACGAAAACATGGACCGGGCCTTTTTGAGGCGCATGCAGTTCGTGGTGGATTTCCCGTTCCCGGACGAAGCGCACCGAAGACGCCTCTGGGCGAGCTTCATTCCGACCGAAGCACCCGTGGATCCAGCCGTCGACTTTGACTTCCTGGCCAAACGAGTCAAAATGACCGGCGGCGGACTGAAAAACATCGTCCTCAACGCCGCCTTCTATGCCAGCACGGCCAGGGAAACGATCGGGATGAAACACTTGATCAGAGCTGTGAAACGGGAATACAAGAAGGACAATCAGATCTATATGGCGGTAGACTTTGCGCCGTATGCCAGCGAGGCCGAACATGTCTGAGACGACGAACACAGGTAATAACAATAACGCAAACCAGGGCGATTCCAGCGACACGAGGCTCAACAACGGCCGGGTGTATCAACGACGCATCCGGACGTTTGAACACCCGGAGGAGCGACGACCACAATACGGAACAGAAAACCGGTCGAACAATTCCGCTGAATTCAACACGTGGTCCCCTTTCCTTGAGCCCGACACACGATCTCTTTTCCTTGATCCCATCACGGAATCTCCTTTCCTTGATTCCGAGCCGAATCCTTTTCTTGAGTTCAGTACGCAGGGCAACCCGGAGCCCGAAGAGTCCCCGATTCGCCGCCAGCCGCTCCCCAGCCGCGAGGAAATACAGGCAAGTATCAAGCAGGGAGCGATCGAGTTCCGCGCCGAATATGAACAGAAATACGGCAAAAAGGAAAAACCTCAGGTCCAGGCGAAACCGCTGGCGGTGAGCGGGCCGGACGATCCACTGGAAAAAGAAGCGGACCGGCTGGCGGACACGGTGCTGCGGATGGAGGCCTTGCCCGAGGACGAAGTCCAACGGGAAGTTGTGCCGGAAGACGAGGAAGTTCAACGGGAAGCAATGCCGGAGGAAGACGAGGAAGTTCAGCGCGAGGCGCTGCCCGAGGAAGAAGAGCTGCAACGGGAAGCAATGCCCGAGGATGAGGAAATCGCGCGACAACCAGCACCCCGACCGGTGCCACAGGTCAAAACCGCCGAAACCGCGCTATACCGCGCCCTCGCGGAGTTGAGCAAAACACCCGAACAGAGCGCGACCGCACCCTCCGATCCAGGTTATGTCGCGCGAATGCCGGGCTCGAACGGAACGCGGCGAGTAAACGGCAAAGTGATTGGCGAACGCCAGCAGAATTTAATCCAGCTACCGGTGAGCGCCGACGGGATTCAACGCGCCGTGACCCGCGACGCACGCGGGATCAAGATCATCGAGCGCCATCCACCCGGGCGCGACGGGGTCGCGCGGCAGAAAGTGTATCGCATGACGGTGGCGGAAGCGGCGCGGGCGGGCGCCCTGGGACAAAGCGAGGAGCCGCTGCAACGGGCGAACGACGGGGAGTTGAAAACGTCCGGCGATACGGCTGTGCGCATCGAATCCAAACGCGGGGGCGGTGAGACGCTCGGAGCGAATGAACGCGAATTTTTCGAGACACGTATGGACGCGGATTTCTCCGGAGTGCGCATTCATCGTGACGCGGAAGCGGCCAGTCTCGCGAAAGACGTGAACGCGAAAGCATTCACGATCGGTGGCGATGTGTTTTTCGGCGCGGGGCAGTATCAACCGGGGTCGAGCGCGGGGAAACGACTCATCGCCCATGAGTTGACGCATACGGTGCAGCAGGGGGCGGCGGACCGGGTCGCGCGGGAGCCGGAGGGAGCAAGCAAGCATGGGGGACCGGCGGTAGAATCGAAGGATAAAAAGGCAACTGATCCCCGTAATGCACCCGAACAAATCCCCGAAAACGATCCAACTATCAGCGTATATGGGATTGTAGAAAAAATAAAAAGTCTAAAGAATAAGAGAATTCCACCGACCGCGAATTCACAAAAGTATCTTCTTCCCTGGGTTGCCCATCTGGATAACGAAATCGGTCCGGAAAATACCCCCACCTTCATGGACCATTTCGTCAGGACACGGGGGGCAATTGCGGATATACAAATGAGCATCGCATGGCGCGAATTATGGCCAATTATGGAGGTCCGATGGGTTTTTCAGGGCGATGAAGCGTTTAACTCAGTTGACCGGCTCAAAATGGATCAAGACCTTGTGATTCTTGATGCGATTGCTGAAACCCAGGGTAACCCTGCCGCGCTGGCAGGAGTACTGCTGGCAATTGACGAAGGAAAATTAGCGGGTCAACTTAAAGTTGAACTCACCGCCCATTTTGTAGCGTCCCTGCTCATCTTTACAGGAGCCGGAACGGCGAAGGGAGGACCCAGGGGAAAGCCAACTGGAAGTTCAGGGGCACGAAGCTCCGTAAATCCACTCGGGAAAACGACTTCAAATGATTTTCTTCTTAAACCCGGAAGGCTCCAGGAAAAATTTCTGGCATGGCGTTCTTACAAGGTTAACAACCCCAAGGCATCTCTTGGCGAATGGAGTCAAGCTTACGACAAGAAAATGGCCCAAATGGCCCGACAGCTGACAAAAGGTCCAGTTTCGAAAATTCCGAATAGTTATTTTAATCCTGCCAATGTAATTGATATGAGGAATGCACCCCCGAGCTCCGACCTAACTGCCTTGGGGCATCCGCGAAACGGACCCTGGTTTTTTAGGCAATTGAAACGTTTACACCCAGAAATGTTTGATAAAGCAAATGAACTTCGGATTAGCGGTGGACGAGCCCCAATTATTAATGCTAATTGGGTAAAGCACAATCCTCAGCATCAGAGTTATTTGGGGGAATCGCTTATTCATCACCATATAGAACAGGGTCCGTTCGCCGTCCCTCTTCCCGAAAGCGTTCATATAAGATGGACAAAAATTTTACATCCAATAACTCGTGTTAAAAAATAAAGAAGGAAGTGCCTTGTGAATGCAGAAACTTTTGTCAATGAAATGCGCATGGCCGCGCCCGAAAAATCCATCCTTCTCAAATCCGGGCTTTCGCAGGAGGACGCGGATGAATTTTGGAATTCATATATTGCAGACGAAAAAAGAGAAGGAAGTATTAACGGCGATCCTATTCTTGACTTAATTTCAAGATTCGATTGTCAGAATATTGTTATTGGTATGTTTCGATTTCTTCCTGAAGCAATCAAGGAAGCGGACGGCATTCGAATTGGCAAAATAGAGGTTGATCCGGTAATTATTGATAGGGAAACTGGGGAATTAATTTCAAAGGATCGAGAAACTGGCATGCGAACAATGTGGCCTATTGCTGTAAATAGCGAAAAATTCCTGGAAGCGATCCTTGAAGCAGCCAAGTTTTTTACGAAAATCTTTGTTGGGGAGGAAAATGAGGAGAGTCAGACGGAAAGGGAAAAAACTCTGGAACATTGCTTTTTAATTGCTGGGGGAGAAAGATACAAACGGTTTTTTAAGATGCTACTCAGTATTGATGACTAAAACAGATAAACTGTAAAAAGAACACAGAACCGCAAAAACCGTGAGAAAATCCAACCTGTAATCATCAATAATCCCATCCCAATCACCCCGGAACCCGCATCACCTGCCCAACCTTGATCTTATTCGCGTCCTTAATCTCCGGATTCGCTGCCAGCCGCTTCGTGAGCGAAATCCCGCGCGCGGTGATTTCCAATGACACCCCCATGTCCGGATATCCGAACACGAAAGGAAACCGCCCGGCAATCAGGACTCTTCATTGCGCACAGAAGAACGCTGCCAAATTAATCCTGCCGCTCCTGAGTAAATGGAATTTTCAGCTGGTAATAATCCGCCAAGGGTTTGGTCTCCCGATCTTGTAAAACCGCTTTCGCGAATTAACCGCGCAATTTCTTTGTTGTGCATATCCGGTGCAAGTACGCGTTGAATACACGATACAAATTCCCTGCGCATTTCAATCAGAGCTTTTTCGTGTGTTTCGAAGGAACCACTTTTAACATTTCCACTCAAGACCATTTCGGCGGCCACCAAAGGATCAAGGGCTTTATGCCGCCAACCGCGATATGCTTCGGGTTTCTCTGCTCCAATCTCAGGATCCGGAATATTCGGCAAAAAAAATCTGCCCCGATCTATAAGCGCAGATAGCCTGTATCTACATTCCAGTAGCTTTTCATTCGGGGGAGTGCTTATATCCGTCCAATCCTTACAGATATAGGATGCAACAGCCAGGACCTCAATCGCTTCAGAAGCCCAGTTTCGTAAATCTCGGAGCCATTCGGATGCTGCTGTCAGGGAGGCGAGTTTTTGTTGCTGGTTTGTTGCGCGTTCAGATTTTCTTCCCGCATACCAGGAAAGGATAACACCAACGATGGTGAAAAAAACGCCAATCAGGCCACCCAGAATATTGGCAAGGGATAAATCCATTGGCCTGACCCGTTTTTTAAAAAGGCCGTAGGTAAAAGGACACGCGATAAATTCTAATTCTCACCCGGTCTCCTTTCGCCCCTTCCGCGCCCGTTTCGCCCCCGCCCGACCAAACGAAACCGGCGTAGCCATCGCGTCCGCAAGCGAATACGGCACGGGAATTTCGAGCGCCTGTAAAATCGCGGTAGCGAGTGTTTGCGTTTGAACGATGACGCCGGTCAGACGCCCCTGAAACCCGCCGGACCCATACCGCCGCGAATAGCGCAAAACTCTGGCCACATCTTCCACGGAGAGTTCAAGGTCCGAGTCCGCCAGCCTGCTCTGTAAACGCCTGAGGAGTGTTTGCCAGCCGCCACTCCCATTGAGCGGGCGTCGCATCAATTCCAGCTGTTCATCGGTGAGATTAATGATGATTTTCAAAACGGGACGATTCCTGAAAACAAATCGGGGTACCGAATTCAACCGAAATTCGAAAATTCGTCAAACGTTTTCCGGCAGTCCCTGGCTCTGCCCGCGAATCTCGCGGCGTCCGACGACGCGAGTTTCAACGGGCGGCCCCGACACCATCCGTTTCCCCGGGAGTTCCGGAATCCGCGAACCAGAAAAAAATCGGCATTCCCGCGAAATCCAATCCGACGAGCAGTATCCGGACTTCCGGATCTCCCGGGGAAATTCACCAAAACCCCACAGATTCCCGGTTTCGATGCTTTTCGCCTGCAATTCTTGAAAATTTTTGCGCGATCTCGCGTTTTTTTGGGATTTTCCGACAACCAGAACGTATGGTCAATATAACCGTCGACCGGCGAAGGACATAAAGACGCTGCGGACGGAAATTTTTTTGGAAAGGACAAGAATATGGCAAATCTCAATCGAATTTCGGTGACGATCACCGCAGAACAGGCGAACACGATCGATCAGGAAATCAAATCCGTACTGGATAAAATCAGCGCCCTGATCGTTCGACTATCGCGCGAAGAGGCGAAAAATCTCTCCCGCGCCAACAGCCGCAGGCTCGCTCCCATCCGGGACATCCTGAGCATCCTCGAAGCCAACCCTGAACTCCAGGTCGCGCAGGCACCGGTCCAGGAAATGCAGAAGGACTACCTTGCCCGCAACCATTTTCTGCGCTGGGAAAAGGAACTCGAAAAAGGCGTGGAGATGCTCAATGACGGAATCGCTCTGGCGAGCCACGAACTCTGGCAGGCGACGCTGATCCACTACAACAACGGGAAAAAAGCCGAACACGGCGGGGTTCCCGGCGCGGCCCAACTGATGGACCAATTGCGCCCGCTCTTCACCCGCGCGGCACGGGCCGAGGAGGAGGAAGTACCGGCCGCCACCGCGAATTGAGCGACGGCGCAGCAAAAACATAAAACGGAAGAGCCCGGGGCACGGAGCGCGACGGACCGGCGAACAGGGTCCACGCTCCGGTTGCCGCGGGCCACCGCGCACACTTCACCTTCCAGGCACGAAATTACTCCGGCCACCTTAGCGAAATGAACCGCGACGTTTTTTAGTCAGGCGCCCACGCTTCCGAATGGACGGGCCACCTGGCGGACTGCTCCCTCCACGCTCCGGCGTACTGCT
>CAZVZS010000043.1:38701-45157 GCA_964631535.1 uncultured Leptospiraceae bacterium
ACGGTGGCGGGTGCATCAAAAACCGTGGCAGCCCCTTCCGTCCGGTTCGAACACGAACGAAAAATGGTCGCGGCCCATCGAAAAAGCATGGCGCTTGCGCGAAAAAGCTTGAGCCGCCATTCTCCCGGGTCGGGCAGCCAACGAAAAAGCCGCAGGCTCGGACGAATATCGGTGGAGGCTCATTGAAAAAGCATGGCGTTCCATTGATTTTCGTTGGGCGGTCATTCCAGACGGTGGGAAGGCCAACGAAAAAGCGTGGAAGGCCGTTGATAAAGGGTGGAATTCGGGGTTTTTTGGGGGACTGTACGATATTCTGTGTAAATGGAAATATTATTGATGGGTACAGGGGTCGGGTTGGGTTTAGGGCTTGGACCCGAGGCGCCCCCAGTGGGCCCCGGAGCGTTAAACCGGAAGCTTATGCGAAGTCGCACCATCCGTTTCAAATTGTTTCATAAGATGTCCCATCTTTTGAGTTTTGGTTCTCAAATAGGGTGCGGATGCTTGCGTTGCGAGGATTTCTAACGGTTCACGAGTAACGAGAAGCCCAGCTTTAGTTAGACCTTCGACTTTTCGAGGATTATTGGTCATCAAGCGCAAGTCTGTAACATTAAAATGATGCAGTAATTGAACGACCCGACCATACTCACGCGGATCAGGTTGCAATCCCAAATGTGCGTAAGCGTCAGCCGTGTCCATTTGCTGCGTCCGACCTAGTTCAAGACCCTGAATTTTCAGATAGAGACCAGCCCCGCGACCATCGCAAAGCATGTAAATGAAGAGGCCAGTTTCGTCTTGAATGCGGCGTAAACTGGTCTCTAGTTGCTCATGGCAGTCACAATCCGTGCTGCGGAATATCTCAGCCGTATAGCAAGCGCTTTGTATTCTGACCAGTGGCTTTTCCCAATTGTTACCGACAGAGAGGGTCAGAATGTTGTCTTCTTCGTGTTCCCCCCAACGGAAGCAATGGAAGTCAAATTTGCCATAAGCGGTGTCAATGATTGTCTTAGCGCATTCCATTATTCTTTTGCCTTTGCAGTCGCCACGGACGCCGGAACCTCTACTTTCAAGTTCTCTGGATTCGGGACCAACGGGACCCAAGCCTTGTGGACCGCAAAAGCAATGTCTGCGATGCGTTCAACAAGTAGTTTTTCAGCCTGGGGATTGTCGGCAAACTCACCGGTGCCATATTTGCATCGTGTGACCGCATCCTCGATGCGGCGCTGCGCATCCCGATAAAGGGACCATAGTTGTTGCGGTTTACGCAACTGCAGCCAAGCGGTGAAACCGGCGGTACTGACTGACATAATTGCCGGAATCACGCGGGTCCATATCTCAGCGGACAAGCATGGAATCTTGTCTCCGAAAGCAATTAGAAGTGGGGCGACCAACGTTAGGACAATGACAGAGGTGAAACAAACAATGGATTCCCGTTTGTTGTGATTTGCTTTCCTGATGAACCCATCAAGAGTCTGCTGCGCGTACAGCGAGGGTGGGATATCCGCAGTCAGGGTTGGGTTGACGGTTGGTTTCTTCTTGAACAAGCTCATGTTGTCTCCAAATGCAGGATCGTGCGATTTCGCCCAACGCGAGAATACCCGAGGTTTCGGGCTCCGGTATGGAGCCCGAAATCTGCCCCGGAACGGCCCGGCGAACGCATTCTAATATCCGATTCTAAGGCAATTTTGAAGGCCAAAAACCCTTTTTCTACAGTCTCGTTAGACGAAGGCCCCGACTTCCACCTAAAGGCCCAGCAGTTTGGATAATGCAGATGCTGTGTCTGAATAGTCATCAATCCAAACCAAACGAACCCCAAGATGAGCAACTGAATTTTCTATGAGGTATTCTTTTTCAGAATTATCAGGCTTCTTTTTTATCCAATAATGAGAAGAGTTAGCTTTACGCAGGTGAAAATTCGGATCAAATCTCGAGATTTCTGCGGCCTGGTTACTCGCGGTCCAGGAGAGCCATTTCCGCAGGTTACTATCTGAAAATGATAGTCCTGCAAATATCAATGTGCTGGCATAACACTCATGAAGAAAGACCGACGATTGCCATGAGTAGACTGAGTTGGATAAATTCAAATAGTCACCTTCAGAAAACACTAGCTTATCTTGCGATTGTAAAGAGTTGTTTGTCCGTTTACCTGTAAACGGAATTGGCAAAAATCCATGAATATGAAAAAAGGGAATTCTTTCATTCCTCTTTACTGAAATGCTGCGGGTGACAATATCCAGATGTTTTAAAATCTTTTTCTTATGGTGCCCTTTTCGATGATAATATTGCCTCACCATTGCGGTGAGAAGCGTGTAAAGCAGAGGCTCTGCATTGAAACTAATTATTGAGGCTGGTTTTTTATTTTTTCTATAAGCGTGAAGAAGTGAATCCGATAGCTGCCAGCATGTTCCATTCCCAAAATAATCGCGCATAGTGGCGTAGAAAAATTCCCATTTGTCATCTTGATGGCCTCCGGGGGTTGGGTCAGCAAATATCTGCAATGCATTCTCCAATTCTTTTTTCGGTAGGGAAGTTTTTAGTTCGGAATATAGGGTTTCGCTTATCTTCAAAACAAAATTGCCATCGTCTAAGCCTGAGAGATTCTTAACGGAGTGCATCACAGAATCGTACGAAAATTCTAGAAGCAAAGGTTCAATGTTAGAGGCATCACCTGCTAAAATATCTTCATAGAGCCTTACGATAAGATTCTTCCAAGATGGAAAGACCGGAGAGGAAGCACCGGCTCCTATTACTAGTGACCATTGCGATTTTTTTATTCTGTTGGAAACATTGTTATCAATGTCTTTGAAATAGATTCCGCGCTTGGCATGCATATTGAGGGGGCTTTCGTCTAACTAATTTTGAAACTGTAGAACAACCCCTGTTTATTTGAAAAACGGTACCAAAGTGGAGGCCCTTTTGTCATTCGGTTTCTAAAATTTTTTGGAGGAACTGAAATGGCGCGTTATAAATACCTGAATCGATCCCAGACTATGCTGGTTCCTGTGGATTTCACAAAACAAATACTTCCCGGAAGTTTTGAGGCAGTCCTTGATCGATTGATGGATCGGCATGTCAGCGGCGGAAAGCTGGATGAGCGCTATGGCAATGACGAAACCGGCGCACCCGCATACGATCCTCGCGTACTTTTGAAGATCATTCTCTACGCCTATTCGCGTGGAATACAGTCTTCACGCGAGATCGAGGAGGCCTGCCGGACAAACGTGACATTCATGGCGCTTTCGGGCTGCGCCACACCGGATTTTTCGACCATCGCAAATTTTGTTAGTTCCCTTGCCGACGACATCGAACGCCTGTTTGCGGACGTACTCGCGGTTTGTTTGCGGCTCGGCCTTGTGGGCGGCCGAATGCTGGCGATAGACGGCTGCAAACTGCCTTCAAATGCAAGTCGTGAATGGAGCGGAACCCACACGGACCTGGCAAAAAAACGCGATAAACTCAAAGAGCGCATGAAACGGGTTATGATTGAACACCGGAGAAGTGACCGGCGTGACCGGCGCGTGGAACGGATTAAATATCAGATTCGGCGCATTGATACGTTTCTTCACAACAGCGAACCGCGCATGGGAAAACGGGGAAATGAAGTCCAGTCCAACGTAACCGACAACGAATCCGCGAAGATGAAAAGCGCGCGTGGTATGATCCAGGGCTACAACGGCATCGCCCTGGTGGACGAAAAGCATCAGATCGTGTTGACCGCAAATGCTTTCGGAAGCGGCCCCGAACAGGAACTCCTGCAACCGACGGTCGAATCATTCAAAGAGTCGCTCAAGCATCGCCCGCGACACGGCTTGCATCTCAAAGACTGCACGATCCTTGCCGATACCGGTTACTTCGGCGAGGACAACCTCGCCTATCTGGAAAAACAATTTCGGGAGGCGATCATTCCCGATCCCGGCTACCGACGACGCGATCCCCGCTTTGCCACGGCGGGGCGCTACAAAAATCGCATCCAGGGCCGGGTTCGCAAAAAGAAATCGGCGCCGAAATTTACGGAAAAGGATTTTCGATATGACAGGAAAAACAACCGGTACATCTGTCCTGCCGGCAGGACCCTGAGGCAAACCAGAACATCGGTTTGGATACACGACGCGAATTACCGGCGCTACGTGGCAAAAAAATCGGACTGCTCCGTATGCCCTTTGCGAAATCGCTGTCTGGCCAATTCACGCGTGAAACGACGCAACCTGCACGTGATCAACCGGGGCGCGGCAACCTTCGCCAGCCGCATGGTCGCGAAAATTGATACTCCGCGCGGCAAGAAACTGTATTCGCACCGGATGGGAATCGTTGAACCGGTGTTCGCCAATGTCACTTTTCAGAAGGGACTGAACCGGTTCACTTTACGGGGGCGACGCAAGGTGAACGTGCAGTGGAAATTGTTCACCCTCGTCCATAATATAGAAAAAATCGCCAACTACGGGAACCTTCGACGCCTGGGGTGATGTTTTTCTCTGACTTGCTTTGAATCTGCGCCGGTTAACGCAGCGGTGTTCGAGGAAAAATGGCGAATGACCGGCCCTGACTCACGTTAGCGATCCGTTTTCGGAGCACGCGAAGAGGTCACCGGTCAAAAAAGGCCTTTTTCGTCAGTCTGGTTATGCGAAGTGCCGCGTCAGGACTTTTTACAACTATGCATTAGAAAAGCGCGGAAAACTTCATCGTTCAGTCGGCGCAAGAGTTTCAGATAGTTCCAATAGAAGGGGAGAGAAGTGACAAGCAATAGAACTGGGACGAGCAAAGGGAGGGGATAGTCACGTAGCCACATGAGAATTGCAGCTGCGATTCCGGCCAAAATGAGAGACCAGGAAAGATTGCGATTAAAACCGTACAGGTTCAAAAAGTGCATGCTCCGCGCGAAGGCGGCGGGACACCAATAGGCGATGTATTCGAAAGCTAGCCAGAAACGGTCACTGCTACTATTCACTTTGAAATGAAAGGTGCGAGTAAACTGCTTATCGAAAGCTTTTCGGAATTCCACTGAATAGGGTCGAACAAATTTGCGAAAGATGACTGCCCAAAATCCTTTGGACGGTTTTTCCGCAAATAGGTTATCGCCCGGGTAACCGAGCACTCCTTCCACGAAAACCCGCTCGCCAAAGAATGAGGAGACGGCTGAAATCAAATGTCCGGAGATATAACAGAGGAGAGCCGCCGAGCCAGAAACAAACCACGGTGATTGCTTTACGAGATCTTGGACTGCCCGGAAAATCTTCAACTGCTCCGCGCTGCCCCACATCGGTTTCTGATGGGTAAAGACACCGAGAATAAAGTGTGTGGCATCTAAACTTAATAGCAGAGCCATCCAGAAGACTACACCCGGAAGCAAGTATCCGAAGAAATCGTAAAGCGTAAATGGCAAAGCAAGGTTGCCGATCTTTGGGGCTATATCGTTGTCCTTCTCAGCACTCATTGAATTTTCCTGGCGCGGCATTTCGCATAACGGTTTGGCGTAGCCGAAGTTGCGAGCGTAGCGAGCAATTTGCCCGAAGTTCCGACCCGGCGCGCGCGCTTCTGATATTCCAATATCCGCGCGCGTCCGGGCGAGCGAATAAATGGAGCGAAGCGTGTTTTTCGCGAGAGGAACGAGTGGCCGAGCACCGGAGGCGGCTTGCCCGCCGAGGAGCGGAGTGGCTACATGGAGTTGAGACTGTTGAATAACCCATTTTTCTCCCCCTAATTTGCCGAGAAACGCCGATTCTAAGGCAATTTTGAAGGCAAAAACCCTTTTTCTACAGTCTAGTTATGCGACGTGTGGTGGGCTTGGCCGGGCCTCATCTTGAGAACCCGACAAGTATTCCGCCGACGAACATTGAGGTCGAGCCCATCCAAACAAGGCGCCACGGATCTGCGAAAACCCAATGCCGGTGGAACTGGTCCGAAACCCCGTGGGACAGGAACCAGATTATGAGCGGGAAGAACAGGACTGTCAGTAAACCCCAGAACGCACCGTGCTCCCTCCAAACGCCAGCGCAGAGCCTGAAGTAGCCCAATAGGAAGACTACAAATCCAACGAGGATTAGGCCACCGCCAGGAAACAGCCACAGGTTACTCATGATGCGGAATCGGCCTGCGGCAAATCTTGTTCGCGCGCAGAGCTGGAAAATGAAAATAGCCGCCCACCACATGTCGCATAACTAATGGAGTATCCGACGTGCTTCGTATATCCGGGCGATTTTAAAGAGTTAAACGCGCCAAAATTCCGCTCGTATCCAACCCCCCGGACACAGCTTCGCCAGGTGAGTCCCAGGCAACGACGGCCCGTCCACTCCAAACACGAGCGAAACGGTACAACACCCCCATAAACCCGCAAGAGATTTTTTGCGTAAAAAAGAAAATAGAACGCGCGAAACGAAAAACTCGCTGCCCACGTACGCGCCCCGGCCCAAACACCGCTTTCGCCAAAACGCCCTGCGCGCGCGAATCGCGCCCGTTCAGCGG
>CAZVZS010000044.1:0-26616 GCA_964631535.1 uncultured Leptospiraceae bacterium
CCCGGGCTCTTCGCGCGGCGGGGGCCGATCTACTCGATCTGGGCGCGGCCTCATCGCACCCGGACGCGCGGCCGGTACCGGCGGCGGAAGAACTTCGACGACTGGAACCGGTCGTGGACACCCTGCGCGCCGAGAACGTCCCGCTTTCGATCGATAGCTGGCGGACCGAAGTCCAGGAATTCGCTCTTGCGCGGGAGGTCGCCGTCCTGAACGATATCCGCGGATTTCCGGATCCGGCGTTTTATCCCGCGCTGGCCCGGGCGCGTTGCCTTCTGGTGGTCATGTTTTCGCTCGTGAGCGCTCAGCGCGCCACGCGTGACTTCACGGAGCCGGCCACGGTGTTCGCACGAATCCTCGATTTTTTCGAAACGCGCACACGGGCGCTGGAAGCGGCCGGTGTCGCGCGCGCGCGGATCGTTCTGGATCCGGGGATGGGTTTTTTTCTGGGATCGAATCCGGAGACATCGTTGTACGTTCTGCGAAACCTGGGCGAACTGCGCGAGCGGTTCGCGCTGCCCCTGTTCGTCTCAGTTTCGCGTAAATCGTTTCTGGGCGCGATTACAGGAAAACCGGTCGCGGAACGCCAGGCCGCCACGATCGCGGCGGAACTGTACGCGGCGCGCCAGGGTGTGGCCTATCTGCGCACGCACGCGGTGGGCGCGCTGCGCGACGCCCTGCTCGTCCAGGAACAACTGGGGGATGCCTGACCCGGGCGGGCGGCCGGGCGAATTCAATCGAGTCGAACTATGCGTCTTGTGATTTCTCTTGTTCGCGCGCTGTGGTTCCTGCTGGCCAACCATTTTGGCCTGCAGGGACAGGCGACCCCGCGCGCGCGGCGGCTCGTGCTGGTCGGTCGGCGCGTGGAGCTGGATGTGTACGAACCGCGGCGCTGCCGGGGCGTCCTCTTGCTGGTCCACGGACTCGTGCCCTCCGGTCACAAAGACCCCGCCATCTGCGATGTGGCTGCGGCGTTCGCGTCGGCCGGGTTTCGCGTCCTCGTGCCGCATCTCAGATCGCTCGCGGAACTGGAAATCGATCCGGCCCAGAGCGAACTTCTGGAAGAAATCATCATCACGGTCTGCCTGGATCGTTCGCTCTGTCCGAAGGGACGTGTGGCCCTGGTCTCCGGATCTTATCCGGGCATGATCTGTCTGCGCGCGGCGGGCAATCCCGAAATCGCGAGCATGATCGCGGCGGTCGCCCTTCTGGGTGTCTTCGCGGATCCGCGTCGCGTGGCTGAGCGCATTCTACAGAGTCCCGATGTCGCGCGCTGGACCATTTACAAAAATTTTCTTCATTTATACTCCGAAGCCACGCAGGGGCTCAAACAGGCCTTCGGGCTGGCCCTGACCGACCGTCTGCTGGAACGCCCCCTGCCGCAGTTGCCCTTTCACCTGGAACAGATCCGGCCGGAGGAACGCCGGCTGTTTTATCGTATTGAAAACGAACCCTCCTTTCGTGAGGAGCTGGGTCGCAATTTGCTTCTGAAAGCCAGCGCGGTTCTGGAGAGTTTCCGCCTGGACCCCGTTCTGGCCGGCCTTACGGCGCCGGTTTTCCTTTTGCATGAGACCCAGGACCCCCTGGCCCCGCCCGAGGAATCGCGCGATGTGTTTCTGGGACTGGTTTCCGCGGGCGGGTCAGGCGATGTGCTGGTGACGGAACATACGCCGCTCGGGAGCTTTCGATTGCGATTCGGGGCACCGCGTGAAATTTTTCAACTGGCGGGTTTCCTGGGCCGTTTTTTTCGTACGGTCGCCGATTTTTCGGGACCCGGCCCCCAAAATCGATAATAAATGAATTGAAAAATTCAGCCCCCGGTCTGATTTCCTTTTGTTTTACGTCGAATCCACGTGTCAGGCTGAAGAGTCGCACAAATTCCCCGGGGGAGCATTCCATGAGCTATACCATCTTACCGTCGCATGCCCTTGAAAAAGGGGTTTCTTTTCACCGGCCGGACCATACCGGCATGCGGAAAGTTACCTTCAGTTCGGAAGCAATGGAGGTAATGACCGACTTCAAACGTATCGCCGCGGTTACGATCAGCCGGGAAGCTTCCATGGAATCGGCCAACGAAAAAATGAAACAACGCGGGATTCGCCTGCTGCTCGTGGTGGACGTGCACGAAATGATTCTCGGCCTGGTGACGTCCACGGACATCCTCGGCGAAAAACCGGTTCGTTTTCTGCACGATAACGGCGGCAAACGCGAAGACATTCGCGTGGAAGATATTATGACGCCCCAGGAACGTTTACAGTACATGCCGATCCAGGCGGTGGCCCAGGCGCGCGTGGGAGACATCGTCGAAACGCTAAAAAAACTTGAACGGCAGCACGCGCTGGTCGTGGACCACCAGGGCCCGGGCGGGCGCCCCACCCTGCGCGGGGTCTTTTCCCTGAATCAAATCGCGCGGCAGCTGGGGATCAATATCCAGACGTACGAAATGGCGCATACTCTGGCCGAGATCGCGCACGTCATGCAGGCCGCGCGTTAACGGGGATTGATTTCCAGCAGGTTGCCAGGATGATTCGCCGGGACGACCCGCGCGTCATCCGATTCAGAGATCGGCTTCCGCGCGCACGCAGCCGCCGGCCGCGAAGCTCCACTTTTTGCAATCCGTACGTTTGCAATGCCCGGCGGCGTAGTCCTGTTCCACGCATTCGGACCCGTCGTCAAACAGACAGACGGCGTACAGCGCTACGTCTTTTTCCCGGCCTTCGGCACGGTGGCGGAGGATGAACCCGTTTTTGGCGCACTTCGAATATTGTTTGCCACAGCGGCCCTGGTAAAAGCTCCATTGTTCGCAGTGTGTGCCTTCGGGAAAAACGCACACCGGCCGAATACCGCCTTCGGTCTGGCCGACTCCGGTTTTATATCCAAGCGTCTCGCAATAGACACTGGCGCGCGTGATGGGTTCGGTTTTTTTGGGTGCGGGTGCGCAGGTAGCACCGGCAACCGTGAACAGGAGGACAACCAGAACGAACACGGGCACGGCGGAAAACATCCGACAATTCAATTCGCCGTGAATCATCTGTAAAGGACTTAACCGGTTCACCGGCTCCCGCGAAAAATACCCCCGCCGGTGGTCGGCGTGGTGGCCCGTTCCTTCCGAATTATTTTCATTTACAGCCGCTCGCGGCCGGCCAGGATTCGGGCATGGGGAATATTGCGATAAGGAACGAACGGGATTTTTCCACCGGCGGGTGGTTCCTGGTGGCCATCGCCTGTCTGGCGGCCCTGAGTACCGGCGCGCGGCAGGTGGGCGATTTTCCGGGTTACGTGATTCTGAAAGCTTTGCCCATCTGGATGCTCGCCTGGCGAGCCCGACCGCGGCCGGGGGTGAACCGGGACTGGTTGTTGTTCGCGGGACTGGTCTTCGGCTCCGGCGGGGACATCGCGCTTTCGCTCACGTTTCCAAACTCGTTCATTGTCGGCCTGTCGCTGTTTCTTTGCGGACACATCTTTTACATTCTGTATTTCGCGGGGGACTTCGCGTTCGCGCCGGGGCGACTCGTGGCGGCCCTGGTCGGGATCCTGCCCGGCGCCACCGTGGCGGTCTGGATCGCTCCTTCGCTTGGAGCAATGCAAATTCCAGTTTTCGCGTATATCGGCGTAATCCTGATCATGAACTGTTTCGCCGCGTTTCGGGCCACGCCGGCCTGGCCGCTCGTGTTCGGGGGCGCGGTCGTATTTCTGGTTTCGGATTCGTTGATCGCGATCAATAAATTCGTACAGGAAGTGCCGCTATCGAGTTTATTGATTCTGGGGACGTACTACCCGGCGCAAATACTGATCACCGAAGGCTGCCTGCGCGGCCGGGAACGGGGCACCGGCCGCTGATCCGCGCGGAAATTATTTTTCGAATTTGCGGCGCCAGCCGTCGGGCACGGCCACCGCTTCGCCCTCTTCGTAGTCGAAGAAAACGATGCCCGTTTTGGCGCGGGCCACTTCCCGACCGGAGGAAGCTTCCGTGATCCGGTAGACGACATCGCAACCTTTTCCCGAAAAATCCTTCACGGCGAGATCGAAGCGCAGCGATTCGCCCCACCGAACCTCGGATCGATACACGATGGCCGCGTCGGCCATGATGATGCCCAGCCCTTCCACGTTCAGCTCATCGTAACCGAATTCGTGGAACAGGCGGGCCCGGGCTTCGTGGATGAGCGTCAGCAGCGCGTCATGCGCTAGATGCCCCGCGAAATTGATATCTCCGATCCGAACGGAAATCTCCGACGCGAAATGATACGTTTCGGGGAGTTCGATTTCGACACGCGCCATGGTTTCATCCTATTGGAAGAATTTTTGTGTACAATTATTATGGACCTCTCTCAAATTTTTATATTTCATCCAAAAAAATCGCGAGAAAACCACCCGACGAGGAAAACAAATGCCGCGATTTTCTCATTTCCCGCGCCCGTCCCAAAACTTCGGAGGCGATTCTTTTCTCGACCCGAGATTCTGGGACGGACTTCATGGAAGTTTACAGTTTTTTGCAATTCTTTATGGCTTTTTTTCTGGCCCGGCGCGGGGCCGTTTTTTACTTTCGGACAATGTTCAAAAAGTTCGCTTTACTGTTAGGAATTTGCGCCGGGACCGCGGCTGTTTCCGGCCCCCTGTTCGCGGGCGGCCGGACGCAGGGCAGCGACGGGGACACCGTCATCCTCCTGCATGGCATGTGGCGCAACGCCAGGGCCATGGCGCCCATCGAGGCTGAATTAAAGGCGCGCGGTTACCACACGATCAATCTCAGTTATCCTTCCACACGGTTTTCGATCGAGGAACTGGCCGCGGAGTTTTTGCATCCGGTCGTGGCCGAACTGAACCGGAGCGGGGCGCGCGTACATTTCGTGACCCACTCCATGGGCGGTATCCTCGTCCGCTATTATCTGGAAACACATCCGGTGAAACGACTCGGCCGCGTGGTGATGATCGCTCCGCCGAACCAGGGCGTGGAAGTGGCTGATCGTTACGGCGACTGGGAACTTTTTCGCCGCGCCACCGGACCCGCCGGCCAGCAACTGGGAACGGGGCAAACATCTCTGCCGCGGGCCCTCGGGCCGGTACGATACGAACTGGGCGTGATCGCCGGGAAAAAAGGGGGTAATATTTTATCCTGCATGATTCCGGGCGATGACGATGGAATCGTGTCAGTCGCCAGCACAAAAGTTCAGGGCATGCGCGATTTTCTGATACTCGACCAGAATCATTATTTTATCAAACAGGACGAAAACGCGATCCAGCAGACCGCTCTCTTCCTGGCCACCGGTCACTTTCAGCACGATACGGAAGAAGCGATCGTTCGCAGAAACTGATCTTGAATGGGGATATAGTTTTTTTTTCACGGGGGCACGGGGAACACGGGGATTTATTCTTAATTGATTGCCCAAAACGTTCCGGAACGCTGTGGTTCGATTATTACTCTGCGCCCCTCCCCGTGTCCCCCCGTGCCCCCGTGGTTTTAATCCCGGCTACCAGTCTACTTCTCAGCTTGCGTGCAATGAAAGCAGGGTAATCTCCGGGGGTGATCCGACGCGCAGGGGCGGACCCCAGTAGCCGGTGCCCCGGTTGACGTAGAGAAACATTCGTTCCACCATAAAGAGGCCCGCGCGAAAGGGTTGTTGTAAACGAATGAAATAGTGAAAAGGCCAGATCTGGCCTCCGTGCGTATGTCCCGACAATTGCAGATCGAAGCCCGCACGCGCGGCCGCGAACGCGCTGCGCGGCTGGTGCGCCAGTAATACGCGCAGATGGGCCGCGGCGGATCCGGCCAGGGCCTGTTCCGGGTCCGACCTGTGCCGCGGGTCGAAATTTCCCCCGTTGAAATCGGTAACGCCCGCCATGAGCAGGCGCCCCGCGCCGTGTTCGATCATCTCATGTTCGTTTAAAAGTACACGCAAACCGATTTTGCGAAATTCATCCAGCCAGCCGTGCACGCCCGAATAATATTCGTGGTTGCCGGTGCAGTAAAACGACCCGTATGTGGACCTGAGATTCTCCAGCGGCCTGGTATGTTCACGCAGGTCCCGGACGCTGCCGTCCACCAGATCGCCCGTCACCGCGACACAGTGTGCCTCAAGGGCGTTCACCTTCGCCACCACCGTTTCCAGGAAGGGCCGCTTGATCGTCGCGCCGATGTGCAGATCGGAAATCTGCGCGATGCGAAATCCTTCCAGATCGGGATGGAGACCCGGTATCTCCACGCGCACGCGATCGACGCGCAGCCAGTAACGCGCCCTGTAAAAACCATACGGGAGTAGAACGAGGGTGGCCGTGAGTATCGCCAGATTGGAACGAAATACCCAGACGGCAAGGCCGCCCGGAAACAAACCGCCCGTGGCCGGGAAGGCGATCCGGATCACCAGGTCAGCCGCCGCGAGCACAAGCAGGAGCAGATCGCGTCCAATCGAAAAAAACAGCAGCAGGGCGACCCAGCCCATCACCAGAAATCCGACCCATTGGATCCGGTCGCGCGCTACGGCTGTCCAGCGCGAAAAACGCGCGAAAAAACCGAGCGGAATCAGCAAGACCGGAACGAAACAGAGGAGCCAGAGCGCGGTTCGCGCCAGCCCGGTAAGACCCAGCGGGCCGATGAAGCGCCAGCCGAGATACGCGCTGATCGATCCGAAGACCAGGGATATCGTGAAAAAAATGGGCAGGAGACGGGCGATAGACATTGAGGTGTGAAGCTTAACATAGGGTCCGGCGGCAAACGCGGAAAACATTTTTTGGTCTTTTCGAAAAAAACACCCGGGCCGAAAAAGGAAAAATCCCCGGTCGGTTTCCAGATGTCCGAGTCCTCTCGCGCCGAAAAAATCAGCATCCTCTCCACCCGCATCGTGGAGGCCCAGCGCCCGATTCGCGTTCTGAACTCGATTAAATGGGCCCCGCCCCTCCACGATTTTTTACGAAAGACCGGGTACCGCGAGATGCCCCCCGCGGACCGGGCGTACTACGAAAGCCAGGAGCCCGGCTTCGATCTGGGTGCCAAACGTTCCGAGCTTGAGGATATCGCCCGCGATATCGAACGCGATCTGGTGGGTGACCCGGTCGGGGAGTTATTGTTAAAGATCGCCCGGCAGTATACGCTCTGCGTGGGACTGCTGGAAGAACGGGGTCGGCCAGCTTTTGGCCGCATCAGCCGCGAGCTCTACGGTTCCGCGCACGATCGCTTTTTCGACGACCAGGCGACGGTGCTCGCCATGGCGAATCTTTTGCGCGCGATCTTTTTACGTATGCCCGCGGAAGAACCCTCACCGTCCGAAACGCGCAATATCCCCGCCGAAGTCGCGGTGGCCACGCTGACCGAAAAATTTCACGATTACTTCGGCGATACGATCCCGGCGGTGCTCGACGACGGGATCGTCGCCGACGCGGCCGCGGGTTCGGATCAGGTGAAAATTCGCGCCGGCGCGCTCTTCAGTCGCCGTCAGATCGATTTACTGGAAGTGCACGAGGGCTGGGTGCACGTCGGCACTTCGCTCAACGGCCGCCTCCAGCCGGTAGCGCGCTGGCTGGCCAAGGGTCCGCCGCGCTGCACGGCCACCCAGGAAGGCCTGGCGGTGCTGATGGAAATTTTTACGTTTCGCACGTTCCCTCTGCGCGCGCGCAAGATCAATGACCGGGTGCTCGGCATCGCCCGGGCCGAGGAAGGCGCCAACTTTCTGGAAGTGCTGGAGTACTTTCGTATGGAGGGATACGACGAAGAAGACGCCGTCACGATGGCGATTCGCGTGTTCCGCGGGGCACCACTGGATGGCGGCGCGCCGTTTACGAAGGACCTCTCATACTGTCGGGGGTTCGTGGAAAATTACAATTTCATTCGAACAGCGGTTCGTTCTGGAAAAAGCGAAATGATCCCGTTTCTGTTCGCGGGCAAGCTGGCCCTGGAGGACATCCCCCTGATTTTTTGCCTGCACCGCGAAGGCCTGGTTGAATTCCCACGCTACCTGCCGCCCCATTTTCGCGACCTGAAGGGGTTGGTGGTATGGATGAGTTTTTCGAGCGTCTTTAACCAGATCGATTTAACGAAGGTCCGCGAACATTTCGACGGGTTGTTTCGGCGGTTTTCGTGATTCCAGGGGAAGGGCGATGACCCCCTAACAGTTACAATTTTTAATGAGAGCGAGCCATTCGCGGCCTCCTCAAACTTGGGCAATGCTCCCCGCGGCTCTTAGCAAGGGTATGGCAGTTTATTTATTTTGAATTCTGAGAGGATAAAATGGGAATACGAATCTTAAAGAACGGTTTGCTCCTTCTGGTAAGCGTAACCCTTAGCCTGGTATTTGTGGAATTATTTCTTCGAACGCTCGCGCCAGGGCTTATGTACCTGCAGCCCGAGGGTGATGTTCTCTTCGCCTCCTGGCCACCGAATCTGAATGTGGAATTTCGCCCGGACCAGCGGTATATCGAAGGGATTCACGGGCCATCTGTTTTCAAAACGAATTCATGGGGCATCCGCGGTGACGAGATGTCACAGTCTGACGATGCCCGAATTATGGTCATCGGCGGCTCTACAACCGAATGCCTTTATCTTGATCAATCAGAAGCATGGCCCGCTTTACTGCAGGAGAAACTCAGCGCTTTCCGGAAGGTATGGGTGGGCAATTTAGGGCGTAGCGGATTTTCAATCCATGATCATATCAAACAGACGGAATTCACCCTTGACCATGTTCCGAACCTCAGTTTGATCATAGTTTCTGCCGGGGTAAATGATTTTCAGTATTTCATTGGCTCAAATCAAACATTCAATCAACGCAACATTGTCGCGGAAAGACCGGACCTCCAGATTTCCGGTCGAGAAACTGGAATACATGATCTATACCTGGCAAGGCTCCTTGATCGAGTCATGAGCAGCAAAAAGCAACTTCGCTCAGATGCGACCGGTGAAATGTATGGAGTTCTGCGCCAGAAAAGGGCCACAGCAAAGAAAATAGAAACCTTACCGGATCTGACGCCGGGGATCAAGGCCTACATAACCGGGGTACTGAAGATCAAAGCATTAGCAGGAGGACGTACCCGGGTAATCTTTCTGACTCATCCTGCTCTCTGGAGCGAAAGAATGGACGCCCAAATGGAGGCCCGCTTGTGGTTTGGTGGCAAGGGCATTTTTATAATCGAGCAGACACCAGAATACTATTCTTCAAGCGCCTTGAAAAGAGGGATGGATATTTACAATAATGCACTCCTTGATCTGGGCAGGACGGGCCAGGTGGAAGTCATAGACATTGCGGCCAAAATGAACGGCAATCCAGATTTTTTCTATGACGATGTTCACCTGACCGAGGCCGGCGCCGCGGCCTTTGCAAAAATTCTCGCCAGCCATCTGAGTGGTTTGCAGTAATTACATGCACCTGGTGTGAATGGTAATCGCTTAAACCCACTCCCGGCCACGGACCAGGTACTCCCCCGACTCTCCGGGGCCGCTCAACCTCTCACCAAAAAATCCCCCAGCGCGCGACGCGGCGCGAAAAAACGATACTCGCTGCGACCCATGCGCACGATCATCTGGATTTTTTCGCCGGAACGAACGCCGAACAAAACATTCAGTTTTTCCAGGGTCGGGCGAAATTCGCTCCGTTCCTGTAAGAGTGAACTGTACGGCTGGAGGACCAGGCCCTGGACGGTCAGGGCCAGTTGCAGCCGCGCGTAATCGCGCCCGGCTTTAACGTGGTCCGCGAAATCGTTGGCACGGGTTTTTAGCACCCCCAGACCGCGCGCGCTGTCGATCCCGGCCCGAATACTATCGAGCGCGCTCCGCAGCGCGGTTTCGTTCAGTTCTTTATCAAAAAACGTTTCGACCACCCAGCGTTTCGGTCCGGTGATGCCGTTGCCGGGCAGATTGATCCCGTCGCGCAGCCCGTAGATTTCGTCATCGCCGTAGCGCATCCAGCGTACGTTTTCAGCGGCGCACGCGGCCTCGGTCAGTTCGATTTTGAGCGCTTCGAAAAAGAGATCCCCCGCGCGGCGCAGTACAACGGGGTCCGAGACGAAACTGATTTCGCAATGCGGGGGGCCGACCAGAGCCTGGATCAGCTTTACCTCCGCCGCGCTCACCATCGGTCCCGCGTACACGGTGCGATTCGTAGCACGTCGCGCGATGGCGCCGTACAGCGGATCGGGCCGGGCCGTTCCATCGGCGAGCAGGCTGAGACGCGCCACGGGTTTTATACCGATCGATCCGGCGTCGTAGCCCTCCGGAAACATTTCCACCGCCAGCCCGCGACCGAGTTCGGCGGCCCCGAGGGCGGCGTGTTCGATAAATGTCCCCTGCCCGATGTGAATCTGACGCGTAAGCGGATCCGTGGCCGGTAACAATCGGCCCGTATCCACAAAAAGGTCGGCCGCGGCGGGGTCCAGGACCCGAAACTTCCAGGCCTGGGTATTGTGCGGATTCGGCGCGGTAATACCGGTATTCAGGGCCAGGAGGATCGGATCGCGCAGTCCGGCCGCGCGCGCGTTTTCGAGCGGGTCATCCGAACCGCCGCCGGCCAGCCGCCCCGGGTCTGCGCAGCGCGCGGCGAGAGTCGCGGCGGTAAAAAGAGCGCCCCCGCGCAGCAAAAACGTTTTACGATCGATTTCCTGGTCCACTGGCTACTCCCGTAGGCGATGGCCTGCCGAACCCGCGCCCGGACAAAGCCTGTCCCACTCCAGCCGGGCCGCAAGAGAAATAAGAGCCCATCTTAAAACCCGGCAGTTTTGAGATGAACTCTAAGAGGTCTTGACATCGCGACCGAATCCATACACCGTCCCCGGCGGTGGGCACCGAATTCGCGCAACCAGAGCGGCTTCCTCCGGCTGAACCGAAAATTCGGCGCGGCCGGGGCAGCCTGAGCCGTGAGGAAATTCTCCAGGCGGCCGTGGATATCGTCCAGGAAGAGGGCGTCGAAAAATTGAGCATGCGCCGCATCGCAGCCAGGCTCGGCTGCTCGGTGGCCAGCCCTTACGCCTATTTCAAAAGCCAGCGGGAACTGGTGAAAGTGATTATCATGCGCGGGGAGGCGGCCCTCACCGCCGATCTAAAACGAGCGCGCGCCAGTTCCGACGATGTGTTCGATCAACTCGAGGCCATCGCTTCCACCTACTGGAATTTTTCGCGCGAATACCGCGAAATGCATAAACTGATGTTCAACTCGGGCGGAGGCAAGCTCTACCGCGACGTGTTTACTTCGCTGCCCACGAGTTACCGTGTGTTTCTGGAAACGATCCGGGACGGAATTCGGAGTGGCTCGATTGCTTTTCCGATGGGGAGTTATTCGGCCATCGCGCGCACGATGTGGTCCTGGATGTACGGCCTGATTCTGACGGAGATGACCGGGATGTTACGCTACCGCAAAGGCGACGATCCGGTGCAGGAGGGCATCCGATTTTTTACGATTCTGCTGCGTGGCAAGGCCCAGGAAAAAAGCCCGGAGTAACCGGACCGGACCGGCCGAACCGAACCGAACCGAACCGAACCGAACCGAACCGAACCGAACCGAACGCCACTCAGGCATTGTCGGTCCGGCTTGTGTCCTTTAAACGCATGACTCCGTTGCCGAAGTCACGAAAACGGCCGGCGCGATGGAGTTCATCGATGACGCCGGGGTCCAGCCCGCACCGCAGAGCAATGGCCTCCGCGTCCGCCCAGGAAAAGGGGGCCCCCCGAAAGACCTGCCGAATTTGTTCCTGCACGTTGGAAAGCCGGATGGACATGTTAATATATACGTGCGGGGGCGTGAAACTGTTTCAAAAAAATTAATATTTTTTTAGTTTTGTCTCTATGCATCGCAGGCATTTTTTCCGTCGCCGGCGGCGTTCCCCAGCAACCGCGCATCGGCAGTCGGAACAGAACTCCGATCTCCCGGGCCCTCCGAACCACCGAAAAAACCTTTTGACAGACTGAGTGGTTCGTAGTTCGATTCGTTATTGTGTCCTCGTTTTTTCACCGCATCCAGTCGTTCCGTTCCGCCATTCGCAAAAATTCCCGTTACAATATTTTCCTCTCCCTGGTCGCGATCAACGTGCTCGGCGTCCTGACCATGGCGGTGTATTTCTCGTCGGTCCTGTCCGGTTATAAATTCCTGCGTTCCCTGCCGATTATTTTTTCCGGTCTGGTGATTCTCGTTCCGGTCGCCTTCGTGCTGTACATTCGGCGCGAACGTCCCGTCACTGCCGCCATCGAGAGTGTCAAAAATGGCATCCCGATCCTCGCGGAGAACTTTAACGAAGGTAAACGGCGACTGGGTCGACGGCCCCGGTTCGTGGCGCTGATGAGCGTGGGCTTCTGGGTCGCGGGGGGAACGTACAACGCCACATTGAATTATCTGTTCGGTCACCTTGACCTCACCGCCGCTCTGCACCAGGCCTGGGCCGTCTGCGTCGTCACGAATCCGATCGTTTCGCTCCTGTCCTATTTTCTCACCGAAATTATGTCACGGAACGATATGCGGGTGCTGGAAATCGACATTGATCACGAAAGCATCGTGCTTGGCGTGCGGCGTAAAATTTTATTCACGACGATCTTTCTCTCCGTGTTGACCATCATTCTGTTTACCGCGGTGGCCACCGGGCGACTGGCGCGTTATTCAGGAACCGAAATCCAGCTTCCAGAGGGATTTATGATGCAGGTGCTGGTCATTGCGGGCATGGGCCTTTTGTATTCCGTCATCGCGGCGATCATGCTGGCCCAGACGATCACCGAACCCCTGCGCGAACTCCTCGGCGGAATGACCCGTGTTTCGCGCGGTGAACTGGAATCGAACGTGCACATCACGTCCACGGACGAAGTCGCCGTGCTGTCGAAAAACTTCAATCAGATGACGCGCGGCCTGCGCGAACGCGAACGACTGAAACTCGTGTTTGGTCACTATGTATCGCCGCAGTTCCGGGACGAAATCCTGGCGGGCCGCATCGAACTGGGAGGGGAAGAATTGGAAGCCACGGTACTCTTCGCCGATATCCAGGGATTTACGACGCTTTCCGAAGAACGCGCGCCCGCCGAGATTCTCACGCTGCTCAACCAGTACTTTACCGAAATGGTTCGCGCCATTACCAACCACGGCGGGGTGGTCGACAAATTCATCGGCGACGCGCTCATGGCCGTGTTCGGCGTGCCCGCGAAGTACGACGACCACGCCCGGCGCGCGGTGCAGGCCGCCCGGGAAATGATCGAACGCCTCGCGGCCCACAACGAACTCCAGCGCGCCAAAGGCGAACCGGAAATCGGCATCGGCATCGGGATCAACACCGGGCAGGTCATCGCGGGCAACATCGGCGCGGAAGACCGGCGGGAATACACGACGATCGGCGATACGGTCAACACCGCCTCCCGCGTGGAAGGCCTGACCCGGAAATTCGGCGAAACCGTTCTGTTTACGGAAGCCGTCTGCCGGGCCGCGGGCATGGGCCGCTTCGTGGGCGAGGCCGAAGTGCGCGGGCGGTCCGGGAAGGTAAATTTATACGGGTTGTGACGAAAAAAGTCGCCGCCGTCCCAATGGTAGGGCCGGGCATGGACGGCAACTGCCTGCGTTACGCCAGCGGTCCCGGGCGGCGGCTATTGCTCGTTCGAAAAATCGATTTCGGTTTTCAGATCGCGCATGAGCACCCCGAGCCGCGACGAACTGGATCGTAATTTCTCCGAAATCCCGGTGAGCGCTTCGCTGGACTCCGCCGTTTCGCGCGCGTTTTCTTTCAGCAGGCGCATGCCTTCGTTGATCTGATCCACCGCGGTGGTCTGTTCCTTGCCGCCCACGGCGATGTCGTTGATCAGCCGGGACGTTTTGACGATATCCGGGATCACTTCGCCGAGAGTCACGCTCGCGTTGCGGGAAGTGTCGCCGGTTTCGCGCGAGAGATCCAGGATGGTCCGGGCCGATTCCTTGCTGAGCTTGGCCAGCTTGCCGACTTCGGAGGCCACGACCGCGAAGCCCTTGCCGTTTTCGCCGGCACGCACCGCTTCGATCGCCGCGTTCACGGCCAGCAGTCGCGTCTGCGCGGCGATTTCGTCGATCACCGTGACCTTCTGGCGAATTTTTTCCATGGCCTCCAGGGCTTCGTTCATCGCGTCGCCCGCCTGCCGGGCCCGGTCCGAAAGATTGCCGGCCATGCGATTCGTGATGACCGCGTTACCCGTGTTCTCGGTCACGCGCGCGGCCACCTGGGCCACCGATGTGGCCGTTTGACTCAAAGAGGAAGCCTGGGTATTCGCCGCCACCTGCAAACGCCGCGCGCGACCCTGGACCGTTTCGGCGGAGGTGGCGATTTCTTCCACCAGGCCGGCCAGCTTCTCGAAGGCGTCGCGCATCCGTTCCTGGTTGCGGACGACCAGACCGGACAGGTGCGACTCCGATTCGAATTCGGAACGAAACACGCGCGCGTAATACACCAGGACCGAAGCTTCCAGAACCACGAAGAAAGCGTGCAGGGCGACGACTTCCCAGCCGCACTCGTAATTGAACACCACGATCGGTACGTCGCCGATCCGCACCTGGTTCTGTTGTAAAAAAAAGAAAACCGCGTGGTGCAGGGCGATCAAGACCGCCGCCGGGACAATCGCCCGGTAATCGCGATAGAGGAGGAGGAAGGCCAGCGCCACAAAAAAGTGGAAGTGCATCTCGATGCGGCCCAGACCCACCTGGACCAGTAAGATCGAAAAATTAATCAGGATGAAGCCGTTGAGCACGCGCAGGGCCAGCCGGCCCCGCAGGGGGACATGCACCGCGAGGGCCGCCAGGCAGAGCGCGGCACCGCCCACAAGACCCTGGTACCAGGTGGGCTGATCGAACGCGAAAAAAAGCACGAGCGGATAATGGCCGAGCAGGAGCCAGAGTAAAAACCGATCGGTTCTTCGATTGTGCTCCCGAAGCCGGGTACTGAGCGTAATGGCCTGCATTATTTAGATTATCGGCCGGGAGACGCAAATGTTCGCTGTTTTTCAGTCGACGTGGGGCGGACCTGAACCGGGCGGATTGGTCGAGAAATAGGCCGCGGTTTCCCGGGCGAGCAGCCCCCCCAGGGCCAGCAGGGCCAGCGCGTTGGGGAACACCATCAGCCCGTTCATGATATCGCTGAAAACCCAGACGAATTCCAGGCTCTGGACCGCGCCCACATACGCGGCGATGATCCAGGCGATCTTATAAGGCAGAATCACCCGGTCCCCGAGCAGGAACTGGATGGACCGTTCCCCGTAGTAGTACCAGCCGATGATAGTCGAAAACGCGAATGGCATGATGGCGATGGCGGGGATCCACTGACCGCCGGTGAAGGTGTGTTCGAACGCGCGGGATGTCAGTTCCAGGCCCTTGAGGGTCGGATCGCGCCAGTCCCCCGCGATCACGATAGCGATACCTGTTACCGAACAGACGATGATCGTATCGATGAAGGTTTGCGTCATGGACACCAGGGCCTGGGAGACAGGGTCCTTCGTTTTGGCCGCCGCGGCGGCGATGGCCGCGCTGCCCATGCCGGATTCGTTCGAAAAAATCCCCCGGGCCACACCGAACCGAATGGCCTGAGAAACGGCGATGCCCGCCGCCCGCGCCCGCCTCCGGCGTGAACGCGCGCGCGAATATTTCAAAGAGGGCGCGCGGGATGGCGCCGAAGTTCAGCACCACAACGACCACACCCACGGCCATATAAAATACGATCATGACCGGCACCAGGATCGAGGTGACTTTGCCGATACCACGGATCCCGCCCAGAATGGACAGGGCCGTCAGCAGGGCGATGACGCCGCCCACCAGCGCGGGCGACAGTGACAGGCCCCCGCCCTGGGCCAGTTTAATGGCCGCGTCCTTCACCGCGTTAGCCTGGACCATATTCCCGATCCCGAACGCGGCCAGGGACGCGAAAATCGCGAAAAGAATGCCCGCCCACTTCGCGTTCAGGCCCTTCCATAAGTAGTACATCGGACCGCCGGCCATATCACCTTTCGCGTCACGCTCGCGAAAACGAACCGCCAGGGCCGCTTCCGAATATTTCGTGGCCATGCCCAGCAGGCCGGTCATCCACATCCAGAACAGCGCCCCGGGCCCGCCGGCCGAAATGGCCGTGGCCACACCGACGATATTTCCCGTCCCGACCGTGGCCGATAAGGCCGTCATCAAGGCCTGGAAGTGATTGATATCGCCCTCGCCCGAATATTTTTCGTCAGAACCGAAGGCCAGTCGAAACGCGTGGATCATGCCACGGAACTGGACGAATCGCAGTCGAATCGTCAGGTACAGACCGGTGCCGAGCAGTAAGACGATGAGCGGCAGGCCCCAGACAATTTCGCTGATAGTTTTGAGAATTTCGAGCATGGTGCGACACCAGAGCGACCGACTCCCTCCACCGGGAATCGTTTTTTTCAGCGGGCAGGCGGCGCAGGCTACGTCATCCGCGGCGGTCTGATCGTGGGCGGCGGAATTCTTTTCCTTGTGGGCGGAATGCCCGGCAAGGATTGACTTTTTAGCCCTGAAACAAAAAAGCCTTCCGGTGAGGGAAGGCTTTCAGCGAATTAAATACAGTAGAACATGTGTTGGCACCGTCCTACTCTCCCACAAAGCGAACCTTGCAGTACCATCGGCGATGAAGGGCTTAACTTCCGTGTTCGGGATGGGAACGGGTGTACCACCTTCTCTATTGGCACCAACGCGGACATCGTTCCCTGGCCGGCCCGGGTGTCAACAAATTTCGGTATTCAAAATTCCTTCCACGTAGTTTTTTATCAATGCGTCCCGGAGGCGAGGATCGCGAAGCAATGGCCGCCATTCTTGAAAAAGACCCATTTTTCGTGCTCGGCATCGCTCCCGGCGCGAACCTGGCCGAAATAAAACAGGCCTACCGGGCCCGCGCACGCGCGGAACACCCCGACAAATTTCCCGCCGCCGAGCGGCAGCGCCAGCAACTGCGCATGATGGACGTGAACCAGGCCTATTTGCTCCTCCTCTCCAGCCTGACCGCTCACTCCGGGGAAGAATCCCCCGCTCCGGTCGGGGACCTGGGCCCAACCGGGCCGGTTTCGCCGGGCGACGTGCACGCGGGGCGTGCCGCGGTCTCCTCGTACCCGGGAATCCCGGCCCGTCGCGGCGCCGGGGGACGGGATCCGGCCTATGAATTGTATCGCCAGGGGTATGGATTTCTCGCCCGCGCCCGGGCCCTGATGAACGCCCGGCGCAACCTCGACGAGGCTGAAATTCGAATGCTCCACCTGACAGGCGCCCTGGAAGCCCTGCGATTTTCCGGGCAGGCTTACCGCTGTTTTCTGAATGTCCTGACCGGTTACCCGGAAAGTATCTGGACGGAGGACGCGCTGGAACAGATGGAGGCGATTGAGCGAATCAACCGGATCTACCAGCGCATGTGCGAAAATTCGCTCGGCGACTGAGGGACCGGCCCGGAACCGCTCCAGCCAATGCCATAAGGCCCGCCCATTGAAGTTCGAAATCGATTATCTCCCCGACGATCCCGTTTTAATTCGGACCGTGGCGACCTGGATTCACCGGGAGTGGGCCCATCTGAATCCGGGGCGACGGCTTTACAGCGTGGAACAACGCCTGGAGCGACGCTCCCGGTCGCGGCGGGTCCCTCTATCGCTGATCGCGAGGGAAGGGGACTGTCCGATCGGCACGGCCTCGTTGATTGAAAGCGATATGGACCGGCGACGCGATTGTTCGCCCTGGATGAGCGCCGTGCTCGTGCAGCCCGGGTACCGCGGACAGGGTGTCGGCGCGGCGCTGTGCCGGCGCATTGAAGCGGAGGCGCGGCGAATAGGACTCGCGAAAATTTATTTATTCACCGAAGATCGCGAAAATTTCTACGCGCACCTGGGATGGGCCGTGGAGGAACGCTGCGAATACCGGGGCCTGCCGGTCGTCGTCATGCACCGCGCGCTGGAAGCGGCACAGCCGGAGTCACCGGAGTCACCCGCTGACGAAAATCCGGAGAGTCAGTCCGAAACGATTTCATAATAGGATCAGACTGAAATAGTAATTTTTATTTGATGCGCATGATCCAGATGACGGACATGTTGATGGGCCTGGTGTCGCTTTCTGCGTTGCCCCAATTGACCCAACCCACTGAATACAGAGTACTCCCCGATCCGTACAAATTCAAGTCGTCCGGCCCGCCCGGAACATTGTTGGTACCGCCACCGCCACCGGGGTTCACCCGGTACCACTCGATCACCCGTCCGTCTTTGCTGATAGAATGCGAGTGGTTCTGAAAGGCGTGATTCTCCAGGCTACCCGAGGTTGAACCACCCCGTAGAAAACGCCGCTCCCCGTTCAGGTTCGGAATCGCCTGGCCCTTGAGCGGTGACCGCGAATCGTTTACGGTGCCGCCGTTGCATTCCACCCAGCCCTCTGGCAGGGCCGGTGCTCCGCTGAGATCTTTATGCCAGGCGATGACACTGCCCACGGGGGGCATCCGGACCGAATGCTCGGTGAGTTGATCGTCGAGCCGCAGGAAATTGGCGTTGATCTGATCGGACGAGACCAGGTCTCCGGCCTGAAAACGGTGCAGTACGTCGGCCAGCAGGAGGCCCGAAAAAACGATACCCAGCAGGCCGATGCCGGCTCCAGCGCCCCATCCTAGGCCTGATTTAAATTGAGTTTGAATAACCCCCGGTTCCATAGAAATCACCCCTGCATCGGACCAGGGGCCCGTTGTTTTTTTCAGTAACAACGATGGAACGATGGATCCGAACGAAAAAACACGGTCTCAGAAATAAAAAGTGAAAATTGCGCCAAAAGAACAAAAACATGATTTAAACGGCGAAAATCTCCAGACAGTGTCACTCAACCGCGCGGGGCCGCGGCCGCGGGGTCGTTCCAGAGTTCGCGGTCCAGCAATTGTTCGACGTGCGGATTGCCCAGCGCGTGAAAAAGCGAGTTTTTGATTTCCGGGAATTTTTCATTCAGTTGTTCCAGGAGTCGCGCCATCTCCTTGCGCTTGAGGCCCTCCTGGGAACCGCAGAGATTGCAGGGGATGACCGGCCAGTCGCGCGCGGCTACGAACGTTTTCACCCATTCTTCGCGCACGGAATACAGCGGCCGGATGACCCGCAGATCGCCTTCGCTCACCGTATAAATCGGCGTCATGGTGCCGAGTTGCCCGGCGAAGAACGCGTTCAGTAAAAATGTTTGTAAAAGATCGTCACGGTGATGGCCGAGCGCGATTTTATTACACCCGCGCTCGCGCGCCAGGCGGTACAGGATCCCGCGCCGCAAGCGACTGCAAACGGCGCAGTACGTTTTTCCCGGCGCGGTTTTTTCCAGCACGACACTGTACGTATCCTGGGCTTCCACGTGAAACGGCACGTCCCACTCCGCGAAAAGTCGCGGCAGCACGTCTTTCGGAAAACCGGGCTGGCCCTGGTCCACATTCACGGCCAGCAGATCGAACCCCACGGGAGCCTTGCGCTGGAAATCGCGCAAAAAATGTAACATGGTCAGGGAGTCTTTGCCGCCGCTGACGGCCACGAGGATCCGGTCCCCCGCTTCGATCAGACTGTAATCGGCGATCGCCCGGCCGATCGCGTGATTGATCCGCACGCCAGAGTCGTCGTGCCCGGCCGCGGGCCCGGCGTTTTCAAACGCGCGGGAGGGCGCTGTCGTCAAACCTGTCCCGGTCGCTGGCGGAGGAGGTGTCTTCATATTTTTGCATCGTCAGGACCACGTAGATGCGGCCCAGGTATTTTTGCGCGCGGCGATCTCGAATGAAAAAGATGATGATGTACTGTCTATATTTTTTTGCGTCGATCGCGACGAGCTGATGGTTCAGGTTTTCAGGCACGCCGATCTCGACGCGAAATCCCCCGTCCACCAGTTCGTCCACCACCTGCGCGGCCAGCTGATTGGAGAATTCGAGCAGCACGGAATCCGCCATGCCTTTCAGACGCGGATCGATCTGAAACACGTCCGCGATCCGGGGCAGGAGTTTCAGCTTGGTATATCCGTCCATGCAGAAATACAACGAGCCGTTCAGATCTCCCGAAAAGGAAACCCGCTGGCAACTTTCGTAACAGAGGCCCTCGTTTTTGGAAGGACCGTAGGCCTCTTTGTCCGCGGACACGCGCAGCGAGTTTTTCAGGAACTCCGAAAAACTGCGCATGACCGTCAGGACGATGCGTTCATCGAGCAGGGGATCCATCGACAGGTGCTGTCTGGTTCCTTTTTTCCAGGCGGTCAAACGTTTTAATATTGCGTCTCCCGTTCGGAGCGGCGAGCCTGCTCTCGCATGAAATTCAAATGGCCCATTCTCTTCCCGCTCGCGGTTCTCCTGGCCGTGCTCTTCGTCCTGATCCAGCAAACAGGCGCTCTCTTTTACCGGTTTCCCGCCCACGGCGATTTTACGGCCGAGGAAGGCCCGGCCGGCCGGCGGCTCGCGCGGCGCGTGGTCGTGGTGGTCGCTGACGGCCTGGGCCTGGACGGTCTAACCTTCATGCCCTTCGCGCGCGCTCTGGGCGCGGCCGGTGGCCTGTTCACCGCGCGCACGGAGGCCCCCAGTATGAGCCGCGTCGGTTACACGGTTCTGGCCACCGGCGCGAAACCCGAGGTGAGCGGGGTCAGTTCGAATTCCGTGAAAGAGCCCGTCCGGATCGGGAACATTTTTCGCACCGCGCGTGATTTCGGTCAGCGGAGCGCGTTTGTCGGTTATTCCTGGTGGCTCGATCATTTCGACCCGGAAATCCCGCTCGCGTCCGTGGACACGGGCATCGCGCGCGAAGACCACCGGCTGGACGGGGATCTGCTCGCGGGATTTCGTCGCCGCGTCCTGGTCGACGGGACTTACGCCGAAATCACGGGGAGCTGGCGGGCTTTTTTTCAAGAACGCGCCCTGTTCGACGCCTTCGGCGACCCGGCGGCCACGCCCGCGAAAGAGGACGATTTACGCGCAAACGAAGCCGTTCGCATTATACGCGAAGACACCCCGGACCTCCTTTTCCTGCATTTACATTCCCCCGACGACGAAGGGCACCGTACCGGATCGTACCGGACCGTCCAGTACCGCAAAGCCTGCTCGGACGTGGACCGGGCCCTGCGCACGGTCGCCGGCGCGCTCGATTTTTCCAGGGACGTGCTGGTCCTCAGCGCTGACCATGGCTTCAGCGATACGATCGTGGACGCAGGCCATGGCGGTCACGAGGACTCCGCCTCCCTGGTACCTTTTGTCATCGCCGGGGCGCGCGTTCGCGCCGGTGTGGAGGGCCCGGTGCGTCAGATCGATATTCAGCCGACGCTCAGCGTTCTCCTCGGCCTGCCGTTCAGTTCGCACGCCCAGGGCGCGCCGATTCTCCACGCGCTTGACCTGGAGGAGGCGGCCGTGCGCGAACGCGCCGAGGCGTTCGCTCTCGCGCGCGAACGGTTTCTCAAGGCGTACGCCGCGGCCCTGGGCAAGGAACTGGCCGGACCCGATTTCGAAACCGGCTTCGAACGCGCGCGCGCCTGGATTCAGACCTGGTATTTCGTCGCGCACTTTGTTCCGGCGCTGATCGGCCTGGTTCTGTTCGCCTGGTTTTTGGCGCGCTCCCGGCCGATCGGCCGCGCGGGCGCGCTGACGGGGCTAATACTCTGGATCGTGTATGAAGGCCTGTTTCTGGCCCTGTACCGGGCGCGCTACGGCGAGTACTCGTTTTCTTCGTTCGCCAACGCGAACGACAACGTGGCCTTCATGATTTTTAGCACGTTCATGATTCTGGGCGCGCTTTTCGCCGTGGGCAAACAGTTCACGCGGAGCGCGTACGCGCCGGCCGCGGTCGTGTTTCTGGCTCTGTGGGCCAAAGCCCTGCCGATCTTTGGCCTGCTCGGCACCGGGGCTCCGGTGTTTCACCCGGGTGGTTTCGTATTGTTCGCCGGAATTTCATTTTACGCGCAATTGTTCGCTGGCACGATCGTGCTGGGAACGGTCGTCGCGCTGCCGAAACGAAACACCGCGCCGGGTTAATTCTACAGCGGTAAATGAATTTCAGAGAAATAATTACCACGGGGATCACGGGGTGCACGGGGGTGAATTCTCCGCGGACGGATTTCAGAACGTTCCGGAACGTTGAAATTCGTTGAATGAACGGTGCCCCCTGTGACCCCCGTGTCTCGGTGGTGGAAAAATTCGCGTTTGAAGTCATCTACCGTTGTAGTATTAACCTGTATCGTTCGGCGGCGACCCTCAGTTCGACTCACCTTCGCGCAAAAAACCAAGCGTCACCAGGGTCTGCCCGGCGATGTACGCGGGCCAGGTGATGAAATGGTTGGCCGGGATGGGACTGACGAAGAGATGCCAGCTGAAGACCGTGTCGTCGATGACGAAGAGCGCCATACCCAGCGCCAGGAGCGGGGACGCCCCCGACAGGACGCTCATGGCGGCGGCCGTCGTGAGCACGGTCATGTAAATCGTCACGGGCAAGAACATACGCGAGGGAACCTGGGTGCCGATGAACCCGCCGTACAGGATCGCGTACACCAGCAGTAAGCCCGCCAGGAGGTATCGAACACGATTGAGCCGCCGCAGCGCCGCCAGCCCCGGCCAGAACGTACTCGCGAACAACGCGTGCGCCAGAGCGGTAAACCCGAGCGAGTACAGCACATAACCGGTCCGATCGAAATCCAGAATGACCGCCCCGGCGCTCTGAACGAGCAAAGCGCAAAACAACAAAAAACTGCGATTCGACGTCCGGTGGCGAAATACCAGAAAGGCGAGGATGGCGCTCGGAATCCATTTGAGGATAAAGCTGCCGGTGGCCGGGCTGAGTACGCTGAACCCGATGTTCAACCAGAAGAGCGTCGCGGCCAGGATGAGGAACTGGAACAATCGCCGATCGATTTGCGCTGTGAGCATACACTGGTTTATCCAATATTTTTACACAGCACAAGTTTTTTTCTTGCTCCCCCGCCGGTTCGGACGCAATTTTCGTCATGGCCGGCCGGATTCTGTACGCCTGCGCGGGGATCATCTTTTTCCTCGGTCTGGCCATTTTTTATTTTCTGGCCCCGGAAGACAACGCCCCGGCCCTGCTGGCTCCGGAGGCGGGGCGCCGTCGGCTGACCATCCTCGATTCCGCGTTCTGGTCCGCCGATCAGGCTCTGGAACCAGATTTCGCGCGACTGACCGACGAGACAAATCCCCTGACCGGTGAACCATACACGGCGGATCAGGTGGAACGGATTCGTACGCTCTGGCGCCTGTATCCGGAAAACTCGCTCCTGCCGCAGCCCGCGCGGAATCGATTTCGCCTGGAAAAAGAAACGGAACGTTTTCAGGAAATCGCGCGCGATCTGGCGGCCGGGGAGGCCGATCTCCGGGACGTGGAAGAATTGTTCGAACGACGCCGGCGTGAGATCCAGGACCGCATCCAGCTGGTGGAACATGTCCTGACCGAATCCTGGCCGGGGGATGTAATGGAACGGTACCGCGCCATGCTGGACCGCGATCGCCGGCTGCTTGAGGAAGTGCGCGAGGAACGCGCCGTGGCCCTTGAAATCTTAAAAAATAAAAAAATAGAATAGAACTCGTCGCAGGCCGTCAGCAACCTGATGGAAGCGGCCTTGCGATCAGCTCAATCACAGAGAGGAACCCTCATGCGAAAAACAATCCAGATCTGCGCATTCGCGCTCTCGATGGTTTCCACCGCGCTCGCCGCGGCTCCGGGTTATGCCGCGGATCCCCTGCCCTTTCCGCTCGGGGCGGCCAGCGGGTACGGGGACTATCATATTCATCAATTCGCGAATCTCGGCTACGACGGACGTTTGCTCTGGGGTTCAGCGGAAGGCGCCGAGGCCGCGGCACTCAACTCCTGCTCGGGCACGAACCACGGCGTGAGCTGGATGCCCGGCCTGATCACGGGCGCCATCGTTTCGCCGGAACTGGGCATGCATCATTTCGGGACGCACGGCAATACCGCGGACGCTTCCAAAAAATATCGCGACTGGCCGGTCTGGTCCACGATCACCCACCAGCAGGTATGGGAAGGCTGGCTCAAGAAGGCCCACCAGGACGGGCTGAACCTGATCGTCATGAGCGCGGTGAATTTTCGCTACATCTGCGGCATCATGCCGAAGAACAACGGCTACAACGACACCGCGAACGGCACGAAACCCTGCGACGATATGAAAAACGTACGCCGCCAGATCGACGCCGCCCGCGCCTTCGCGGCGCGCAACGCCAGCTGGTACGAAATCGCGCTTTCGCCCGCGCACGCCCGGCGGATCATCCAGGAAGGCCGCCTGGCCGTGGTCCTGGCCATCGAAACGAGCGAAATTTTCAACAACGTCACGAACGAGGCCGAACTCGACCGCGAGCTGGATACCTACTACAACCTGGGGGTCCGCTCGATTCAACCGGTACACGAGTTGAACAATAAATTCGCGGGCACCGCCTATTTTCAAAAACTCTTCGATCTGGTGCAGGGTTTTGTGAACGCTAAATCGTTTTTCAGCGGGGGCGATAATTCCCCGGACGATTTGAACACGGCGCTGAAGGGCATCCAGCTGGACGCGAACAAACACAACGTCCAGGGCCTGACTCCGCTGGGCAAAACCATGGTGCAAAAACTCATCCAGCGCAAGATGATCGTGGACGTGGCGCACCTCTCCACGCGTTCTTTACAGGATTCGTATACGATCGCCGCGGCGAATCGATACTATCCCCTGTTCATGTCACACACGCATTTTCGCCAGATGTTCCGGGGAAAATTAATCGACGAAAAGAAAATGCCGCCCGAAACCGTGCGCCTGATCAAAAAAACCGGCGGGGTGGTCGGCCTGCGCACCGGCAACGAAAAACAGAACACCTACAACCGCTCCGGGGTGGCCAATACCTGCCACGGGTCGACGCGGTCCTTCGCCCAGAGTTACGCGCTCGGCGCCATCGGGTACAACGTGCCCATCGGGTTCGCGAGCGATTTTAACGGCTTCATCGACCAGACGCGTCCGCGGTTCTACGATTCGGGCGCGAAGTACGGCAACGCCGCCGAAAAATGGGCCTGCGGTGAGGACACGAACGGCGAAGAACGCGAAGTCGCGCGCCGCGCCCAGGGAGCGCGCTCCACGTCCGGTACCGGTGGCGATTTCGACATCGTCGGCTACGCGCACATCGGACTTACCAGAGACATCATCCGCGATTTGAACAAACTGGGCGTCAACACCACGAACATCCAGAATTCCGCCGAGACCTTTTTGAAAATGTGGGACCGCGCCTACGATCCGAACCGGGTGGCGCTTGCCGACACGATCGACAGCAGCGGGGTGGTCGTCACCTCGGCGGACGACGAAAAATGCCCGGGCCTGCGGGCGAAACTCGGGACCTTGAACAACCGCGTCGTTTGCAAGGCACTGCCGCATTTCAGCATTAAGGACAAAAACTGCGACGGCTCGCGCTGGAACGGATTCTGTATCTGGAACGAAGGCAGCTGGTACCGGGCGCGCGAACTTAAATAACTGTCTGTGAGGGGACCCCGCGCGGGGTCACCGAACGCGGATCAATCTCTTCGCAGGCTGAACTTCGCCGCGTCGCCCGGGACGCGGTAGGTGCGGAAGTGATTGAGTCCGACTTTTTTGCTGTCCTCGAGGGCGCGAGTGGCCCGGCGGAACCATTCTTCCGGGTTCGGCACGTCGTCGTCCAGCAGCGCGCAGCCGACCGAGACGTCGACCGCGTTCTGCGCGCGCACGAAATTGAGAAATTCGCGAAATCGTTCTTCCATTTCCTCTGCGGTCATGGCGGGCCCCAGAATCGCCGCCGCGTCCCGCGCGATGCGGTACAGGCGAAAGGGGCGATTGAACGCGGTGCGCAGGCCAAGTCCGAGCAGGCGCATCTCGTCCAGGCGGGTGCGGCCGCAGAACTGGACGATCAGAATCGCCCGCGAGTACTTCACCTCTTTTTTCATCGTGAAGTCGTTCCAGAGATCATGCTGGAACTGAAGGCCGTTGAACAGCGTACTTTCGGGATCGGTCGTGGCCTGTTCGTAAATTTTGGCCTGGCGCAGGTATTCGCCGTATTTTTTGATTTCGTACCAGAGCGCGGACAGTTCGCGTGAACGATACAGAGAATGTTCACTGCGAATGACCACCGCGCCGAGCATCCCATCGCGCGCGGTCAGGGGCAGATACACGCGCAGCCCGTCCTCAGACACGACGCAGTTGCCGTCTCCCAGCTGACGCAGCACGACCGGGTTCAGGCCGCTGTGACGCGCCTGGACCGCGGGCCCGGAGATGAACGTATTACTTTTTTTACTGAGCACCGGGTGAAATCGGTCTTTGTGATTTTTTAAATACAAAACGGATTCGCAGGGACCGAAGCGATCCGCGATTTCGTCGAGGAACTTGCGCGCGAACCCCTCAATATCCGTGATGAGCCCGCTTTCGGCCGCTTCCGCGAAGCGGTAGTAACGCGACGCGAACAGAAAATCGTTTTCGCCCATTGTCTGACCGGAAAGACCGGAGGTGAAATCCAGATCGCGCGCGCTGACGCTCTGCTGTACGGGATTGTACACCGACTGAAAACCGGGCAGGTTCCAGCGTTCCTGTTCGAATTCAAGGTTTTCGTACACCCGCGCGGGGATTTCGGGCTCCAGACGTTCGCTCGCGCCCTGGCGCGGCGGTTCGTCGGCGTCGTAAGCGGTCCGGGAATCGTCTTCGCCGAAGCGACGTTTGAGCGCGGCATGGATGGCGT
>CAZVZS010000044.1:26650-44179 GCA_964631535.1 uncultured Leptospiraceae bacterium
CACGCGCAAAGTCTTGCGAATTTCGGCGTGGAAGTCTTCGTGGGTGGTGGCCGTCGGCAGGGGGCCCGGTGCCGGTTCGTCGTTCGCCGGACGCGTATCGTCATGCCAGGCGGCTTCGGGCGGCGGCTGGCGCAACCAGACCAGGGCGACGACCACCGCGCCGGTGCCGATCAGGATCAGTGCCAGGAGCATGGTCCATTGTTCGATTAAAAATTCGCGCACCAGGCGCAGGGCCTGAGACTGGCGGGCGTCGCGCGTGTACGCCGCGGCCGCGTCCGGTGCCAGATACGCGAAATAGACCCTGGCCGGTTGGCCCGCGGTATCGGCCCGCAGCGCGTGAAAAACCAGTGGAGCGGTCATTCCGCCAGCCATGTCGGGCGCCAGTCGTTGATTGAGCCGTTCGCTCTCGAACTGGACGCGGTCGCCGAGCTGTTCAACGAGACGTTCGAATTCGCCGGGCAGGGTCCGCCCCGGGTGACGCAGGCGCATCGTGGCGTTCCCCTTCGAGTCCAGGGCCACGAGCAGGACCAGGCCGCGGCGTTCCAGCAGGGCCTGTAGATTATCGCCTGTTTTGTTTTCTTTCAATAAAAGGCGAATTTCTTCGCGTACGCGATTGATCTCGGCCCGCGGCCGCTCGCGCACGACCGTCGGCGAGGCCGCGCCCGGCTTGAGAAGCGCGCCCCATTCGGCGGGCAGGTACGCGCAGCCGGCCAGGCAGGCGCAGCCGGCCGGAGCCAGCGTGAAAAGGAGGGCGGCCAGGGTCAGCCCCCGCACTGTTCGAAAATTCAAATTCATATGGGTCCGTCCCGGCGGCGTCCCGCCAGGGGGTCCTTCCCTTTCATTAACGGACCGGGGCGACTTGAAATTTACCCGACTTTTCGGCTTCCGATCCGGGGAACCCGAACGGGGCCGCGCGACGCAGGAAGGTTCAGGAGCCGATTTTTTTCAATAGAGCGATGTCTTGAATGAGCATTTCGACGTTGGGCGGACTTTTTAAATTGTAGATCCCCCGAATTCGATGCTGGCGATCGACCAGGTAGCCGTGTTCGGAGTGGATAAAATCGCCGTCCGAGCGCGCTTCTCCCGTGTCTTCGTCGGCTTCGTACGAATCGCGCGCCAGATTGTAGATGGCCTCTTTCGGTCCGGTGAGAAGTCGCCAGCGCCCGGACCGAATTTCCATTTTTCGCGCGTACTCCGCGAGCACAGCCGGCGTGTCGGTATCCGGCGTGATCGTATAGGAAATCAAAAGCAGGCCCTGGTCCGCCTGGTAGCGGGCCTGGACTTTCTTTAAATTGGGCATGGTGACCGGACAGATTCCCGGACAGCGCGTAAAAAAGAAATTGGCCACGTACATGCGACCACGCAGGTCTTCACGTCCGAATGTTTTGTTTTCCTGATCGAGCAGTCGAAACGCGCCGACCGTGCGCGCCAGTTCCTTGATTTCAGTTTCGTCTTTCGACCAGAACGGCTGCCAGTCCGCGCCCTTGAAAAACGGCAATTGTCCGGGGATCGGAGCGGCGATTTCACGCGCGGCGGGAAACCGCTCGGCCGGGTTAAAGTCCTCGTTGGGCGTCTCGTGCTGGTGATGAGCGTGTTCGTCGCCGGACTCTTTGCAAAACAAACCGGCCAATCCGGCGAACCCGATCAGAAAAAAAAATAAAATTCTCATTATCTTCTCATGCGAATTTCTGACCGCTACTGGAGTTGAACGGATTTATCGGGCGTTACTCCGTCTTTTACTTTGTAACACAAACGACCACCGCCGAGTCCGAGCAGACGTTCGGTGGTGTATACATAATTGGCGTAAATGCGACCGTTACTGCGCCATTTTTTACGCCCGACTTCCTGGCCCCCGTCGTAGCGCACGTATTCCACCAGCAGGCCGCGGTTGTCCCAGACCCACGAATCGCCGTGATTTTTTCCGGCGGAGAATTCTTCGTATGTTCGCAGCCTCCCGTCCGGCCACCAGGTCCGGTTAACGCCGACACGGTCACCATATTCGTACTGTGCTTCAAGGGCCAGACGACCATCAGGATACCACTCGCGGACGCTACCGTGGATTTTACCCTCGACGTACGGGGTTTCACCGCCGGCCCCGCCCCGGGGGACGAGCACTCCGTTGAAGGGACGGCCTTCAAACAGGAAGATGTTCGTTTCAATCGTGAGTCTGGAATCCCCGGCGTTTACGCGCAGCAGTTCAGGAGCGGACGCGGCCTGCCTCCGGTCGCAGGCCGCGTGACTCAGTCCCAGAACGAATATGAGTGGTAAGGTCAGGCGCATCAGGTGCCGTGATGGTTTGTACGAATCAAGAGACCCGTACCGGTCGATCTTTCCACATGATAGTGTCCTTTCGTATTACCGTCTATGCCGGTGCTCCCCGCGTGAAAATTGCTGGAGTCGAGCGATGGCAGTGTGCCATCCGTATCGAATTTTCCGTAGATGGCGTATCCATCCTTCGCGATTCCCAGCAAGGATGAATCGTTGCGCGTAATCTTGCATGGTTCCGTATGATAGTGGTATTGTGAGGTATTGGTCGGGTGTCCGTACCCCTGATCCATCGTCGCCAGTTCTGTGGTCAGTGAATCCCCGGGAGCCGCGGCGTCATTGTAGAGAGCGGCGCCGTTCACGGAAACTCCGGCGATCCCAAGGGAAGAGGCCGAACTGGTTTCGTTGGGGGTCCCGGCCACGGAAAACGTCACCGTCTGGCCACCGATTGCATTCGGATTCGCGGAATTTCCAGACGGGTACGATTCCTGGCAGGATGAAACCGATGTATAATACCCGCTTTTATGTGGCGGTTTGCCGTTCCCGTTGGCGCCGCTCATCGCGAAGTCGTAATTGGCGCCGTTGACAGTAATGGTCATACATTTGAAGTTGTTCTCAATCCAGTCTGGCAGACCTGAAGCGTTGTTCGTGACGCAGCTCCAACAGGTGCTGAGCGAGGAACTTTCCACACCGAGGCCCAGTCCGTTATTCACGACGCTGCCGCTGGCGCAGTTGGTCGCGATCGAATCGGTGGTGACGGTTTTTTTTGTTAATAAATATAAAGCGGCCCAGGTCAGAAGTTCATTGTCCTCCTCCCCTTTAACGATACCGAGCCGCTCCCCGAGGCCGGCCAGAGCGGTACAGTTGAAAACGATCAGGCCGAGGAGGCTAATCGCCAGAAATTTCGAATGCGCGAATCGTTTGGATTTCATGTTTTATCCTGTGAAGTGGATTAGACGAAACTCATCGGGTGGAAAATTCCATTCCAGAAGCCAATTCGGCGTATTTCCCGAGATTTCGAAAATACCGGAGGCTTTAGACCCGGTCGAGTTCGTTTTGTTCCAATTATTTTATTTTTTTTGATACTAAATTTTTATTAAATTCGGGCCTCCCCCTGTACCAGTTTAACTTTTACCACTTTTACCTGCTCATACTATAGAAGAAATCCACTCCAGCCAACCGGGCCAGGGATCGAGGGACGGGGCGCAGCCCGGCCCGAGAGCCCGACGGGCGCGCCGTGCGAGGGCGGCCCCTGCGCGACCGGGGCCCCCTGCCGAACCCCTCCGCGCATGGCGGTGTACCTTTTTTCCCAAAATCGCAATTCAGGTACACTTACGAATTTTTTCCAGGGTTTTTTTGGGACGATCGTTCTCGGGCCACGTATTAGTTACAGGCGAACACTCGCCTGAGCATCATCGGCGTCAGCGCGCAGCGAGCGGGGCGGCGGTGAAAACTAATACGGAGAACGATCATGAAATTCACAATTCGCGCTCGCCTGGCGAGCCTTCTTGCGTTATCGGTCTTCGCAATTCAGTGCGCCAGCCAGAAACCCGACCGCTCACACGACGTGGATCTGGCTACGGCGACCGTACTGATTGCGCAGCCCGCAGCCACACCCGCGTCCGCGGTTCCGCCGAAGAATGGAACCGGCGGGCCTTCCGGTCCGGTGGGCCCGACGAATCCGGAGTTAATTCCGGAATTGTTCAACCTGCCTCCGGGCAATTTCGTCGCCCTCGGTTCAATGGGCACCATCGATCCGGTGGGCACCAGCCTGAACCAGGACTTCGACGGCGACGGCATCAACAACGCCGACGAGACCACCTCCAATATCTGGGTGGCCGACTATCCCCTGGTCGAAGCGACGATCGCCACGCCCGTGACGATGCGCGTGGAAATCCTCAAGGACAGCACCGGCTCCACGAGCGAAATCGTCAGCGAAATCAACTCGAACGACATGGAAAGCAACAAGAATGAAGGCACCGAAAAAGTGCACCAGGCCGAGGTGAACGAACGTACGGTGCAATTCCAGGATTCGTTCAGTCGGTCCGACGAGATTTCGATCGGGCTTTCGAGCAGCAATTCGCACTCGCGAGAATTAGGGGGAACAATCCCAATAAAAGGTATCCCTGTAGGAATAAATGCAAGCGGCAGCGATTCGCGCAGCACCGAAAAATCCTTCAGCCAGAAATCAGGTTATTCGGAGACCACGACCAAATGGAAGGACGTGCCGTTCAAAAACAATATCGATCGCGACGCGCGTTCGATTAAGTCGGACGAAGCCGCTCGCAAGGCGCGCAAGTATCGCACGGAAAAAAGCGGTAAAGTCGATTCCAATTCGATCGTGAAACCGGACGCGGGACGGGTGCGCGCGGCGCTGTATATTCGTAACGTTACGACTAACATGCCGGTGCGGATGACAAATATCCTCGCCTCGCTCATGTTCGAAACTCCAGAAGGGGATCTGATCCCGATCCAGAGCTTTCGCCTGCGCAACGACGATTTTTCTCTGTTCCAGATCGACGTGTACGGCGGGACCGAATTCGGCCCGTACGTGGTGGATCTTTCCAATCTGAACACGGTGGAGGTGGAAAACGCGATCGCCAAGGGTTACGTTCCGAAAATTTTCCTGGTCGATTACGAACTGCGCCACGTACCGGATTCGAACTATCGTTCGGTATTGCTCAATTTTTCGGGCGATAACCTCAAGATCGTTGAAGAAAACGCGAAAGGCCGTTCGGCCCTGATCAAATGGATCGGACCGGGCGTGCGCGAAATGTACCGCGTGGCCGCGTTCGACGACAACGGCAGCACGATCTGCAACGCTAGCGGTATCACCTCCGTGGCCCCCGGGGTTTCGCTCAAAAAGGCCCTGCAGCGTATCGGTTGCAGCGGGGTCTCGATTCAGTTCCACGATTACGTTCTGGACCTGAGCGAAAGCGTGCCGGGCCTGGTGGACAACATCGCCATGGTTTCGGGGATCAAGTCATTTGGCGGCAAAGAGACGCGCATTCCCTGCACGGACCAGACCAGAACCGGTAGCGACGGAGTACAACGCACAGCCTGCGTGATGAAACCGCTCGCCCAGTGGACCGCCTCCGAAAAAGAAAACGCCGGCATCTGGGTCGTGTTTACGAACGGTAAGTATTTCACATACTCGGAATTTTTACTCGATGGCTCGGGCAACGAAATCACCTTCAATCAACCTGTGGCGGGCGAACAACCGATCCCGGTGCTCAAAGGCGTCAACGGGACCATCTGGGTCGGCGACCAGTACGACCTCGTGTATCTTTCGGCGGTCGATTTATTCGGCGCGGAAGAGACCTACGGCACAAATCCGCTCGAAACGGGAGGACCCTTCGATCTGAACACGCGCTGGAACAAGGATACGGTCGGGACCAGTCCCTTCGACCCGGATGTCCACGCGAAGTACCTCGGCCAGGCCGGCCTCGGCGATAAGATCGAACTCGTGTTCAATCTTAAAGAGACGCGTCTGCTCAATCCCGACTTCGGGCCCAACGTGGGCGACGGGACGATGAGCGCGCAGATCTACAATCAGTTCGCCTACGATCCCATGGTCACTACCGAACGGTACAATATTTCCGAGGCGATCGACTTCGACATGTCTCTGGCCCTCGGCGGGAATCCGACCGACTGGTTCAACATCATGAGGGGTCTCGGCACCGACACCGACGACGATTTGCCGGCTTCGTGCGGCCAATCGCTCAATTTCGTCGCGCAGACTTTTACGCTCTGCATTCGCCTGCCGCGCGAGCATGCCCTCGTCAGCGCCGGCGATCCGCTGGTTCACGTGTACCTGCGTCCCGCGCTCAACAACGCGTACCGCGAAACGATCTGGCCCACCCCGCACGCGCAGGTGAAACAATTCCAGGGACGCGTTTCGGAATCGGCGCTGACCGGAAACAGCACGATCAAACTGAGTTCGGCCATTGGCGAACTTTTCGTCGGTGACAGTCTTGTCGTGCCGGGCGAATCGCTGCCATTCACCGTGACCGGGGCTTCGCTGTCGGCCGGTGTTTATACGATCAGCCTCTCGACCGCACTGACCGTCGACCACGCGACGGGCGAAGTGGCGTACGTCAACGGCGGGCTGAGCGAACCGCTGTATGGATTCTTCGTTCTGCCCACGACCTGGACCGACTGGAACGCGGCTGTTTCGCCGACCTGGCAGAGCGACTGGAGTCTTTCGCAGAATATTCCTCTGCCGACCGCCGACAGTTCTTCGTGCGGCGTGTTCAAGCCCGTCAAGTGTCTCGGGTACGTCGCCGATTTCCTGGTGGGCCAGTGGACCGGCTGGAACAACGAAGCCAATCCCTTCTGGAACGACTGGGCCGACGCCAGCAACTTCGACGATTTCCTGAACGTGACGCAGCGCAGGTTTTTGATGAGCATGGAGGAGATCAGTTTGCTGATGGCCCAGACTGCGGGGAATTTTACGATTTCGGCGCGGGATGTGGCTTTATTTAGCACTGCTCTTACTGAAATCCCGGGGCAACAAAAAGCGATATCTGTTTACGTTCCCCTATCCGGAAGCGGAATATATGCTCGTTTCGTGGGCATAAATACTGCGAACGGAATTGGACCTGATATTCAGATTTCCGGGGTTTCCAGTCCACAAAATGTGAGGGTGGTGGCCACATCTGACCGGGCCCTCATCGTTTGGGGTGAAGGCGCGTCAACGGTCAAGGGACGGTTGATTGACGTCCCCAGTCGTACGGTAGTCGGTTCTGAGTTTACGATTACCGGAATCAGTTACCCGCAATTGAGTGTAGCCCGTTACGGAAACCTGGCTCTTGTTGTCGGACAAGATCCGTTGATTTCTGGCAGGGTGGTCGACCTCTCGACCGGTTCCCTGGTTGGCGGACTAATTTCCTTCACGAGCAGCGGTTTCAATTTCGGCAACCTCCGAATAACTCAATCCGGTGACCGAGCCATGATCGTGTATCCCTGGACACCCGCCCTGTTCGATCCCAGCAGTTTACGAGCCCGTGTTTTTAATTTCACAACGGGAACAACGGTCGGCAGTGAAATCAACCTGGGAAGTATAAGCAGTGCGGGTATTTCGTTTGCGGCTGCGGCCAGCGGAAATCACGGCATCGTAGGTTATTCCGATGGAGCTACAATTGCGAAGGTCATTGATCTGAACACGAATTCCCAGTTGTTTTCAGGAACAGTCGAAGTGGCCGGAACCATTAAAGCTACCCATGCCGCCAACGGAAAGGCCATCTTTGTTGTTGCGAATTCAGGATTGCGTGGCCGTTTTCTGGACTTGACGGCGATGAACTTCGCTGGAGATTCATTTCAGATTTCCGGTGGTTCTCCTCAAGATGTTTTCCTGGGATTGAATGGTAACCATCTTCTGGTTCATTGGATCCACTACACTGTAAGCCCGCAGTATTTTAGCAACCATACCCAAATTGTCGATTGGACGACCGGAAACCTCATCGGAAGCCAGTTGTTAGTAGACTCAACAGCAACTTCCGTTATGAATTCCCCCATGGCGGCTGTTGGCCAAGGTCGAGCCCTGGTGGCCTGGTTGAGAGGCTCCATTGCCGATAACGACCTTTACGGCCGCGTGATCCCCTTCCCGGTAGATCCAAACGCGGCGCCCACCTACGGCCTCAACAACTTCTTCACCGCGCCGCTCATCGAGCGCACGTATGAAGTGAGGGCCAGTATCAAGTAAGCCAGTTGGAGCGAGCCGCCCGGCCCTACGCCGGGCGGCACTCCCTTCTTTTACACTTAAACGTCATCATACTATATTTTACGAGAAATCGCCATGTCGCCCGAATTTGTAAAAAAACTGCGAAACACACTGGTCGCGCTCACGCTGGCTGTGTCGGGGGTCCTCTGCGGACCGCCGTCCCTGCCGCCGGGCGAGCCGGGGTTCCCGTCAGCGGGCGGACAGGCGCTCGCGCCGGAAGGCAACGACGCGCTTTCGTCGACGACGAACTTCAGCGACCGGGCCGAAGACCCGGCGTCGAAAGCCAGCGGCCTGGCTGGCGTGGCCTTCATCAAACCCCCGGAACCGAATAACTTCGGAGCGGTTTCGCTCGCGTATCCGATCGAAGTGCCGGCGGGGCGGGCGGGGATGCAACCGGCCCTTTCGATCGCTTACAGTTCCAGCGGCGGCGACGGCTGGGCGGGGATCGGCTGGAACGTCGGCCTGGGAAGTATCGCGCGCACGAGCGATTACGGCGAATTGTTTTACGACCACCGCGACGTTTTCACCTATAATGGGAAACGCCTCATCAAAGTGAACGGGCCCACTGCCAGCGAGGAAGGCACGTATCGGACTGAGATCGAAGGCGATTTTGTGCGCCTGGAGTACACGGACGCGACCCAGGGCGGGATCTGGCGCGTACGCGACGCGAGCGGCACCCTGCATGTGTACGGGGAGACGAAAGCCAGCCGCATCTACGACCCGGCGCGCGATACGAACACGTACAGCTGGTATCTCGCCCGATCGGAAGATCGCAACGGTAACTACCTCGAAGTCGAATACGACGACGATTTTTACGCGACCAATCATATTTTATATCTGAGCGAAATCCGTTACACCGGCAACGCGGGCGCGGGGCAGAACGCGCGCCAGTACGTCCGGTTTGAGACGAAAGCCCGCGACGACTTTTACGTATCGAAAGCGCCCGGCTTTCTAATGAAGATGGACCGCTTGCTCGACCGGATCGAAGTCGGCTATGACGGCAGCGCGCTCTGGGATTACCGGCTGGAGTATCGCGCTTCGGACGATTCCGGTCGGCCCCTGCTCGCGAGCGTACGATCTTCGCGCACGACGACACAACCCGCGTTTCGGTACGGGAGTACCACGCACGCCTTCGCCTGGCAGACCATCCCCAATCCGAACTACGGCGATCCGGAGACGAATCCGGAAGACACACAATATTTTGAAGGCGATTTCAACGGCGACGGCATCTCCGATCTGGTCTTTTTCAATCCGCAGACCGGCAACTGGAAAGCGGCCGAGGGCCAGCGAACCGGCGGGTACGCGAACAAACTGTACGGCAACCGCTTCCAGGGATACAGCGGTCCGGAAAAAATTCAGTTTTTCAAAGGCAACGTGACGGGCGATTACAACGGCGACGGTCGCAGCGACGTGGCTCTGTATCTTACTGAAGCGCGCGAGTTCTGGGTGGCCGAACACGACGGACGCGTGTTTCAATTTCGACGCTACGGCACGCTCGCCGTGTCCGGACTCGATATCTTCAAAGCGGAATGGTTTCCTGGCGACTACGACGGGAACGGGCTATCCGACGCGGTTCTGTTCGACGAGCCGACCGGCGACTGGTGGCTCATGCGCAACACGGGCGGGGCCTTTCAGTTCGTAAAATTCGCGCGCCACTTTAAGAATCTGTACCGTGGCGATTACGCCCCGGGCATCGACCAGGGCGCCGCGGCGACGAGCGACGCCAGCCGCTACGGCGACGCGCGCGCGGGGATCCACTGGTACTCGGGCGATTACAACGGCGACGGACGCACCGACGTCAGTTTTTACGACAGCCGCAGCGGCCGCTGGTGGGTGGGCGCGAACTACCGCGATCCGAACATCGGCTTTCGTCTCGTCTGGACGCTCTTCAAAGAATTCACCGCGCCCGAACAGGCCCTGTTCGGCCACGACCGCTTCAGCGGCGATTTTAACGGCGACGGGTTTTCCGATTTCCTGGTCTTCGACCGCGCGGCGGGCGAATGGATCATCGGCGAAACGCGCTACGGAACGATACAATTTCGCGTGTACTCGCGCACGCCGCAGTATCGCGAAATCACGCGCTGGCTCCAGGGCGATTTCAACGGGGACGGCCGCACCGACATCGGATTTTATTCGCGGAGCGACCGCAATTTCTGGATCGGGGAAGCCACGCCGGCCGGGTTTCGCTACCGGGTGTACAATAATCTGGAGAACGCGAGCAACCCCGATCGCCTCCTGGCCGCGCCCCTGCCCCAGGACGAAGTCAAAATCGAACGGGGTCGACGGAGCTTCGCCGCCAGCGCCACCCAGACCGTGCTGCTGGATTATGTGTACGACGGGAATCCGGGCGCCGACCGCGGGGAAACCGTTTTCGCCGGATGTTTCTCCGGCAGCGACTGCGCGAATAACCCCGAGCAACTCATCTACAACCGCCGCGAAAATCGCCTGGTTTACAAAAAGGGCGCGGCCGCGCCGGCACTCGCGCTGGATCTGGAACTGGACGCCCAGGGCCTGAGCCTCATCCAGGGCCGGCCGATCCGCAATGAAGTGACGGGCCGCGATGAGATTCTGTATTATACGAAGACGACCTCGTTCGCGGGCGCGACGCACCGGTTTTACGCTGTGGCGTACGTCGGCAGCGCGTTCCAGAATCGCCTGCTGGCGGAATTTACCTCCAACGACGTCAGCAACTTCGATTTCGCCGAATCGCTCTGGTTGCTGGAAAGTTTCGAAAGCGCCAGCGACCGCTCGCTCTTTGTCCTGGACGACCAGGCCACGACGGTGCGCTTTCTGCATGTGCGTGGCACGACGAAAACCGCTTACGCGATCAACCCGATCGCCGGAGCGCCGAACTTCAAGGACATCTTCCGCGCGGGCAGCCAGAACGTGAACCGCGCGAATCGCAAGTTTTACAGCTTCTTCGCGGCGCGCTTCACACCCGCGGCCGGGGTGCAGATCCTGATGGCGGACCGCACGAACGCGACGCAGAAATGGTATCCGGGCACGCTCGACATGACCGGCCATACGATCGGCTTTCCGCCGCTGGCCGGTGCGGTCACGATGCCGATCCTGAGCGACGAATTCGACGGAACCAAATCGCAGGCGGGCGTGGACTACTACGTTCGCGACGAAGGGGCGACGCAGAGCGTGGTCTACGGCCGCCAGTCGAACGGAGTACAAAATTTTTACAAAATTGCCACGTACCCGACCTTCACGCAAACGACCTACAACGCGGGCACGGGCCTTGCGTACGCGGGCGAACACGACCACCAGGGCAATCCCCTGGTGGCAACGGCCGGCGGCACGCGCGTGTACGAAATCGCGGGCGCGCGACTGATCACGCCGGGCGGAGCGTACCTGACGCGGACTCAGGATCGCCCTGATCTTTATACAAAAGTTTATCCGTTCCGCTGGATCCAGGGCGACTACAACGGCGACGGCAAGACCGACATCGGCCTGTTTCATCTCAAAGAACGCGACTGGTATTTCGCGAATACGACGGGCACGAGTCCGGATCTAATCACCGAAATCGAAAACGGGATCGGCGGCACGTACTTCCTGGAATACGCGAACAGTACGCAGTACGACAACACCGGCGGCGACGGGGTGCCCGATCTGCCGATGAATTACAAAGTCTGCGTGAAGATCACCCAGGACGACGGCCAGAACGGACGCATCGCCCTGAACTACGAATACAAAAACGGCCACGCCTTCAGCGCGTACATCGACGATCGCAAGGAAACCGATTATTTCGGTTTCGGCGAATTCACGGCGATCGACGCGTACGGCGGACGGACGATCCGCACCTACAACAACGAACCGCACGCGAACTATCTCCTGAACCGGGCCCTGTCCGGCGCGATCAAGGAAAGTCGCTACCTGGGCTACGACAACCGGGAGTATTCGCGAAAAACGTACGAATACCAGATCCATACGATAGCGCAGGGCGCGCAGACCAGACCGTCCTACATGGTGACCCCCGCGCTCGAACGGAGTTACGTTCGGGGCGCCCTCGTGGAGACGAAGACGCTCGCCCTCACGCTGGACGGCTACAGCCTGGACCGCCGCGCGGAAGAACTGACCGACCACTTCAGCGACAGCGCCCACGCGAGCGAAACGGTCGCGAGCGAAACGACTTACGAAACCGATGGAACCACGAATCAGCAACGCCCCACGCAGAAAAAAAATCTGACCGGGAGCTACCTGGAAACCACCGAAGCTTATACCTACGACGGACGCGGCAACCTGAGTCGCCGCGTGGTCACGGCGACGGGCGCGAACGTCCACGCTGCGGATCCGCGGATCGTCGAATACGAAACCGACGCGGCCGGTAACACGACCGAAGAACGCGACACGAGCGCGAGCCCGGCGCGCGTCACACAATACGCGTACGACACGGCCCTCCAGCAATTTGTCACCGAACGGAGACAAATCACCGACTCGGGCAGTCTGTCCACGACGTACCAGATCAACTACGCCGCCGCCTTCGGCCGGCCCGAACGCGTCACCGATCCCAACGACAACCGGACCTACCACGACTACGACGCGTACGGCCGCCTCACAGCGCTGCGCGCCGATACACCCTCCGGCACCGCGACGCTCGAAACGTACAGCTACAGCGCGAGTTACCCGCTCAGCGCGCGCACCGACTACCAGACGGGCACGAGCGATCCGGGCCTGAGCTTCCGGGTCTACACCGACGGGCTCGGTCGCCAGATCCATACCGTACGCACCGCGGACAACGGACATATTACGCGTACCGGTCGCATCGTATATGACGCGATCGGTCGCGTAATCCGCAAGGGCCAGACCGAGTACGCGTCGGGCGACGAACTGGATAACTACCGTGTCATCATCGCCGAAAAAAATCCGACGATCACGACGTACGACTCCAGCGGCCGGGTCCAGAGCGTCACGCTGCCGAAAGCCGCGAGCGAGAATTCGCAGGCCGTCATCACGACGATCTACAACGATCCCTGGGAAGTCCGCGCCACGCACAGCGGGGGCACGACGAAGACGACGATCAAAAACGCGCGCGGTCAGGTCCTGTACGTGACCGACAGCGGCACCGGCGACGACAGCCAGACCGTAAGCGCGACGATCGGCTTCTGTTACGACCAGGCCGGCAATCGCACGCAAAAAAACGATCTGAACGGGGCGAGCCTCACCTGCGCGAATCCCAATTCCACGATTCCCGCGCAGGACACGAGCGGCAACAACCTGGCCCACTGGCGCTACGATAGCTACGGCCGCGTGGTCGCGCAGAGCGACCCCGACCTCGGCGTCACCACGATCGCCTACAACGCTTTCGGCGACGCGACCGGTCGCACCGACGCGCTCGGCCGCACGACGACGATGAGCTACGACCGGTTGGGACGCATGGTGCAGAAAAACCTGCCCGGCAGCGAAGGCGCCGTGTACTATCGCTACGACGAACACCCCGAAGCGAGCAACGCGAAAGGCCGCCTCACGAGCATCGACGACCCCGCCGCGACCGTCATCCTCTCATACGACAAACTCGGCCGCGTGGAACGCGAAAAACGCATCATCAACGAACACACCACAACCGAAACCGACGTCCCCTACGTGGCCGCCTTCACGTACGACAACCTGAACCGCACGAAGGAAATCAGCTACCCGCAGAACCCGCGCACAAACCAGGGAGCCCGCGCCTGCTACACGTACAATACCTTCGGCTATCTACAATCGGCCTCCGTGCGCGCCAACGCCGCCAGCGCCGGCGGGTGCGACGAATCAATCATAAACAGCACCGCCTACAATGAATTTGGACAGATAAGGCAGGTGGCCTACGGCAATAGCGTCACCGCGAACTATCAATACGACGTCAAAGGACGATTGGAATACATCCAGACGACCGCACCCAATGGCGCGACGACGAAGACGATCCAGAACGCCCAGTACACGTTCGACGCACAGGACAGAATCAAACGCGTCCAAAACGACGCCGACGAATTCCAGACCGACTATCAGTACGCGTACGACGGAATCAATCGATTGGTCACGGCGACCGGATCATACGTAGAAACGGACGATGGGACGGGAACGGCGCAGACGACACCGCTCAAGTACAAACATCGCTACGGCTATGCGGATAACGGGAATTTAACGCGCCGCGATTATGTCGATCCGGACACAGACGCGTTAAACGAACGCTGGAACTATACGTACGTAAACCACCAGGCACGCACGATCGACAGCACAGTCGACGGCGCCCGCTTCCAGATGAGCTACGACCTTGCTGGCAACATGACCGGGCAGGTGGACCTGAAAACGAACAAAGAGAAACAGATCATCCTCGATAGCTATGATAGGATCCGCGAGGTCCGCGATCCCACGATCACTGAGGCGATTGGCCAGTACTGGTACGACGACCGCGGCTTCCGGATACGCAAGAAAGCGAAACATGACAAGGGAGGCGACTTCACGGATGTTGAGACCGTGTACCCGAGCATGTACTTCGGGATGGAATTAATCGGCGAATCGAATACACTGAATTCGGTAGCGAACATCTACCATAATGGACTGCGAATCGCCGCGGTGGCGCAAAACGGCGCGAAAGTTTGGTACCTACAGGACCAGGTTGATAGCGTGAAGCTGGTGATGGGCGGGGCGGGGCAAGTATTATCACGAGCGGAATATTTGCCGTACGGCGAAACATTCGTACAGAAAGGAGACGAAGATTTCGCGCCGAAGTACAATTCGCAAGAATTAGATAGAGAGACGAATTTCTATTTCTACAACGCAAGGTATTACGATCCCCAGATCGCGCGGTTTACGAGTGCTGACACGATCATCGACGGGGAGGGTTCCAGTCAGGGTTGGAATCGGTACATGTATGTGCATGGGAATCCGATTGGGGCGAAGGATCCGACGGGGCACGACGGAGCTGATATTGCGGATGAATTCAAGCGTTTTGTGGAGACCGAAGGCGAAAACCTAACTAAAGAATCATTAACAGGTGGCTACTCAAATCCTTATGACGCAATGTTTATGTATGTCGCCGGCGGCTTCCTTAAAGTCGCAGGTGAACTGTTACCAGACCGAGATGATACCCGAATGGGTGTAATGTCTGGCTCTTATATTGTTAACCGAGGATCCAAACTAGTTTCCGCCGGGAAATCTCTTATCAAAGGTTCGGAGAACGCGGCTGGAAGAGAAATCGCAGCCAAAACCGCAACGCAGAATAACCTTGTTTATCGAGTTTTACGATCTGAAGAGCAAGTTTCAAATGGATTGACGGCGAAAAACCCTCTGGCAAATCACGCGGTAGAGGGACACGTTTTACATGGGTCGAAAGCAAATTTTAAGTCACAATTTATTTCGACTACAAGGGACCTTGAAATTGCCAAAAAATGGGCAGAAAAAACTCAAGGAAAGATTATCCAGATTGACCTCAATAAGGTCTCGTCGAAAGTGATTGACCTTTCCGAGGAATCAGTCAGAAACGAATATCTGCGAGGAAGAACAGCGAAAAATTGGGCAAAAAGTTCTGCTGAAGTTTTGATAGAAAAATCGATTCCAAAAACTGCGATATCGAAGGTCAAGGATTGGAAATGAATGAACACGAATTACTTGCCGCTTTGGAAAAGGCACACGAAAAATTAGTTGTGCCGATCCGAATTGGAGACGGACTTCCGAAAAAAGAATACGAAGAATTTTGTGAAATACTTAAATCAGTTCATTTTTTTTATATAAATTCAACAACCATTCCGAAAATTGCCGCAAATATTTTCCTGGACACCTATCCAGGGCTCATGGCATGCGCGGAGCTATACCCGGAAAGTGAACGAGAAGAGATATTTCTTGCTGCGGATAAAATTGCAGAATTGACTAGAAAGTGTCTAGTTTAAGTAACGACCAGAATCAAGCGTGAAACATGCCTGTACCGTCTAAAAACTATCCGCGTACGCCTCTCAGTAAGAGTCCAGCGATTTTCGCGCGCATGCAATCGAAAGTCCCGGGTGCAAGGATTGTATTCCGTGCATAGCGATGATCGCGCGTCCCTCCGGTGCACCGATCACGAAAATTTGACAAAAAAATGTGTCTGGAGATCCGGACCTATTATGTCCTCCAATACCAGACGAAGCGGATCATTCTACCCCATAAACTCCCCCACCAGCCGCCGATACTTCTCCCAACCAAACCGCCTGCGAATGGAATACTCCGCGCAGGCAAGCTGGTCCGCAAGTCTTTCCGCCACCTGACCCGTCCGGTTCAAACGATCCTCCCAGTGATCGGAATTTTCCTCCTCAACCGTATCCAGCGCGCGTTTGACATGCGCCACCGATAGCGCACCTACTGGCGATAGGCCAGACGATCGGTCAAAATCGGAACAAAATGATTTCGCATAATTTGACACTCTTTCGCACAAAATATCCAGGTACGTAAATTTTGGGTACTTTTTTTCGCGGGGAGGCGGAAATTTTCGCATAGACTGAAATCTCATACGAATTCGTACGCGATACCCGCGCAAAGCGCGCCAACCACACACCCCTCCCCGCCAACCAACCCCGCGTCAGCGATTGAGCGAGCCCGCGAGCGAAAGCGCGGCGGTCCGGCCATACGAAGCGCAACTCTCCCGGACCGCGACGCCCTGAAAAAAATCACCCAATCCGTCGCAAGGCAACAGATCCAGCAGCAAGCGCCATCTGGAGCGAGCAGGAGTGCGAGCGGTCAGCCGATCGAGCCCATGGATGGGCGACAATCGGGTGACCAGGATGTGCGCGCAGCGCCCGGGGATTCAGAATTCGCAAGAAAGCGAAGCATGACAAAGGAGGCGACTTCACGGATGTGGAAACCGTGTACCCGAGCATGTACTTTGGGATGGAGTTGATCGGAGAGAGCGGGACCCTGAATTCGGTAGCGAACATCTACCATAATGGACTGCGAATCGCGGCGGTGGCGCAGAATGGCGCAAAGGATTGGTACCTACAGGACCAGGTTGATAGCGGGAAGCTGGTGATGGGCGCGGCGGGGCAAGTATTATCACGGGCAGAATACCTTCCGTATGGCGAGACGTTCGTCCAAAAGGGCGATGAGGATTTCGCGCCGAAGTACAATTCGCAGGAGTTAGACAGAGAGACGAATTTCTATTTCTACAACGCAAGGCATTACGATCCGCAAATCGCAAGATTCACATCCGCTGACACGATAATTGCAGGAAACTATGAGACCCAGGGATGGAATCGGTACATGTACGTGCATGGGAATCCGATTGGGGCGAAGGACCCCACGGGGCATGCACCTGTAGCAATTCCAGCTCTTATCCCGGTGATTATTATGAAGGTCACTTATGGCGGATTGATCGGCGGAACCGTGGGTGCCATTACAGAATACGGAGTACAGATCGGGAAAAGAGTTGCCGATGGAAAATCAATTGGAGATGCAATCGCAGGAGCAACTCAAGATCGCGATTCGCTCAATTCCATAAAAAATGCGACTATTGCGGGAGCCGTGGCGGGAGCTATGGTGGCGCCCCAAACAGTGTGTAAACCTGCCAGAATTTACTTCATAAATCGACG